>NZ_MVOO01000001.1:0-948824 GCF_002156405.1 Pseudomonas sp. SCPG-7 | reverse complement strand
GCCAGCAGTTCTTCGTTTTTGAAGTCGGCGGTCACGGCGTACATCCTGCGGGTTCTGCGCGGCGGTGGGGTGGATCCGGGCGCACAAAGGTAGTGGTCGAGCGCGCGGTCGGCGGCATCGTGGAGCTTTTTCGAATCGAGGGATTCGTAGGGGGAGGTGGGGTCGGTTTCGGGTGGGTTGGGTGTTGGTTTGATCATGGTGAAGCCTCTAGAGTAGTGAGGCCGGCACCTTTCGCTGCTAACGAAGGAGGTGGCGGCTGTACGCGGGTTAGCAGACCAGGACTCTAGAACCCGGCGCACCGAAGTGCCCCACGCAAAGCCGCCATAACGACAACGGACTTTGTGCGTCTAGAGAAAACCCGGGCTGCTAAACCCGATCACTGAACAATCAGCGACCGAACCACAATAGAACCCGCCCCCAAGGCGCACAAGCCGGCGGATTCTGGCGTAGCTGTAGGCAATGGCGCAAGGATGTGTAGCCTTGGAGGCGTGTCTGGAGGTGTCTTTTAAACGCCTGAGTTTAAAATAGCGATTTGCGCTGACTTCACTGGCCTCTTCGCGAGCAAGCTCACTCCCACATTTGGAATGCGTTTCTCTGTGGGAGCGAGCTTGCTCGCGAAACGGCCATCCCGGTCAACAGAAAAATCTCGATCAAGCCCCGCTGCTAAATCACTGGTTAAATATAACCGTCCCCTTTTCTTACTCGCCTGTTCCGCGCCGGCAAGGGCAAGCGCCCGGATCCACTCAAGGACGATTTGCCGATCCCGCCGGATTTGCGCCGCGATGCCTGACGTTTGTCAGCTGCGACGGTATGGGCTCGTTTGGGAGATCGAATCCAGTCACAACCCTCCTTGTAAGACCGCCATTCTGCCAGTGACGGTATGCTGCCCCCCTGTGCAGTGGCGGCATCAGCGCAACTTGTATAGGTGCCGAAGATTCCTGTGCCAAAAAGATAATGCACATTTGAAGCTCCCACAGGGTAACTCGCCGTCTATCCGTCGCTGTCCGTCACCGTGATTGTTGCGCGTCCGTTGCCGCGAGAAATCACCTTTCCAGTAGTTTCGTCGAGGTCGACAATTATCTTGCTCGAGTGATAAGTGTACGGCTCCCGTCCCCCGGCAGCGGTTCTTGTCGCGAATGCACCTTCCGGTGGGGTGTGGGGAGGGAGATCCTGGTTCCTGAAGTTCCACGCAGCCAATGACAGCAATGATTCATCGATTGTCAGCTTTTCCATGGTCAGCTCCTGTCCAGTGAAGTGCCCGATAGATTCGGGTCGTCGAATCAGAGCATTCAAGGAATCGGTGTTCTACTGTCAGGTCTGACAGGTGGATGGGGTTTTCAGACGGATGGTGGTGATGACCTGTCAGATCTGACAGTAGACGTCATCTCGCAACTGCGCTGCCATGCACTTGGGAATAATCCCTGGGCAAAGAGCGCACGATCATGGCGGACCGAATCTACAAAAAACTTGAAGGGATGAATGTGGAATATGTTTCAGGGAGGTTGGAGGAAAACCTGAAGGAAAGGTCGATCCGATACGAAGTCACCTTCGAGCTGGAACTGGACTTTACCCACTTTGTGCACATGGCTCACGTTTTTATCCCGGGTTATCTGGATAACCCGGTCAACGCCATCAGGCCTGAGCTCGACGGTCTGGCTTACCACTACGCCTACAACTATCTGTTCGGAACTGAAGAAGACATTCGCGATAATCAGGCGTTGTTCAGGCTGTTCACCTCGCCACGAAACTACATGGATAAATGGGCGACGGGGCGTGATTTGGAGGTACGTTATGGCAAGCCGCAGTTCGAGGCGGTCGGGCCCAAGTTACGGATCACTGCGCACCGAGATTTCCGGGCGTTGGAGGGCAGGCGCCAGATTGAAATTGGTGATCTGCCGGTTATGCAATTTCATTGGGCGCTCAATCTGATGGAGGGCCACATGGAGGTTCCACAGATTCGAGCGCCACAGACCAGGGTTGTGCTCATGTACATGGACGAGGACTTTGTCGAGATCGACGGAGAGCAACTATTTCGGGGGACGCGGTACATCGATAGCAAGCAGCTAGGCTTCGGTGAAATTTCGCCCAAGCAGATTCTGATCGCGCAGTAACCAGCATTGTAAGATCGCAGGTTATGCAGCGACCGATCCATACAGAGCCCGACTCCAAAGCGCATAAGCCGTCTGGCTGCGGCTGCTTATTCTTTGATGTCGCTGCTGGCCCCCTTCGCGAGCAAGCCCGCTCCCGCAGGAGCTGTGTGATACACCTGTTCTGTATTCACTGAAGATCGACTGTGGGAGCGGGCGTGCTCGCGAAAGCGTCAGTCCAGACGCCGAAATCTTCCCGATAAACCCTTCTGTTTCAATCCCCGGCAAAAGTTGGAAGGCTTCTTGCAGTAGCCGCCGTGCGCCTGCTTCGGGCGTCAAAAGTTTGCTTTAAAGGAACGGGGAAAACCGGTGGATCGCTCTCAGTTATTCAACACTGCTCGCTCGAATGTTGCCGACCTCAGTCGAGGCAATCTGGGCGTGCCGTTGTTGCTGCTGGTCATGCTGGCCATGATGATGCTGCCGGTGCCGCCGTTCCTGCTGGACGTGTTTTTCACCTTCAACATTGCGCTGTCGATTGTCGTCCTGCTGGTCTGCGTGTACGCGTTGCGGCCGCTGGATTTCGCGGTGTTCCCGACGATTCTGCTGGTGGCGACGCTGCTGCGGCTGGCGTTGAACGTGGCCTCGACGCGGGTGGTGATGCTCCACGGTCAGGACGGCCACGCCGCCGCCGGCAAGGTGATCCAGGCCTTCGGTGAAGTGGTGATCGGCGGTAACTACGTGGTCGGTATCGTGGTCTTCGCGATCCTGATGATCATCAACTTCGTCGTGGTGACCAAGGGTGCCGGGCGGATTTCCGAGGTGAGCGCGCGCTTCACCCTCGACGCAATGCCTGGCAAACAAATGGCGATCGACGCCGACCTCAACGCCGGTCTGATCGACCAGAACCAGGCCAAGGCGCGCCGTCAGGAAGTCGCGCAAGAGGCTGAGTTCTACGGTTCGATGGACGGTGCCAGCAAGTTCGTGCGGGGTGACGCGATTGCCGGCTTGCTGATCCTGTTCATCAACCTCATCGGCGGCATGGCGGTCGGTATCTTCCAGCACAACATGAACTTCGCCGACGCCGGCAAGGTGTACGCCTTGCTGACCATCGGTGACGGTTTGGTGGCGCAATTGCCATCACTGTTGTTATCGACAGCGGCAGCGATCATGGTGACCCGTGCTTCCGGTTCGGAAGACATGGGCAAGCAGATCAACCGGCAGATGTTCGCTTCGCCCAAAGCACTGGCAGTGGCGGCTGGTCTGATGGCGGTCATGGGCCTTGTTCCGGGCATGCCGCATTTCTCCTTTCTGAGCATGGCCGCACTGGCCGCCGGTGGTGCCTACTTGTTCTGGAAAAAACAGAACGTCGCCAAGGTGCAGGCGCTGCAGGAAGTTCAGCGTCAGCAGGAACTGCTGCCGTCGCCGGCCCGCGCCATGGAAACCAAGGAGCTGGGCTGGGATGACGTGACGCCGATCGACATGATCGGCCTGGAAGTTGGCTATCGCCTGATCCCGCTGGTCGATCGCAATCAGGGCGGGCAGTTGCTGGCGCGGATCAAGGGCGTGCGCAAGAAGCTCTCGCAGGACCTGGGCTTCCTGATGCCGACCGTGCATATCCGTGACAACCTCGATCTGGCGCCGAGTGCCTACCGCCTGACCCTGATGGGCGTGATCCTGGCCGAAGCCGAAATCTACCCGGATCGCGAACTGGCGATCAACCCGGGGCAGGTCTACGGCACGCTCAACGGCATTACCGCCAAAGATCCGGCTTTCGGCCTGGAGGCGGTGTGGATCGAAGTCAGCCAGCGCGCGCAGGCGCAATCGCTCGGGTACACCGTGGTCGACGCCAGTACCGTGGTCGCGACGCACTTGAACCAGATTCTGTACAAACACTCCAGTGAGCTGATCGGCCACGAAGAAGTGCAGCAACTCATGCAATTGCTGGCCAAAAGCTCGCCGAAACTGGCTGAAGAGCTGGTGCCGGGTGTGGTGTCGCTGTCGCAATTGCTCAAGGTGCTGCAGGCATTGCTGGCCGAACACGTGCCGGTACGCGACATCCGCAGCATTGCCGAAGCCATCGCCAACAACGCCGCCAAGAGTCAAGATACCGCCGCTTTGGTGGCCGCCGTACGCGTCGGCGTATCCCGCGCCATCGTCCAAAGCATTGTAGGCACTGACTCCGAGCTGCCTGTGATCACCTTGGAACCAAGGTTGGAACAAATATTGCTCAATAGTCTGCAGAAGGCAGGACAAGGCTCGGAAGAGGGCGTTCTGCTGGAGCCAAGCATGGCCGAGAAGCTGCAGCGTTCGCTCATCGAAGCGGCGCAGCGCCAGGAAATGCAAGGTCAACCGGTGATCCTGTTGGTAGCAGGCCCGATCCGCGCGATGCTCTCGCGTTTCGGTCGCCTCGCCGTCCCGGGGCTGCACGTGTTGGCCTACCAGGAAATTCCGGACAACAAGCAAGTGACCATCGTTGCGACAGTAGGGCCCAACGGCTGAGGTAGTGGTTTATGCAAGTTAAGCGTTTTTTCGCCGCCGATATGCGTCAGGCCATGAAGCTGGTTCGTGATGAGCTGGGCGCTGATGCCGCCATCATTGGCAACCGCCGCATTGCCGGCGGCGTCGAGCTGACGGCGGCGCTGGATTACAAGTTGTCGGCGCTGGCGCCACGGGTTCCGAACATGGAACTCGAGGACGAACTGCGCAAGACCCAGTCGCGCATCGTCACCGCTCAGGCCGAACTGAGCCTGCGTGGCGAAGCCGATGGCAATAGCAATCGCCAGATCTTTGCCGGGCTGCCGTTGACGGCCGGCCTGCCACTGACCGCTGCCGAGCCGTTGAGCGAACCGACCTACGCCGCCCCGGCGCGTCCGGCGCCGGCAGCTGCACCAGCATCGGCGGGTGTCGATCCGCGTGCGCTGGATTCGATGCGTTTCGAATTGAACAGTCTGCGTGAGCTGATGGAAGTGCAGCTCGGCACCCTGGCCTGGAACCAGCTGCAAGGCAGCCGTCCGGCGCAAGCCAATCTGTATCGCCGCCTGCAGCGCATCGGTCTGTCCGGGCCGTTGTCGCGCGACCTGCTGGCGATGATCACCGACATCGAAGAACCGCGTCAGGCCTGGCGCATGCTGCTCGCGCACCTGGCGCGGATGATTGCCGTACCGGAAGTCGAGCCGCTGGAAGAGGGCGGGGTGATTGCCATGGTCGGCCCGGCCGGCATGGGCAAGACCACCACCCTGGCCAAACTCGCTGCGCGCTACGTGCTCAAGTACGGCGCGCAGAATGTGGCGCTGGTCAGCATGGACAGCTTCCGCATCGGTGCGCAGGAGCAACTCAAGACCCTGGGGCGGATTCTCAACGTGCCGGTGACCCACGTCGATCCGGGCCAATCGCTGGTTCAGGCGCTGGACCCTCTGCTGCGCAAACGCGTGGTGCTGATCGATACCGCCGGCCTGCAGGCCAGCGATCCGGCGCTGCGCATGCAGCTGGAAAGTCTGGCCGGGCGTGGCATCCGTTCAAAAAATTATCTGGTGCTGGCAACCACCAGCCAGAAACAGGTTCTAACCGCCGCTTATCACAGTTACAAGCGTTGCGGGCTTGCCGGCTGCATCCTGACTAAACTGGATGAGACGGCCAGCCTTGGCGAAGTGTTGAGCCTGGCGATCAGTCATGAACTGCCGGTCGCGTACCTGACCGATGGCCCACGGATTCCGGATGATCTGCATCTGCCGCGCCGTCATCAGCTGGTCAGCCGCGCCGTCAGCGTGCAAATGCAGGAAGAACCCAGCGAAGAAGCCATGGCTGACATGTTCGCTGATATCTACCACAGCCCGACCAAGCAGGTTGGCTGAGGTAATGAACAGTTTTTGTACCTACATCGATGGTCTGCCATGCATTGTTCCGGTTGTGAACGCGCAGCCAGTAATGTGGCCTCCGTCTATGCAAGACAAGGTAAAGAAATAACATGGGCAGCATGCATCCCGTACAGGTGATCGCGGTGACCGGCGGCAAAGGTGGCGTCGGCAAGACTAACGTGTCAGTGAACTTGTCTCTGGCGCTGGCAGAGCTTGGCCGTCGGGTCATGCTGCTGGACGCTGACCTGGGGCTGGCGAACGTCGACGTTCTGCTGGGACTGACCCCCAAACGCACGCTGGCCGATGTGATCGAAGGCCGCTGCGAGCTGCGCGACGTGCTGTTGCAGGGCCCCGGCGGGATCCGCATCGTGCCGGCCGCTTCCGGCACCCAGAGCATGGTGCACCTGAGCCCGGCGCAACATGCCGGTCTGATTCAGGCCTTCAGCGACATCGGCGACAATCTCGATGTACTGGTGATCGACACCGCTGCGGGCATTGGTGACTCGGTAGTCAGTTTCGTGCGCGCGGCGCAGGAAGTGTTGCTGGTGGTCTGCGACGAGCCGACCTCGATCACCGACGCCTACGCGCTGATCAAACTGCTCAACCGCGACTACGGCATGAACCGCTTCCGCGTCCTCGCCAACATGGCGCAGAGCCCGCAGGAAGGGCGCAACCTGTTCGCCAAGTTGACCAAGGTCACGGATCGCTTTCTCGACGTCGCCTTACAATACGTCGGCGCGGTGCCGTACGACGAAAGCGTGCGCAAGGCAGTGCAGAAGCAGCGAGCGGTCTATGAAGCCTTTCCGCGTTCCAAGTGCGCGCTGGCGTTCAAGGCGATCGCACAGAAGGTCGATACCTGGCCGCTGCCTGCCAACCCGCGTGGGCACCTTGAGTTTTTCGTCGAGCGCCTCGTGCAGCAAACGGCAGGGCCTGTGTTATGACCGCCAGCGGTATGAACTACTACAAGAAATCGGCACGTGACGCGCAGTACGAGTTGATCGAGCGTTACGCGCCACTGGTCAAGCGCATTGCCTATCACCTGCTGGCGCGCTTGCCGGCGAGTGTGCAGGTTGAAGACCTGATTCAGGCCGGGATGATCGGCCTGCTCGAAGTCTCGACCAAATATGACGCCAGCAAAGGCGCCAGTTTCGAAACGTACGCGGGCATTCGGATCCGCGGCGCGATGCTCGATGAAGTGCGCAAGGGGGATTGGGCACCACGCTCGGTTCACCGCAACACCCGTATGGTCAGCGACGCAATTCGCTCAATTGAAGCTAAAACCGGCCGTGATGCTAAAGATCACGAGGTTGCGGCCGAACTCCAATTGAGTCTCGATGATTACTACGGGATTTTGAATGACACGCTGGGCAGCCGGCTGTTCAGTTTCGACGACCTGCTGCAGGACGGCGAACACGAAGGGCTGCACGAGGATGGCGCCAGTGCTCATCTTGAGCCGTCACGCGATCTGGAAGATGAACGCTTCCAGGCTGCGCTGGCGGACGCGATTGCCAATTTGCCGGAGCGTGAGCGACTGGTGTTGGCGCTGTACTACGACGAAGAACTGAACCTCAAGGAAATCGGTGAAGTCCTTGGCGTCAGTGAATCGCGGGTCAGCCAGTTACATAGCCAGTGCGCGGCCCGTTTGCGGGGGCGTTTGGGGGAGTGGCGAGCGCGCTGAAGGCAGTGTGGGGACACTGCGAACGAGGCTGGTGCGGTGATGAACGGCACCGGTCTTGCTCTGTTGTGCTCCAGACAGTCATCGAGTGCTTTGCCGGATTGATTGAAATGGCGCGTCCAGGTGCTGGGCGCGTTTAAGACTGCTTGGAGGTCGAATTGGACAAGAACATGAAAATCCTCATCGTTGATGACTTCTCAACGATGCGGCGGATCATCAAGAACCTGCTGCGTGATCTGGGGTTCACCAACACCGTCGAGGCCGACGATGGCACCACTGCCATTCCGGTGCTCAACAGCGGAAGCATCGACTTTCTGGTAACGGACTGGAACATGCCGGGCATGACCGGTATCGACCTGCTGCGCCACGTGCGTGCCGATGAAAAACTCAAGCACCTGCCCGTGCTGATGGTGACTGCCGAAGCCAAGCGCGAGCAGATCATCGAAGCGGCCCAGGCCGGCGTGAACGGCTACGTGGTCAAACCTTTCACGGCTCAGGCGCTGAAAGAAAAAATCGAGAAGATTTTCGAACGCATCGGCTGATGAACGCGCGGGGGAGCTATGGAGCATAACGAATCTTCACAGGGCGATTTCGAATCGACCCTGAAAAAACACGCGGTCGAACTGGTCGAGAGCCTTGAAAAAGGCAGGTTCGGCGACGCTGTGCAACTGATCCATGAGCTCAATCAGACCCGTGACCGTGGCCTGTATCAGGAAGTGGGCAAGCTCACACGCGAACTGCACAGTGCGATCGTCAACTTCCAGATTGATCCGCACATGCCGCAGGCCGAGGAAGTGTCGCAAATCACCGACGCCACCGAACGCCTGGGCTATGTGGTCAAGCTGACCGAAGCCGCGGCCAACCGCACCATGGATCTGGTGGAAAGCGCCACCCCGGTGGTCAATGGCCTGGCTGAAGAAGCCCAGGCGCTGAGCACCGATTGGGGCCGCTTCATGCGTCGTGAAGTCGGGGCTGAAGAGTTCCGCGAACTGGCGCGCCGGGTCGACGGTTTTCTGTCACGCAGCAGCACGGACAACCGTGCGGTGTCGAGCAACCTGAACGACATCCTGCTGGCTCAGGATTACCAGGACCTCACCGGTCAGGTGATCAAGCGTGTGACCCAACTGGTCACCGAAGTCGAAAGCAATTTGCTCAAACTCGTCCTCATGGCCAGTCAGGTTGACCGCTTTGCGGGCATCGAACACGACCGTGCCGCGATGCTTGCAGAAAAAGATCCACAAAAACATCTCTCGCAGGGTGAAGGTCCGCAGATTCATGCCGATAAACGAGAAGACGTTGTGTCCGGTCAGGACGATGTGGACGATTTGTTATCCAGCCTCGGATTCTAGAGTTTTGGAATTTTAGGTTTTTTGGGTTTTTAGACCTGTAGGAGCACCCCATTAATGAGCTTCGGCGCCGATGAAGAGATCCTTCAGGATTTCCTGGTTGAGGCCGGCGAGATTCTTGAGCAACTGTCCGAGCAACTGGTCGAGCTGGAAAGCCGCCCGGATGACGCAGATCTGCTCAATGCAATTTTTCGCGGTTTCCACACTGTAAAAGGGGGCGCCGGCTTCCTTCAGCTCAACGAGCTGGTGGAGTGCTGTCACATCGCCGAAAACGTGTTCGACATCCTGCGCAAGGGTGAGCGTCGCGTTGATGCAGAACTGATGGACGTGGTGCTCGAAGCACTGGACGCGGTGAACAGCATGTTCAGCGAAGTCCGTGAACGTGCGCCGATCACGGCGGCCACCCCGGAACTGCTGGCCGCGCTGGCGCGTCTGGCTGAACCGCAATCGGCCGACGAAGCCCCGGCTTCTCCGGTTGCCGAGATGATCGAAGAACTGGTCGTCGAAGGTGATTCAAGCGATTCGGGCGACATCACCGATAACGAATTTGAACAGCTGCTGGATTCGCTGAACGCCGTCAAGGCTGAAGCCGAAGCCCCGGCCGCTGCTGCACCTGCGCCGGCTGCCCATACGGCCGCCAGCGATGAAATCACCGACGCCGAATTCGAGTCGTTGCTCGATCAACTGCACGGCAAAGGCCAGTTCGCGCCAGACGCCGTTGCACCGACTGCGGCTGCTCCGGCGGCACCGGCGGCGGGCGACAGCTCGGACATCACCGACGACGAATTTGAAGCACTGCTCGATCAATTGCACGGCAAGGGCAACTTCGCCGTTGAAGCGCTGGAATCGGCTATTGCTTCGGCACCGGCTGCGCCTGCCGCACCGGCGGCCGCGGCTGCCGGCAGCGACCTGATCAGCGATCACGAATTCGAATCGCTGCTCGACGAATTGCACGGTAAAGGCAAGTTCACCGACGTTGGCGCCGCTGCTGCGGGCACCGCATCGACCGTGGCTGCGCCTGCTGCCAAGGCCGTCGCCGCTCCGGCTGCTGCGCCGAAAGCGGCGCCCAAGCCTGAACCGAAAGCCGAAACGCCGAAACCGGCTGCCGCTGCTGCACCGGCTCCTGCCCGTGCTGCCGCTGCTCCGCCGCCGGAAAAACCGGCGAGCGAAGCCGAAACCACCGTGCGTGTCGACACTGCGCGTCTCGACGAAATCATGAACATGGTCGGCGAACTGGTGCTGGTGCGTAACCGCCTGGTGCGCCTGGGTCTCAACAGCGGCGACGAAGCCATGTCCAAGGCCGTGTCGAACCTCGACGTGGTCACGGCTGACTTGCAGACCGCGGTGATGAAGACCCGGATGCAGCCAATCAAGAAGGTCTTCGGGCGCTTCCCGCGTCTGGTTCGCGACCTCGCGCGCCAGCTCAAGAAAGAGATCAACCTGGAACTGGTGGGTGAAGAAACCGACCTCGACAAAAACCTTGTCGAGGCCTTGGCCGACCCGCTGGTCCACTTGGTGCGCAACGCGGTCGACCATGGCATCGAGTCGCCGGAAGAGCGCGAAGCTTCGGGCAAGGCCCGTGGCGGTCGCGTGGTACTGGCCGCCGAGCAGGAAGGCGACCACATCCTGTTGTCGATCTCCGACGACGGCAAGGGCATGGACCCGAACGTCCTGCGTTCGATCGCGGTAAAACGCGGTGTGATGGACAAGGACGCGGCCGATCGCCTGAGCGATACCGAGTGCTACAACCTGATCTTCGCCCCGGGTTTCTCGACCAAGACCGAGATTTCCGACGTGTCCGGCCGCGGTGTCGGCATGGACGTGGTGAAAACCAAGATTTCCCAGCTCAACGGTTCGATCAACATCTACTCGACCAAGGGCCAGGGCTCGAAGATCGTCATCAAGGTGCCGCTGACGCTTGCGATCATGCCGACCCTGATGGTGATGCTCGGCAATCAGGCGTTTGCGTTCCCGTTGGTCAACGTCAACGAAATCTTCCACCTCGACCTGTCGACCACCAACGTGGTGGATGGCCAGGAAGTGGTGATCGTGCGGGACAAGGCGCTGCCATTGTTCTACCTCAAGCGCTGGCTGGTCAGCTCCGCCGCTCACGAAGAGCAGCGCGAAGGCCATGTGGTGATCCTGTCGGTGGGCACCCAACGGATCGGCTTCGTCGTCGATCAACTGGTCGGCCAGGAAGAAGTGGTCATCAAGCCATTGGGCAAAATGCTGCAGGGCACTCCGGGCATGTCCGGCGCCACCATCACCGGTGACGGCCGCATCGCGTTGATCCTCGATGTTCCAAGCATGCTCAAGCGTTACGCGACGAAGCGTATTTGAATCCGGGGCGGCGGGGCGACGACGTCCCGCTGCACCTAATGGAGTGTTTATGGCAGTCAAAGTCCTGGTGGTGGACGATTCGGGTTTTTTCCGCCGCCGCGTCTCGGAAATTCTTTCAGCGGATCCGAGCATCCAGGTGGTCGGCACGGCTACCAACGGTAAAGAGGCGATCGATCAGGCCCTGGCCCTCAAGCCGGACGTGATCACCATGGACTACGAGATGCCGATGATGGATGGCATCACGGCGGTGCGGCACATCATGCAGCGCTGCCCGACCCCGGTGTTGATGTTCTCCTCGCTGACCCACGAAGGCGCCCGGGTGACCCTGGATGCGCTGGACGCCGGTGCGGTGGATTTCCTGCCGAAGAATTTCGAAGACATTTCTCGTAACCCGGAGAAGGTCAAGCAACTGCTGTGCGAGAAGGTCCACAGCATCTCGCGCAGTAACCGTCGTTTCAGTGCCTACAGTGCGCCGGCTCCGGCCGCTGCACCGACGCCTGCACCCGCCCCGGCGGCTTCGAGTTTCAGCAGCCACAGCACTGCTGCTCCGACGCGTCCGGCTCCAGCTCCAGCACCTGCTCGCGCGCCAGCCGCCAGCGCGTCGTCGCCGGCACCGAAACGCAAAGCCTACAAACTGGTTGCCATCGGGACTTCGACCGGCGGCCCGGTTGCCCTGCAGCGGGTGCTGACCCAGTTGCCGGCGAACTTCCCGGCGCCGATCGTGCTGATCCAGCACATGCCGGCGGCGTTCACTAAGGCCTTTGCCGAGCGTCTGGACAAGCTGTGCCGCATCAGCGTCAAGGAAGCCGAGGATGGCGACATCCTGCGTCCGGGCCTGGCGCTGCTGGCCCCGGGTGGCAAGCAGATGATGATCGACGGCCGTGGCGCGGTGAAAATCCTGCCGGGCGACGAGCGTCTGAATTACAAGCCGTGCGTGGACATCACCTTCGGTTCGGCGGCCAAGTCCTACGGCGACAAAGTTCTGGCGGTGGTCCTTACCGGCATGGGCGCCGACGGCCGTGAAGGCGCACGTCTGCTCAAGCAGGGCGGCAGCTCGGTATGGGCCCAAGACGAAGCAAGCTGCGTGATCTACGGCATGCCGATGGCCATCGTCAAAGCCGATCTGGCTGACGCGGTCTACGGCCTGGACGACATCGGCAAGCACATCGTCGAGGCGTGTATCTGATGGATGTTTTAAGCCTTATCGGGATTATCCTGGCGTTCGTCGCCATCATCGGCGGCAACTTCCTTGAAGGCGGCCACCTCGGCGCGCTGGCCAACGGCCCGGCGGCGCTGATCGTCCTCGGTGGCACCATCGGTGCCGCGCTGCTGCAATCGCCGATGAGCGCCTTCAAGCGCGCCATGCAGATCCTCGCCTGGATCCTGTTTCCGCCACGGGTGGACTTGGCTGGCGGCATCGACCGCGTGGTCAACTGGAGCCTCACCGCGCGCAAGGAAGGCCTGCTCGGCCTGGAAGGCGTCGCCGATGCCGAGCCGGACAACTACTCGCGCAAAGGCCTGCAACTGCTGGTCGACGGCGCCGAGCCGGAAGCGATCCGCAGCATCCTCGAAGTGGACTTCTACACCCAGGAAGCCCGCGACATCGAAGCGGCCAAAGTCTTCGAAAGCATGGGCGGCTACGCGCCGACCATCGGCATCATCGGTGCGGTGATGGGCCTGATCCATGTGATGGGCAACCTCGCTGATCCGACGCAATTGGGCAGCGGCATTGCCGTGGCATTCGTCGCGACCATCTACGGCGTGGCCAGTGCCAACCTGGTGTTGCTGCCGGTGGCGGCCAAGCTCAAGTCAATCGCGTTGCGGCAGTCGCGTTATCGCGAAATGTTGTTGGAAGGTATTTTGTCGATCGCCGAAGGTGAAAACCCTCGCTCTATCGAGCTGAAGCTTCAGGGCTTCATGGATTGATGGGGGTAATGGACTATGGCTCGCCGCAGGCATCAGGAAGAACACGTTAATCACGAGCGCTGGCTCGTGTCCTACGCGGATTTCATCACGCTGCTGTTCGCGTTCTTCGTGGTGATGTACTCGATCTCGTCGATCAACGAAGGCAAGTACAAAGTCATTTCCGAAGCGCTGATCGGGGTTTTCACTGACTCCGATCGCTCGCTCAAGCCGATCCCGATCGGTGAGGAACGACCGAAAACCGTCACCCCGGCCAAGCCGCTGGTCAAGGACAGCGAGCAGGTCGACGCCGGTATCGCCGGGGCCAGCGATCCGCTGAAAAGCATCGCCGATGACATCAGTGCCGCGTTCGGCGACTTGATCGCTTCCAACCAGATGACTGTGCGCGGCAATGAGTTGTGGGTCGAGATCGAACTCAACTCCAGCCTGTTGTTCGGCAGTGGCGACGCGATGCCGAGCGACATCGCCTTCAACATCATCGACAAGGTCGCGGCGATCCTCAAACCGTTCGACAACCCGATCCACGTCGAAGGCTTCACCGACGATCAGCCGATCCGCACTGCGCAGTACCCGACCAACTGGGAGCTGTCCTCGGCGCGTTCGGCGAGCATCGTGCGCATGCTGGCGATGCAGGGCGTGAACCCCGGGCGTCTTGCCTCGGTGGGTTACGGTGAGTTTCAGCCGGTGGCCAACAACGCCACCGCCGAAGGCCGGGCGAAAAACCGTCGTGTGGTGCTGGTGGTGTCGCGCAATCTCGATGTGCGCCGCAGCCTGACCGGTACCGGAACCGCCAATGCGCAACCGGACGCTGCATTGAAGCGTGCTGGCACACAAACTGCACCGACCCCGGTCAAGACGCCGGGACGCGAGAGTGCCGTCAATTCTCCGTCGCCCGCATTAATACGCTGAGCTATGTCTCGGTCGAGGATCTCGGCCGGGAGGAACGAACCGAATGAGAGTCTGGGCAGTCGCCAATCAAAAGGGTGGTGTCGGTAAAACCACATCTTCCATCGCTTTAGCCGGGTTGCTGGCGGAGGCGGGCAAGCGCGTGGTTGTGGTCGATCTCGACCCGCACGGCTCAATGACCAGCTATTTCGGCTACGACCCCGACAGCCTGGAACACAGCAACTACGACCTGTTTCTGCACAAGGGCAGCGTGCCGCAAGGCTTGCCCGGGCAGTTGCTGTTGTCGACCAGCGACGAACGCATTTCCCTGTTGCCGTCCAGTACCGCGCTGGCCACCCTTGAGCGCCAGTCGCCAGGGCAAAGCGGTCTGGGCCTGGTGATCGCCAAGAGTCTGGCGCAGCTGTGGCAGGACTTCGATTACGCGATCATCGACAGCCCGCCATTGCTCGGCGTGTTGATGGTCAACGCCCTGGCCGCGAGCCAGCAACTGGTGATCCCGGTCCAGACCGAGCACCTGGCCGTCAAAGGTCTGGAGCGCATGGTCAACACCTTGGCGATGATCAACCGCTCGCGCAAACAGGCGCTGCCGTTCAGCATCGTGCCAACCCTGTTCGACCGCCGCACCCAGGCGTCGCTGGGCACCTTGCGCGTGCTGCGCGACAAGTTTCCGGAAGAGATCTGGCAGGGTTACATCCCGGTCGATACCCGTCTGCGTGATGCCAGCCGGGCCGGGGTCACGCCTTCGCAGTTCGACGGCAAGAGTCGTGGTGTGCTGGCGTACCGCGCGTTGCTCAAGCACCTGCTGGCGCAACAACTTGTTCCGCAGGTGGCTTGAGCATGAATCGGCCGATCAAACTGACGTCGCGTCCGCAACTGGCGTTGCAGTCCTATCTGGACAGCTTGCTGCAGGAAATCCCTGACGAGTTGCCGCCAGTGGAAATGCCGGTCGAGGCGCCGGTCGAGGTGGCCGAAAGTGCTGCGGCGCTGGATGAATTCCAGGCCGCGGTACTGGAAGAGCAGGCGCGTGATGCGCAGAAAACCGCCAAGCCTGCCGCCCCGGTTGTCGCGCCTGCCGCCGCAACGATCGCCAAGGCGCCAGTGGCGTTGATCGAAGAAGCCGAGCCGCCACGCGCGCCGGTTTCGACACTCGCACCGCTGCTGCAAACCCAATTGCTGAAAACCGCGCCGGAACCGGTCGTGGCCGAACCTGCGCCGGTTGCGCCGGCACCCGTCGAACAGACGCGGGTGCCGCCGGTGGTGGAAGTTCACCTGCCGCCAAGCAACACGCCACCCCCGGTGGACACCGATGGCCGACCGGCCTGGGCTGCCGAAGCGTTCGAGTGCCTGTTGTTCGATGTTGCCGGGCTGACGCTGGCGGTGCCGCTGGTGTGCCTGGGCTCAATCTATTCGCTGGCCGGCCACGAGTTGACGCCGCTGTTCGGGCAGCCGGAATGGTTCCTCGGGATTCTGCCGAGCCAGGCCGGCAATCTGAAAGTCTTGGACACGGCGCGTTGGGTCATGCCGGATCGCTATCGCGATGACTTCCGTCAGGGCCTGCAGTACGTGATTTCGGTACAAGGTTACGAATGGGGCCTGGCGGTGCATCAGGTCAGCCGTTCGTTGCGTCTGGATCCGAATGAAATCAAATGGAGAAGTCACCGGGGTCAGCGGCCATGGCTCGCCGGCACGGTGATCGAGCACATGTGTGCATTACTTGATGTAGCCGCGCTGGCCGAGTTGATCGCCAGCGGCGGGGCAAAGCACTTGGGCGGCCACAAGCCGCTACATAAATCGACATAGCAGCCGACATAACAGTCAGGCGAAGGCATTTTTCAATGCCTCCACACAGAACACACACCGCCCAGTGCGGTTTTTTCGAGGGGTCAGGGTATGAGTAGTCAGGCGACGAATGCAAAAGGTTCTGAAGATCCGATCCTGCAATGGGTGACCTTCAAGCTGGACAACGAAACCTACGGCATCAACGTGATGCGCGTTCAGGAAGTCTTGCGGTACACCGAAATCGCGCCGGTACCGGGTGCGCCAAGCTACGTGCTGGGCATCATCAACCTGCGCGGTAACGTGGTCACTGTGATCGACACCCGTCAGCGCTTCGGCCTGAACAGCGGCGAGATCAGCGACAACACCCGTATCGTCATCATCGAAGCCGACAAGCAAGTGGTCGGGATCATGGTCGACAGCGTGGCTGAAGTGGTTTACCTGCGTCAGTCGGAAATCGAGACTGCGCCAAACGTCGGCAACGAAGAGTCGGCCAAGTTCATCCAGGGCGTGTGCAACAAGAACAACGAGTTGCTGATCCTGGTCGAGCTGGACAAGATGATGAGCGAAGAAGAATGGTCGGAACTGGAGAGCATCTGATTGATTCTCGAAGTTGCGGTCATTGTCCTGTTCCTCTTCTGGGCAGGCACGCTGGCAATGTTTCTGGCGTACATCAAGGCGCAGCGGGTGATCGCGGCGCAACAGGCTCAGGGCGATGCGCTGCGTGATCAGCGCATCAAGGACCTGGCCAAGCGTGTCGACGACTACCAGAACGGCAACGTGCGTATGGGCGAAGCCCTGCACGAGCTGCGCTCGGTCGTCGGCCCGTTGCCGGACAAGATTGTGGCGCTGGAACAGCGCGACCCGTCGAGCCTGTCGTTCGCCCAGGCGGCGAAACTGGTGGGCATGGGCGCGAGCGTCGATGAGCTGACCCAGTCCTGTGGCTTGACCCAGGCTGAGGCGGAGTTGATGCGCAAGCTGCACAGAAGCTGAAGATCAAAAGATCGCAGCCTTCGGCAGCTCCTACATTGGAACGCGCTTCCCTGTAGGAGCTGCCGAAGGCTGCGATCTTTTGCTTTCAAGGCTTAATAATCATCCCCGCGCGCGGTAACGTCCTTCTCGACCATTGGCGCATCCGGGTCCTGTCCCTCGGGGAATTTTCCCTTCAGATTCCACGCAAACGCGATGATCTCGGCAATCGTGCGGTACAGCTCTTCGGGGATGCTGTCGCCCAGCTCCATCCGCGCCAACAGCCGCACCAGCTCGGCGTTTTCATAGATCGGCACTTCACAGTCGCGGGCAATGCGCAGGATTTCTTCGGCCAGTTCCTCGTCGCCCTTGGCGGTGAGGGTCGGGGCGTGGTTGCCGTCGTATTTGAGGGCGATGGCCTGGCGTGGAGCAGTGGAATCGTTCATGCGGTTTCGTCGACCCAGCGGTGTTCGAGACGGGTTTGATTGCCTTGCGGCGGGGTGCCGAGGTGGCAGTCGAGATCACCGACGTTCAGCCCGCGATCAAGCAGGCGCTGGCGCAGCGCGAACAGGTTGGTTTCGATCAGGTCGGCGGTGTACGGGCGCTCGGCCCACAGCTGGCTCGACAGGCTGCCGGCAATCAGCTGCGCCTGAATTTGCATCGGCCCCAACGGCTCCATATCGAACGCCATATCGACGCGCCACAGTTGCTGTTTGGGCTCGCGCTCGTCGCGGCGTTCGTTGGGTTGCGGTTCTCTTTCCGGCGCTTCTTCGCGCTGGAACTTGACCTGCAACGGCACGATGTCCTGCAGGTTACGCATGGGGATTTCCAACTGCCAGGTGCTGAGCAGGCGGCCGTCATCGGTGACCCCGGTCTGTTCCAGACTCGACAACTGATGGCTTTGCAGGCGCGACACGGCGGCTGCAGCGAGGCGCAGCAGATGTTCCAGATCGCCTTCGCCGTCCTGGCTTTGCAGCAGGCGGTCGGGCAGCGGGAAACTGCTCGGCACGGGTTTGGCGCTGACCTGGCCGAGGGTGCCGAGGGCGTTGCGCACGAAACTTGGCAGCGCCTGCGCCAGCGTGTTGGCAGCAATGATCGCGTTGAAACTGGCATTGCCCGGCACACCCGGGGACAGTTGCGCGATCAGTTTGAGCAGATCGGCTTTCATGTCCGGGGCCAGCGCCGGATTCTGTCCGGTCAGCAATTTGGCTTCGAGGAAGGCGCCACTGTTGGCCAGGGCCAGGGCCACGCCTTTGGCGCTGCTCATCTGCTGCACATCGGGCAAATTGGCAAGCAGACGCACGACGGCAGCGCGCAGATCCTGCGAAGTCTGATCATCGTCGCTCGGCAGGTTTTGCAAAGCATTGAGCAAACCGTCCAGCGAGCCTTGGCGACTTTGTTGGCCGAGCAGTTGCTGGCTCACCGCCAATTGCTCCTGACGGCTGCTCAGTGGCACGAATTTGAGGGTTTGCGAGTCTTCGACCAGTGCCGAAAGCAGGGTGCCGATGCGCAGCGGCGTCGGGCTGTCGATGTCCAGTGTGGCGCCGCTCTGTGCGGTGTTGAGCAGGCTCACCAGCGAGCGGTACACCGTCGGCTGTCCCGGCACTTGCGGCAGTGTCTGCGAGGTCAGCACCTTGCCTTGCAGCAGTGTGCCGACCGGCAACTGCGCGGTGTCGATGCGGGTGAGGGCGGCGACGCTGCTGGCGATGGCCTGCTGCACGGTGATTGCCAGATTGCCCGCCGATGGCTGAGTAACCGCCAGGTTGGTGCCGGTCGGCAACGGCAGGTTGCTGCTGGCTTGCACGGTGGTCTGGCGGCCGCCGTCGACGGTGACCTTGAGCAACAGTTGAAAGGTCTGATCCGCCTGCTTGAGTGACAACACCTCGGCCTGAGCGCTTTGCCCGGCACCGATCAAGCCTTCGACCGGGGTCAGCAGCTTGAGCAACTCACCGCTCATCACCAGCGGACGCGTGTTCGCCGGGGTGGTGGGCGGAAGCGGGAGGATGTTCATTTCGCCTGTCATACGCGGACACAACCTGAGGAAATTGCGCTCTTGGGAGTAAGGCACGCCATGTATAATGCCGCGCGTCTTGCGCTTCGTTCAGAAAACATAGCAATTGTTTGATCCAGCTCTCTGGTTCGCACCGTCATTGCATTTATCCTGCATCTCTTTAACGGCCGCGCCAGAGCCGACTTGAACCGTATAAGGCCCGTGATCCCTTGACCAGTCCTGTCCTGCAAACCGTTGCCCTTGCCTGCGAGCGAGACCTGCGGCTGCTCTTCGAAAATTTCGAATTAAGACTGGCCAGTGGCGATATGGTGCAGATCAGCGGCCCCAACGGCAGCGGCAAGACCAGCCTGCTGCGCCTGTTGTCCGGGTTGATGCAGCCGACCAGCGGTCAGGTGCTGCTCAACGGTCAGCCTTTGACAGCACAACCGAGCGAACTGGCGCGCAACCTGTTGTGGATCGGCCACGCCGCCGGGATCAAGGACCTGCTGACCCCGGAAGAGAACCTGTCCTGGCTCTGCGCCCTGCATCGGCCGGCTGAACGCGAGGCAATCTGGCAGGCGCTGGCAGCCGTAGGATTGCGCGGTTTCGAAGATGTTCCCTGTCACACCCTGTCCGCCGGTCAGCAACGCCGCGTGGCGCTGGCGCGGCTGTATCTGGACAGCCCGCCGCTGTGGATTCTCGACGAGCCGTTCACCGCGCTCGACAAACAGGGCGTGGCGCAACTTGAAGAGCACCTGGCCGGGCACTGTGAACGCGGCGGTCTGGTGGTGCTGACCACCCACCACACGCTGAGCCGGATGCCGGCCGGTTATCGCGATATCGATCTGGGGAACTGGGCAGTATGAGTGTGTTCGGCCTGCTGGTTGCCCGTGAGTCCCGCCTGCTGTTTCGCCGCCCGGCAGAACTGGCCAATCCGCTGATTTTCTTCGCCATCGTCATCGCCTTGTTCCCGCTGGCCGTCGGCCCGGAAACTCAAGTCTTGCAAAACCTGTCCCCGGGGTTAGTCTGGGTGGCCGCGCTGTTGTCGGTCCTGCTGTCGCTGGACGGATTGTTTCGCAGTGATTTTGAAGATGGCTCTCTGGAACAGTGGGTCCTTTCGCCGCACCCGCTGCCCCTACTGGTGGTGGCCAAGGTGCTGGCACACTGGCTGTTCTCGGGACTGGCACTGGTTCTGCTCTCGCCGTTGCTGGCGTTGATGCTCGGTTTGCCGGTCGCCTGCCTGCCGGTGTTGCTGTTGTCGTTACTGCTGGGTACCCCGGTGCTGAGCTTGCTTGGCGCGGTGGGCGCGGCGCTGACGGTCGGTCTGAAACGCGGCGGCCTGTTGCTGGCGTTGCTGATTCTGCCGTTGTACATCCCGGTGTTGATCCTTGGCAGTGGCGCCTTGCAGGCCGCCTTGCAAGGCATGCCGGCGACCGGGTATCTGCTGTGGCTGGGTAGCCTGACCGCCCTGGCGATCACCCTGACACCTTTTGCAATAGCGGCTGGCCTGAAGATCAGCGTCGGCGAATAATGAGGTCTGGTTAAAATTTAACCAGCAAAGACCCTGAGACCGCTCACATCGATGAGCGGCACCGTGATGGAAACAGTATGAACTGGACCTGGTTTCACAAGCTCGGCTCGCCCAAGTGGTTCTACGGCATCAGCAGCAAGTTCCTGCCGTGGTTGAGCATCGCAGCGTTGCTGCTGATCAGCATTGGCGTCGTCTGGGGCCTGGCCTTCGCGCCGCCGGACTATCAGCAGGGCAACAGCTTCCGCATCATCTATATTCACGTGCCGGCGGCGATGCTGGCGCAGTCGATTTACGTGATGCTGGCGGTGTGTGGCGTGGTCGGCCTGGTGTGGAAGATGAAACTGGCCGACGTCGCCCTGCAATGCGCGGCGCCGATCGGCGCGTGGATGACCGCCGTGGCGCTGGTCACCGGCGCCATCTGGGGCAAGCCGACCTGGGGTTCGTGGTGGGTCTGGGATGCGCGGCTGACGTCGATGCTGATTCTGCTGTTCCTGTATTTCGGGGTGATTGCACTGGGCAACGCCATCAGCAACCGCGACAGCGCCGCCAAAGCCTGCGCGGTACTGGCGATTGTCGGGGTGATCAACATTCCGATCATCAAGTACTCGGTGGAGTGGTGGAACACCCTGCACCAGGGCGCGACCTTCACCCTCACCGAAAAACCGGCGATGCCCGCGGAAATGTGGCTGCCGCTGCTGCTGACGGTGCTGGGTTTCTACTGCTTCTTCGGCGCCGTGCTGTTGTTGCGCATGCGCCTTGAAGTGCTCAAGCGCGAAGCGCGCGCCAGTTGGGTCAAGGAAGAAGTGCAGAACAGCCTGGAGGCCGCGCGATGAGTTTCGCTTCATTTGGCGACTTTCTCGCCATGGGCCACCACGGCCTGTACGTCTGGTCGGCCTACGGCATCTGTCTGGCGGTGCTGATCCTCAACGTGGTCGCACCGATTGCGGCCCGCAAGCGCTATCTGCAACAAGAGGCGCGTCGTCTGCGCCGGGAGAACGGCAAGTGAATCCGCTGCGCAAAAAACGTCTGACCCTCATTCTGGCGATCCTGGTCGGGGTCGGCGCTGCCGTCGGCCTGGCCCTCAGCGCCCTGCAGGAAAACATCAACCTGTTTTACACGCCGACCCAGATCGCCAACGGTGAAGCGCCGCACGACACGCGCATCCGCGCCGGCGGCATGGTCGAGAAGGGCTCGCTGCAGCGTTCGCCGGACTCGCTGGACGTCAAATTCGTTGTCACCGACTTCAACAAAGCCGTGACCATCACCTATCGCGGGATCCTCCCGGATCTGTTCCGCGAAGGGCAGGGCATTGTCGCCCTGGGCAAACTCAACGCCGACGGCGTGGTGGTGGCCGATGAAGTGCTGGCCAAGCACGACGAGAAGTACATGCCGCCGGAAGTGACCAAAGCGCTGAAAGACAGCGGTCAATCGGCACCGACCCCAGCGAAGGAGGGTTGATCGATGACGTCTGCACTGTTTATTCCCGAACTCGGCCATCTGGCGATGATTCTGGCGCTGTGTTTTGCGCTGGTGCAGGCCGTGGTGCCGCTGTTCGGTGCGTGGCGCGGCGACCGTCTGTGGATGGGCCTGGCCCAGCCGGCGGCGTGGGGTCAGTTTGCGTTCCTGCTGTTTGCCTTCGGTTGCCTGACCTACGCGTTCATGACCGACGATTTCTCGGTCGGTTACGTGGCGATGAACTCCAACAGCGCCTTGCCGTGGTACTACAAGTTCAGCGCGGTGTGGGGCGCTCACGAAGGTTCGCTGCTGCTGTGGGCGTTGATCCTCGGTGGCTGGACCTTCGCCGTGTCGGTGTTCTCCCGGCAGTTGCCGCAAGTCATGCTCGCCCGGGTGCTGGCGGTGATGGGCATGATCAGCACCGGTTTCCTGTTGTTTCTGATCCTCACGTCGAACCCGTTTTCGCGGATCCTGCCGCAGATTCCGGCGGATGGTCGTGACCTCAATCCGCTGCTGCAAGACATCGGCCTGATCGTGCATCCTCCGATGCTTTATATGGGGTACGTCGGCTTCTCGGTGGCGTTCGCCTTCGCCATCGCCGCACTGCTCGGTGGTCGTCTTGATGCTGCTTGGGCGCGCTGGTCGCGGCCGTGGACGATTGTCGCCTGGGCCTTTCTCGGCATCGGCATCACCCTCGGTTCGTGGTGGGCTTACTACGAACTCGGCTGGGGCGGCTGGTGGTTCTGGGACCCGGTGGAAAACGCCTCGTTCATGCCATGGCTGGTCGGCACCGCGTTGATCCACTCGCTGGCCGTCACGGAAAAACGTGGGGTGTTCAAGAGCTGGACGGTGTTGCTGGCGATTGCTGCATTTTCGTTGAGCCTGCTCGGTACCTTCCTCGTGCGCTCCGGCGTGCTGACCTCGGTGCACGCGTTTGCCTCCGACCCTGAGCGTGGCGTGTTCATTCTGATCTTCCTGCTGTTCGTGGTCGGTGGTTCGCTGACGCTGTTTGCGTTGCGCGCGCCGGTGGTCAAGAGCCAGGTCGGCTTCAACCTGTGGTCGCGTGAAACCCTGTTGCTGGGCAACAACCTGGTGCTGGTGGTAGCGGCGTCGATGATTCTGCTCGGCACCCTGTATCCGCTGATTCTCGATGCGATCAGCGGCGCCAAGCTCTCGGTCGGCCCGCCTTACTTCAATGCGCTGTTCATCCCGCTGATGGCGTTGCTGATGCTGGTGATGGCGGTCGGCGTGATCGTGCGCTGGAAAGACACCCCGGTGAAGTGGCTGGCGAACATGCTGACCCCGGTGCTGCTCGGCAGCGTCGCATTGGCCGTGGTGGCTGGTGTCGCTTACGGCGATTTCAACTGGGCGGTGATCGCGACGTTCCTGCTCGCCGCGTGGGTGTTGCTCGCCGGTGTGCGCGACATCTTCGACAAGACTCGCCACAAGGGCCTGATCAAAGGTCTGCCAACTCTGACCCGCAGCTACTGGGGCATGCAGATCGCGCATTTGGGCATCGCCGTGTGCGCCCTCGGTGTAGTGCTGTCGAGCCAGAACAGTGCCGAACGCGACCTGCGTCTGGCGCCGGGCGAGTCGATGGACCTGGCCGGTTATCACTTCATCTTCGAAGGCGCCAAGCACTTTGAAGGGCCGAACTTCACCTCCGACAAGGGCACCATCCGGGTGATCCGCGATGGCAAGGAAGTCAGCGTGTTGCACCCGGAAAAACGCCTGTACACCGTGCAGAGTTCGATGATGACCGAGGCCGGGATCGACGCGGGTTTCACTCGCGATCTCTATGTCGCCTTGGGCGAGCCGCTGGAAAACGGCGCGTGGGCGGTGCGGGTTCACGTCAAACCGTTCGTGCGCTGGATCTGGTTTGGTGGTCTGCTGACCGGTCTGGGCGGATTGCTGGCGGCGCTGGATCGGCGTTATCGAGTCAAGGTCAAAGCCCGGGTGCGTGAAGCCCTCGGCCTGCAAGGAGCGGCTGCATGAGACGTTGGTTGATGCTGGTACCCCTGGCGATTTTCCTGCTGGTGGCGGTGTTTCTTTATCGCGGTCTGTACCTCGATCCGGCGGAACTGCCGTCGGCGATGATCAACAAGCCCTTCCCGGAATTCAGCCTGCCGAACGTGCAGGGCGACAAGACCCTGACCAAGGCCGACATCCTCGGCAAACCGGCACTGGTCAACGTCTGGGGCACCTGGTGCATTTCCTGCCGGGTCGAGCACCCGGTACTGAACAAACTGGCCGAGCGTGGCGTGGTGATCTACGGCATCAACTACAAGGACACCAACGCCGATGCGTTGAAGTGGCTGGCCGAATTCCACAACCCGTACCTGCTGGACATCCGTGACGACGAAGGTTCGCTGGGTCTGAACCTCGGCGTGTACGGCGCGCCGGAAACCTTCTTCATCGACGCCAAGGGCATCATCCGCGACAAGTACGTCGGGGTGATCGACGAACAGGTCTGGCGCGAAAAACTCGCAGCCAAATATCAGGCACTGGTCGATGAGGCCAAGCCATGAAGCGTTTTATGGCTGCCGTGGTCTTGGGTTTGAGTCTGGCCGGTGTGGCCCACGCCGCGATTGACACCTACGAGTTCGCCAAGGAAGGCGATCGCGAGCGTTTCCGCGAGTTGACCAAGGAACTGCGCTGCCCCAAGTGCCAGAACCAGGACATCGCCGACTCCAACGCACCGATTGCCGCAGATCTGCGCAAAGAGATTTTTCGCATGCTCGGCGAGGGCAAGGACAATCAGCAGATCATCGATTTCATGGTTGATCGCTACGGTGATTTCGTCCGCTACAAACCGGCGCTCAACGCCAAGACTGCACTGCTGTGGTTCGGCCCGGCCGGGCTGTTGCTTGGCGGTCTGGTGGTGATTGTGCTGATCGTGCGCCGTCGTCGCGGTCAGCGCGCCGAAACCCCGTCATCGCTGTCCACCGAAGAACGTCAGCGCCTCGACCAACTGTTGGATAAAAACCAAGAATGATTGATTTCTGGCTTGCCGCAGGGCTGTTGCTTCTGGTCGCCCTGAGTTTTCTGCTGATTCCGGTTTTGCGTGGCCGTCGCGCCCAGCGTGAAGAGGATCGGACTGCCCTGAACGTCGCGCTGTATCAGGAACGCGTCGCGGAGCTGCAAGCGCAGCAGGCTGAAGGCGTACTCGATGCCGCGCAAATGGACAGCGGTCGTGCGGAAGCAGCGCGTGAGCTGCTCGCCGATACCGAGGGCGTTGCCGCACCGCGTGTGTCGAAACTGGGCAAGCCGTTGCCGTTGTTGGCAGCGGTGCTGGTGCCGGTGTTGGGCCTGGGTCTGTACCTGCATTTCGGTGCTGCCGATAAAGTCGAACTGACCCGCGAATTCGCCCAGGCACCGCAGTCGATGGAAGAGATGACCCGGCGTCTGGAACGAGCCGTCGCCGCGCAACCGGATTCGGCGGAAGGCCTGTACTTCCTCGGTCGCACCTACATGGCCCAGGATCGTCCGGCGGACGCGGCGAAGATGTTCGAACGCGCCGCCAACCTTGCCGGTCGCCAGCCGGAACTGCTCGGCCAGTGGGCACAGGCGCAGTATTTTGCCGACGGTAAAAAGTGGTCGGACAAGATCCAGGCCCTGACCGACGAAGCGCTGAACGCCGACCCGAAAGAAGTCACCAGCCTCGGTCTGCTCGGCATCGCCGCGTTCGAAGGCGAGCGTTATCAGCAAGCCATCGACTATTGGAATCGCCTGCTGACGCAATTGCCAGAGGACGACAAGTCCCGCGAAGCCCTGCAGGGCGGCATCAACCGCGCCACTGAACGGCTTGAAGCCAGAGGCGGCAAGGTCGCCGCCGCACCGGCTGCCAAGGTTGCCGCACTGCTCAAGGTGCGTGTCGATCTGGCCAGCGAACTCAAAGGCAAGGTGCAACCGGGCGACAGCGTGTTCATCTTCGCCCGCGCCGTTTCCGGCCCACCGGCACCGTTGGCGGCCAAGCGTCTGACCGTGGCCGATCTGCCGGTCACTGTCGAACTGGGCGATGCCGACGCGATGATGCCGCAGTTGAAACTGTCGAACTTTCCTGAAGTCCAACTGGTTGCGCGCATCTCTCGCGCCGGTCAACCGACCGCCGGGGAGTGGGTGGGTCGCAGCGGCCCGCTGGCCAGCAGCACCACCGCGCCGCAAACACTGACCATCGACAGCCCGGACCAATAACCCCGGAACCCACAGGAAAGCACCGCCATGCACAGCCTCGCCCGCATCACCGTCATTACATTGGCCTTGAGCATGAGCGCATGTGCGGTGCACCGACCTGAACCGACCACCAACCTGCCACCCATCCCGCCGTCACAACCGAGCCCGACCCCGTCGACCTCGCCGACACCCGGAAAAAGCATCCCGGCCAAACCGTCCAAGCCAGTCCCGCGCACCTCGGCCAGCTTCGCCCCGCCACCGGGCGGCAACAGCCACTGGGACCAGAAGCTCGGCGTCTACGTCCTCGACGACCAGCCCAACACCTTCTACCGCCAGCGCACCTACTTCCGCTGGAACAACGGCTGGACCCGCTCAATCAGCCCCAACGGCCCGTGGGAAGACACCGACATCCACGGCGTGCCGCCGGGGTTGGGCAAACAGTTCGGGCAGTAATGAAAAACGGCGATCTCTGGATCGCCGTTTTTTTGTGTGTTGCCGGGCATTGATGATGTCCCTGTAGGAGCTGGCGAAGCCTGCGATCTTTTGATCTGCTGTTTTCAAAGTTCGCTGGTCAACAACCCTTGCACATAATCCACAAACACCCGCGCCTTCGCACTGACCATCCGCCCCGTGGGAAACACCGCCCACAAGTCCTGATCCGGCAATACCCAGTCACTCATCACCGCCCTGACCGCGCCGCTTGCCAGCTCCGGAGCGAACATCCATTGCGAGGCGATGGTCAGGCCCTGATCGGCCAGCACGGCTGCACGCAAACCCTCGGCGGCGCTGACCCGCAGGCGGCCGGTGAGGGTTTGCGTCTGTTGTTCGCTGCCCTGAGTGAAGGTCCAGGTGGCGCCGCCGCTGAGGTTGTAGACGATGCCTTGGTGCTTATCCAAATCGGCAGGGCAGCTCGGCTCGCCGTGGCAGGCGAAGTAGGCCGGGCTGCCGAGCACTACGCGGCGACAGTCGGCGATCTTGCGCGCGGTGAGACCAGAGTCGCTGAGCGGGCCCATGCGCAGGGCGACATCGATACCTTCTTCGACCAGATTGATATTGCGGTCATCGAGCATCAGGTCGATGTTCAATTGCGGGTGCTGATCGAGAAACGGACCCAGTTGCGGCACGACGTGCAGGCGGCCGAAAGTCACCGCGGCGCTGATCCGCAGGTTGCCGCTTAAACCGCTGGCGCTGCCACGGGCGGCGTTATCGGCTTCGTTGGCTTCGTCGATGGCGCGTCTGGCCCGCTCGAAAAACGCCAGTCCGGCTTCGGTCGGGGTCAGGCCGCGAGTCGAGCGCAGCAACAGGCTCACAGCCAAGCGTTTTTCCAGCTGAGCGATGGTTTTCGACACGGCGGGCTGGCCGATATTCAAGCGTCGGGCGGCCGCGGAAAAGGAGCCGGTTTCGACCACGTAGACGAAGGTTTCCATGGCGGCGAGGCGGTCCATCAGTCTTCCTGCAAATCTGAAAGTTGTCGTAGTCCCCTTGTGGGAGCGGGCTTGCTCGCGAAAGCGGTCTGACATTCAGCACATGTATTGGCTGATCCGACGCCTTCGCGAGCAAGCCCGCTCCCACAGGGAATAGGGTGCTGAGTGTAATCCGCGTCCATTCAATCACATGCGGTAAAACAACCGAACGTCGTTCTGCAGATTCATGTGCTTGAGTAAAGATAACTCTAGGGTTACTTTTATTCGGCCGGAGCAAGGAGGCGGTAGGTGCAAAGCAGGCTATTGATCAAGGAGCTGGAGGAGGCAGGCTGGACGCTGGATCGAGTCACCGGCAGTCATCACATCTTCAGGCATCGTTACAACCCGTACACCATTCCCGTTCCCCACCCGAAAAAGGATTTGCCGCTGGGGACGGTCAAAAGCATCAGGAGGCGTGCCGGGTTGTACCACCCGCCAGCCAGCTGCAAGGGAGATCCATAATGCAATATCCGATCTGCATCGAATGGGGTGATGACGACACCGCCATCGGTATTCAGATACCCGACATTCCCGGCGCCGTCACGGCTGGGGATACCTTCGAGGACGCTTACAACGCAGCCGTTGAAGTCGCCCATCTCATGCTGCAGGAGATGGCGGCAGACGGCGAATCGATTCCCATGCCGACGTCGGCAGCGACCCATCGCAATAACCCGGAGTTTGCCGACATGGGCTGGGGCATGCTCGAGCTGGATATCTCGCCGTACATGGGCAAGACCGAGAAGGTCAACGTGACGTTGCCAGGCTATGTGATCCAGCGCATCGATCGCTATGTGCGTGAACACAATGTCAAAAGTCGTTCTTCGTTTCTTGCGGATGCGGCGATGGAGAAACTGGTTCGGTATTGAGCGTCATCGCTCCCATGGGCCCGGTGAACAACCTGTGGGAGCGAACCTGCTTGCGATGCTTTTGACGTCTTAAGCGGTTGCCAATGAACCACGTTGCGAAGCACTCAAAAACCGCGCCAGCGCCAGCAGCGGGAAGGCGCTGCCGACAATCACGATCCACAACCAGCCGCCATGCTCATACACCGCACTGGCAACCGACGAGCCGAAGGCGCCGCCGATGAAGATGCTGGTCATGTACAGCGCATTCAGGCGACCACGGCTTTTGGCGTCCAGCGAATAGACCGCACGTTGGCCGAGGACCATGTTCATCTGCACGCAGAAATCCAGTACTACGCCGGTCACGGCCAGGCCGATGACGCTGTAGGCCGGGTGGATGAAGGCGGGCAGGAAGCTCAGGCTGGCGAACAGCATGGCCAGCAGGGAGGCGATGCGGGTGTGGCCGGCGTCCGCCAGGCGTCCGCTGATCGGCGCGGCGATGGCACCGATGGCGCCGACCAGGGCGAAGATCGCGATTTCGCTCTGCGACAGGCCATGGTTACGCGCCAGCTCCAGTGGCACGGCGGTCCAGAACAGGCTGAAGGTGGCGAACATGCAGCCCTGATAAAACGCCCGCTGGCGCAGCACCGGTTGCTGGCGCAGCAATGTCCACAATGAACCGATCAGTTGGCCGTATGTGGCGCTGTGATCCGGTTGACGCTTGGGCACGGTCAGCGCCAGCACCACGCTGATCGCTGCCATCAACGCGGCGGCAATCATGAACATCGCGCGCCAGCCGAAATGGTCAGCGACGACGCTCGATACCGGTCTTGCCAGCAGGATGCCCAGCAGCAAGCCACCCATGATCCCGCCGACTACCCGGCCACGGGATTCTTCCGGCGCCAGATGTGCAGCCAGCGGAATCAGGATCTGCACCGACACCGAACTGAAGCCCACCAGCAACGAGATCAGCAAAAACACATTCGGCTGACTGGTGAACGCCGCGCCGAGCAGGCTGGCAATGGCCACTACGGTGGTGATGATCATCAGTCGGCGGTTTTCCAGCAGGTCGCCCAGCGGCACCAGGAAAAACAGACCCAGCGCATAACCGATCTGTGTCAGCGAGACGATGAAGCTGGCCATGGTGTCGGAGAGGCCGATGTCCGGTGCGATCAGACCAATGATCGGTTGCGCGTAGTAGATGTTGGCGACGATGGCACCGCAGCAGAAGGCGAACAGCAGCACCATGCCTCGGGTCATTGCGTGAGTTGTAGCGTTCATAAGGTTTCTCGATCCAGCGAAAGGGAATGCGGTGAGGCTAAGGGACGCACCGACGTGGCGGTAGAAGCCTTGTATCGATATCAGTTATTCCGTTGCGGAATGATTGGCTTCAAGCGCGGTGTCGTCCATCGGCGAACCTTGCGTCCGGCCGGAGAGCGTCGATGATACATTCACTTACATCTTCTTCGATAGCGTGCTTATGTTTACCGCTGCTGTTCAACTGTTTACCAACGGAGGATTGCCATGTTGCGTCGGCTGCTGCGTCACACCACCACGATTGTCCTGATCGGTCTGCTTGGCGCCAGCGCAGTACAGGCTGCGGATGCCCCGGGAATGCGGATCGGCGTACGCGGCGAGATCACCGGAGTCAGCGCTGACTCGTTGAAAGTCCACGTCAACAGCGGCGAGAACGTGGTGATTCAATTGACCGCTGACACCAAAGTGCGCGCCGTCACCCTGGCCAATATCGAGGACATCAAGCCCGGCAGCTACATCGGCTCGGCGGCCATGCCGCAGGAGGACGGCACGCTCAAGGCGCTGGAAGTGCACGTATTCCCGCCGGAACTGGCCGGCAGCGGCGACGGCCATCGGCCATTCGACCTGGCCAGGGGCAGCAGCATGACCAATGGCAGTGTCGGTGATCTGGTGGTGAGCAATGGCCGGGTGCTGACCGTCAACTACAAGGGCGGGCAGCAGAAGATTCTGGTGCCGGAGGATGTGCCGATCGTCAACCTGATGCCAGGGGGTCGGAGTTTGCTCAAGGTCGGGGTGAAGATCGTGACGTTCGTCACGCAAGGCGCGGACGGCACGCTGACCGCGCAATCGATTTCCGCTGGCAAGGACGGCGTCACGCCGCCGATGTAACTGTAGGAGCTGCCGAAGGCTGCGATCTTTTGATCTTGGTTTTTAAAATCAAAGTCAAAAGATCGCAGCCTGCGGCAGCTCCTACAGGGGTTCGCCACAAAAAAGGCGACCTGTTGAGGTCGCCTTTTTCATTTCAGTTCACGCCTTACTGACCGGTATAAATCTGATCAAAGATCCCGCCATCATTGAAGTGGGTCTTCTGCACCGAACGCCAGTCGCCGAAGGTCTTCTCAACCGACAGGAAGTCGACTTTCGGGAAACGATCGGTGTACTTCGCCAGCACCGCCGGGTCCCGTGGACGCAGGTAGTTGGCAGCAGCAATTTCCTGGCCTTGCGGCGACCACAGGTACTTCAGGTATTCGTCGGCAGCGGCGCGGGTGCCTTTCTTGTCGACCACTTTGTCGACCACCGACACTGGTGGCTCGGCTTCGGCGGAGACGCTCGGGTAGATCACTTCAAACTGATCGCGACCGAATTCGCGTGCGATCATTTCGGCTTCGTTCTCGAAGGTCACCAGCACGTCGCCGATCTGGTTGGTCATGAACGTGGTGGTCGCGGCGCGGCCACCGGTGTCGAGCACTGGCGCTTGCTTGAACAGTTTGCCGACGAAGTCTTTGGCCTTGTTCTCGTCACCACCATTCTTCAGCACGTAGCCCCAGGCCGAGAGGTAGGTGTAGCGACCGTTGCCCGAAGTTTTCGGGTTCGGCACGATCACCTGCACGCCGTCCTTGAGCAGGTCCGGCCAGTCTTTCAGGGCTTTCGGGTTGCCTTTACGGACGATGAACACGGTGGCCGAGGTGAACGGGGCGCTGTTGTTCGGCAGGCGAGTGACCCAGTTGTCCGGCACCAGTTTGCCGTTGTCGGCGAGGGCGTTGATGTCGGTTGCCATGTTCATGGTGATGACGTCAGCCGGCAGGCCATCGATCACCGAGCGCGCCTGCTTGCTCGAACCGCCGAAGGACATCTGCACGGTGATGTTTTCGTTGTGCTCGGCCTGCCAGTGTTTCTGGAACGCAGTGTTGTAGTCCTTGTAGAAATCGCGCATCACGTCATAGGAGACGTTGAGCAGGGTCGGTGCGGCTTGAACCACGCTGCCAAAGGCAAGACCGGCGGCGAGAAGTGAGGCGCCAAAGAGTTTTTTCACTGCGCATTCCTTGTTTTGTTTTGTGTAGGAGCTGCCGCAGGCTGCGATCCTTTGATTTTGTTTTTAGAGAATCAAGATCAAAAGATCGCGGCCTGCGGCAGCTCCTACAGGGGGTGATGTTTAATTGCCACTGACTATAACGGGGCACGCATAGTCGTTTAAAGATTAAAAAGCTCTGTGCTTATTCCACTTTCTTAAACAGCTGACTGCCACACCGCGAGCAAAACGCCGCGCTGTGTTCATGGCTGCTTTTCTTGCACACCGGGCAGTCGTGTTGCAGCTGTTCGCCGCGCATGGCGTTGGCCAGTTCTGCGGTGAAGATCCCGGTGGGCACGGCGATGATCGAGTAACCGGTAATCATCACCAGCGAGGAAATCACCTGGCCCAGCGGGGTTTTCGGCACGATGTCGCCGAAGCCGACGGTGGTCAGGGTCACGATAGCCCAATAGATGCCTTTGGGGATGCTGGTGAAGCCGTGTTCCGGACCTTCGATCACGTACATCAGGGTGCCGAACACCGTCACCAGCGTGCAGACGCTGACCAGGAACACCACGATCTTCTGCTTGCTGCCGCGCAGCGCCGACATCAAATAGTTGGCTTGCTTGAGGTACGGGCTGAGCTTGAGTACGCGGAAGATCCGCAGCATCCGAATGATCCGGATGATCAGCAGGTACTGCGCATCGCTGTAATAAAGCGCCAGGATCCCCGGCACGATCGCCAGCAGATCCACCAGTCCGTAGAAACTGAAGGCGTAGCGCAACGGCTTCGGTGAGCAATACAGGCGCAGGATGTATTCACCGAGAAAAATGACCGTGAAACCCCACTCGATGTAGGCCAGCACATCGGCGTAGTTCTGGTGAATGCTGTCGATGCTGTCGAGCATCACCACCACCAGGCTGGCAAGGATGATCAACAGCAAGGTGCCGTCGAAGCGCCGCCCGGCGAGGGTGTCGCTCTGGAAAATCATCACGTAAAGCCGTTCACGCCAACTGTTGCTGCTGTCCATGGATAACGCCTGAATTGAAGATCAGCGCAGCCTAGGTTGATTGTCCCCCTGTGCGCAAGGCGTGGCGTCGACGGCCGCTTTACCGAGCATCTGGATCCCGGCACGGATCAGCCAGCCGGCGAGGATGAACGGCGCGGTCAGCGTCGCCAGACCGAGAGCGGCGAACAGCGGGGTGACCAGCAGCGCCAGGACGATGCCCAGCAGCGGCAGCCACGGTTGTTGACGCTGTGAACTGAAGGCGAGGGCGGCGAGCACCGCGTTGTAACTGCCCAGTCCCAGCAACGCTGCAGCGGTTTCGTGGTGCAGCAGGCTGGAGGCGAGACCGATGGCCGACGCCAGCACTGCCCAGCAGAACGCCCGACGATCGGCGATCAACAGACCGATGCCGATCAACGCGCCGGCCAGCGGATGACCGAGGAACATCACCTGACCCAGTCCACGCAGTTCAGCGGCGAGCAGGTTCAGCGTGGTCATCTCGATGTGAGTCATCGGCGCAGACGGTTCGGCGAACAACAGTAACACCCAGCTCATTGCTACAAACGGTGAGGTGTAGGCCGGTATCGATCGGCTGCGGTACACGTGTTTGAGCCATTGCTGAGTGACCATCGCACTGAGGCCACCGGCCGCCAGAATCAGCGGCGGCAGCATCGGCGACCACGGGAAATACAGGCTGAGCACCAAGCCAAGCAGCACGCCGTTGTAACTGAACAATCCGGCCTGACGATCCGCCTTGGCATAGTTGCGCCGTTGCGCGGTGAGCAGGCCGGCGACTGCACCGAGCAGCGCGCCGGCAAACAGCACCGGCGCAGTGAGCAGGATCGCCAGCAGGCACAACAGGCCGCACAGCGGATGGCGCTGGAGGAATATCTGACTGAAACCGTTGAGCAAAGCCTCGGCCCAGTCGGGGCAGTGGGTGTTGAAATGATTGGCAGGCATGTTGAATAAATCTGGGCAGTGGGACAATCAAAAGGTCTTGCCAATAACTGTGGCGAGGGAGCTTGCTCCCGCTGGGGCGCGTAGCGGCCCCAACAAGGGTTAATGCGGTTCTTCTGTGAAAACCGTCATGCCCTAAAAGCGACGACTGCTGCGCAGCCGAGCGGGAGCAAGCTCCCTCGCCACAGGTTTTGTGTCGCTAGTCAGATCAGCGTTTCGATCCGCAGTGAGTTGGTCGATCCCGGCTGCCCGAACGGCACACCGGCGGTGATCAGCAACGTATCGCCACGCTCGGCCATGCCTTGCGCCTGGGCGATTTCCAGCGCCGTCGAACACACCTCATCGACCTGACGCAGGCGATCGTTGACCACCGAATGAATCCCCCACGCCACGCTCAAGCGCCGCGCGGTCTGCAGGTTCGGCGTCAGGTTGAGGATCGGCGCTTTCGGTCGTTCCCGTGCCGCGCGCAACGTCGAAGCGCCCGATTCGCTGTAGTTGACCAGCACCGCCACCGGCAGCACGTTGCTGATGCGGCGGATCGCGCAACTGATCGCATCGGACACCGTTGCCTCGGCTTTCGGTCGGCTGACGTCGAGTTGAGTCTGATAGTCCGGACCGTTTTCCACCTGGCGAATGATCTTGCTCATCATCTGCACGGCTTCCAGCGGGTATTCACCGGAGGCGGTTTCGGCCGACAGCATCACCGCATCCGCGCCTTCAGCCACAGCATTCGCCACGTCAGTGACTTCGGCGCGGGTCGGGGCCGGGGAGAAACGCATCGATTCGAGCATCTGCGTCGCCACCACCACCGGTTTGCCGAGTTCGCGGCAGGTGCTGATGATGTTTTTCTGGATCTGCGGCACGCTTTCCGCCGGCACTTCCACGCCGAGGTCGCCGCGAGCGACCATGATCGCGTCGCTCAGTTGGGCGATTTCGCGCAGTTGCTCAACCGCTGACGGCTTCTCGATTTTCGCCATCAGAAAGGCCTTGTCGCCGATCAGTTCGCGGGCTTCGAGAATGTCTTGCGGGCGTTGCACGAACGACAGCGCCACCCAGTCCACACCCAGTTCCAGACCGAAGCTCAGGTCGCGGCGATCCTTGGCCGTCAGTGGGCTGAGGTCGAGCACCGCTTGCGGCACGTTCACCCCTTTGCGGTCCGACAGTTCGCCGCCGGCGAGCACGGTGGTGTCGATCGCGTCGGTGTATTTTGTGACCACGCGCAGGCGCAGCTTGCCGTCATCCAGCAGCAGATCCATGCCCGCTTCGAGCGCGGCGATGATCTCCGGGTGCGGCAGGTTCACGCGGCGCTCATCACCGGGTGTGGCGTCCAGATCGAGGCGGAAGGCCTGACCGCGATGCAGCTGCACCTTGCCGTCGGCGAACTTGCCGACGCGCAGTTTCGGCCCCTGCAAGTCCATCAGGATCCCCAGCGGATAGTTGAGCTGGCGCTCGACCTCGCGGATCCACTGATAGCGCTTGGCGTGGTCGGCGTGATCACCGTGGCTGAAGTTCAGGCGGAAGATGTTGACCCCGGCCTCGACCAGCTCACGGATGTCTTCGATGCCATCGACGGCAGGTCCGAGGGTGGCGAGGATTTTGACCTTTTTATCAGGCGTCATGATTTGCAGTTCTCAAGGATCAGGATGGCGCGGAAGTCGTTGACGTTAGTGCGGGTCGGCTCGGTGACGATCAGCGCATCGAGCGCCTCGAAGTAGCCGTAACCGTTGTTGTTATCCAGCTCGTCGCTGGCGCTCAAACCGAGGGCGGCGGCGCGGGCGTAGCTGTCCGGGGTCATGATTGCGCCGGCGTTGTCTTCCGAGCCGTCGATGCCGTCGGTGTCGCCGGCCAGCGCGTAGACGCCGGGCTGGCCCTTGAGGCTGTCAGTGAGGCTCAAGAGGAATTCGGCGTTGCGTCCGCCGCGACCATTGCCGCGCACGGTCACCGTGGTTTCACCGCCGGAGAGAATCACGCAAGGCGCAGCCAGTGGTTGACCATGGTTGATGATCTGCCGAGCGATGCCAGCATGGACTTTCGCCACTTCGCGGGACTCACCTTCGAGGTCGCCAAGGATCAGCGTGCTGAAACCGGCCTGACGGCATTTCACCGCCGCCGCATCCAGCGATTGCTGCGGGCGCGCGATCAGCTGGAAATGACTGCGGGCCAGGCTCGGGTCGCCGGGTTTGACGGTTTCCGATTCCGCGCTTTGCAGCCAAGTGCGCACGGACGCCGGGACTTCGATGCCGTAGCGCTTGAGGATCGCCAGCGCTTCGGCCGAGGTGCTCGGGTCGGCCACGGTCGGGCCCGAGGCGATGACCGTGGCGAGGTCGCCCGGTACATCGGAAATCGCGTAGGTATACACAGTGGCAGGCCAGCAGGCCTTACCGAGGCGGCCGCCCTTGATCGCCGAGAGGTGCTTGCGCACGCAGTTCATTTCGCCGATGGTCGCGCCGGATTTGAGCAGGGCTTTGTTGATCGACTGCTTGTCCGCCAGGGTGATGCCTTCAGCCGGCAGGGCGAGCAGGGCAGAGCCGCCACCGGACAGCAGGAAGATCACGCGGTCGTCTTCAGTCAGATTGCTGACCAGTTCCAGCACGCGTTTGGCCACGGCCAGGCCGGCAGCGTCCGGTACCGGGTGCGCGGCTTCGACCACTTCGATTTTTTCGCACGGGGCGCCGTGACCGTAACGGGTCACTACCAGGCCCGAGACTTCTCCCTGCCAGCTGCGCTCGACCACTTGTGCCATGGCAGCGGCGGCTTTGCCGGCGCCGATGACGATCACCCGACCCGTGCGATCGGCAGGCAGATGGGCTTCGAGGACCTGGTTCGGATGGGCCGCGTCGATGGCTGTGGCAAACAGCTCACGCAGCAGTTGTTGCGGATCGACCGACATGGCGGGCTCCCGGAATTCTTGTTATTGGGATGGAACGACAACGGTGCAGCGACGCGATCCTTGTGGGAGCTGGCTTGCCAGCGATTCAGGCGCCGCGGTCATTCAGGCAGACCGAGTCGATGCCATCGCGGGCAAGCCCGCTCCCACAGGGAGCGAGCCAGAAGCGCAGATTACTTCTTGTCGCGAATCGAGAAGTTGGCCATGTGTTCCAGACCCTTGATCAGCGCCGAGTGGTCCCAGTTGCTGCCACCGATCGCCGCGCAGGTGCTGAACACTTGCTGGGCGTTGGCGGTGTTCGGCAGGTTGATGTTCAGCTCCTTGGCGCCTTGCAGGGCCAGGTTCAGGTCTTTCTGGTGCAGGCTGATGCGGAAGCCTGGATCGAAAGTGCCCTTGATCATGCGCTCGCCGTGCACTTCGAGGATCTTCGACGAAGCGAAACCGCCCATCAGTGCTTCACGCACCTTGGCTGGATCGGCACCGTTTTTCGAGGCGAACAGCAGGGCTTCAGCGACAGCCTGAATGTTCAGCGCGACGATGATCTGGTTCGCCACTTTGGCGGTCTGACCGTCGCCATTGCCACCGACCAGAGTGATGTTCTTGCCCATGGCCTGAAACAGCGGCAGCGCGCGTTCAAAGGCATCGGCGTCGCCACCGACCATGATGCTCAGGGTCGCGGCCTTGGCGCCGACTTCACCGCCGGATACCGGGGCGTCGAGGTACTGCGCGCCTTTTTCGTTGATCTTCGCGGCGAAGGCCTTGGTGGCGGTCGGCGAGATCGAGCTCATGTCGATCACCACTTTGCCTTTGCCGATACCAGCCGCGACGCCGTCGGCGCGGAACAGCACGTCGTCGACCTGCGGGGTATCCGGCACCATGACGATGATGAATTCAGCTTCCTGCGCGACTTCGCGCGGGTTGGCCAGGGCGACGGCGCCAGCGGCGACCAGATCGGCCGGAGCGGCGTCGTGGTGCGCCGACAGGAACAGGCTGTGACCGGCTTTCTGCAGGTTCGAAGCCATTGGGTGGCCCATGATGCCGGTGCCGATAAATCCGATTTTAGCCATGAGAAAATCCTCTTGTTTTTGTGTAGCCAAATAATGTGCCGAACACACTTTGTGGCGAGGGAGCTTGCTCCCGCTGGGGGGCGAAGCACCCCCAAAACCAGCCACTGTGGTGTGTCAGACAAAATCGGTTTGCAGGATTTACGACTGCTTTGCAGCCGAGCGGGAGCAAGCTCCCTCGCCACAAGGGTTTTGTGGTGTTCTTAGATTGCGTTATGAGTTTTCAGCCAGCCGAGGCCCGCTTCAGTGGTGGTCAGCGGCTTGTACTCGCAACCCACCCAACCCTGATAACCAATCCGATCCAGGTGTTCGAACAGGAAGCGGTAGTTGATCTCGCCGGTGCCCGGCTCGTTGCGCCCCGGGTTGTCCGCGAGCTGCACATGGTTGATCTCGCCCAGGTGCGATTGCAGGGTACGGGCCAGATCGCCTTCCATGATTTGCATGTGATAGATGTCGTATTGCAGGAACAGATTGGCGCTGCCAACTTGCTCGCGAATCGACAGGGCTTGCGCCGTGTTGTTCAGGTAGAAACCCGGGATGTCGCGGGTGTTGATCGCTTCCATCACCAGTTTGATACCCGCCGCCTGCAGCTTGTCGGCGGCGTACTTGAGGTTGGCGACGAAGGTCTTTTCCACAGTGGCATCGTCGACGCCTTGCGGGCGGATACCGGCCAGGCAGTTGACCTGGGTGTTGCCCAGCACTTGCGCGTAGGCAATCGCCAGATCGACCCCGGCACGGAACTCTTCAACCCGATCCGGCAGGCAGGCGATACCGCGCTCGCCCTTGGCCCAGTCACCGGCCGGCAGGTTGAACAGCACTTGGGTCAGCCCGTTGGCCTCGAGCTTTGCCTTGATTTCGGCAGAGCTGAAGTCGTACGGGAACAGGTATTCCACACCACTGAAACCGGCCTTGGCGGCGGCGTCGAAACGGACAAGGAAATCCTGTTCGGTGAACAGCATGGACAGGTTGGCTGCGAAACGCGGCATGGTGGTCTCCCGTAAATCTTGTGAGGTCCCCCTTGTGGGAGCGAGCCTGTGTGGCGAGGGAGCTTGCTCCCGCTGGGGCGCGAAGCGACCCCAAAAGCTTTACGACTGCTTCGCAGCCGAGCGGGAGCAAGCTCCCTCGCCACATGGCTTGCTCCCACAGTGGGAGCGGTCAGCAGTTAGTCGAGCAGCGAAATCGCCGTTGGCGCGTCGTTGCCGACCAGCGCCAGGTCTTCGAATTCGTTGACGGCGTTGATCTCGGTCCCCATGGAGATGTTGGTCACACGCTCCAGGATGATTTCGACGATCACCGGCACCTTGAACTCTTCGATCAGCTCTTCGGCCTTGCGCAGGGCAGGGGCGATGTCCGCCGGTTCGAACACACGCAGCGCTTTACAGCCCAGGCCTTCGGCGACTGCGACGTGGTCGACACCGTAACCGTTGAGTTCCGGCGCGTTCAGGTTATCGAAGGACAGCTGCACGCAGTAGTCCATTTCGAACCCGCGCTGGGCCTGACGGATCAGGCCCAGGTACGAGTTGTTCACCACGACGTGGATGTAAGGCAGTTTGAACTGAGCGCCGACCGCCAGCTCCTCGATCATGAACTGGAAGTCATAGTCCCCCGACAGGGCCACGACTTTACGGTTCGGATCGGCCTTGACCACGCCCAGCGCTGCCGGAATGGTCCAGCCCAACGGCCCGGCCTGGCCGCAGTTGATCCAGTGACGCGGCTTGTAGACGTGCAGGAACTGCACGCCGGCAATCTGCGACAGACCAATGGTGCTGACGTAGCAGGTGTCTTTGCCGAACACCTGGTTCATTTCTTCGTAAACGCGTTGCGGCTTGACCGGCACGTTGTCGAAGTGGGTCTTGCGCTGCAGGCTGGCCTTGCGCTGCTGGCAATCCTGCAGCCAGGCACTGCGGTTTTTCAGCTTGCCGGCGGCTTGCCATTCGCGGGCGACTTCGATGAACACGGTCAGCGCCGCAGCAGCGTCGGACACGATACCCAGGTCCGGGGTGAACACACGGCCGATCTGCGTGCCTTCGATGTCAACGTGAATGAACTTGCGACCTTCGGTGTAGACGTCGACCGAACCGGTGTGACGGTTGGCCCAGCGGTTACCGATGCCCAGCACCACATCGGATTTGAGCATCGTGGCATTGCCGTAACGGTGCGACGTCTGCAGACCAACCATGCCGACCATCAGCGGGTGATCGTCAGGAATGGTGCCCCAGCCCATCAGGGTCGGGATCACCGGAATACCGGTCAGCTCGGCGAACTCCACCAGCAAATCGCTGCCGTCGGCGTTGATGATGCCGCCACCGGCTACCAGCAATGGACGCTCGGCCTGATCCAGCAGCGCCAGAGCCTTTTCGACCTGAACGCGGCTCGCGGTCGGTTTGGCCAGCGGCAGTGGCTGGTAGGCGTCGATGTCGAATTCGATTTCAGCCATCTGCACGTCGAACGGCAGGTCGATCAGCACCGGGCCTGGACGGCCGGAGCGCATTTCGTAGAAGGCTTTCTGGAACGCGTAAGGCACCTGGCCCGGCTCCAGAACGGTGGTCGCCCACTTGGTGACGGGCTTGACGATGCTGGTGATATCGACCGCCTGGAAGTCTTCCTTGTGCATACGGGCGCGGGGTGCCTGGCCGGTGATGCAGAGGATCGGGATCGAGTCGGCCGAGGCGCTGTAGAGCCCGGTGACCATGTCGGTACCGGCCGGGCCGGACGTACCGATGCACACGCCGATGTTGCCGGCCTTGGTGCGGGTGTACCCCTCGGCCATGTGCGACGCGCCTTCGACGTGGCGAGCGAGGACGTGATCGATGCCACCGACTTTTTTCAGTGCGGAGTACAGCGGGTTGATCGCTGCACCCGGAATGCCAAAAGCGGTATCAACCCCTTCACGGCGCATCACCAGAACGGCGGCTTCGATTGCTCTCATTTTGCTCATGGTTTTGTGCCTCTTTACGTTTTGTAATTGTATACAAGTGGCTTTGCGCAGAGTGTATTCACGGCGGACGGCGCAGGTCAATCCATTTTCTCAAGCGCCTGTTTCATTCGTCGGAAGCCATTTTTACTGTGGCTTTTCGTCGCATGTGGCGCTTTTCGAGAATTATTGTATACAAAAAATAACTCATTGTGTTCTATTTGTGGCATCGGGCTGCGGCACAACCGCGCAGCTCCACGACTTTCCCAATAACAAAATGAGGACGGCACCATGAGCGCTTTAACCTTGAAAGTCGCAGTCAACCTGGTCAACGAAGCCATCAGCACCGGGCGCGGGATCAACGCCGCGCCGCTGACCATCGCGGTACTCGATACCGGCGGCCACCTGATCACCCTGCAACGCGAAGACGGCGCCAGCCTGCTGCGCCCGAACATCGCCATCGGCAAAGCCTGGGGCGCCATCGCCCTGGGCAAGGGCTCACGCCTGCTGGCGCTGGACGCCCAACAACGCCCGGCCTTCATCGCCGCACTCAACAGCATGGGCCAGGGCAGCGTCGTCCCGGCCCCGGGCGGCGTGTTGATTCGTGATCAGGCGGGGAATGTGCTGGGCGCGATCGGCATCAGCGGCGATCTGTCGGATATTGATGAGCAGGTGGCGATCAAAGCGGTGGAGGCGCTGGATTTGCGGGCGGATGCGGGGGTGGCGGCTTGATCTTTAGCGGCTGATCGAAAGTCATCGCTGGCAAGCCAGCTCCCACAAGGTTTTGTATTGGGCAACGATTTGTGATCGACACAAAGCTCTGTGGGAGCTGGCTTGCCAGCGATGGCGGCCTGTCTGACACATCAAGAAAAAAGACCACACCAATCAAACAGATCATTGAGGTCTAGCCTTCTGATGAACTCATCATGAAGGGGCAATGGATTGCCTGATCTTCCCGCTTCACATCGTCTGCGAACCGGCCGCTATGCCGAGCCCAATCGCATCTATCTACTGACAACCAATACACTTGATCGCGAGCCGATCTTTGCTGACTTCGCTTTGGGCAGATTGGTCGTTCGTCGATTTCGGCGGGCACAAGAGCTTGGATTGGCAAAGTCACTGGCGTGGGTGGTCATGCCGGATCATTTTCATTGGCTCGTTGTGCTGGAAAACTGTTCGCTCAGAAGGCTGATGGGTGAAACCAAGTCGCTGATAACCAGAGAAGTGAATTTATCCATCGGCCGTAGCGGGCCGCTTTGGCAGCAGGGTTTTCATGACCGTGCATTGAGGCGGGAAGATGATCTGGTGAAGATGGCGCGCTATGTGGTGGCCAATCCATTGCGGGCAGGATTGGTCGAAAGGCTAGGTGATTATCCGCTGTGGGATGCTATCTGGGTTTGAATTGATACCGAGCTGCCGCCATCGCTGGCAAGCCAGCTCCCACAGGTTCTTGTGTTGAACACAAACTTTGCGAACGAAACAGATCCTTGTGGGAGCTGGCTTGCCAGCGATAGGGTCACCGCGGTCTATCAGTCCGGCTCGCACCCTTTCAACACCAACCGGATAATCGTCTGCGCCGCCGCCTCGTAATCCGCCTCGTCCAGCTTGTCCTTGCCGGTAACTGCAGAGATCTGCCAGTCGAAGTCGGCGTAGGTCTGGGTCGCGGCCCAGATGCTGAACATCAGGTGGTTGGGGTCGATCGGGGCGATCTGGCCACGGTCGATCCAGCTCTGGATGCAGTCGATGTTGTGCTTGGCCTGGCTGTTGAGCTGCTCGACCAGGTCGGCGCTCAGGTGCGGGGCGCCGTGCATGATTTCGCTGGCGAACACCTTGGAGGCGAAGGGCAGGTCGCGGGAGATGCGGATCTTCGAGCGGATGTAGCCGCTGAGCACTTCGCTCGGCACGCCGTCCGGGTTGAACGGGGTCGAGGCCTGCAGGATCGGCACGATGATGCTTTCCAGCACCTCGCGGTAGAGGTTTTCCTTGGACTTGAAGTAGTAGTAGACGTTGGGCTTGGGCAATCCTGCCTTGGCGGCGATGTCGCTGGTTTTGGTCGCAGCGAAGCCCTTGTCGGCGAATTCCTCACTGGCGGCACGCAGGATCAGTTCTTTGTTGCGCTCGCGGATTGTGCTCATAAACCCGGTGGTTCCTTGCCTGTTCTGGCGGTTGCGCATGGTAGCACCGGCCTCGCGCATGGCTCAAGAATGCCCCGTGTGGCCCGCAGTCGCGGTATGCTGCGCGGCATTATTCACATAAGGAAACACGATTCATGGCAGGAAGCAGTTTGCTGGTGCTGATCGACGATATTGCCACCGTTCTGGATGATGTGGCGTTGATGAGCAAAATGGCCGCGAAGAAGACCGCCGGGGTACTCGGCGATGATCTGGCGCTCAATGCCCAGCAAGTCTCCGGCGTGCGCGCCGAGCGGGAAATTCCCGTGGTCTGGGCAGTGGCCAAGGGCTCGTTCGTCAATAAACTGATTCTGGTGCCGTCGGCGCTGGCGATCAGCGCATTTGTGCCGTGGCTGGTGACGCCGCTGTTGATGGTCGGCGGCGCGTACCTGTGTTTTGAAGGTTTCGAGAAACTCGCGCACAAGTTCCTGCACAGCAAGGCCGAAGATGATGCCAACCACGCGCAACTGAGCGCGGCGGTGGCCGAGCCGACCACCGATCTGGTGGCCTACGAGAAGGACAAGATCAAAGGCGCAATCCGCACCGACTTTATCCTCTCGGCGGAAATCATCGCCATCACCCTCGGCACCGTGGCCGACGCTTCGCTGACTCAGCAAGTGATCGTGATGTCGGGCATCGCCATCGTCATGACCGTGGGCGTTTATGGTCTGGTGGCCGGCATCGTCAAGCTCGACGACCTGGGCCTGTGGCTGACCCGGAAATCGGGTGCAGCAGCAAAAAGCATTGGCAACGCGATCCTGCGCGCCGCGCCGTACATGATGAAAGGCCTGTCGGTGATCGGCACGGCGGCGATGTTCCTGGTCGGTGGCGGCATCCTCACCCACGGTATTCCGGTGGTGCATCACTGGATTGAAAGTGTCGGTGCAGCGGCTGGCAGTGCCGGGTTTGCCGTGCCTGTGTTGCTCAATGGCGTAGCGGGGATTATCGCGGGCGCGGCAGTGCTGGCGGTGGTGTCGGCGGTTGGCAAGATCTGGCGCGCGATCAAAGGCTGAACACAACAACCCTGTGGGAGCGGGCTTGCCCGCGAATGCGGTGTGCCAGTCGAAGAATATGCTGACTGATTCACCGCATTCGCGAGCAAGCTCGCTCCCACAGTTTGATCCTGGTTGTGCCATGAAAAAGGGCCATTCGACTCGCATCGAATGGCCCTTTTTTCGTTGCCGCTGAAGCTACTCGGCAATCTGCAGCTTGCGCGACTCGGTGTAGACGTAGCGCACTTTCTCGTACTCGAACGGCGAGTTCATCTGGCCGTAGCGGAAGTTGGTCTGGTAGCGCTTGTCGACTGCACGCAGGGCCCAGATTTCCGGGTGGTTTTCGCTGACTTTCGACACGTTCAGGTAGTTGATCGCCGATTCGGCGGTGTAGTCCACGGCCAGGCCGGCGGTGTCGCGGATGTTCGACGGGCCGAGAATCGGCAACACGAAGTAGGCGCCGCCCGGTACGCCGTAGAAACCCAGGGTCTGACCGAAGTCTTCGCTCTGGCGCGGCAGGCCCATGGCGGTCGCCGGGTCCCACAGGCCGGCAATGCCGATGGTGGTGTTGAGCAACAGGCGCGCGGTGGTTTCCATCGAGCGCTTGCCCTTGAACTGCAGCAGGCTGTTGACCAGGTTTGGCACGTCGCCGAGGTTGTTGAAGAAGTTGCTCACTCCGGTGCGCAGGAAGCTTGGCGTCACGTAGCGATAACCGTCGACCACCGGCAGGAACACCCATTGGTCGAAGCGGTAATTGAAGTGGTAGACGCGGCGGTTCCATGACTCAAGCGGGTCATAGACGTTGAGCGCGTTGAGTGTCGAGCGTTCGAACTCACGCTGGTCCAGCCCCGGGTTGAACTTGAGTTTGGACAGCGGCTCCTTGAAGCCGTCGCTGTCGACCACCACTGGCGCGTTGGCTTTGCTGTTGTCGGCCTGGGCCACGCCTGCACTGAGGAGCGCTGCAATCAGCAGGAGATATTTAGCCACGGAAGAACTCCAGCATGGCGTCGCTGTTGACGCGGTAGTTAAGGTTGCCGCAATGGCCGCCCAGTGGGTAAACAGTCAGGCGATCGCCGAAGGTCTTGCGCAGGAAACCCAGGTCGCCAGGGCCGAGAATCACGTCGTCAGCGTTGTGCATGACGGCGATTTTCGGGCTGTCGTGCAGGTAATCCTTGAGCGCGTACAGGCTGACCTGGTCGATCAGTTGCAACAGACTGCCGCCGTCGGTACGGGCGCGCCACATCGGGATCACCTGTTCGGTCAGGTAGCAGTCGAAGTCGCATTGCAGCGCACGCTTGAGAAACGGCGTGAGGCTGGTGCCTTCGGTGATCGGGAATTTCGGCGGGGTGATCAGGCCACGACGGTTGATCAGGTCGGAGGTGAAGGCAATGTCGGCGGCCGAGAAGCGGAACGAGGTGCCGATCAGCATCGCCATCTGCTCGTTGGTCAGGTGCTGTTTGGACTGCTGGAAGTCGTAGAGCAGGGCGTCGTTGAGGTCGATGTAGCCTTTCTGCTGGAAGTAGCGGGTCAGCTTGTTCAGCACCAGTTCATAGAAAGTGGTGCTGTTGTTGATGCCCTTCACCTCGGTCTGCACCAGCTTGTCGAGGTTGCTGATGGACGTGTAGAGGTTGACCGGCGGGTTGAGCAGCAGGACTTTCTTGAAGTTGAAACTGCGTCGGGTCTCGTCCAGGTGGGCGACGAACGCGGCATCCAGCGCGCCGAGGCTGTAGCCGCTGAGGTAGTACTCGGTGACCGGCAGTTTCGGATGTTGCGCGCGCACGGCTTGCATCACCCGGTACATGTCTTCGGCGTCTTCCTTGGTGATGCCCGGGGTGGCAAAGCGTGAAGCGGCGCTGATGAAGTCGAAGCTGGTTGGCGACGACAACTGCACGACGTTGTAGCCGGCCTTGTAATAAAGCTTTTTCAGGTATTCATTGAGCGAACTGTCATAACGCGCACCGGTGCCGGCGATCAGGAAGATCAGCGGCGCCGGTTTGTCCTGCTCGGCGATACGGTAGGTGAGTTTTTTCACCGGCCAGAAGTTGTCCGGGAGGATGAAGGCCCGTTCCGGGCGCAGGGTGATGCTGTGGTCGGACTGATTGATCTCGTCGTTCGACGGCAATTCTGGACGCAGGTCCGGTGGCGTGGTGGCGATGGTCGCCTCGAACGGGTTGGTCAGGGGATAGCCATAACTGGCGGCATCGATATCCACCGCCAGTGCGGACGCACTCAGAATAAGGCCGCTGAAGAGCGCGGCGAAGCGCAAGGAACGGAGCATGACTGGATCCCTTAAAGGAAGGTGCCGAATGAAGTTCGCAGGCTATGACCACCGGGCTTGCGCCAAAGTGCCATGCCTCGGCACCAAACAGGCAGAATTCGGAGTAATAGTAGCTGGACGATACACTCTGCAAGGCGCGGATGACCAGTTAACAGTTGTTAGTGCTTGCCAATGCGTGCGGGCAGATTAAGCTGGCCGCCGATTTCGTTGATTGGAGATATTCATGTCCCGCCGCTTGCCCGTGATTCTGCTGCTCGTGCTGTTGCCGCTGTGGCTGGCCGCCAGTTATGGCGCGCGTTATGGCTTCATGGAGGATGGGCAGTGGGTCGGCATCTGCGTCGATGAGGCGAGCCGCTGGGAATGCACGGTGCGTTCGAACCTGGGGCTGATGATTCACTTCAAGGTGTTGGGCTGGACCGCGCTGGGTGCGGCGCTGCTGGGTTTTGTGCTGCCGGGGCGGGCAGGGTGGTGGCTGGCGGTGCTGGCGCTGGTGTTCGGGTTGCCGGCGCTGGCGTTGTACAACACGACGCTGGCGGTGTTTGCGGTGGTGATTGCCGGATTGCGGCTGGTCCGGGCATCCCGCAGCGCCTGACAGAAAAAGATCGCAGCCTTCGGCAGCTCCTACAAGGGGCAGTGAACCCTGTAGGAGCTGCCGAAGGCTGCGATCTTTTGATCTTGCTGCTAATCAGCGACTGCGAACCCGCAGACAGCGCCACAACGCCGCCACCATTAACCCGCTGACCAGCGCCCAGCCCCACGCCTGCTGATTCAACAAGCCTTCTTCATACAGCTGCGGCGCAATGCCGGCGCCGATGATAAAGGTCAGCAGGGCGATTTCCCGACGCGGCACGCTGACCGGGCGGCACACATACACCAGCGCCGGCAGAATGAACGCCATGCTGGCGAAGCTGCGATAACGCGCATCGAAGACCATCTCCAGCATCATTACCGCTGCCGCAAAACCGGCCACGGCAACCAGCCATCCGGCGCGGCGTTCCAGCAGACTGAACGCGCGTTCACGCCAACCCTGGCGGGCGCTCAGGCTGAGCGCGGCATGTGCCAGCACCAACAGATTCAATGCCGTCAGCATGCCGACCCACAGCCATTCGCTGGCAAACCGCGTGGTTACTCGCGCCAGATCGCCCCAGGCGCCGATCGAGCAGGCGGCCAGCGCACCGAGCAGCGGCAGGATCAATGCCGATCGGGTGGTGCGCACCCGGCCGCCGAGCAGCAGTGTGGCGAGGAAAATCAGGCCGCCGACGCCCAGCCATGCCTTCCAGTAGGGCACATTGGTCACCGGCCCGGCGAGCACGCCCTTGTCCTGGCGATCGGCATCGAACAGGCCCCAGTAACCGCCGACTGCACCTTCGCTGCCACGCTTCCATGGCTGGTCGAAGGCTTCGATCAGGTTGTAATGCCAGCCCTCCTTCTCGGCCATCGCGACAAAACCACGAATGAACTTGGCCTCGTTGACCCGGCTTGGCAGAGCGGTTTCGCGCTGGCGACCCTCGCTGGGCCAGCCGGTCTCGCCGATCATCACGTCTTTGGGCGCGAATTTGTTGCCGAACACCTGGCGTACATCCGCCACATGTTGCAGGGCGACATCGATATTCGACGGATCATCTTCCCAGTACGGCAGCAAATGAATGGTCAAGAAATCCACCGCCGGCGCGACTTCCGGGTGCTTGAGCCAGAACTCCCAGACATCGGCATAAGTGACCGGTTGCTTGATACGGCTTTTGACCTTGTTGATCAGCTTCGCCAGTTGCGCGCCGGTGACTTCCTTGCGCAGCAACGCTTCGTTGCCGACGATCACCGCGCTGACCACATCCGGGTTGGCGTTGGCCGAAGCAATCAGCAGGTCGACTTCTTTCTCGGTGTCCGCCGGGTTGCTGTTGACCCAGGCGCCGATCATCAACTTCAGACCGTGCTTGCGCGCCAGTTGCGGCAGGGCTTCGAGGCCGGTCATCGAGTAGGTGCGGATGCATTCGAAGCGCGTCGCCAGCAGGGCGAGGTCGGCGTCCATGCGTTCCGGGCGCAGTTTGAACGGCACGTCGAACGGCGACTGATCCTTGTCGAACGGCGTGTAGGAGGCGCATTGCAATTTGTGCGTCGGGGTTGCGGCATCCGGCAGAATCACCGGTTTGCCGAGGCCGTACCAGAAGCCACCGAGGGCCAACAGGCCGAGCAGGCAAGCAAAGAGATAAGGAACAAGCGGGAAGCGGGAGGTCGCGGACATGGTCAGGCCGAGTGGCTGCAAAGCGACGCATGTTACCTGCATTTATCCGCGGGTTGGTGGCCTGCATGATTTGCACATGCAAAGTTCGGGCGGATTGTCTGGCGCCAATTATTCAGAGGTGATTAATGGCCTTCTGATGTCGTTTCTCGGTGTATTGAGGTCGCTGACAGAGCAGGTCGCGTTTGGCGTCAGGCCGATGATCGAAAGCGTCAGTACCCTTATAGAAAAGACGACTGATGTTCGGACGAGTTTGCGGTCAGGCGTGATGGGGGCGCTGTGCACCATAACAATACGTTGACGATGCCCGGCATCCGTCGGGCGCAGCATTTCGGGGAAGTAAACGATGAAGATGCGACGACTTTTAGGCGCAGGTGCCGCTCTGGTGCTTGCGATGAGTTCCACATTCGCCAGCGCTGAAAAACAGACCCTGAACATCGGTTACGTTGACGGCTGGTCCGACAGCGTCGCGACCACCCACGTGGCGGCCGAGGTGATCAAGCAAAAACTCGGCTACGACGTGAAGCTGCAAGCCGTCGCCACCGGGATCATGTGGCAGGGCGTGGCCACCGGCAAACTCGATGCGATGCTCTCGGCCTGGTTGCCGGTGACCCATGGCGAATACTGGACGAAGAACAAGGATCTGGTCGTCGATTACGGCCCGAACTTCAAGGATGCGAAAATCGGCCTGATCGTGCCGGAGTACGTCAAGGCGAAATCGATCGAAGACCTCAAGACCGATGACAGCTTCAAGAACCGCATCGTCGGCATCGACGCCGGCTCGGGCGTGATGCTCAAGACCGATCAGGCGATCAAGGATTACGGTCTGGACAAATACACCCTCAAGGCCAGTTCCGGCGCCGGCATGATTGCCGAGCTGACCCGTGCCGAGAAGAAGAACGAATCGATTGCCGTCACCGGTTGGGTGCCGCACTGGATGTTCGCCAAGTGGAAACTGCGCTTCCTTGACGACCCGAAAGGCGTGTATGGCGCGGCTGAAACCGTAAACAGCATCGGTAGCAAAGAACTGGCTACCAAGGCACCGGAAGTGGCCAAGTTCCTGAAAAACTTCCAGTGGGCGTCGAAAGACGAGATCGGCGAAGTCATGCTGGCCATCCAGGACGGCGCCAAGCCTGACGCGGCGGCCAAGGATTGGGTCGCCAAGCACCCGGACCGCGTGGCTGACTGGACCAAATAAAAGTACCAACAACGCCTGACCCCTGTGGGAGCGAGCTTGCTCGCGAAAGCGGTATAACAGTTGACAGAAATGTTGGCTGACACGACGCCTTCGCGAGCAAGCTCGCTCCCACATTTGTTTCCAGCGACAAGTCCCGTCTTGCAGGGTTTACGGCTGTCTCAAAGCCGCTTTCCAATTCTTTCGGCTAATTAGCGTCCGAAAATTGGCGAAAACGTCATGTCGTTCTAATACTAAGGTCGTCTGGAAGCCGTTCCGCAGCCGCATACAGTGGATACGTTCCAACAATAATCTGTGCTGCGAGGATAAAAACAATGAACGACAGCATTTACCTCTCGATTCAAAACAGCCCGCGCTTCAAGGAGCTGGTGAGAAAAAGAGAAAAATTCGCCTGGATACTCTCGGCGATCATGCTCGGGCTGTATTCCGGATTCATCCTGTTGATTGCTTACGGGCCGCAAGTGCTCGGAGCGAAACTCAGCCCCGGGTCTTCGATTACCTGGGGCATTCCGATCGGTGTCGGGCTGATTGTCTCGGCCTTCGTCCTGACCGGTATCTACGTGCGACGCGCCAATGGCGAGTTTGACGACCTGAACAATGCGATTCTCAAGGAGGCTCAGCAATGATCCGGCGTCTACTGGCTCTTTTGAGCATTGCAGCATTCGCTCCGGCTGTCTGGGCTGCTGACGCCTTGACCGGCGAAGTCCACAAACAACCACTCAACGTTTCCGCGATCGCCATGTTCGTGGTGTTCGTCGGTGCGACCTTGTGCATCACCTACTGGGCGTCCAAGCGCAACAAGTCGGCCGCTGACTACTATGCGGCGGGCGGCAAGATCACCGGGTTCCAGAACGGTCTGGCGATTGCCGGCGACTACATGTCGGCGGCGTCCTTCCTGGGGATTTCCGCGCTGGTGTTCACCTCTGGCTACGATGGCCTGATCTACTCGATCGGCTTCCTGGTGGGCTGGCCGATCATTCTGTTCCTGATCGCCGAGCGTCTGCGTAACCTGGGTAAATACACCTTTGCCGACGTGGCGTCCTACCGCCTCGGGCAAACCCAGATCCGCACGCTGTCTGCCTGCGGTTCGCTGGTGGTGGTGGCGTTCTACCTGATCGCGCAAATGGTCGGTGCCGGCAAGCTGATCCAGCTGCTGTTCGGCCTCGACTACTACGTGGCGGTGATTCTGGTCGGTATCCTGATGTGCCTCTACGTGCTGTTCGGCGGCATGCTGGCGACCACTTGGGTGCAGATCATCAAGGCAGTGCTGTTGCTGTCCGGTGCTTCGTTCATGGCGCTGATGGTGATGAAACACGTCAACTTCGACTTCAACATGCTGTTCTCCGAGGCGATCAAGGTTCACCCCAAAGGTGAGGCGATCATGAGCCCCGGCGGTCTGGTGAAAGACCCGATTTCGGCGTTCTCCCTGGGCCTGGCACTGATGTTTGGTACTGCTGGTCTGCCACACATCCTGATGCGCTTCTTCACCGTGAGTGACGCGAAAGAAGCGCGCAAGAGCGTGCTGTATGCCACCGGCTTCATTGGCTACTTCTACATCCTGACCTTCATCATCGGCTTCGGCGCGATCCTGCTGGTTAGCACCAACCCGGCCTTCAAGGATGCAGCGGGCGCTCTGCTCGGCGGCAACAACATGGCGGCGGTGCACCTGGCTGACGCAGTGGGTGGCAGTATCTTCCTCGGCTTCATCTCGGCGGTGGCGTTCGCGACCATTCTGGCGGTGGTGGCCGGTCTGACTCTGGCCGGTGCTTCGGCGGTGTCGCACGACCTGTATGCCAGTGTGATCAAGAAGGGCAAGGCCAACGACAAGGATGAGATTCGCGTGTCGAAGATCACCACCATCGCCCTGGGTGTGCTGGCGATTGGTCTGGGCATCCTGTTCGAAAGCCAGAACATCGCGTTCATGGTCGGCCTGGCGTTCTCGATTGCAGCGAGCTGCAACTTCCCGGTGCTGTTGCTTTCGATGTACTGGAAGAAGCTGACGACCCGCGGCGCGATGGTCGGTGGCTGGTTGGGGCTGGTGAGTGCGGTGGGTCTGATGATCCTCGGCCCGACCATCTGGGTGCAGATTCTGCATCACGAGAAGGCGATCTTCCCTTACGAGTACCCGGCGTTGTTTTCGATGATTATTGCGTTCATCGGTATCTGGTTCTTCTCGATCACCGACAAGTCGGCGGCGGCCGAGAACGAGCGGGCGCTGTTCTTCCCGCAGTTTGTGCGTTCGCAGACGGGGTTGGGGGCGAGTGGGGCGGTTTCGCACTAAGATCTGGTTACATGGTTTGAGTGGAATGCCCTGGTTGAGAGATCGGGGCATTTTCTTTTTGTGGGCGGTTATCGAGCGGGTTGTGTTTTTTTGTGGGGGATGGGGTACATATCCGTTGCTGCGGTAACGGCCTCCTAGGGTTCCGCCCTTACGGCGGGTCACTTTTGGCAAACGCCCCAAAAGTAACCAAAAGGTCTATGCCCTGACGTTCGGCCCTCGCTTAGGCTCGGGTTCCTTCGCTGCGGGATTCATCCGGGGGCAGCGCCTACGGTTTGCTTCGCTGCACCTCCTCTCGCTGTGTTTGGCTGCGCCAAACGGTCGCTGCGCTCCCACCCCCGGATAAATCCCTCCACTCAGCCTGCCGACGGGCCCTCAGATCAAAAGCGGTACTCGAGCTAACGCTCATTGTGTTGAGTGGGGCGGCTTTGCCGCATGGGGTGTGCACGAATTAAGTTGTGGGAGCTGGCTTGCCAGCGAGGCGGCCTTACAGCCGACCAAATTTTTAACTGAATACACCCAATCTCCTGTAGGAACTGCCGAAGGCTGTGATCTCTTGACCTGCTTTGGCTTTGGCTTTGGCTTTGGCTTTTGATGTGGCTTNTTGTGGGAGCTGGCTTGCCAGCGATGGCGGCCTGACAGCCGACCAAATTTCTAACTGAATACACCCAATCCCTGTAGGAACTGCCGAAGGCTGTGATCTTTTGATCTGCTTTGGCTTTGGCTTTTGATGTTGCTTTTGATCTCAAAGCCCCTTCGGCAGGCCGAGCGTAGGTGTCCATCCGGGGGTAGGCGCGCAGCGCCGTGCGGCGAAGCCGCATACATCGAGAGGAGGTGCAGCGAAGCAAACCGTAGGCGATGCCCCCGGATGGACACCGTAGCGAGGGAACACTGAGCCTCAGCGAAGTGCCGTACGCCGGGGCAAAGCCTTTTGGGTTACCTTTTCGGCGTCTGGAAAAGGTGACTCGCTGTAAGAGCGAAACCGCCAGCGGCGACACCCGCAGCAACGGATATGCCCCCAATCCAAAAAAAACCAAAGCATTGACCCATCCTCAACCCATGCGTAGCCTTGCACCTTCGAGGTTCTTCGGCCCACGCCGAAGCTAAGAAGGGAACGCGGTCAAAGCCGCGGCTGCCCCCGCAACTGTGAACGGTGAAGTTCGTTGCCACGCCACTGCCAGCTCAAACCACTGAGCCCGCGGGAAGGCGCAGCGAATGCCAGGCCCATGGCCCGAACACCGTCAGCCAGGAGACCTGCCTCGTGACAGATTTCTCACTACAACCGGGCGGGGTGATCCGGTGGCGAATTCTTCCGCGCGCACGCCCGCAGCGGATCTCGTCCCGCATGCCCGCCACCTTGCCAAAGGGCATCCGATGAAAACACTGGCCAAACTCCCCGTCACCATCGTCACCGGTTTCCTCGGCTCGGGCAAAACCACCTTGCTGCGACACATGCTCGACAACGCTCAGGGCCGCCGCATCGCGGTGATCGTCAACGAGTTCGGCGAGCTGGGCATCGACGGTGAGATCCTCAAGCAATGCACCATCGGCTGCACCGAAGAAGAAGCCACCGGCCGCGTCTACGAACTGGCCAACGGCTGCCTGTGCTGCACGGTGCAGGAAGAGTTCTTCCCGGTGATGCGCGAATTGGTCGCCCGTCGCGGCGATCTCGATCACATTCTGATCGAGACGTCCGGTCTGGCTCTGCCAAAACCATTGGTGCAAGCCTTCCAGTGGCCGGAAATCCGCAACGCCTGCACCGTGGACGCGGTGATCACCGTGGTCGACAGCCCGGCCGTGGCCGCCGGCACCTTCGCCGCGTTCCCGGATCAGGTCGATGCCCAGCGCAAACTCGATCCGAATCTGGATCACGAGTCGCCGCTGCATGAACTGTTCGCCGACCAACTGGCCAGCGCCGATCTGGTGATCCTCAACAAGGCCGATCAGACCAGCGCCGAAGATCTGGCTCGCGTTCGTGCTGAAGTCGCCGAAGAACTGCCACCTGCAGTAAAAATCATCGAAGCCAGCAACGGTCGCCTGCCGCTGGATGTGCTGATTGGCCTCGGTGCCGGTTCCGAAGAACACATCGACAGTCGTCACAGTCATCACGATCACCACCACGACGGTGATGACGACCACGATGACCACGATCACGACGCCTTCGATTCGATCTCCATTGAACTGCCGCAAGCCGACGAAAGCCTGTTGCTCGACGCGCTGACGCAATTGGTGGTCAAGCACGGCATTCTGCGCGTGAAGGGCTTCGCGGCGATTCCGAACAAGCCGATGCGCCTGTTGATTCAAGGCGTGGGCACGCGTTTCGACAAACACTTCGACCGCCAGTGGGGCGCTGATGAGGCGCGTGTCACTCGTCTGGTGCTGATCGGCCAGAAGCTCGACGCCGCGCAACTCGAAGCGCAACTGCGCGCCGCGCTCAGCGTTTAAGCCATGCACCTGCTCAGGACCCAGCCCGGCGGTTTCGTGTCGGATGACAACATTGCCGACCTTGGACAAACCCCCGCCGAGCTGGTGATCCTGTGCAGCGGCGACTCCAGCCTGGCGCTGCTCGCCGAAGCGGCGCAGCAACTGCCCGAGGATTACCCGAGCCTGCGCCTGGCCAATCCGATGCAGGTGCAGAATCACGCCTCGGTCGATCTGTATGTTGATGAGGTGCTGCGGCACGCCAAGGTCATTCTGATTTCGTTGCACGGCGGCATCGCCTATTGGCGTTACGGTGTCGAGCGTCTGGTGGAATTGTCCGAGCGCGGCGTGCAGGTGATTCTGGTACCGGGGGATGACCGTCCCGACCCGGAACTCAGCGACCTGAGCACCGTGCCCGCCGAAGATCGCGATCGTCTCTGGCAGTTTTTGCGTCAAGGCGGCATGGGCAATGCGCTGGGCTTCTTCCATTGTCTGGCCAACCGCTGGCTGGCGCGGGATTACGCCTGGGGCGAGCCGCAAGCGCTGCCGCGTACGGCGATTTACCACCCACAGAAAAACACCGCCGCACTGAGCGACTGGCAAGCCGAATGGCTGCCCGGTCAACCAGTGGCGGCGGTGCTGTTTTATCGCTCGCATTTGCAAGCGGCGAACACCGCGTTCATCGATGTGTTCTGCCAACGCTTGCAGGCGGCGGGGCTCAATCCGTTGCCGATCGCCGTCGCCAGCCTGAAAGAACCCGGCTGCCTGTCGGTGGTCGAGGACTGGCTGGATGAGGTCGAAGCTGCGGTGATCCTCAACACCACCGGCTTCGCGCAATCCAGCCCGGAAGCGCCGCACCTGCGGCCGTTCCGGCGCAATATTCCGGTGATTCAGGCGATCTGCGCCCAAGACAACGAACCGGGCTGGCGTGACAGCGAACAGGGGCTGGGGCCACGGGATCTGGCGATGCACATTGCCTTGCCGGAACTCGACGGGCGCATCATCAGCCGGCCGATCAGCTTCAAGGATCTGGCCTGGCGCAGCGAGCGCAGTCAGTCCGACGTGGTCTGCTACCGGGCGCAACCCGAACGCATGGATTTTGTCGCTGAACTGGCCCGACGCTGGAGCGATCTGGCGCGGCTGCCGAACGCTGAAAAACGTATTGCGCTGATCCTCGCCAACTACCCGACCCGCGATGGTCGGATTGGCAATGGCGTCGGTCTCGACACGCCGGCGGCGGCATTGAATATCCTGCGCGCGTTGCAGACCGAAGGCTTTCCGTTGACGGCTGAGTTGCCGGACAGCGGCACCGCGTTGATCCAGCAATTACTCGGCGGCGTCAGCAACGACCTCGACAGCATCGACCTGCGTCCGTGTCAGCAAAGTCTGGCGATGGACGCCTACCTGGCGATGTTCAATGCGCTGCCCGAGGCCAATCGCGCGGCAGTGCTGGAACGCTGGGGCGCGCCGCAAAACGACCCGATGTGCCGCGACGGGCGAATGATGATCGCCGGGCTGCGTTTTGGCCTGACCTTCGTCGGCATTCAGCCGGCGCGCGGTTATCAGGTCGATCCGAGTGCGGTGTATCACGACCCGGATCTGGTGCCGCCGCACGGCTATCTGGCGTTCTATTTCTGGCTGCGCAACACCTACGGTGCGCACGCGGTGATTCACGTCGGCAAGCACGGCAACCTCGAATGGCTGCCGGGCAAGGGTGTCGGCCTTTCGGAAAGTTGCTGGCCGGACGCGCTGCTCGGGCCGCTGCCGAACATCTATCCGTTTATCGTCAACGACCCGGGCGAGGGCGCGCAAGCCAAACGGCGCACGCAAGCGGTGATCATCGACCACCTGATGCCACCGCTGACCCGTGCCGAAACCTACGGCCCGCTGCGCAATCTGGAACTGTTGGCCGACGAATATTACGAGGCGCAACTGCTCGATCCGCGTCGTGCGCGAGAGCTGCAACGCGACATTCTGCAACTGGTGCGCGAGACGCAGATCGACCGCGAACTGCAACTCGACGCCGGTCTGGACAGTGATGCCGACGCCGCGATCTGGCTGCCGCGGCTGGACACCTACCTGTGTGATCTGAAGGAATCGCAGATTCGCGATGGTCTGCACATCTTTGGCGAATCGCCGACCGGACGTTTGCGCATCGATACCTTGCTGGCTTTGCTGCGCATTCCGCGTGGTGACGGCAAAGGCGCGCAGTCGAGTCTGCTGCGGGCGTTGGCCAAGGCGTTTGAATTGAGCTTTGATCCGCTGGATTGCGCCCTTGCCGACCCGTGGAACGGCCCGCGCCCGCCGGAGCTGCAAAGCGTCAGCGACGAAGTCTGGCGCACTGCCGGCGATACCCGCGAACGCCTGGAGCTATTCGCCACTCAACTGATCTCCCAGGCACTACAAATCCCCTGTGGGAGCGAGCTTGCTCGCGAAAGCGGTGGGTCAGGTACATCAATGTCGACTGACACGACGCTTTCGCGAGCAAGCTCGCTCCCACAGGGGGCAGGATGGGCTGAAGTGAGCGCGATCATTGACAACCTGCGCGAAGTCATCGCCCCACGCCTCGACGCCTGCGGCCCCGCCGAAATGCGCGGTCTGCTCGACGCCCTCAACGGTCGCTTCGTCCCCGCCGGCCCAAGTGGCGCCCCCAGCCGTGGCCGTCTCGACGTGCTGCCCACCGGGCGCAACTTCTACTCGGTGGACGTGCGCAACCTGCCGACCACCACCGCGTGGCGCATCGGCTTCCAGTCCGCCACGTTGATTCTCGAGCGGCATTTGCAGGATCACGGCGATCACCTGCGTCAGCTCGGCCTGTCCGTGTGGGGCACCGCGACCATGCGCACTGGCGGCGACGACATCGCTCAGGCCATGGCGCTGATGGGCGTGCGCCCGGTGTGGGCCACCGGCAGTCAGCGCGTCGATGATTTCGAGATTCTGCCGCTGAGCCTGCTCGACCGGCCACGGGTCGACGTCACGCTGCGGGTCTCGGGTTTTTTCCGCGATGCTTTTGCCAACCTGATTCGTCTGTTCGACGCTGCCGTGCAAGCGGTGGCGGCGCTGGACGAACCGGATGACCTCAACCCGCTGGCAGCGAAGGTGCGTGCCGAGCGCGAGGCGCTGTTGCAATCGGGGCTGGATGCCGACGCGGCGCGGCGTCAGGCCGGCTGGCGGATCTTCGGCGCCAAACCCGGTGCCTATGGCGCAGGCGTGCAGGGAGCCATCGACGGTCGCTTGTGGCAGAGTCGTGAGGATCTGGCCGAGGTCTACCTGAACTGGGGCGCTTACGCTTATGGTGGGGCGGATGAGGGCACCGCTGCGCGCGAACAGTTCGTCCAGCGCCTGAGCCAGGTGCAGGCGGTGTTGCAGAACCAGGACAATCGCGAGCACGACTTGCTCGATTCCAACGACTATTACCAGTTTCAGGGCGGCATGCTCGCGGCGGTGGAAACCCTGCGCGGGGAAGCGGCGGCGAGTTATCACGGCGATCACAGCCAGCCGGATCTGCCGAAAGTCCGCACCCTGAAAGAAGAACTCAATCGGGTGATCCGCTCGCGGGCGGCCAATCCGAAGTGGATCGACGGGGTCAAACGTCACGGCTATAAAGGCGCGTTTGAACTGGCGGCGACGGTCGATAACCTGTTCGCCTTCGACGCCACCACGCAACTGATTGACGATCATCAGTATGCGTTGCTGGCCGATGCCTATTTGCTCGACCCGACGACCCGCGATTTTGTTCGTGAACACAATCCGCATGCCCTGCGCGACATGACCGAACGCATGCTGGAAGCGCAACAACGTGGAATGTGGCAGGAACCCGGCGTGTATAAAGAAGCACTGGAAAACCTGCTGCTGGATATAGAAGAAGACACCTGACATACCGCCTCACTCTGTGGGAGCGAGCCTGCTCGCGAAGACGTCGTGTCAGACAGTATTTTTTTAGCTGGCACACCGCTTTCGCGAGCAGGCTCGCTCCCACAGGGATCAACGTGGCTCCCAGCGATTTTCGAAAGATCACTGACCATGACCGAGTATTGAAGATGACCGACACCCCGCATTTCCCGCTCTCCGCCGTGGTCGGCGCCGATGACTTGAAACTTGCGCTGTACCTCACTGCCATCGACCCGAAAATCGGTGGCGTGCTGATCGAAGGCCCACGCGGAATGGCTAAATCGACTCTGGCCCGTGGCCTCGCCGATCTGCTGGCCAGTGGTCAGTTTGTCACGTTGCCACTGGGCGCCACTGAAGAGCGTCTGGTTGGCACCCTTGATCTCGACGCGGCACTGAGTGAAGGGCGGGCGCAGTTTTCTCCCGGCGTGCTGGCCAAGGCCGACGGCGGTGTGCTGTATGTCGATGAAGTGAACCTGCTGCCCGATCATCTGGTGGATCTGCTGTTGGATGTGGCGGCCAGCGGCACCAACCTGGTCGAGCGTGATGGCATCTCGCATCGGCATTCGGCACGGTTTGTGTTGATCGGCACAATGAACCCGGAAGAGGGCGAGTTGCGCCCGCAGCTGTTGGACCGTTTTGGCCTGAACGTCGCCCTCAGCGGTCACACCGCGCCGACCGAGCGCGGGCAGATCATCCGCCGCCGACTGGATTTCGACAACGACCCGCAGGCGTTCTGCGCGCAGTGGGAAGCCGGGCAGCAAGCGCTGCGCGAACGCTGCGAACAGGCGCGCTGCGCCTTGACGCGCATTGCGCTGGATGACGAGGCTTTGGCAAGCATCACCGAGCGCTGCTTTGCCGCCGGCGTCGATGGCTTGCGGGCCGATCTGGTCTGGCTGCGTGCGGCCCGAGCCCACGCGGCATGGCGCGGAGCCGAAGCCATTGCCGAGCAAGACATCGATGCGGTAGCGGAATTCGCCCTGCGTCATCGCCGTCGTGAGTCCACTTCGCCCAGCCTTCAAACACCTGCGCAGAACCAGACCAGCACCCAGGCTGAACCAAGCGAGGGGCAGGGGCAGTGGGGCGACATGCCTGCTCCGGCGCTGACGACTGGCGCACGCCGCGAAGTGCCGAGCTGGCCAAAAAAGTAACCGGCATTCGTCCCCGATCCGACGCGGGGGCGAATGCCAGACCCCGCGCCGGACGACTCGACCGCGGACGCCAGGGCAAGCGCCACGCTGCGCGCGGCGGTCTGGTGAACTGGCCGGGGACGCTGCTCAACGGCCGGCCGCAAACCCGTGAGGACTTGCAGTTCCAGCTGCGCACTCGTGCTCCCCATGAGTTATGGCTGGTGATCGTCGATGCGTCGGCTTCGACGCGTCGGCATCAGGCACTGAGCGATGCCAAGGGTTTGCTCGCGCAATTGTTTGATGACGCTTACAGACAACGGGCACGACTGGCACTGCTGACCGCCAGTGGCAGCGCGCCGCAATGGCAGGTGCAAGGATTGAAGGCCTCAAGTGGCTTGCGCACCTGGCTGGAGACACTGGGCGCGGGCGGCGGCACGCCATTGGTGGCGGCGTTGACGCAGGCGCAGCAATGGCTGATGCAGCGACAAAAGCGTTTTCCGGCCGAGCAGCAACGCTTGTTGCTGGTCACGGACGGACGTTTGAAAACCTTGCCACCGCTGTTGCCGCTGGAGTGTCCGGGGTTGCTGATCGACATCGAGCGGGGACCGATCCGTCTGGCGCGGGCGCGGGAATTGGCGGCGGTGCTGAATGCGGAATATCGGCATATCGATGATCTGTGAAGTCTGAGCGGGCCTCTTCGCGAGCAAGCTCGCTCCCACAGGATTGGTGAACACCGCTTGCTCTGTGGGAGCGAGCCTGCTCGCGAAGGCATCGCCTCGGATCGTGCGGGATCACCAAAAACCGCAGGGCTGCTCTATGCTCCACCCCAGCCCAATCACAAGGAGTGAATCATGCGGGTACTGGTCGCCAATCCTCAGGACGATTTTCGCGTCAAAGCCTACGCCGGCACCAACGGCGTGCTGCTCGCCATGGACCTGTCCGAACCCCGACGCAAAGGCTTGCTCGGGTTTGCCATCGAAAAGCAACAGGGCGACAAACCGTGGTTGTTCCTGTTCAACAGCCTGACGTTTCCCGGCAAGGCTCACACTTTTCCCCAATATCACGCCACGCCCAGCGATAAGGCACCGCTGCAAAAATTCCGCTGGGCCGATTACGCCGTCAACCCGGGCACGACCCTGCACTATCGCGTGCATCTGGCCTACGGCACAGCGGACGCGCCGCTACTGGGCGAATCGCTGGAGCTGAGCATCACCAGTGACGACGGCCACCCGGCCAATCAGAGCGTGATCTTCAATCGCGCCGTGGCTGCCAGTCAGGCGTTTCAGCGCAAATTTCCCGACCTCGACGCACAGATCAGCGCCAACAAGAACCTGCCCATCGAAGCCTGGCCCGGCGCGGCGCGCCTGTGGCTGGAGAACGGACTGCTGGAGCGATTGCTGGGCTTCATCGAGCGGGCTGTGGACACGCAGTGGGCGTTGGACATTGCAATCTACGAGTATCAGTTGCAGGCGATCATCGATGCCGTAAACGCGGCGTTCGCGCGAGGGGTGCAAGTGCGCGTGCTGTACCACGCCCAGCCTGATGATCCCGATACGACCCTGAACGAAGCGAACCTTACCCAATTACCAGCGGCGAACAAGCGGGGCCGGGTCACTCACAACATTTTCCACGACAAATTCATCGTCCTCAGCCGGGTCGATGGCGTCGGTCAGCGTCAACCGCAAGCGGTGCTGTGCGGCAGCACCAATTTCACCGCCAATGGCGTGTATCGCCAGGCCAATGTGGTGCATACGCTTGATGACGTGACCATTGCCACGCGCTATTTGCAAACGTTCGAAGAGGTCTGGGCCAACCCCGCCGATGTCGCTGCGACGCGCAACTGGATCACCGAGCACAACCCGATGGACCCGACGCAGCCGCTGTTCGCCGGGTTCTCGCCACGCAGCGGTGGGGGCGATTTGCGTGAGTTTGTCGAGATCATCGAGGCGGCCAGCAAGGACGTGCTGTTTGTCACGGCGTTCACCTTGCCGGACGCGATCCTCAATGCGCTGCTCGGCAAATCCCATGACGACACCTTGCGTTACGGTCTGCAAAACACCGCGAGCCGCATCACCGGGTTTCATGCCGACCGCACCGCCGAATTCGCCGCCACCGCCTTGCTCAACACCGGGCTGGAAGGCTGGCTGAAAGAAAACATGAAAGGTCAGAAGGGCAACCTGCTGGTGCACACCAAAGCGGTGGTCGTCGACTTCACCAGCGACAGGCCGACGATTATCAGCGGCAGCCACAACCTCAGCACTTCGGCCAGTAACGGCAATGATGAAAACTACCTGATCATTCGCGGCGACACCGATCTGGCTGATCGCTATGGTCTGGAATTGCTGCGGTTTTATGAGCATTACCGCTTCCGCTATTTCGCGAAAAAACTCGAGCTGAAGCAGGTGAGTCCGTTGGAGCTGGATGACAGCTGGACCAACGATTACTACGTGGAGGGGGATTTGCGGCAGTTGTCGCGGTTGCGCTTTGCCGGACGATGACAGCCAACTGTAGGAGCTGCCGAAGGCTGCGATCTTTTGACTTTGTTCTTCAAGATCAAAAGATCGCAGCCTTCAGCAGCTCCTACAGGGGGGCAGTGGTCGTTGATACAGATTTTGAAATGATTTCGCTCTGTAGGAATTGTCGTCAGAGCCTGTACGCTCCAAAGCCATTTTTCATTCAGGATTTGCATGAACACCCTCTTGGAGCCTCCCAGTCGTACCTTTTCCTCGCGCCATGGCGCGGTCTTGACGCACTCGCAGCATCCGGTTTTCCGACTCCCGACTATCGTTGACAACGCGGCCTCAGAGCCTTCGCGTTGCACTTTGCCGTGCCCGGCAGCCTGAATTCACTGAAGAGAGATCGAGACATTTTATGGAATGGTTAGCGGATCCCACGGCCTGGTTAGGCTTGTTGACTCTGATCGTGCTGGAACTGGTGCTGGGTATCGACAACCTGGTATTCATCGCGATTCTGGCGGACAAACTGCCGCCACATCAGCGCGATCGTGCGCGGATCATCGGCCTTTCGCTGGCACTGATCATGCGCCTGGGCCTGTTGGCGAGCATTTCCTGGCTGGTCACCCTCACGCAGCCGTTGTTCGAGGTGTTCGACAAGAGCTTCTCCGGCCGTGACCTGATCATGCTGTTCGGTGGTGTGTTCCTGCTGTTCAAGGCGACGATGGAGCTGCACGAACGGCTCGAAGGGCATGTCGGCCAGCGCTCGTCCAACGCGGCTTACGCAATGTTCTGGCCGATCGTGGCGCAGATCGTGGTGCTCGATGCGGTGTTCTCGCTGGACGCGGTCATTACCGCCGTCGGCATGGTCGATGAACTGGCGGTGATGATGATCGCGGTGATCATTTCCATTGGTTTGATGATCGTTGCGAGCAAGCCGCTGACCCGCTTCGTCAATGCGCACCCGACGGTGATCATGCTGTGTCTGGGCTTTCTGATGATGATCGGTTTCGCCCTGACGGCGGAAGGCCTGGGCTTCCACATCCCGAAAGGCTATCTATACGCGGCCATCGGCTTCTCGATCCTGATCGAGGTGTTCAACCAGATCGCCCGGGCCCGCCGCAAACGCTCGATGCAAGGCCTGCGCCCCCTACGTGAGCGCACGGCCCATGCGGTGATGCGCTTGCTGGGCGGGCGCAAGCTGGAAGTGGAGGAGGTCGGCGAGGAAATTTCCGACCTGCTGGATGACGGCGAAGCCCCGAGTGCAGAACTGTTCGACCGTCGCGAGCGGGTGATGATCAGTGGTGTGCTGCAACTGGCCGAACGCCCGATTCGCAACCTGATGACCGTGCGTGCCGACGTCGACACCATCGACCTGGCTGACGACGCCGAAACGATCCGGACAAAACTGATGCATTCGTCCTATTCGCGTCTGCCGCTGATCCGCAACGGTGCCGTGGATGAACCGTTGGGCTTCGTGCACAAGAAGGAATTGCTCAAGGAGTACCTGAACGGCACTGAGCCGAACCTTGAGCATCTGGCGCGCAAGACCATCAATCTGCTCGACAGCTATTCGATCCTCAATGCGCTGGAGCAGATGCGCGCAGCGTCGACCCACATTGCTTTTGTGGTCAACGAGTTCGGCGACTTCGTCGGCGTGTTGACCATGACCGACATCCTCGAATCGATTGCCGGCGAACTGCCCGATGCCAGCGAAATAGAAGGCCCGGACGTGATCGAAGAGCAGGGCGGGTTTGTGGTCAGTGGCGCGTTGAACCTGACTCGCGTTCGCCAGCACACCGGGTTTGGCGCCGAACCGACCGAGGACTATCAGACCTTGGCCGGACTGGTGATGAGTCTGCTGGATCGTTTGCCGATGATTGGTGATCGGCTGCAGTACGCAGGCTGGCAAATGACCGTCAAAGCCGTTGAGGAACGACGGGTGACGCAGGTGTTGCTGGTGCGCGATTCTGCGTAAGGCAGCAGCCTTGCGCTGACGGTGCCGGTTCCTTCGCGGGCAAGCCCGCTCCCACAGTGCACGCGTCGTACACGAAATGTGTGAACAACGTTGACCCCTGTGGGAGCGGGCTTGCCCGCGAAAGCGATGTGTCAGACGCCGTAACGATTACGGGAAATGCACTGCCTCAAATCACCCGCCGATGCGCACGCGTGATTGTGCAGAGCCTGCTCAATGTGCGGCGCAACCACGGCAGGTCATGTCGTGGTTTCTGCTGCACCACCGGTGCCCTGGTCATGCCAATATGCCGGGCAAAGTCCGCCGCCAGTGTTTCCTCTGTGCCGATGCCCTTGAGCTTCTTCAGCAACTTGCCGTTCTTGTAGAACAGCACCGTCGGCGTGCCGGTGACCAACGGATGGCGCGGCGACTCACGGGTGTTAAGCATGTAGATATTGGCGCGATGCCGGTACGGCTCGGCAATCTGACGAAAAATCGGCCCGGCGAACTCGCAGGCAGGACAGTGTTCATTGGCGAAGTACAGGATCACCGGGCGCCAGGTTTTCAGGGCTTTGCGGTAGGTAGCAGGCAGGTCTGGAAAGCGAGTCGTCGAACTCATGGGAACCTCCTTGAAGACGCATTCTCAACGTTGCTGACGCTAATCCCATGGGCAGCTTTCCTCTACTGTCAGAGTTGACAGTAGACCGTGCGCGTTTTCGGTGAGTGCGCACTCAAATGTGGCCCGAGTACCCGAGCGATGTGGCCCACGGTAGCGCCTGAGAAATCCACAGCGAGTAACACCTTCCTGATGCTATTCGCATCCCTTTGATTCCAAAAACATTTCAATCCACTACAGATTCCCCGCCATTCCTATGGCACACTTTCTGCTGTCTATTCCGTAGTAACAAACCGTATTCCGGTATAGCGGAATAAACATCATCCTGGAGTGCTTGCCATGCATCGCCGTCCTTCGTTGTTCAAAGCGTGTGTTTTTGTTCTTGCGGCTTCGTCCGCTGCCATGGGCATGGCCCAGGCAGCCGACAGCAAACTCGACAGTGTTCTGGCCCGGGGCAAGCTGATTGTCGGCACCGGCAGCACCAATGCGCCGTGGCACTTTCAGGGTGCGGACGGCAAGTTGCAGGGCTTTGATATCGACATCGCCAGGATGGTGGCCAAGGGTTTGTTCAATGACCCGAACAAGGTCGAGTTCGTCGTGCAGTCGTCCGATGCGCGGATTCCCAATCTGCTGACCGACAAGGTCGACATGAGCTGCCAGTTCATCACCGTTACCGCCAGCCGTGCGCAGCAAGTGGCGTTCACTTTGCCGTACTACCGCGAAGGCGTCGGCCTGCTGCTGCCGGCCAACAGCAAGTACAAGGAAATCGAAGACCTGCAGGCTGCCGGTGACAGCGTCACGGTGGCCGTGCTGCAAAACGTCTACGCCGAAGAACTGGTGCACCAGGCGCTGCCCAAGGCCAAGGTCGATCAGTACGACAGTGTCGATCTGATGTATCAGGCGGTGAATTCCGGTCGCGCCGATGCCGCTGCTACCGATCAGTCGTCGGTCAAGTACCTGATGGTGCAGAACCCTGGCCGCTACCGCAGCCCGACCTACGCGTGGAGCCCGCAGACCTACGCCTGCGCAGTCAAACGCGGCGATCAGGATTGGCTGAACTTCGTCAACACCGCTCTGCATGAAGCCATGACCGGCGTTGAGTTCCCGACTTACGCGGCATCCTTCAAGCAATGGTTCGGTGTCGACCTGCCGTCGCCGGCGATCGGTTTCCCTGTCGAATTCAAATGATCCCGTGAGAGTGGGGCGATACAAATCGCCCCGCTCAAGGTACTGCTGACCATGAACTATCAGTTGAACTTTGCTGCCGTGTGGCGCGATTTCGACACCTTGCTGGCGGGGCTCGGTCTGGGTCTTGAACTGGCGTTGGTGTCGATTGCCATCGGCTGCGTGATCGGCCTGCTGATGGCGTTTGCCTTGCTCTCGAAGCATCGCGCCTTGCGGGTGCTGGCCTCGGTGTACGTCACGGTGGTGCGTAATACACCGATTCTGGTGTTGATTCTGTTGATCTACTTTGCCTTGCCGAGCCTGGGGATCCGTCTGGACAAGATCCCGTCGTTCATCATCACGTTGTCGCTGTATGCCGGTGCCTATCTGACCGAGGTGTTCCGTGGCGGTTTGCTGAGCATCCCCAAAGGCCAGCGCGAAGCGGGGCTGGCAATCGGTCTCGGTGAGTGGCAGGTCAAGGCTTACGTGACCGTGCCGGTCATGCTGCGCAACGTGTTGCCGGCGCTGTCGAACAACTTCATTTCGCTGTTCAAGGACACCTCGCTGGCCGCCGCGATTGCAGTGCCGGAGCTGACCTACTACGCGCGCAAGATCAACGTCGAAAGCTACCGGGTGATCGAAACCTGGCTGGTGACCACGGCGTTGTATGTCGCGGCCTGTTACCTCATTGCCATGCTGCTGCGTTACCTCGAGCAGCGTCTGGCAATCCGCCGATAGGAGGCTGCGATGTACGAATCCCCCAGTTGGTTGCATGAGTTGTGGGTCGCTCGCGAGACCTTGTTGCAAGGGTTTCTGACCAGTGTGCAGGTGTCGGCGCTGGCGATTCTGTTCGGCACGCTGCTCGGCGTCGTCGCCGGTCTGGTGCTGACTTACGGCAAGTTCTGGATGCGCGCGCCGTTTCGTTTTTACGTTGACCTGATTCGCGGTACGCCGGTGTTTGTGTTGGTACTGGCCTGCTTCTACATGGCGCCGGCGCTCGGTTGGCAGATCAGCGCGTTTCAGGCCGGTGCGCTGGGCCTCACGCTGTTTTGCGGCTCGCACGTTGCTGAGATCGTGCGCGGTGCCTTGCAGGCCTTGCCGCGTGGGCAGATGGAAGCGAGCAAAGCGATTGGCCTGACGTTCTATCAGTCCCTCGGTTATGTGTTGCTGCCACAAGCGCTGCGGCAGATCCTGCCTACCTGGGTCAACTCGTCCACCGAAATCGTCAAGGCTTCGACCTTGCTCTCGGTGATCGGCGTCGCCGAACTGCTGCTCAGCACCCAACAGATCATCGCCCGGACCTTCATGACTCTGGAGTTCTACCTGTTCGCCGGTTTTCTGTTCTTCGTCATCAACTACGGCATCGAATTACTCGGCCGGCACATTGAAAAGCGGGTGGCCCTGCCATGACTCAAGCTCAAGTTTCCAACGTTTCAAATGGCCAGCCGCTGCTGGACATCCGTGGCCTGCACAAGCAGTACGGTGCGGTCGAAGTGCTCAAAGGCGTCGACCTGAGCATGCAGCGCGGCAACGTCGTGACCCTGATCGGCTCCAGCGGTTCGGGCAAGACCACCTTGCTGCGCTGCGTGAACATGCTCGAAGAGTTCCAGGGCGGGCAGATCCTGCTCGACGGCGAATCCATTGGCTATGACGAGGTCGGCGGTAAACGTGTGCGTCACGCCGAAAAAGTTATCGCCCGTCATCGCGCCATGACCGGCATGGCCTTCCAGCAATTCAATCTGTTCCCGCATCTGACCGCCTTGCAGAACGTTACCCTCGGTCTGCTCAAGGTGAAGAAGATGCACAAGGACCAAGCCGTCGCGCTGGCCGAGAAATGGCTGGAGCGGGTCGGCCTGCTGGAGCGGCGCAATCACTTTCCCGGGCAGTTGTCCGGCGGTCAGCAACAGCGCGTGGCGATTGCCCGGGCGATTGCGATGAACCCGAGCCTGATGCTGTTCGACGAAGTCACCTCGGCCCTTGACCCGGAGCTGGTCGGTGAAGTGCTGAACGTGATCAAGGGGCTGGCCGAAGACGGCATGACCATGCTGCTGGTGACCCACGAAATGCGTTTCGCCTTCGAGGTCTCGGACAAGATCGTTTTCATGAATCAGGGGCGGATCGAAGAGCAGGGGCCTCCCAAGGAGCTGTTCGAACGCCCGCAATCACCGCGTCTGGCTGAGTTTCTCAAGAGCACGCGGTTCTAATTTTTGCTTTGTAATCAGGAGAAGTACCCATGAGCATTACTCGATACGGCACCGGCAGCACGGCCGCTGGCGGTCAGCCACGTCCTTTCGCGCGCGCCGTTGAAGCGGACGGCTGGCTGCACGTGTCCGGCCAAGTGCCAGCAGTGGATGGCGAGATCATCGTTGGGGGCATCGTCGAGCAGACCCACCAGACCATGAAGAACCTGATCGCGATTCTCGAAGAGGCCGGTTATGGCCTGGAGGATGTGGTGCGGGCCGGGGTGTGGCTGGACGATCCCCGGGATTTCAGCAGTTTCAACAAGGTTTTCGGCGAGTACTTCAAGCCTGAACATGCCCCGGCGCGGGCCTGTGTGCAGGCGAGCATGATGGTCGATTGCAAGGTCGAGATCGATTGCATCGCGTACAAGAAAAAGGCCTGAACCGAGTCGCACCCATCGCGGGCAAGCCACGCTCCCACAGGGTTCTGTGTTTTGCCAAAAATGCATGCACGCCATCAGTCCTGTGGGAGCGTGGCTTGCCCGCGATGGCGGCCTAACGGTCGCCGCCGTACTCTCGGTAAACTCCCGGCACTTTCATTGGGAACCACTGACATGACCGAAGACACGATCAAACGCCGGGCCCGTGGTCTGGACCGGGCGTTCGATATCCTCGATTTCCTCAAGGAGATCGGCCAGCCGCTGCGTCCGAATGACATCGCCAACGGTATCGGCAGCCCGAAATCCACGGTTTACGAACTGGTGGCGTCGCTGCTGGAACGACGGATTCTGGAGCCGGTGGGCAAGGACGGGCACGTCTATCTCGGTCGCCAGTTGTACTTCCTCGGGCAGGCGCACCTGCGCCATTTCGACCTCAGCCGCGAGGCCGATCATGCCTTGCAGGATATCGTCAGCCAGACCCGGGAAACCGCGCAGATGTGCCTGCTCAACGGGCGCAAATACACGGTGGCGTTGATGAAGGAGGGCGAGCGGCATTTCCGCATTTCGTCCGACATCGGCGAAAACGCGCCGATCCCGTGGACTGCATCCGGACGCCTGCTGCTGGCGCATTTGAGCGACCAGCAGATCATCGACCTGATCGACGAGGACGACTACATCCTGCCCGACGGCGAACGCCTGCCGCTGGAGCGCTTTCTGGCGGAAATTCGGCAGGCCGGGATCGACGGTTTCTTCTCCTTCGACAGCGTGGCCGACACCTTCACCCATTGCTTCGCCGCGCCGGTCAAAGACCCCAATGGTGTGGCCATCTGCACCCTGTGCATCGTCGCCCCACGGGCCGATGCGAAAAACAATTACGACGACTATCGCCGGGTGCTGATCGAGAGCGCCAACAGCCTCGCCCGGCGTATCAACGAATAACCGCGGCTGCCTGCGGCCGCGACTGAATGCGAGGAGTTTGACCATGACGACTGCCATCAATACCGCTGTGGAAAAGGGCGCCGCTGCCATTGGCGCGCACCTTGTGCGTGACGTCAGCCTGCCGGCGCTGGTGCTGCACCGCGAGGCGCTGGAGCACAACATTCGCTGGATGCAGAAGTTCGTCAGCGACAGCGGCGCCGAGCTCGCGCCCCACGGCAAAACCAGCATGACCCCGGCGCTGTTCCAGCGTCAGCTCGACGCCGGCGCGTGGGGTATCACCCTCGCCAGCGCGACCCAAACCCGCGCCGCGTATGCCCACGGCGTGCGGCGGGTGTTGATGGCCAACCAACTGGTCGGCACGCCGAACATGGCGCTGATTGCCGATCTGCTGGCAGACCCGGATTTCGATTTCTACTGCATGGTCGATCACCCGGACAACGTCGCCGATCTGGGCGCCTACTTCGCTTCGCGCGGCGTGAAGTTGAACGTGATGATCGAGTACGGCGTGGTCGGTGGCCGCTGCGGTTGCCGCAGCGAACAGGAAGTCATCGAACTGGCCCAGGCGATCAACGCGCAACCGGCGCTGGCCCTGACCGGCATCGAAGGTTACGAAGGGGTGATCCACGGCGATCACGCGGTCAGCGGCATTCGCGAATTTGCTGCGTCGCTGGTGCGGCTGGCGGTGCAGTTGCAGGACAGCGGCGCGTTTGCCATTGCCAAGCCGATCATCACCGCCTCGGGTTCGGCGTGGTACGACCTGATCGCCGAGTCGTTCGAAGCGCAGAATGCGGGCGGCCGCTTCCTCAGCGTGCTGCGCCCGGGCAGTTATGTCGCCCACGACCATGGTATCTACAAGGAAGCGCAGTGCTGCGTGCTGGATCGTCGTAGCGATCTGCACGAAGGATTGCGTCCGGCGCTGGAAGTCTGGGCCCACGTGCAATCGGTGCCGGAACCGGGTTTTGCGGTGATCGCCCTCGGCAAGCGCGACGTGGCATTCGATGCCGGTTTGCCGGTGCCGTTGCTGCGTTACAAGGCCGGCGTTGTGCCGGCGGTCGGCGACGATGTCGGCGCGTGCAAGGTGACGGCGGTGATGGACCAGCATGCGTTCATGAGCGTGGCGCCGGGGGTTGAGTTGCGGGTCGGCGATATCATTTCCTTCGGCACCTCGCACCCGTGCCTGACCTTCGACAAGTGGCGGGTGGGGTTGTTGGTGGATGAGCAGTTGGCGGTGGTCGAGAACATGGAGACTTGTTTCTAAGGCTTGAGACCGCGTTGCGGCGATTCGCTGGCAAGCCAGCTCCCACAGGGATCTCATGAGCTGTGAAGATTGTGTGGGAGCTGGCTTGCCAGCGATGAGGCCGGATCAAACACCACCGAATCAGCAGAGACGCCACCCGATGACCACCCTCAGCCCCCTGGGCCCGAACACCCCGCGCATCGCCCTGATCGGCGAATGCATGATTGAACTCCAGCACCGCGCCGACGGCAGCCTGCAGCAAAGCTTCGGCGGCGATACCTTGAACACGGCGGTGTATCTGTCCCGCGCCCTCGGCGACAAAGCCCAGGTCGATTACGTCACCGCGCTCGGCGATGACAGCTTCAGCGATGCCATGTGCCAAAGCTGGGCTGACGAAGGCATTGGCCTGGATCTCGTGCAGCGTCTGCCCGGTCGTTTGCCGGGCCTGTACTGCATTCAGACCGACGCCAACGGCGAGCGGCGTTTCCTCTACTGGCGCAATGAGGCGGCGGTGCGCGATTGCTTCACCACCCCGGCGGCGGAGCCGATTCTGGCGGCGCTGCCGGACTACGACGTGCTGTATTTCAGCGGCATCACCCTCGCAGTGTTAGGTGCGAAGGGCCGCGAACGCTTGATCCAGACCCTGATCGAAGCCCGCCAGCGCGATGCGCGGATCGTCTTCGACAACAACTATCGGCCACGTTTGTGGGCGTCACAGGAAGAGGCGCGGGCGGCCTATCGCAGTGTGTTGCCGCATGTCGATCTGGCATTGCTGACCGTCGATGACGAGCAGGCACTGTTCCATTTTTCCGACTGCGATGCGGTGTTCGAGGCGTACGCGCAGATCGGCACTTCGGAAGTGGTGCTCAAGCGCGGCGCCGAGGCATGTCTGATTCGTTGTGATGGCGAGGCGTTCGAAGTGCCGGCGCAGCAGGTCGATAAGGTTGTGGACACGACAGCGGCGGGGGATTCGTTCAGTGCGGTGTATCTGGCCAGGCGGTTGTCGGGTGGCAGTCCGGTGGAAGCGGCGCAGGCTGGGCATTTACTGGCGAGTCGGGTCATCCAGTTCCCGGGAGCGTTAATCTCTAAGGACTGACAACTATCCCTGTAGGAGCTGCCGAAGGCGGCGATCTTTTGATTTTGCTTTTTTAAGATCAAAAGATCGCAGCCTTCGGCAGCTCCTACAGGGAAACAGGGCAATCAGGTCAATCGCGGAAAAACACCTGCACCAGGTGATAGCCAAACTTGCTCTTGATCGGTCCGTGCACCGTGCGCAACGGTTTCTTGAAGATCACCGCATCAATCGCGCCGACCATCTGCCCCGGCCGCACTTCACCCAGATCGCCGCCGCGCTTGCCGGACGGGCAGGTCGAGTATTTCTTCGCCAGCACATCAAACGCTTCGCCCTTGGCAATGCGTTGTTTGAGCTGTTCGGCCTCTTCGGCGGTTTTCACCAGAATGTGGCGGGCTTGGGCTTTCATCGTGCGATACCTGTAACGGGGTGACGGCGGGGCGCGGGATTATGCCTCAAGTGACGGCGTTTGGTTGATCATCTCGCGGATCTTGTTCGCCAGCACTTCAATCGAAAACGGCTTGGCCACCATGTCCATGCCGTCCTCGAGAAAACCCTGACGCTCCGCAGCTTTCTGCGCATAACCGGTCATGAACAGCACCTTCAGTCCCGGGCGATGCTGGCGGGCGATTTCCGCCAGTTGCCGGCCATTCATCCCCGGCAGGCCGACGTCGGTCACCAGCAGATCCACACGCAACTCCGATTCCAGCAGCGGCAGGGCAGCGCTGGCGTCGGCAGCTTCGTGGGCGAGGTAACCCAGCTCCTTGAGCAGGTCGAGCACCAGCATGCGCACCGCCGGGTCATCTTCGACCACGACCACGGTTTCGCCGCAAGTGGCCGTCGGCGCTGCACTGAGGGTTTCCACGACTGGCCGTTCGGGCTCCAGCAGGTTCAGGCGCGGCAAGTACAGGCGCACACAGGTGCCCTGGTTCGGCAGGCTGTCGAGGCTGACATGGCCGCCCGACTGCTGGGCGAAACCATAAATCATCGACAGTCCGAGCCCGGTGCCCTGACCAATCGGTTTGGTGGTGAAGAACGGATCGAAGGCCTTGGCGCGCACTGATGGCGTCATGCCGGTGCCGTTGTCGCTGACCGCCAGCATCAGGTAGTCGCCGGCCTTGACCGGTTCGAGGGTGGTGATGTCGTTGCCGTCGAGATAGACGTTGGCGGTTTCGATCAGTAACTCGCCACCGTCGGGCATGGCGTCGCGGGCGTTGATCACCAGGTTGAGCAGGGCGTTTTCCAGTTGGCTGACGTCGGTGCTGATCGGCCACACATCGTCGGCCAGGCGCAGCGTGAGTTCGATCGGGTCGCCCTTGGTGCGGCGGATCAAATCTTCCAGCGAATGAATCAGTTCGTTGACGTTGAGGGTCTTGCGGTCCAGCGACTGCCGACGAGAGAACGCCAGCAGGCGATGAGTCAGCGCCGCTGCACGGTTGGCCGACGACACCGCCGCTTCGGTGAAGCGCCCGATTTCATCGGCGCGACCGTCGGCGATGTAGCGTTGCATCAGGTCGAGGCTGCCGATGATCCCGGTGAGCATGTTGTTGAAGTCATGGGCGATACCGCCGGTGAGCTGGCCGACCGCTTCCATTTTCTGCGCATGGCGCAACGCATCTTCGGCGCGCTCGCGTTCGAACATCTCGTTCTGCAGGCGCTGATTGGCCTGGGCCAGTTGTTCGGTACGGGCGCTGACCCGTTCCTCAAGGGTTTCATTGAGGTTGCGCAGCGCTTCTTCGGTCTTTTTCCGTTCACTCTCGTCGATCACGAAAATATAGAAACCGTTGACTGAGCCATCGGCGCCGTGGCGCGGCAGGTAATTCATCAACGCATGACGGCTGCTGCCGTCGCGGTGCGGGGTGTACAGGCTGAACGAGCAGGGACGCCCGGCCAGCGCCTCGGCGATGTACGGCGCGCGCAGGAAGTAGGCTTCTTCGCCGATCACTTCGCGAATGGTGCGGCCATACAATTCCTGAGGCGTGAGGCCGTACCAGTCCAGATACGCGGCGTTGTTCAAGCGGAAGCGCTCTTCGTGGTCGACGTAACTGATGAGGATCGGCATCGCGTTGATGATCAGCTGCAATTCGGTCTGGCTCTGACGCAGCGCCTGCTCGGTGTGCTTGCGCTCGGTCAGGTCCAGCGCGGCGCCGAGGAAACGCACGGGTCGCCCGTGGTGATCCTTGTAACAGCGGCCACGGGCAAACACCCAGCGCAGTTCGCCGTCGGCTTTGAGCAGCCTGTATTCCTCGGCGTATTCGGTACCGTGGGTGATGCAATGCTTGATGCTGCGGGCGATCAACGCGCGGTCTTCGGGGTGCACCCCTTGCAGGTAATCGCTGATCGGCAGCTGACTGGCCAGCGCCGGATCGATGCCATGCAGTTGGGCGAAGTGGGCATCGGCGATGAAGCGGTCTTCACCGATGTCCCAGTCCCAGGTGCCGACTGCATCGGTAGCGGCCAGCGCCAGTTGCAGGCGCTCCTCGGTGTCGCGCTGGGCCTTGAGGCTTTCTTCGGAACGACGTTGCAGTTCAAGGGCAATGCGCCGGCGCTCGTTGGTTTCGATGGCCGTGACCAGAATTCCGGCCACTTGCGCATCTTCATCGCGGATGGGGCTGTAAGTCAGGTCCAGCCAGAAGTCGGACTCCTTGCCTTCGCGTTGCAGGGTAAATCGCCGTTCGCTGTAGGTGCGCACCTGGCCTTGTAGGACGGCTCGATAAATCGGGTCGGTAAAGTCCTGAAGTTCTGGCCATATCAGGTGCGCCGGCTGTCCGAAAGCGTGCGGATGCTTGCTGCCGGCGAGCATCGCGAAGCCATTGTTGTAGATCTGCGTGAGCTGCGGCCCCCACAACAGCAGCATCGGCATCGGCGAGTGAATCACTATATCCACCGCGGTGCGCAGGCTTTGCGGCCAGGTGCCGGCGGCGCCCAGCGGAGTGCGGCTCCAGTCGATCCGGGCGATCAGGGCTTGGGCGTCATCGGGGGTGGGTGCTGCGTTCATCACATCTATCCTGAGCGTCGGTCAGTGCGTTGGCATCTACTATTCTTGCACTTGCGGTAGACGCTGTATGACCCGTTACGTCACGACAGCGGGTCATTTCTGTTCATTGAATGCTTCGCGGGTGCTTATTGCCATGGAAATCGATGCACTGTTGCTCCGTCTGTCGAGCCAGCACGGCTCGGATCTGTTTCTGTCCACGGGAGCGCCACCCAGTGCGCGTATCGATGGCGTGCTGACGCCGTTCAGCGAGCGGCCATTCAAACCCGGTGAGGTCGAGGCCATCGCCAACTCCCTGATGGACGCCGAGCAGCGGCGTGAGTTCGATCGGGAACTGGAAATGAACCTGGCAATTTCCCGCACCGGTGTCGGACGTTTTCGCCTGAACATCTTCAAGCAACGCAACGATGTGTCAATCGTGATCCGCAACGTCAAACTCGATATCCCGCGCTTCGAAGACCTCAAACTGCCGCCGGTGCTGCTGGATGCAGTGATGCTCAAACAAGGGCTGATCCTGTTCATTGGCGCCACCGACTCCGGCAAGTCGACCTCGCTGGCCGCACTGATCGACCATCGCAATCGCCATAGCAGCGGGCACATCATCACCATTGAAGACCCGGTGGAGTATATCCATCGACACAAGCGCTCGATCATCAATCAACGCGAAGTCGGCGTCGATACCCGCAGTTTCCATGCGGCGCTGAAAAACACCCTGCGCCAGGCCCCGGACGTGGTGCTGATCGGTGAAATCCGTGACCGCGAAACCATGGAACATGCGCTGACGTTCGCCGATACCGGGCATCTGGTGCTGTCGACGCTGCATGCGCACAACGCCAATCAGGCGCTGGACCGCATCGTCAATCTGTTCCCCGAAGAGCGCCGCCCTCAGTTGCTGCATGCGCTGGGCAACAATCTCAAGGCGTTCGTCTCGCAACGGCTGGTGCGTACGCTGGACGGTCAGCGGCGGGCGGCGGTCGAGGTGATGCTCGGCACCCCGACCATCGCCGACCTGATCCGCCGCAACGAGTTGGGCGAACTCAAAGGCATCATGGAGAAGTCCGGCGAGGTCGGCATGCAGACCTTCGACGCGGCGCTGTATGCGCTGGTGGTGGAGGGCGTGATCAGTGAAGACGAAGCGCTCAAGCATGCCGATTCACAAAACAATCTGCGCCTGCGTTTGAAACTGCATGCCGAAGCGGGCCCGGCGCCCGCGCCTTCATCATCAGGCGATTGGGGCTTGATGGATTAACACCTCACCCCTGTGGGAGCGTTTAGTCCGACAGCTCCGGGCGATTGCGAAACTGCTCCAGCGCTTCAGGATTGGCCAGCGCATCAGTGTTCTTCACCGGTTCGCCATGCACCACATTGCGTACGGCAAGCTCGACCACTTTGCCACTGATGGTGCGCGGAATATCGCTCACAGCAACGATCTTCGCCGGCACGTGGCGCGGCGTGGTGTTGGCGCGGATCACCTGGCGGATCTGCTGTTGCAGATGGTCATCCAGCGTCACTCCGTCCTGCAGGCGCACGAACAGCACCACGCGCACGTCGTCCTGCCATTGCTGCCCGATCGCCACGCTGTCCAGCACCTGCGGGACCTTCTCGACCTGACGATAGATTTCCGCCGTGCCGATGCGCACGCCGCCGGGGTTGAGCACGGCGTCGGAGCGGCCATGGATCAGCATCCCGCCGTGGGGCAATTGTTCGGCGTAATCGCCCTGGGCCCAGACGCCGGGGAACAGGCTGAAATAGGATTTGCGCAGCTTTTCGCCGTCTGGGTCGTGCCACAGGCCGACGGGCATCGCCGGGAAGTGCCGAGTGCAGACCAGCTCGCCTTTTTCGCCGATCACGGCAACGCCGGCGTCGTTCCACACTTCAACCGCCATGCCCAGGCTCTTGCCCATGATTTCGCCGCGGCGCACGGGCGACAGCGGGTTGCCGTTGACGAAGCACGAGACCACATCGGTGCCGCCGGACATCGATGCCAGGCACACGTCGCGCTTGAAGTCGCGGTAGACGAAATCGTAGCTTTGCGGCGACAGCGCGGAGCCGGTGCAGAGCAGCGTTTTGAGACTGCTCAGATCATGGCTGTGCGCAGGCTTGATGCCGCTGCTTTCCAGTGTCGCGAGAAACTTGGGGCTGGTGCCGAACACGCTGATGCGCTCATCGTCGATCAGATCCAGCAGTCGCTCATGGCCGGGGTGAAACGGCGAGCCGTCATACAGCACCACCGCGCTGCCGACCGCGAGGGCCGAGACCAGCCAGTTCCACATCATCCAGCCGCAAGTGGTGTAGTAGAACAAGCGGTCACCGGGGCCGAGATCGACGTGCAGCCCATGCTCCTTGGCATGTTGTAGCAGCACGCCGCCGGTGCTGTGCACGATGCATTTGGGGACGCCGGTGGTGCCGCTGGAATACAGCACGTACAACGGATGATTGAACGGCACCGGGACAAACCGCGGGTCGCCGCCGGGTTGGTAGAAATCGTTCCACAACGTCACGTTGGCACGGGTGTGGAAATCCTCGGCACGGGCCTGCGCGCGAGCGTAGGGCACGATGATCAATTGCTGCAGCGATGGCAGTTGCGCGAGGATTTCGTTGACCTTGGTGGTTTGATCAATGTTTTTGCCGGCGTAACGGTAGCCTGCGCATGTGATCAACACTTTGGGTTCGATCTGGCCGAAACGGTCGATCACGCCGTGGGTGCCGAAGTCTGGCGACGAGCACGACCAGATCGCCCCGAGGCTGGTGGTCGCGAGCATCGCTACCAGGGTCTGCCAGGTGTTGGGCATGCACGCGGCCACCCGGTCGCCGAGGCCAACACCGGCGGCTTGCAGGCTGGCCTGAAAACCGGCGACGTGTTCGGCCAGTTCGGCCCAGGTCAATTGCTCGCGCTGACCGTTTTCCGCCACGGCGATCACCGCGACCGCATCGTCACGACGGCGCAGCAAGTGTTCGGCAAAGTTCAGGGTCGCGCCGGGAAACCATTCGGCACTGGGCATTTGCGCGCCTTCACGCAGGACGGCGTCGGGTTGGGTGTGAAAGCGAATATCGAAGAAGTCGACGATCGCCTGCCAGAACGCTTCGCGCTGATCCACGCTCCAGCGGTGCAGGTCGGTGTAGCTGCTCAGTGCCAGGCCATGACGCTGATTGATATCGCGGCGGAACTGATCCATGCGCGATTGGGCGATACGCTCGGCATCGGGTTGCCAGAGGAGGTCGGACATTGGTTTGCCTCTTGTTTTGTTGTTCAAGCACACAGGTCAGCGTGCAGCACTTAATTCTGTGGCGAGGGAGCTTGCTCCCGATCGGCTGCGCAGCAGTCGTAAATTCTCGGGGGCGGCTTCGCCACCCAGCGGGAGCAAGCTCCCTCGCCACAGGCGGCTTGCGTCGTTTACTGCGCCAACCACCCCCCATCAATATTCCACGCAGCTCCCCGCACCTGGCTGCCAGCCTCGCTGCACAGAAACAACACCAGTTCCCCCAGATGCTGCGGTGTGACGAACTCCAGCGACGGCTGTTTCTCCGCCAGCAAATCATGCTGCGCCTGCTGCGGATCGACCCCTTTGGCAGCGCGATCATCGATCTGCTTCTGCACCAGCGGCGTCAACACCCAGCCGGGGCAGATCGCGTTGCAGGTGACGTTGCTGGTGGCTGTCTCGAGGCCAACCACTTTGGTCAAACCAATCACCCCATGCTTGGCCGCCACATACGCAGCCTTGCCGGTCGAGCCGACCTGACCGTGTACCGAGGCAATGTTGACGATCCGCCCCCAACCCTTGGTGCGCATGCTCGGCAGGCTGAGGCGGGTGCTGTGAAACACCGAGGACAAGTTGATCGCGATGATTGAATCCCAGCGCTCCACCGGAAACTCCTCCACGGCCGCCACGTGCTGAATCCCGGCGTTGTTGACCAGAATGTCGACGCCGCCGAATTCGCGTTCGGCGTAAGCGATCATGTCGGCAATCTGCGCCGGATCGCTGACGTCCGCCGGGTGGTGACCGACCTTGCCGCCGAACTGGCCGACCTCGGCGATCACGCTCGACGCATCACCGAAACCGTTGAGAATCAGGTTGGCGCCGGCCTTGGCCAGGCTCAGGGCGATGCCCAGACCGATGCCGCTGGTGGAACCGGTAACCAGTGCAGTCTTGCCCGAAAGAGTCGTCATGAATACCTCACACAATGCCAGTGGCGTAGAAAGTACCGATCACTACGAAGACCGCCAGGGTCTTGATCAGCGTAATACAGAAAATGTCTTTGTAGGCTTCGCGGTGGGTCAGGCCAGTGACCGCCAGCAAGGTGATCACCGCGCCGTTGTGCGGCAGGGTGTCCATGCCGCCGCTGGCCATCGCGGCCACGCGGTGCAGCACTTCCAGCGGAATGTTCGCCGCGTGCGCCGCGGCGATGAACTGCTCGGACATCGCCGCCAGCGCGATACTCATGCCACCCGACGCCGACCCGGTGATGCCCGCCAACAGGGTCACGGTGATCGCTTCGTTGACCAGTGGATTGGGGATTTGCTTGAGCCAGTCGGCCAGCACCAGAAAGCCCGGCAACGAGGCGATTACCGCACCGAAACCGTATTCCGAGGCGGTGTTCATCGCTGCCAGCAACGCGCCGCTGACCGCACTTTTGCTGCCTTCGGCGAGTTTGCTGCGGATCGCCTTGAAGCCGAACACCAGCACCATCAGGATGCCGATCAGCAATGCCGCCTGCACCGCCCAGATTGCGGTGAGCTTGGCGATTTCCGTGGTTACCGGTGTGGCCATGCCGGGCAGCGCGAGGCTGTGGGTCTTGCCGTACCACTGCGGAATCCACTGGGTGAACAGCAGGTTCATGATGCCCACCGCCAGCAGCGGTGAGAGGGCGATCCAAGGGTTCGGCAGTTTCAGGTCTTCGGCGGTTTCCGGTTCGTTACGCAGTTCGGTGCCATAGCCTTCACCGGCGCGCTGGGCCTTGTTGCGTTGGCGCTGCAGGAACAGCATGCCGGCGCAGAACACGAAAATCGTGCCGATCACTCCCAGCCACGGCGCGGCCCATGCGGTGGTGTTGAAGAACGTGCTGGGAATGATGTTCTGAATCTGCGGCGTACCGGGCAGGGCGTCCATGGTGAACGAGAACGCGCCAAGGGCGATGGTCGCCGGGATCAGGCGCTTGGGGATGTTGCTCTGACGGAACATCTCGGCGGCAAACGGATACACCGCAAACACCACCACGAACAACGACACGCCGCCGTAGGTGAGCAGGGCGCAGACCAGCACGATCACCAGCATCGCCTGACGGGTGCCGAGCAAGCGAATCGCTGCGGCCACGATCGAACGCGAGAACCCCGACAACTCGATCAACTTGCCGAACACGGCGCCGAGCAGGAATACCGGGAAATACAGTTTGATGAAACCGACCATTTTCTCCATGAATACCCCGGTGAAGGCAGGGGCGACGGCGGAGGGGTCGGTGAGCAGGACAGCGCCGAGGGCGGCAATCGGGGCGAAGAGGATGACGCTGTAGCCACGGTACGCGGCGAGCATCAGCAGCGCGAGGGCTGCCAAGGCAATGATCACACTCATGGAGTGTCTCCAGGGATTGTTATTTTTGTGGGTGTTGCGGGTGCAGGAGAGGCTTTAGCGAGATCTGTGCCAGATATTCAACTTGTTGAAATATAAGGGTTTTATCGGGTTTTGCGATCAGCTGTTAGAGACGAAGTCTCGATAGTGAGACTTTTTAGAGGCGAAAAGATCGCAGCCTTCGGCAGCTCCTACATGGGATTTCCGTATCAACCCTGTAGGAGCTGCCGAAGGCTGCGATCTTTTGATCTTGAAGTAAATGTCTCGCTAGCGAGACTAAATCTCTTTATTGAGACTCGGCGATGCCCAAGGCCAGCATCTTCTTATACAGCGTCGACCGCCCCAACCCCAGCCGAGCCGCCGCCTCCGGCACCTTGCCCGCACATTGCGCGAGTGCCGACTGGATCAACTGCCGGTCAAACCGCTGCCGCGCCTGGGCAAAAGTCTCTTCCGCCAACGGCTCCAACGTCGGCACCGATGGGCGCTCAACCGGAGTAAAGGCGCCAATGGCCGCGCGAATATCCTGTTCGGTGAGGATCAGGTCATCGCTGAGCAGCGCCGCGCGTTCCAGCACGTTGCGCAACTCGCGGATGTTGCCCGGCCACGCATGTTGCCCGAGCAGATCCAGCGCTGTACGGCTTAGCTCGTGCTGGCTGCGCAACTCTTCAAGGATCGCTTCGCTGAGCGCCGGCAAGTCATCGAGACGCTCGCGCAGCGGCGGAACCTGGATCGGCAGCACGTTGAGGCGGTAATACAGGTCGGCGCGGAACTCACCGCGCTTGATCGCCGCTTGCAGATCGGTCGACGTCGCCGCGATCACCCGTACATCGCTCTGGATCACGTCGTTGGAGCCAACCGGTTCGAATTCCTTTTCCTGCAACACCCGCAGCAGTTTGCTTTGCAGCGGCAACGGCATGTCGCCAATCTCGTCGAGAAACAGCGTCCCGCCCTGAGCAATCTGCAACTTGCCGGTACGCCCCTTGCGATCAGCGCCGGTAAACGCGCCAGGCGCAGTGCCGAAGAACTCGGCTTCCAGCAGCGCTTCGGGAATCGCCGCGCTGTTGATGCTGACGAACGCCTTGTGCGCCCGGGGCGAAGCGCTGTGAATCGCTTGAGCCAGCAACTCCTTGCCGGTGCCGGTCTCACCGAGCAGCAACACCGGGGATTCGGTGCTGGCACTGCGGCGGGCGCGGCGTTTGACGTCGAGGCTGGCGCTGCTGGTGCCGATGAAATGGGCGAAGTTGTATTTGGTCTGCCGGGCCCGCAGCAGCGAGCGGGTCGAGGCCAGCTCTTCCTGCATGCTCAGGTAGCGCTTGAGCATCGGCGACAGCGTGCGCAACTCATCGAACAGGGCAAAACCGATAGCGCCAATCACCGCGCCGGCGTCGTCGTGGATCGGCAGGCGCATCACCACCAACGGCTCTTTTGGCGTGTCCTGCATGTCCAGCAGAATGGGGCGGCCGGTACGCACCACTTCACGCAGCAGGCTGCCGGGGATCACGCTTTCGCAGGGTTTGCCGATGGCTTTTTTTGCCGACTCCAGCCCAAAACGCCGGGCATAGCGCTCGTTCATCCAGACGATGTTGGCATCGCGATCGACAATCACCGTGCCCTCGCTGGACTGCTCGATGATCTCGAACAGCGAGCGGATCGCCAGCGTGCGCACGCGTTGGTAGTCCTTGAGGCTTTCGGTGGTGTTCATGGGTTGGCGGATCCGGAATTTGGGTTGTCTGTTCGGGCCTCTTCGCTGGCAAGCCAGCTCCCACAGGTTTCTCTGGGGTACCCCATATTTGGGTACAACCCGAATCCCTGTGGGAGCTGGCTTGCCAGCGAATGTTGCGACCCGGTATCAAGGCAAGCGCCGATTATGCCTACCCCGGATGCGCCGCTGCCAACAGCTCTTTGGTGTAAGGATGCTGCGGCGAGTCGAACAATTCATGGCTGGCGCCGCGCTCAACCACTTTGCCGTCCTTGATCACGATCATGTCATGCGCCAGCGCCCGCACCACCGCCAGGTCGTGGCTGATGAACAGGTAGGTCAAACCGTGTTTTTCCTGAAGGTCGCGGAGCAGGGCGACCACTTGTTTCTGCACGGTACGATCAAGGGCCGAGGTCGGTTCGTCGAGCAGGATCAGTGCCGGTTTCAGCACCAGCGCCCGGGCGATGGCGATGCGCTGGCGCTGACCGCCGGAAAACTCGTGCGGATAGCGATGACGGCTTTCCGGATCGAGACCTACTTCCTTGAGCACGCGGATCACCTGGGTATCGCACTCTTCAGCGCTGGACTGGCAATGCACCTCCAGCCCTTCGCTGATGATTTGCGCCACCGACATCCGTGGGCTGAGGCTGCCGAACGGGTCCTGGAACACCACCTGCATTTGCCGGCGCCACGGCCGCAACTGCTTCTGATCGAGGCCATCAAGGGCGGTGCCCTGAAAGCGAATGCTGCCCTCGGAATCGAGCAGCCGCAGAATCGCCTGGCCCAGGGTCGATTTCCCTGACCCGGATTCGCCGACAATGCCCAGGGTCTTGCCGCGCTGGATATTCAGGCTGATGCCGTCCACTGCACGCAGGTATTGCTTACGCTGGAACAGCCCGCCACCGACGATGAACTCAACCCGCAGATCATCGACTTCCAGCACGTTCTCGCGCTCGTCCCGGGGCAGGGCTTCGCCTTCCGGTTCGGCGTTGAGCAACACACAGCTATAAGGATGCTTTGGCTCGGTAAACAGGGTTTCGCACGGGGCTTGCTCTACGATTTCGCCAGCCTTCATCACACACACCCGTTGCGCGATGCTGCGCACCAGATTCAGGTCGTGACTGATCAACAGCAGCGACATGCCCAGACGTTGTTGCAAGGATTTGAGCAGCAGCAGGATCTTGCGCTGCACCGTCACATCCAGCGCGGTGGTTGGCTCGTCGGCAATCAGCAGTTCCGGCTCGCAGGCCAGGGCCATGGCGATCATCACCCGTTGCCGCTGGCCGCCGGACAGTTGATGCGGATAGGCCTTGAGGCGCTCTTTGGGCTTTTGAATGCCCACCAGTTCCAGCAGTTCAAGGATGCGCTGTTGCGCCGCTTTACCGCCCAGACCGCGATGCACCAGCAGCGTTTCGCCGATCTGCTTTTCAATGGTGTGCAGCGGGTTGAGCGAGGTCATCGGTTCCTGGAAGATCATTGCGATGCGGTTGCCGCGCAGTTCCCGCAGCACCTTCGGATCGGCACCGAGCAGTTCCTGGCCGCGATAGCGAATGCTGCCTGTGGTTTGCGCATCACTTTCGGGGAGCAATTGCAGAATCGAATGTGCGGTCACCGACTTGCCAGAACCCGACTCCCCGACCAGCGCCAGACATTCACCGGGACGGATGTCCAGGCACAGGTTGCGCACCGCCGGCTGGCCATGGAAGGCGACATTGAGGTCACGGATTTCGATCAGGTTATCAGTCATGGTCACACTTCAGGATCGAGGGTCGAACGCGTCACGTAACGCTTCGCCGATGAACACCAGTAAAGAAAGAATCAGCGCCAGCGTGAAAAACGCGGTCAGCCCGAGCCACGGTGCTTGCAGGTTCTGTTTGCCCTGACCGATCAGTTCGCCCAGCGAAGCGCTGCCGGCGGGCATGCCGAAACCGAGGAAGTCGAGGGCGGTGAGGGTGGAAATCGCTCCGGTCAGAATGAACGGCAGGTAACTCAGCGTTGCGTTCATCGCATTGGGCAGGATGTGCCGGACAATCACCTTGCGGTCGCTCAGGCCCAGGGCACGAGCGGCTTTGACGTATTCCAGGTTGCGCCCGCGAAGGAACTCGGCGCGCACCACATCCACCAGCGCCAGCCAGGAAAACAACGCCATGATCCCCAGCAGCCACCAGAAATTCGGCTCGACGAAACCCGACAGGATAATCAGCAGGTACAACACCGGTAACCCGGTCCAGACTTCCAGCAGGCGTTGCCCGAGCAAATCGACCCAGCCGCCGTAATAGCCTTGCAGGGCGCCGGCGGCAATCCCGATGAGTGCACTGATGGCGGTCAGCATCAAGGCAAACAGGATCGATACCCGGGCACCGAAAATCACCCGCGCCAACACATCGCGCGCCTGATCGTCAGTGCCCAGCCAGTTGACCTTCGAGGGTGGGCTCGGTGCCGGTTGGTTGAGGTCGTAATTGGGCGTGTCGTCGCTGAACGGAATCGGCGGAAACAGCAGCCAGCCACCGTCCTTGCGGATCAGGTTCTGCACATAGTCACTGCGATAATCGGCCTGGAACGGCAGCTGGCCGCCAAATTCCTGCTCGGTGTAACGCTTGAACACCGGGAAGTAGAGCAGGCCCTGATAGCTGACCACCAACGGTTTGTCGTTGGCGATCAGTTCACCGCCCAGCGTTACCACGAACAGTCCGATGAACAGCCACAGCGACCACCAGCCTCGGCGGTTTTTCTTGAAACGTGCGAAACGGCGTCGGCCCAGGGGCGAGAGCTTGAACATCAAGCGTTCCTCGCGGCGAAGTCGATACGCGGATCGACCAGGGTGTAGCACAGGTCGCCGATCAGTTTTATCAAGAGTCCGAACAGGGTGAAGATGAACAGCGAACCGAATACGACCGGGTAGTCCCGGGAAACCGCCGCTTCGTAACTCATGCGGCCGAGGCCGTCGAGGGAAAAGATCACTTCGATCAGCAGCGAGCCGGCAAAGAACACACTGATGAATGCCTGCGGGATCCCCGAGACCACCAGCAGCATCGCGTTGCGAAACACGTGACCGTAGAGCACGCGGCGCTCGCTCAGGCCTTTGGCGCGGGCGGTGACCACATACTGGCGGGTGATTTCATTGAGGAACGAGTTCTTGGTGAGGATCGTCAGCGTGGCGAAGCCGCCGATCACCAGCGCCGTCACCGGCAACACCAGGTGCCAGAAGTAATCGGCAATCTTGCCCAGGGTCGACAGCGATTCGAAGTTGTCCGAGACCAGTCCGCGCACCGGAAACCAGTTCAGCGAGGTGCCGCCGGCAAACACCACGATCAGAAACATCGCAAACAGAAACGCCGGCATCGCATAGCCGATGATGATCGCGGTGCTGCTCCAGATATCGAAGTGGCTGCCGTGATGCACGGCCTTGCGAATGCCCAGCGGGATCGACACCAGATAGGTGATCAGCGTCGCCCACAGGCCGAGGGAAATGGTCACCGGCATTTTTTCCAGAATCAGATCGGTGACGGTGGCGCCGCGGAAAAAGCTTTTGCCGAAGTCCAGCTGCGCGTAATTTTTGAGCATCAGCCACAGACGTTCATGCGCCGGCTTGTCGAAACCGTACTGTTTTTCGATGTCCTTGATCAGTTGCGGGTCGAGGCCACGGCTGGCACGCGAAGTGCTGCTCATGGTTTCGCTGGAACTGCCACCGACACTCGCTCCGCCGATGCCTTGCAGATGGGCGATGGCTTGTTCGACCGGGCCGCCGGGTGCCGCCTGGATGATCACGAAATTCACCAGCAGGATGATCACCAAGGTCGGAATGATCAGCAGCAGACGCCGCAGAATGTAAGCCCACATCAGTGCGGTCCTCCGGGTCTGCCACGACCGATTTTTTCGGCGGTCATCTGCTGGTTGGTCAGCGGCGTGCTGCTGATTTCCCACCAGCTCTCGATGGCTTCGTCATTGCTGGCTTGTGTTGCCGGCATGCCGAACCGATTCCACCAGACGGTGGAGGTGCCCGGCGGGTAATAGTTGGGAATCCAGTAGTAGTTCCATTGCAACACCCGATCCAGCGCGTGGGCGTAGTGCAGCATGTCACTCTGGGTCGAGGCGCGGATCAGGCCGTTGATCAAGGTGTCGACCGCGGGATTCTTCAGCACCATGTAGTTGTTGGCGCCGGGGTCGTTGGCCGAAATCGAGCCGAAGTAGTTGAGCAACTCGCCACCCGGAGATGTGCTGACCGGGTAGCCGGTGACGATCATGTCGTAGTCGCGGCTCATCAGGCGATTGACGTATTGCGAGGAATCGATGCGGCGGATATTCAGCTCGATGCCGATCTGTTTCAGCGTGCGTTTGTAAGGCAAGAGCAGGCGGTCCATGCCGTTCTGGCTGACCAGAAAGGTGAAACTCAGCGGTTCGCCCTCGGTGTTGACCAGTTGGTCGCCATCGGGTTTCCAACCTGCCTGTTCGAGCAGTTGCAGGGCTTGCAGTTGCTTGTCGCGGATCAGTCCGCTGCCATCGGTTTTCGGCGCCTCGAAGACCTGAGTGAAGACCTCGTCGGGAACCTGCCCGCGCAACGGTTCAAGGATTTTCAGTTCGGCGGCATCCGGCAGCTCGCGGGCGGCCAGGGCGGTGTTGGAGAAATAGCTCTGCTGGCGGATGTACATGTTGCGCATCATCTGCCGGTTGCTCCACTCGAAATCCCAGAGCATCGCCAGTGCCTGACGCACCCGACGATCCTGGAACATCGGTTTCTGCAGGTTGAACACGAAGCCCTGTGCCGATTGCGGGGCCTCGGTGGCCAGGTGGGCTTTCTGCAGGCGGCCGTCACTCAGCGCCGGGCTGTCGTAACCGATCGAATAGCCGGTGGCGGAAAACTCGCGGTTGTAATCATAGGCGCCGCCGCGCAGCACCTGACGTGCGACATCGGTGTCGCCGAAATACTCGATGCTGAAGTGATCGAAGTTGTACAGGCCGCGACTGACCGGCAGGTCCTTGCCCCACCAGTCGGGGTTGCGCTCGAATGTGATGCTGCGCCCGGAGTCGACCTTGCCCACCCGATACGGGCCGCTGCCCAGCGGCGGTTCATAGCCGCCGCCACCGGCGAAGTCGTGGGTTTTCCACCAATGCTCGGGAAACACCGGCAGGGTGGCGATGTCCAGCGGCAAGGTGCGATTCTCGTTGCTCTTGAAGTCGAAGCGCACGGTCAGCGGCGCTTCCACTTCGATACCTTTGACATCGGCGAACTGCGTGCGATAGCGCAGGCTGCCCTGGGTCATCAGCAAGTCATAGGTGTAGCGCACGTCTTCGGCTGTGATCTGCTTCCCGTCGGCGAAACGCGCCTGGGGGTTGATGAAGAAACGCAGGGACAGGCCGTCCTCCGCGCGTTCCATTTTTTGTGCCACCAGGCCATAGACGGTGTAAGGCTCGTCCATCGAACGCTGGGCCAGCGGCGAATAGAGCATGCCGTCAATCTGGGTGACGCCGATGCCCTTATCGATATAAGGCAGGATGTGATCGAAATGCCCGATCTCTATCGCCGAGCGGCGCATGGTGCCGCCCTTGGGCGCCTGCGGGTTGGTGTAGTCGAAGTGGCTGAAGCCGGCCGGGTATTTGGCCGGTTCGCCATAGACGGTCAACGCGTGTTGCGGGGTGGCGTCCACACCGGCGGCGCCTAAAAGCAAGGCCACGGCAGTGAACAGCAGATAAGGGAAAGCCAGTCGCATTGTCAGCCTTAAAGCCGGGTGATCGATAAGCGCAATTTGTACGCGAGCGGCGCGTCAGTCGCCAGCCGCATCCTGTAACCAAAACACAACGGCCCACCAGAAGGCGGGCCGTTGGGGCAGCAATCAGGCGACGGATCAGTCCTGGCGGCTGGTGACTTCGAGCAAGTGATAACCGAACTGGGTCTTCACCGGGCCTTGCACGACGTTGATCGGCGCGCTGAAGACCACAGTGTCGAATTCCTTGACCATCTGGCCAGGACCGAACGAACCCAGGTCGCCGCCCTGACGGCTGGACGGGCAGGTGGAGTTGGCCTTGGCGACTTCGGCGAAATCAGCACCGCCTTCGATCTGGGCCTTGAGTTCGTTGCACTTGTCTTCGCTGGAAACCAGGATGTGGCGGGCAGTGGCTTTAGCCATGGGGAAATTCTCCAATCTATTTCAGTAAAGTGTGGAGCCTACCGGAATCAGTAAGCGATTTCTCGGCAAAGTTCCGCTCGGCGCATTGGCGCACGTTTACAGGTGCGCAGCCCGCAAGCGTGCAGCGTGCTCGACATAGAGAGCGACGGGATCCTGGCCGGTTTTTTTCACTCCGTCAGGGCGACGCAGACTGCCCAGGTGGCTGAAAGGATAATCGGAACGGATGACCCGGCCCAGATGGGAACTGAAGCGTCCCACGAAACCATCGTTTTGTCCGGTCTCTGCGACAAAATGCTCTGATAATCCCCGGCAGACGATATGCACCGGATCAAGTGCCTGCAATAAGTTGTCCTGCAGCGTGCCGCTCCAGGAATAGTAGTGAACGTTATTGACCCGCTCCGCACCCTGGCCGCCCCAGCTGGAAGGCAGACCTTGCGGGTACTTTCTGTTGAATTGCCCAACACCTGCGGTCGTCAGGGCACTGAGTGCGGCGACAGCATTCTGCGGCAGTCCCGGTTGCCCGCTGAGCAGCGAGAGGAGGCGGGCAAACTGTGTTGCAGCGTGCTCCGCCACGTGCTCCGGCAGGCCACCCGGTATCAGGGCCAGGCGTAAGGCGTCAGCCAGTTCCGAACCGTGATTGGGGCCACTTACCGACGTGACCGAGGCGACTTTCTCTGGCGCCAGCGCAGCGGCGTAACGGCACGCCAGCGCGCCCTGGCTATGCCCGATCAGGTTGACCTTGCCGGCTCCGGTTCCTCGCAGAACGCTTTCGATCTGAAACATCAATTGCTGGCCGCGTACTTCGTTGTCATGGGTCGCAGACAGCTGCGGCACAAACACTTGGCCGCCTGCTTCCCTCAGCGCTTGCTTGACATCATGAAAAAGCTCGAAATGGCCGATACGGTCAAACCCGAACAGGCCATGGACCAATAGGATGGGGTAGCGGGTTGTCGCATTCCGTTGCATGTTTCTGCCTCTTTCTGCAGATGCTTGTCAGTGGTTGGTGCGTGCCACTGTAAAACAGGCCTGCGGGTCGGCGATGTCTGAAAGCTCCTCGGTACTGAAAGGAAACTGGAATAAAAGCGGTACGAATATTCGCTTCTGCTTGAGGGGGTAGTCGGAACATCTGGCAATCTTTTGAGCGGTATCGCTTGATTCTGCTTCGTATGCCTACGTCATGCGGTGCACTTACCCCGCCGATGGAAGGCATTGTGCTGACTTCTGGCGATGGCTGGATGGTGTTCAATGGAGTTCGTTCGACGTTGTCTTCATGGCGGCGTTTTATCCAAGGAATGGAGCTACTGAATGTCTATATACGAAGTCAATGGCGACACCTCTGTGGCGACCGGGTCAATTACGTCTCCTGTAGCGGATGACTCCGGTGGACGCGGTTTTCTGAGTTTGAAGGTGGACGGCGAGAACTTCGAGTTCTGCTATCGACCTGCGTCTGCACCGGTACCCGCTCCAGTCTCGTCGCTGCCTGCACCGATGCTTGAGGTTATGGAGGGCGGAATGCTTGATCCCTCACTGAACCAGGCATTCGTCAGGGTTGCGCCTTACCCGAACATGGTGTGCGGCGACAAACTTGTGCTGCACTGGCAAGGGCTGGATGACGAAGGTTTGTCCTACATCCACGAAATCACTCGCACGGTCAGTGAAGGCCAGGTGGGGCAGGAACTTGTCTTTGTCGTGAAGGGATTGCACATAGCAGCGCTGGAGCGTGGCTCACTGGAGGTTTTCTGGACGCTGTACAGCGTCGCGCTGCCGGAGCCGCTGTCATCCAGGCGCTTGCAACTGGATGTGGGCGATCCGGAACCCGATCTGCTGGCGCCAATCCTTGAAGAGACGGTGGGTGGGACGCTTGACCCGGACCGTGTTCCGCAAGGGACTGGCGTGATCGTGCGACCTTACGCCCGGATGGCTGTCGGGGACCGGGTCATCCTGTCCTGGCAAGGTGATGACGGACTGCCGGTCATCAATGATGTATTGCACGTGGAACAGTTTGCTGTGGGCGAAGCGCTGTCTTTCTGGATACCCGCGCATTGCATCGCCCCACATCGCATGCACGAGGTGAGCGTCAGCTACCGGGTGGAGTCAGGCTCGGCTCAGGTAAGGCAGTCTGCAAACCTGCGCGTTCTGATCGCACCATTGATGCGAGGTGATCTTGCAGCTCCGCAGGTACTGGAGGCGCAAGACGGCGAGCTGGAGGTAGTGGATTCCGAGGATGGCATTACCGTAGTGATCGACAATGCCCAGGCTGAGGAGGGGGAGCTGGTTTACTTGAAATGTGATGGTGAGTATTTCAGTCATCGCGATGATCGGGATATCACCCGGGAAACCGCAGGTCAGCCCGTGGTATTCACTGTGCCTCACCGTTTCTGGCGAGAGCATCGGGAAACTGTGGTGCAGGTGTCGTATTCGGTGGAACGGCTGGATGATGTCAGCCAGGCCTCTGAGGTGACCCGTATTCGGGTGCGGGCATAACCTGTGGTGAAAGCTGAACGACGATCCAGCCTTTGCGGGATTTTGACAATTCCGCAAAGGCTGTTCCGATCAACAGGCTCGAAGACGTTCGGCTGCGCTCGACAGCAACAGCTCTGTCGCATTGAACCCAAGGCAACCATCGGTCACCGACACGCCGTAACGCAGGGCGGGGCCTAAAGGCTGGCAGCCTTCGAACAGGTGGGACTCAATCATCATCCCGATCAAGGAACGATCCCCCAGCAGTCGTTGTTCGAGCACTGCATTGAACACCTCGGGCTGGCGCAGAGGATCCTTGCCGCTGTTGGCGTGACTGCAGTCAACCATGATCCGCGCCGGAATCTTCAGGCGTTTCAAGTCGGCACGGACCCGGGCAATGCTTTCGTGATCGTAGTTCGGGCCGTGATGGCCACCACGCAGCACCATATGCGTGTCGGGGTTGCCCGGGGTCTGAATGATCGCCGGGTGCCCCTGGCTGTCGACACCAAAGTGTCGATGCGGGTGGGCTGCTGAGCGCATGGCATCGACGGCTACAGAGACGCCGCCGTCAGTGCCGTTCTTGAAGCCGACGGGCATGTTCAGACCGCTGGCCATTTCCCGGTGGATCTGCGATTCGGTGGTGCGTGCACCGATGGCAACCCAACTGAGCAGATCGTCGAAGTAACCGGCAGCCATGGGCTGCAGGAGTTCGGTCGCGACAGGCAAGCCCAGGCGGATCATCTCGATCATCAATTCGCGCGACAGGGTCAGGCCGGCAGCCATGTCGTCGCTGCCATCCAGGTGCGGGTCGTAGGCCAGACCTTTCCAGCCGACGGTGGTGCGTGGTTTTTCGACGTAGGCGCGCATCACCAGCAGCATCTCGTCGCTGACTTGATGTGCGAGGCGGGAAAGCTTTTCGGCGTATTCGAGTGCGGAACGCGGGTCATGAATCGAGCAAGGGCCGACGACGACCAGCAGGCGATGGTCTTCGCCATTGAGAATCGCGCGGACCGCCTGGCGGTGGGCTGCGACTTGCTGGGCGAGGGCATTGCTCAGGGGCAATTGCTGTTTGAGTTGCAACGAGCTGGGCAGACGCAGGGTCAGCGCTTCGTTGGCAGAATCGAGGGTGGACAGTGGCAGAGCAGAAACAGACGAGTTCATATTCAGGATTCCTGGGCTGGTGGCGGGTGCTTCCCGCTCACTCGGCCCTACTGGGGTGTTCGACAATTGGCCGTATTGGCTGCGTGTGTGTGCTTGCCACCTGTGGGTGACCGATCGGAGGCGGCAGGCTGTCCCGAGCGGAGGCTGCTAAATCGCCAGGCGCTAAAAGTGTCGTAACGGTAATAAGTGGCGTAGTTCATGTCGTGATTCCTCAAAGTGTCTGGTGTGTTGCTGAAAAAGTTGGGGCCTGAAAAAACAAAACCCCCGGTCGGGAGGCCGACCGGGGGTGAGAATTCTCTGGTAGGCGACCCGTTTTCATGGGCGCCGTTTGGGTATCAGGCGCGCCAGTGGCTAAACCAATACCCAAAATAAAAGCTGGCAGGAGCACAAGCGTCATTCGCCCGGGCAGCCGCAACCGAGCGCAAGGCGCTGGCGGAACGAAGCTGTGAGAGGGCGTTGAACATGGTTTGTCTCCAATAAGTGCGCCGAGCTTACTAGAGGCCCATGCGCCTGAGCAATCAGAAATTGCTATCGCGCTTACATGACATTTCCTATTGCTTGAGTGCCGCAGGCGTTGTGACACACTGCGTATTTGGCAAAATCCCAAGGATGAATAATGTCAACGTTCACCATCGCTGCAGCTCAATCGTTCTCCGTTGCCGGTGATCTGGCGGCGAACATCGCCCGTCATTTGCGCTTCATGGCCGTGGCGGCGGAGCAGGGCGTCGAACTGCTGGTGTTTCCGGAGCTGTCGCTGACTGGTTATGAAGGCCAGATGGCTGCAGACATGGCAATCGATCCGCAGGATTCGGTGCTGCAACCCTTGCGTGATTGCGCGCGCGAGCTGGGTCTCATTGCGGTGGTCGGGATGCCGATTCGCCATAAGGACAGTTCGAAGGTATTGATCGGCGCGCTGACGTTAGGCAGGGATGGTTCTCTTGAGGTTTACAGCAAACAACATCTGCACAGTGGCGAAGAGCTTTTCTATGCCACAGGTGCTGGTGGTTCGTCCTTGCGCATAGGCGGCGATACCGTCGCGCTGGCGGTCTGCGCTGATTTTACCCACGCCAGCCACGTGGCAGCGGCTGCCGTTGCTGGCGCCGACCTGTACGCAGCAGGCGTGCTGATTGGCGAAAAAGGTTATGGCGTGGATAGCGCGATATTGCAGGGCTATGCACAAAAGCACTCGATGGCGGTTCTGATGGCCAATCACGCCGGGCTCACGGGTGGATGGCAATCGGCGGGTCGCAGTGCCGTCTGGTCTGAAGACGGCACGCTGGTTGCCGCCGCGCCAGGGCCTGGTGAATTGTTAGTCGTTGCGCGACGTGATGCCGGCGCATGGCAGGGGCGGGTAGTTCCGGTGGTGGCGGGGCAATGACCTACCATTTGCGTCGCGCCGAACTGGCTGATCGGGTATTTGCCCGAGAGCTGACGTGCCAGAACATGCTGCGCTATTACATTGGCCACGATCTGCTGTGGCAGGACCAAGCGTTCGAGGTTGCCTGGGATGGACGGGACAATTGGCTGATCATGCTTGGCGAAGTTCCTGTGGGATTTTTCAGCCTCAGTCGGGATCGCCGGGCGTTGTATCTCCGCGAGCTGCAAATAGGCGAGGCGTTTCGCAGGCAGGGTGCTGGATCCTGGGCGATTGATCAGGTTATCGCCATGGCCCGCGCTGACGGACTGCCGGCGCTGCGTCTGACCGTATTCAAAAATAATCCTGCGCAAAGCCTGTATAAGAGAAAAGGCTTGCATGTGTGTGGCGAGGACGAGTGTTTCCTGAGGATGCAGCTCGATTTCGGTACACCTGTGCTCTGAAACCCACGGCCGGCAAGCCTTCGATGATGAATTGAAACTTTTTAAATGACGCTTGCCGCTAGGTCTGTCTGGCACTTTTTGCTAAGGTGTCCGGCATCCCAATAAGACCATATCGCGAGGTGTCTGCTTGATTAGGGTGCTAGTGGTCGATGACCATGATCTCGTTCGTACAGGCATTACACGGATGCTGGCCGATATCGATGGCTTGCAGGTGGTTGGACAGGCCGAGTCCGGGGAAGAATCCCTGATCAAGGCCCGTGAGTTGAAACCCGATGTGGTCCTGATGGACGTCAAGATGCCCGGTATCGGTGGTCTCGAGGCCACGCGCAAGCTGTTGCGCAGTCATCCGGACATCAAGGTTGTCGCTGTCACGGTGTGTGAGGAGGATCCATTCCCTACACGTCTGTTGCAGGCAGGTGCCGCGGGCTACCTGACCAAGGGCGCGGGTCTGCCGGAGATGGTTCAGGCCATCCGCCTGGTGTTTGCCGGCCAGCGTTACATAAGCCCGCAGATAGCCCAGCAACTGGCGATCAAATCGTTCCAGCCAACCAATGACTCACCGTTCGATGCCTTGTCCGAACGGGAAATCCAGATTGCGTTGATGATTGTCGGCTGCCAGAAGGTGCAGATCATCTCCGACAAGCTCTGTCTGTCGCCGAAAACCGTTAATACCTATCGCTACCGGATCTTCGAAAAACTGTCGATCAGCAGCGATGTCGAGTTGACGTTGTTGGCCGTGCGCCACGGCATGGTTGATGCCAGCGCCTGATCATGACTGAAATATTCGATTCCGGCGCCTTCCTGGCGACTGTCAGTGGGCGTCCCGGCGTCTATCGCATGTTCGACAACGAGGCACGCCTGCTGTATGTCGGCAAGGCCAAGAACCTCAAGAAGCGACTTGCCAGCTATTTCCGCAAGACCGGGCTGGCGCCGAAGACCGCTGCTCTGGTGGGGCGTATCGCACAGGTCGAAACGACCATTACCGCCAATGAAACCGAGGCGTTGCTGCTTGAACAGACGCTGATCAAGGAGTGGCGGCCGCCGTACAACATTCTGTTGCGCGACGATAAGTCTTATCCCTATGTATTTCTGTCTGACGGCCAGTTCCCGCGGCTGAGCATCCATCGTGGCGCGAAGAAGGCGAAGGGCAAGTATTTCGGCCCATATCCGAGCGCCGGGGCCATTCGCGAAAGCCTCAGCCTGCTGCAAAAGACCTTTTTCGTCCGGCAGTGTGAGGACAGTTACTACAAGAACCGTACGCGCCCTTGTCTTCAATATCAGATCAAACGCTGCAAGGCACCTTGTGTCGGCCTGGTCGAACCGGAAGTTTATGCCGAGGATGTGCGTCACTCGGTGATGTTTCTTGAAGGGCGCAGTCACGCGCTGACCAATGAGCTGTCAACGGCGATGGAAGAGGCGGCGATCAATCTCGAGTTCGAACGCGCCGCCGAGTTGCGTGACCAGATTGCCTTGCTGCGCCGGGTCCAGGATCAGCAAAGCATGGAAGGCGGTACCGGCGACATCGATGTCATCGCAGCCTTCGTCAACCCGGGCGGCGCGTGCGTTCATTTGATCAGCGTGCGCGGTGGGCGAGTGCTGGGCAGCAAAAACTTCTTTCCACAGGTGGGTATTGAAGAGGAGGTGGCCGAAGTCATGGCGGCGTTCCTCGGCCAGTACTATATCAGCAGCCCGGAGCGCGACCTGCCGAGCGAACTGATCGTCAACGTCGTGCCCGAAGACGCCACGGCCCTGATCGATGCCATCCACGAGTTGCGCGGTCGCGAGCTGAGCATCAGCCACCGGGTGCGTGGCACGCGGGCGCGCTGGCAGCAGCTGGCGGTCACCAATGCCGAGCAAGCGCTGGGCGCACGCCTGGCCAACCGTCAACACACGGCTGCGCGCTTCGACGCGCTGGCAGAAGTACTGAACCTGGATGAACCACCGCAGCGCCTCGAATGCTATGACATCAGCCACTCCAGTGGCGAGGCGACTGTCGCCTCTTGTGTCGTGTTCGGTCCGGAAGGTGCGATCAAATCCGACTATCGTCGTTACAACATCGAGGGCGTCACAGCGGGCGATGACTACGCGGCCATGCACCAGGCCCTGACCCGGCGCTTCAGCAAACTGAAGGACGGGGAGGGCAAGCTGCCGGATATTTTGCTGGTGGACGGCGGCAAGGGACAATTGTCGATGGCCCGCGACGTGCTCAACGAATTGGCAGTACCGGATCTGATCCTGCTGGGTGTGGCCAAGGGCGCAACCCGCAAGGCAGGGTTCGAAACTTTGTATCTTAATGATGCCGCCCATGAGTTCACTTTGCGTGGCGACTCACCCGCGCTGCACCTGATCCAGCAGATTCGCGACGAGGCACACCGGTTCGCGATCACTGGCCACCGTGCGCGGCGCGGCAAAACCCGCCGGACGTCGACGCTGGAAGGCGTTGCAGGCGTAGGGCCGGCCCGGCGTCGGGACTTGTTGAAACATTTTGGTGGATTGCAGGAGCTGTCTCGTGCAAGCATCGAAGAGATCGCCAAAGCACCGGGGATCAGTAAAAAGCTCGCAGAGTCGATTTATGCAAACCTGCATAGCGAGTAGAATGCCAACTCACCTCGTAGCCAGTTGTGCCGATGAATATCCCGAATCTGATTACCGTTCTACGCGTTCTGCTCATCCCGATCTTCATTTTGCTGTTTTACCTGCCTTATCAGTGGAGCTACATGGCCTCCGCCTCGGTGTTCGCCTTTGCGGCGGCCACTGACTGGCTCGACGGCTATCTGGCTCGTCGCCTGGAACAAAGCACGCCGTTCGGAGCCTTTCTCGATCCGGTTGCCGACAAGCTGATGGTGGCTGTCGCTTTGGTATTGCTGGTTCAGGAACACGGCAATTTGTGGCTGACACTTCCCGCAGCCGTCATCATTGGCCGTGAGATTGTCGTCTCGGCCTTGCGTGAGTGGATGGCAGAACTCGGTGCTCGCGCTCATGTAGCGGTGTCCAATCTCGGCAAGTGGAAAACCGCAGCGCAGATGCTGGCGCTGGTGATCCTGCTGGCCAATCCAAGAGACTTCAGTTTCTGGGTCTTGCTGGGTTATGCCTTGTTGATGATCTCGGCAGGCCTGACGTTGTGGTCGATGGTTCAATACTTGCGGGCCGCCTGGCCGCATCTGAAAACCGACGTTGAAAAGAAATAAAACTTTTTTGAATCAAAGGGTTGACGGGGCTTCTGAAATCTATAGAATGCGCCACACCAAGCGGGAATAGCTCAGTTGGTAGAGCACGACCTTGCCAAGGTCGGGGTCGCGAGTTCGAGTCTCGTTTCCCGCTCCAAGTTTGTACGCGGTTGTTGTGGTGCTACTAAACAGCGATCGTTTGAGGCCGAGTAGCAAAATGGTTATGCAGCGGATTGCAAATCCGCCTACGCCGGTTCGATTCCGACCTCGGCCTCCACTATAAACAAGCTCCGTAGATCCATGATTTACGGAGCTTTTTTATTTCCAGTGCGCTGCAAGATTTAGTCTTGAAATCAACCACTGTGAACTTGCTTCACCGGGACGTGATGTATATATTTCCCGCTCTGCTTTACAAGGCTTAACGCTGTCAGGTTTGCTGATCGACTGCTTTGAGCACTACACCGCGCTACCGCCCGAATGGCGAAACTGGTAGACGCATGGGACTTAAAATCCCCCGCTCGTAAGGGCGTGCCGGTTCGATTCCGGCTTCGGGCACCATCTTAAATCAAGGGTTTGCGGGCGAAAGCTGATGCAGACCCTTGTTTGTTTTCAGGGCACCATTTTTAAATGGCTCGTCGTCAATTCTTCCATGTCCTCTTCTTCCTGTTTGCAAAGACCGTTGGTCACTTCTTGATGCAATCAATCCTGCGAGCGTCTACGTTTGTGGCTTGGTCGAAGATATCAAAAGTTATTGAGTGAACATTTGAGCTTGACCCGATGGCGTTGATATCAGGATGGATCTTGATCAAGGCGCGGTACATCGCTCAGGCGATGGGCATTCAGACGGCCTGTCTGTTACGCCAGACCCGCCATTTTTGACGTGTTAAGGAGAACACCGATGGCAATCAATCAAGTGCACGCAGCAACCGATAAAACCGCTCTCGTCGAAGCCGAGGTGTACCGTTGGTACAATCTCTTCTTTCCGTGGTCGCGCGGTATGTCTTCCCGGTCGGAAGGGGCCATCAAACCCCTGTACGACGCGTTGGCGAATGACTTTCGTGTGGTACTCACCGACGGACAGATCATGAGTCGAGCGGATTATTGGGAGCGACTTTGGGGTTTGTATGGCAAGCGTGCTGGAAGCCCTGAATCGCACATCACCAACCTCTCGATCACATCGCTTCCAGGGGACTGCTTCCTGGCCGTCTTCGATCTTGTCAAAGACGGCATCACCAAAAAGAAAGTCGATTCGGCGCTTATGCGCCTCGACCAGACCTCGCCATCCGGAATTTCATGGGTTTACGTGCATGAAAGCGAGCACGAAAGGGCTCTTGCGTAAGTCACTTGAGTTCTACTCTTGTGGCTGAAAAGCCTGCATGTTTTAACGTTGACGAACAATCAGGCCCAGCCCCGTGCTGGGCTTTTTTGTATCTGCTGTTCAGTCAGAAAACAACAAGCCCAGGCATGCCCGGGCCGGTTTAGGGAATACATTCAGCGTGAATCAACCTCTTTTGCAGCCTGGGCGTTTAATCGTTCCTTGCGCCTGCGCAGCCAGCTGAAGAATGCATGTACCGGGTGCAAAAACGCAGCCAGTACGCACAGCAGCATGATGGTGAAAATGGCAATCAGCGGGATGCTTTCGTGCGAGAACATGGTGGGGTACTCCTGTAGGCACTATGTTGGAACCCGCAGGCTAGACGCTTAGAGCCATGCTTGCGATGAACGTATGTTCATCCTCGGGCGCTTGAACTGTGCTACGGAGGGTTCACCAAAATGATCAATTCCAGAGCTGCGCAAGCGCCGGCCTCAGCAGAGGCCAGCGCCGTGCGTGAAGTGATTACGCAGGTGTGTTTTCAGCTGCGTTTCGGCAGCTTCCAGTTCGGGCGGATGAAATGGCAGGTGTAACCATTCGGTATCCGCTCTAGATAGTCCTGGTGCTCGGGTTCCGCTTCCCAGAAGGGGCCCGCCGGTTCGATTTCAGTGACCACGCGCCCCGGCCACAACCCGGATGCATCGACGTCGGCCGCGGTGTCTTCAGCAATGTCGCGTTGCTGTTCGTTAAGGTAGTAAATCGCCGAGCGATAACTGGGGCCGAGATCGTTGCCTTGTCGGTTGGGTGTGCTGGGATCGTGGATCTGGAAAAAGAACTCAAGGATTTGCCGGTAGCTGATCACGGCAGGGTCGAAGACGATTTCGATGGCCTCGGCGTGGTTGCCGTGGTTGCGGTACGTGGCATTCGGTACATCGCCACCGCTGTAGCCGACTCGCGTTTGCAGCACGCCGGGATAGCGTCGCAGCAGGTCCTGCATGCCCCAGAAGCAGCCTCCGGCGAGAATCGCGGTTTCGGTCTTTCCGGTCATGATCTTTTTGCCTCTCGGTGACGGTGGATACGGATCTGGTTATGAGGGCGCGTTGGCTATTTGCAAGCTTGACTCAGGGTGAAGGGCTGCTCGAAACGGTGTTTTCAATAAAATGCCCTGACGATAAGGTCAGGGCATTGATGGTTTCGAGCGGTGAACTCGTGGCAATTCGCGCTGAGTGATGGACGAAAACCAAGACATCAAGCGGTTACACAAACGCTTGCCCGAAAAAGCCCCGTGGCAGGCGTTGCGGACCCGCCAGAGCGGTCAAGCGTGCGATCCATTCCGAGCGCCAGTTCGATGCACCGTGATCAGCCTGTGTGTGGCGCGCTACGCGTCGAGCAGCATTGCGCTGGGTTTTGCGCGCATTTTTGTAGGCATCGGTGTTACGGCAGCTGCGGCATTTGACGCGATTGAGTTCCTGGCTCGAGGCAAGGTTGTTGCCTTTGTGACCACAAGCCAGGTGTCCGTCTACTTTGAAATGGATAACCATGGATCAGTCTCCTGGTGACGTGTACAGGTTATGACCTCCCACGACTGCGGGTGTTCGCCGGGTCGGCCAGGCGGTACGCGTTGAGACTGTCGTTTATTGCCATCCGGTCATCTGAAACGAGGCAGTGGCCGCTCGACAGGTTGCAGCGAAGACAGGGTGCTGCGAATCAGCGGCGTATCTTTTTCGATGTCGTTCAGGCGATCACGTATGCGCAGGGCGGTCGGATGGCCGCCTTGATGATCGACCCAGTCGGCAATTTCCTTGCAGGCCGCAGCCAGGCGCGCCTGACGGGAGTCAAGTAGGGTGAGGAGGGTGGTGATGGACTCTTTTTCGGACATGGAGCACCTCCGTTCAGAAAACCGTTGAGAGGCAGCAAAAAGCCCGCAGGCTGCGAGCTCTCTGCCGTTGGGGCGCTGGTCCGTCAGCTGTTTTGAGTATAGACCCCGCCTGTCAATTGCATCAGCCGGCCGATTGTCGCGCCGGTCGCGGCGAGCTGGCCGCATTGAGCCTTTGGCATTCGCGCCGGGCATCTTCTTCAAGATCATGGCCGTCACCGATGAAGCCTCCGGTTCGGGTGTCATTGATCCGAAACCAGCTGCTGGATTCGGCAGGTTCATGCTGACTTTCCCCGGCGCGACGGCCGTGAATGATGATCTTGTTGCAGCGCTTCACGACAAAGATGTCTTCCATGGCGTCACCACAGCAAATAGGTGTCAGATCAACTATAGAAGCCTTGGCCGATCGTGCAAAAAATAGCCAGTCAGTTCGTCGGTTGCAGCCGCCACTCTGTGGCATGTCAATCCAGGCGATGCGTCGGCTTCAACGCCTGTAGAAACTCAGGATCGTGAGAAACCGCGATTGATTGCTCGGCTACCAGTGCGATCAAGACGCGTCCATCATTTGCTCGAGAAACATCGCCAGCGCCACTTCCTCGGCGCGCAAGCCCTTGCGCACCCTCGGGCGTGGCAGTTCGGCCAGTGCACCGAGCAGGAAGCGCTCGACCACGGCCGGATGGATGTAGCACTTGCGGCAAACGGCTGGGGTGTTGCCCAGCTGTTTGGACACGCTCTTGACCATCTCCACCACATGCCGTTTCGCCTCGGCTTCCGACTCCCATTGCAGTTCGCGCAATACCGCCAGGGCCAGCGCGCTGCCGGCCCACGTGCGGTAATCCTTGGCAGTGAAGTCGGCGCCGGTAAGGGTTTGCAGGTAGCTGTTGACGTCGTGGGAGCTGACGGTGTGCCGCTCACCATTTTCATCCAGATACTGAAACAGATTCTGTCCCGGGATTTCGAGGCAGCGCTTGATGATGCGCGCCAGGCGACGATCCTTGACGGTGATTTGGTGTTCTATGCCGCTTTTACCGCGAAACTGAAACAGGATCGCGCTGCCGTTGACCTCGACATGCCGGCTGCGCAGGGTGGTCAGGCCATAGGAGCGGTTGTCCCGCGCGTATTGAGTGTTGCCGACACGAATCAGCGTGGCGTCGAGCAGCGTGATGACCGTGGCCATGACCTTGTCGCGACTGAAACCGGGGGCGTCGAGCAGGGTTTCAAGCTGTTTGCGCAACTTCGGCAGCGCCAGGCCGAACTCCCGCAGGCGCGAGTACTTGTCGGCGTCGCGCACCTCGCGCCAGCGCGGGTGATAGCGATACTGCTTGCGGCCACGGGCATCGCGGCCGGTGGCCTGCAAGTGGCCACGCGGATCGGCGCAGATCCACACGTCGGTATAGGCCGGCGGCACTGCCAGCGAATTGATCCGTTCGATCTCATCGGGGTCGTTGATGCGCTGCCCGGCCGGATCGAAGTAGGCGAATTTGCCACGCAGTTTTTTACGGCGGATGCCGGGTTGGGTGTCGTCGACGTAATGCAGGTCGGGCGGTAAGACGTCGGTTAGTACGGTGTCGGGCATGGCGGTGTCCTTGGCGAATCGCTCTGTTACAGCGATTGACCGCGGGCCGTAGCCGTCGTGCCAACCAATTCAGGCCAACACGGCGACGGCCTTGATCTGCGCCCACAAATGCTGGCCCGGGTGGATGCCGAGCTGATCCCGGGAAAATCGCGTGATCCGTGCCAGCAGCGGTGTGCCGCCGGCATCCAGACGAATCAGCACGTGCGCGGCGTTGTCCGCCGCCAGCTCGCTGACCACGGTCACCGGCAAGCGATTGAGGATGCTGCTGGCTTCGCTGTTGTGCAGGGCCAGACTGATGTCGCGGGCGTGTACCTTGCAGCGCAAGGCTTGACCGACCGCCATCGGCGCGTGCGTCACGCGGATGTTCATGGCCGTGGCCGGCAATTGCAGACTCAGCAGTTGGTACTCGGCATCGTAGGCGCTGACCTGGCCTTCGATGATCACCCCGGCGTCATCGCCCAGTGCCATTGGCAGGTCCAGCCGCGCGAGGGTCTCGCCAATCGGGCCGCTGGCCAGGGCCTTGCCGTCGCTAAGCAACACCAGATGATCGGCCAGCCGCGCCACCTCATCCTGCGCGTGGCTGACATAGAGCACCGGAATGTCCAGTTCATCATGCAGGCGTTGCAGGTACGGCAGGATTTCGTTTTTGCGCTGGCTGTCGAGGGCCGCCAACGGCTCATCCATCAGCAGCAGTTTCGGGCTGGTCAACAGCGCGCGGGCGATACCGACACGCTGGCGTTCGCCGCCGGACAGGTGCTGCGGATGGCGCTCCAGCAGATGGCCGATGCCCAGCAGTTCGGTGGCTTGCGCCATGTCGACCCGGCGCTGGGCCTTGGCAATGCGCTTGAGACCGAACTGCAGATTGGCCTGCACTGACAGGTGCGGGAACAGACTGGCTTCCTGGAACACGTAACCCAGCGCCCGTTTGTACGGCGGGACAAAAATCCGGCGTTCGCTGTCCTGCCAGACTTCGTCGTTGATCTGGATGAAACCTTGCTCGGCGCGCTCAAGCCCGGCGATACAGCGCAGGCAGGTGGTTTTGCCCGACCCGGAATGACCATACAGCGCAGTCACGCCACGCCCCGGCAAATGCAGATCAACATCCAGGCTGAAACCCGGATAAGTGATTTTCAGACGTGCATCAATCATCGATCAGCTCCAACCCGCGCGGGTCTTGCGGCTGGAGTAGAGCGCCAGCAACACCAGAAACGAAAACACCAGCATCGCCCCGGCCAGCCAATGGGCCTGAGCATATTCCATCGCTTCGACATGGTCGTAGATCTGCACCGAAACCACGCGGGTCTTGTCGGGAATGTTGCCGCCGATCATCAGTACTACACCGAATTCACCGACGGTATGCGCGAACCCGAGGATCGCCGCGGTTACGAAACCGGGGCGGGCCAAAGGCAGGATCACGCTGAAGAAAGTGTCCCAGGGATTGGCGCGCAAGGTCGCGGCCACTTCCAGTGGACGGGTGCCGATGGCCGCGAACGCGTTCTGCAACGGTTGCACCACAAACGGCATGGAATAGATCACCGAACCGATCACCAGCCCGGTAAAACTGAAGGTCAGCGTGCCCAGGCCCAGCCATTGCGTGAAGTGGCCGAGAAAGCCATTGGGCCCCATTGCCAGCAGCAGATAGAAGCCGATCACGGTCGGCGGTAGCACGAGGGGCAGGGCGACGATTGCGCCAATGGGGCCGCGTAGCCAGGAACGACTGCGCGCCAGCCACAGGGCAATCGGAGTGCCGACGACCAGCAGGATCGCGGTGGTCAGGGACGCCAGTTTCAGGGTCAGCCAGATCGCCGCGAAGTCGGCACTCGAGAGCGACATTTAGAGCTGGTAACCGTAGGACTTGATCACCGCAGCGGCTTTCGGGCCTTTGAGGTAGTCAACCAGCGCTTTGGCGGCGGCGCTGTCTTTGCCTTTGTTGAGGATTACCGCGTCCTGTTTGATCGGGTCGTGCATGTTCGCTGGAACGACCCACGCCGAACCGCTGGTGACCTTGCCGTCCTTGTAGATCTGCGACAGTGCTACGAAGCCCAGTTCCGCATTACCGGTGGACACGAACTGGTAAGCCTGGGTGATGTTCTGGCCTTCAACGATTTTGGCTTTGGTCGCTTCCGTCAGCTTGAGTTTTTCCAGCACCTGAGTGGCGGCCAGCCCGTACGGTGCGGCTTTCGGATTGGCGATGGAAAGGTGCTGGTATTCATTTTTCTTCAGCACTTCGCCTTTGCCATCGACGTAACCTTCTTTCGCCGACCACAGCGCCAGAGTGCCGATGGCGTAGGTGAAGCGCGAGCCCTTGACGGTATCGCCTTCTTTTTCCAGTTTTTCCGGAGTGGTGTCGTCCGCCGAGAGGAACACTTCGAACGGCGCGCCGTTCTTGATCTGGGTGTAGAACTGGCCGGTGGCTCCGTAGGCGGCGACCAGTTTGTGCCCGGTGTCTTTTTCGAAGTCGGCAGCAATGGCCTGGATCGGCGCGGTGAAGTTGGCGGCAACCGCCACCTGCACCTCATCGGCGTGAGCGGCGCCAAAGGCAAATACCGCCAGCAAAGAAGCCAGGCAAGTGGGGGCAAAACGTGAGGCACGAATGGTCATAACAGCTCCGTTATTGGCGAGTGCAGAGGGCAGTTATTGTTGGAGGTGGACTGCACCGATGCGAAGGGTGAAACGCTATATAGCGAAATATATAGCGAAATGCCGCTAAACAGGAAGTGCTGTTGTATGCAGGATGAGGCTGCGCCGTGCCTCATCCTGGATCGGGTCAGTGTCGGACCAGTTTTATCAGCGCGCCTTGCGCCAGTTCCCGGGTCAGTTCGGCGCTGCTCAGCTCCTTGCCCAACGGAAAAGCCTGACCGGCCCAGAGGTTGCTGAACTGCGCTTCGCTTTTTGCACGCAAGGGCATCAGCGCTCCGCCGGCCAGCGGGAAGGCTGGGGCTTTCGCTGACATCGGGCCGATTTCGCGCATCACCCGATTGAGAATGCCGCGAGCCGGGCGGCCGGTGAACAGGTTGGTAATCGCGGTTTCGCTTTCCTTGGCGGTGCGCAGCGCTTGGTGATGGGAGGCGCTGACTCTCGCTTCCGGGGTGAACAGATACGCGGTACCGACCTGCGCTGCCGATGCACCGAGCATGAATGCCGCGGCCACCCCGCGCGCATCGGCAATGGCGCCGGCAGCGATCACCGGTACTTTCACCGCATCGACAATCTGCGGCACCAGGGCAAAGGTACCGACCTGACTGCTCAGGTCATCGCTGAGAAACATCCCGCGATGACCACCTGCCTCGTAGCCCATGGCGATGATCGCGTCGCAACCGTTTTGTTCAAGCCACACTGCTTCATCGACAGTCGTGGCAGACGAGAGGATTTTCGCACCCGTGGCCTTGACTCGATCCAGCAGGGATTTCTCCGGCAGGCCGAAGTGAAAACTCACGACTTCAGGACGAAACTCTTCCAGCACGGCGCACGCTGCCGCATCGAAGGGTGCCCGGTTGGACACAGGCGTCGGTGCATCGAAATCGACACCCAGTTCGCGATAGTACGGCTCCAGCAGGTTTTTCCAGTCCCGCGCGCGCTGTTCATCGGCAGCCGGTGGCTGATGGCAGAAGAAATTGACGTTGAACGGCTTGCGAGTGTGCTCGCGAATGGTCTGCAGTTCTTCGCGCAGTTGCTCGATACTCAGCATTGCGGCGGGCATCGAACCCAGGCCGCCGGCGTTGCACACGGCGATCACCATGGCCGAGTTCGTGGCACCGGCCATTGGGCCCTGGATGATCGGCAGCTCGATGCCGAGCAGGTCAAGAATGCGAGTGTCAGGCCATTGGCTCATGGAAGCGGTTCTCCGAACGATGAAACGGGGCAGGGACGGCAGAGCCGGTTTTTTAACAGCAAAACCGGACTCAGGGCCAGCGCGAATTTTCCGCGCACGGACAGCCATGCGCCGTCAGCGTCGATGAAAACCACCGCCACCGCCGCCAAATGAACGGTTCATGACTTGCGAGGAGTTGTGAAAGTTGTTGGTGCGCTGGTTGCCGAAGTTGCGCGCTGCAGATTCACGATTGAGGTTTTGCAGCTGGGCAGTGTTGTTGACCGGTGCCGTGCGGGTCGCGCTGCCCTTGACCATTGATTGCCAACCGTTGTCGGTTTTCTTGTAGACGTTACCGTCGTGCCCGGCATAGACGTTGTCGCCAACCCGTGCGGCGCCGCTGTTGCGTCCCTTGACCCCAGCATATTGCGTGGTCTTGTCGGTGTTGGGGTTGTACACCGCGCCACGGTTGGCGGTGACTTGCGTGCCGTTGCGTGCGTTGCCCGCCGTCACTCGGCCGCCGGCAATGGCGCCACCGTTCGGCCCGACCACCTCACCACTGCGTCCGGCCGCGTAGTTGCCGTTGTACGCATTGTGTACGGCGCCGCGCTGGCCCGCCGCAGCAATCCCGGTGCGCGAGTTATAGGACGAACCGACCTGACCGGCCCAGCGATTGCCGGTCCAGGCGTTGTAGCCGGCGCCGTAACGACTGACGGTCGCGCGGTCGCCCCACTGACGATAAATGTTGCCGGTGGTGCCGGCCCAGCCACCGGGCCCCCAGGCCACGGCACCGCCGCGATAGCCGTAAGCGGCGCCGCCCCAGGCCAGCGGCGCAGGATACAAGCGCGGCCCCCAGGCATAACCCCAGCCGTAATTGCCCCACCACGGATAAGCACCCCAGCCCCAACCCATTGCCACGGTGTTGCCGCCCCAGCTCCAGCCGAAGCCGAAACCGAAGGTCCAGCCGGTCCAGGGTGTATAGCGAATCGCGACGCCGAAACCGTAGGTCACGGGCGGCCCATACCAGACACTGCCAACCCACGGCGTGTACGGGTATCCGGTGCCGTAAACCACCACACCCGTGGCCGGATCCAGGTTCGACCCTTGATACCCCGGGGTGTAGCCAACCACCACCGTGTCGCCGCTGGACTCATAGACTTTGACGTAAGTGAGGTAATGCATCGGCGAACTCGGCGGGATGGAATAGATCACCGACGGTACCGAACTGGCGACGACCCACGGTCCGCTGACTGTCGTTGCGCTGAACCAGATGCCGTTCTCCACGGCATACCAGCTGTCGTTGTCGACACGAATGATCGGCGTCGCGCTGTTGACCACATATTGCAGCGACGTGGTGTTGATCGGTTTGAGTTGCGGCTCGCCGTCGAACTGCGGCGCGGTCATTTTCACTGCACTTTTCTTGATCGCCGAGGTTTGCGGGATGGTGGCGGCAATCGCGGCTTCCTTGGCCTGCGGCGTACCGGCGACGGAGGCCTTGACGTTCTCTTTCGGGCTGTCGTCGGGGATGTTGGCGAAGTCGGCAGGCAATTTGTCCGCCGGAGTAAACGTCCACGGCCCGTTCATGTCGGCGGCCCGGAACCAGCGTCCGGAAATCAGCACGTAGCTGTTCTGGTCGCCGATTTCCTTGAAGATGTGCCCTGTGGTGTTGCTCACGTAGAGCAGGCTGGTGCCCTGGATCGGCGACCACTGCGCAGCCCCGTCGGTAACGATCAGCTCGGTGGGGGTGGTGGCGATGAAAATTTTCGGCTGCGGCGGCTTGGCCAGATTTGGCACCTTGTCTTTCGGATCACTCTGCCCGGTCAGCAGATCGACCTGACGGCTCTGGATCGCCGCCTGTTTGGCCCTCTCCAGATCGGCCGGCGGTGTGGTCAGACGCGTGTATTCGCCGCTGAGGTTGTCAGCGACCATCCAGCCATCAAACACATGCAAGTAGTGCTTGCCCTCGGCGTCCTTGAGCAATAACGGGCGGGTGTTGATCACCCGCTGCAACGCGGTGCCCTCGACCGCGCGATACGCCGCGTCGCCGTCAATATAGACAAGCAGGGCGGGGACGTCGGAACTGATGATCGCCGGCGGGGTATTTTCCAGTGGCGCGCTGTCGGCTTTCTGCTCTGCCGACAGCACACCGACGGCGGCCTCGAGCTGATCGAGGGAAATGGTCTTCTTGCGGCTCTGGGCATCCTTTTGCAGTGCCGCGAGCCAGACATCCGCCTGACTGGCATCGGCGGGGAAGTCGGCCTTGATGATCTTGTATTGATCCAGTGCGACCCAGCGCGTGGCTTTGTCGACCAGCGTGTGCGCACTGAACTGGACAATACCGTAGGTGGGTTTGCCGTCGGCGCCGGTGGCTTCGACCGCCGCCCGGGCATTGAGTGTGTAGCCATCCCAGCTGTCGAGTTGCGGCTGGTACACGGTCAGCCTGGCCTTGCCGCTGGTGATCACTTGCGGCCACGTCGGCGCGCTGGGGGCGGCGTCGGCAGCGGCGGGTTTGTCGGCAGTGGCCGGGGCGGCCCACGGGTTGCCGGCGGTCAGCAGGCACAGCATGAGGATTGCAAGCCATGAGCGCGGGTAAGGCATTGTCAGCTCCATCGACAGAGGCCGCTTTCAGCAGGGGGGCAGCGAAAGCACGACCGTCGAAAAAGCATAGTCGCCCGCTCTGGAATCACTGGGCGGATTTGCGAATTGGCGCAAAGTCGGGTGGGGCAATGCGTTGCTTTGTGTTATTTCAAGGCGCGAGGATTTGAATACATTGAGTGAGAGGCAGCCATGTTCAACGGCATTTTGATCGACAAAGACGACAGCGGTTACCGCGCCAGCCTGCAACAGATCGATGAAGCGCAGTTGCCCGAAGGCGACGTGACGGTGCAGGTGGCGTACAGCACGCTGAACTTCAAGGATGGTCTGGCGATTACCGGCAGCAGCCCGGTGGTACGCCAGTTTCCGATGGTGCCTGGGATCGACCTGGCGGGCACGGTCGAGGTCAGTTCGCATCCTGACTATAAGGTGGGTGATCAGGTGCTGCTCAATGGCTGGGGCGTGGGCGAAAGTCACTGGGGCGGCCTGGCACAAAAGGCGCGCCTCCGTGGCGATTGGCTGATTCCCTTGCCCGAGGCCTTCAGCGCCGCGCAAGCGATGGCCATCGGTACCGCCGGCTACACGGCGATGCTGTGCATTCTGGCGCTGGAGCGTAACGGCGTGACGCCGGATCAGGGTGAAGTGCTGGTGACCGGAGCCAATGGTGGGGTGGGCAGTTTCGCCATCGCCTTGCTCAACAAACTTGGGTATCGCGTGGTGGCGTCCACCGGCCGGGTGTCCGAGCATGAGTACCTGAAGCAACTGGGCGCCAGCGAGATCATCCACCGCGCATCCTTGTCGGAACCGGGCAAACCGCTGGCCAGGGAACGCTGGGCCGGCGTGGTCGACTCGGTCGGCAGCCACACCCTGGCCAATGCCTGTGCCAGCACCCGCGCCGAAGGCACGGTGGCGGCCTGCGGTCTGGCCCAGGGTATGGATTTTCCTGCGTCGGTGGCGCCGTTCATTCTGCGCGGCGTGACCCTGGCCGGCATCAACAGCGTGACCCAACCCAAGGCCCGGCGGATCGAGGCCTGGAAACGTCTGGCCAAGGATCTGGACTTCGCCTTGTTGCCTTTGATCAGCCACGAAATCGCCCTGAGCGAAGCCATCGACGCGGCACCCAAATTGCTCGCCGGACAGCTGCGTGGCAGGGTTGTGGTCGACGTCAATCGCTGACAGAGTGAGCACCATTGCGGCCCTGTATGGCCGCACTTCTATTACAGGGAGCGGCATTTTCGATGGATTTGAAACGACAGCAAATCGACGCCTTCACCGTGGCCGGCCTGCGGGTGCGCACGACCAACGCCGCAGAGCACCAGCCCCAGAGCGCAAAGATCGGCCCGATGTGGGGCCGGTTTTTCAGTGAAGAACAGGCCGAGAGTATTCCCGGCAAGATCCCCGGCTCAGCAATTTATGGTGTGTATTCGGCCTATGAATCCGATGCCTCGGGTGCGTTCGATGTCACCGCGGGGGTCGCGGTCAATGCACGACCAAAAGGCTATGAGACCGTACAGATCGAAGCCGGCGAGTATCTGGTGTTCGAGGCGCAGGGCCCATTGCCCGACGCGGTCATTGCGACCTGGGGACGGATCTGGACCTTCTTTGAGGAGAACCCTCAGATTCAGCGCCGTTATGCCACCGACTACGAGGCCTATACCGGCCACGAGTCCGTGTCGGTCTACATCAGCGTGCGCTAAGGCTGGGTTTCGCGATCCAGCAACTGGCGCTTGCGCTCCACACCCCAGCGATACCCCGAGAGATTGCCATCGCTGCGCACCACGCGATGGCAAGGGATTGCCACGGCCAGACGGTTGGCGCCGCAGGCTTGCGCCACCGCGCGCATGGACGTCGGCGCGCCAATGCGTTGTGCGATTTCGGCGTAACTGGCGGTGCGACCCACCGGGATTTCCCGCAACGCCTGCCACACCCGTTCCTGAAACGCTGTGCCACGCACATCCAGTGGCAAGTCGAGGCCCAGTGCTGGGGCTTCGATGAAGCCCACCACTTTGGCAATCAACTGTTCGAACCCGGCGTCGGCGCCAATCAAGTTGGCCTGACGGAACTGATCCTGCAGATCGCACACCAGTTGATGCGGATCGTCGCCCAACAGGATCGCACACACCCCGCGTTCGCTTTGCGCCACCAGAATCGCGCCAAGTGAGCACTGGCCAACCGCAAAGTGAATGTCGTTGTTGCGCCCTGCAGCGCGATAATCACCGGGCTTCATGCCCAGTAGCTTGTCGGCCGATTCGTAAAAGCGGCTGTTGGAATTGAAGCCTGCGTCGTACAGCGCATCGGTCACCGAGCCGCCATTCGCGAGCCGTTCCCGCACCCGGCGCGAGCGATGCGCCGCCGCGTAACTCTTTGGTGTCAGGCCGGTTGCGGCCTTGAACACCCGATGAAAATGGAAAGGACTGAGGCCGGCGGTTTCGGCGAGTTCATTGAGCGCGGGCACTGTTTCACTCGACTCGATCTGCCGACAGGCCATCGCCACGGTCGCGGCGTGCTGGCTGGCGACGTCAGTCTGATCCTTGCTCGTGCGTTTGCTTGGGCGGTAGCCCGCCGCTTCGGCAGCTTCGGCGCTGTCGAAAAATTCGACATTTTGCGGCTTGGGCAAACGCGAAAGGCTGCTCGGGCGGCAATAGATGCCGGTGGTTTTTACCGCATAGACAAACTGCCCGTCGGCTCGCGGATCCCGCGCGATCACGGCGGCCCAGCGTGGATCGGTTTCAACATTGATGATCGGTGAAAGCTTTTTCATGGCGAGTAGTCCGTTGACCTGTTTGATTCAGGTTAACCAGCTGCAATGTGGGTAACACTCCGGGCCTTGCGGTCAAACTTTTCAGATCACCCGGCGACCCGGAAGGTCAGATTGATTCGCCGCTCGCCCAGACGCGGATGCTGGCCGGGCTTGATCGGCAGCACACCGTGAAAACGCAGGCGATCGACCCCGCCCCAGACCACCATGTCGCCGTGCAACAGAGGAATGCGCTGGCTCTTGTCGCTGCGGACAAAACCACCGAACAGGAACATTGCCGGCAACCCCAATGACAGCGAAACGATCGGCGCCGCGTAGGCATGTTCGTCTTTGTCCTGGTGCAAAGACATCTTGGCGCCGGGGACATATTGGTTGATCAGGCAGGAATCCGCGTGAAATCCGGCAAATCCTGCGCGCTGCGCCGCTCTCTGTGCCAGTTCGAACAGCACTTGGGGCATTGCCGGCCATGGTCTGCCGCTCAGCGGATCCAAGGAGCTGTAGCGATAACCGCTGCGATCGGTGATCCAGCCCAGCGCTCCGCAGCTGCTGGTGCCCACTGACATGCTGAAACCGCCCGGGGTCATCATGTGACGCAATGGCGCTGCGGCGAGAACGCCGTCCAGTGCCGGCAACAGTTGATCGATCATCGGCAGGGCGAACCCGCGCAACACCCACGATTGTTCGCCGATTTGCTCGGCGCGGGGTTGTTGCTCGGGTTCGTGGTCGGCGAACAGGTCGAAGTGGCTTGGTTGCATGCTGCTCATATTGCGTCGTGGAAGATGATGCCCAGAGTATGCCGGTTTCCGCTGTGCAGGCGACTGACGCCATGACGCATGGTCACTCGATAATCGCCGCGTGTGCCGCTGACCGGGCGCTGGTTGACCGCGAATATAACAGCGTCACCCTTGTGCAGGTCCACGACGTGTGGTCGCGACTGCAGGCGTGGACGCTGCTCGGTCAGGACGAACTCTCCACCGGTAAAATCCTGTCCGGGCTCCGACAGAAGAATCGCCACTTGCAGTGGGAAAACCAGTTCTCCGTACAGATCCTGATGCAGGCAATTGTAGTCCTGCGGGCCGTATTGCAACAGCAATGGCGTCGGCCGCAGCTGGCCGGCATCGTGACAGCGCTGCACAAACCCGGCATGGGTTGCGGGAAAGCGCACGGGCAGATTCATGCGTTCGTACCAGCGGTTGGCCAGCGGCACCAGGCGCGGGTAAAGCGCAGTGCGCAGACGTTCGATGGTTGTCGGCAGGGGATAGCTGAAGTACTTGTATTCCCCGCGACCGAAACCGTGGCGGGCCATGATGACCTGCGAACGAAACGGTTCGGTCTGCGAATACAGGGCGCTCAAGCGCTCGCAGGTTTGCGCCGACAGCAGCGAGCGGACGATGGCATAGCCATATTGATCCAGATGCTGTTCGAGGCACGCCCAATCGAGCGCATCCAGCCGAGACGGGGACATTGACATTCTGACTCCTGAACCCTTTGGTCGAGGCTGTCAGTCTGGGCAAATCCCGGCGGCAGAACACTCCGTCGCTTGCGGTCGAATCCGGGTTGATTGGTTACAGGGCTTTGCTGACGGCGATATCGCTGATCACATCTTCAGTCTGGCCGTGGATGGCATCCAGTGCAGCCTTGGCTTCTTCCACGGTGCCGTTTTGCAGTTGCGCGAACTCGAAGCGGCGTTCACCGTTGAGCTTGTATTTGATGACGTATTTGGTCGTTTGGGCCACGGTCATGCTTACCTTTGCGTTGGGGCGACTCAGCTCAGTTTGGAACTGGAGCGGCGGATGATCTTGATCGAGTGGGTAAGGGTCGGTTTGCGCGTGACGCTGATGGCGCGCCGGCTGACGGTGTCGATGGTGATGTTCCAGAAACCGGTGCTCGGCGCGGTGATGCGCGCAGGAAACGTGTCGAAAGCTCCGCCGTGGTAGGTGTGGCGACCGCCGTTCTTGAACGCGCGGAAGTTGGCGTCGTTCATCAAACGGATGTTGCAGGTTTGCGAGCATTGGATGACGACAATGTCGTCTTCGTTGAGGTGCTCGCGCTGGTGAATGAATTTCATGGGCGCCTCCAGAAGGGCTTTTTCTACTAAATCAAAACGATAGCATGTGCGATTGGCGCAGTTTATCAGCCCGAACGGGTTATTATCCCGCCGTCGAGCGCTGCTTTGACAATTAAAAACGGTTATTCGCGATTCGCTGCGGGTTTAATGGAGTAAGCCTCGGAGAAAAATGGCATTACTGCTGTCCGAGGGTCTTTATGGGAGGTATTTGTATGAAGTGGGGTGTGGTGTGTCTGCCGTTGGTGTTGGTCATGGGTGGTTGCGCGAGTGTTTCCGAAATCAATGAAACCTTGCCCACCATGAGCGTGATTTCCGGCAAGAAACCCCATGAGTATGCGCAGTGCCTGGCGGACAAGCTGGCCAACAGTCGCGGCGCACTGCAGATGCAGCCGCACAAGGATGGCGTGCGGGTGATTGTTCCCGGGAAATTTTCCACTGGCGCGGCAGCGGTGTTTGATATCGACGATCGTTCCGGCGGCAGCAGCATCAAGTTGCATGAGCGCATGTCCAATGTGCCGATTCGTCCTCGCGACGTGCAAAACGCCGCCAATGCCTGCATTTCCGGCTGATAGAATAGCGGCCATCAGCACCAGTGCCGCCACAGTCATGCTGTGGCGGCATTTTCATTTTCGGAGTCGCGCATGAAGCGAGAGCAAGTACGGGAACGGCATGCAGAGGGCCTTATCTCTGCCACGCATGTGATTCAGAATCCGGCGAACTCGGGTGAGTGGATCGTGTTTTTCAAGAAGAGCGCCGGTCGCAGCTATTTTCTGGTCGACGATAACGACGAAGTCGAATCCTTCGCCCGGCTCGATGACCTGATTGAGATCGTGCGCGGGCTCGGGATCAAATTCGCCGAGATCCACATGTAGGTCTATTTGCAGACCACCACCACGCTGCGATTCTTGTAGTTGCCGACATCGACTCCCAAGGTCTTGTCGCTGTCCTTGGGTGCAGGCGTGCCGTCGGTACCGACAATGCGATAACCGGTGCCCGCGCAGGAGGCATCGGCTTTTTCGTAGCAGGTGGCCCAGGAGTTGGCTTCCCCGGAGCAGTCGATACTCAAACCCTGTTCGCCGTTGTTCAGGTAGGTGGTTTGCGAGGTGGCACAGCCACCCAGGGCCAATACCGCGATCAGCGGCAGCAATCTGTTCATGTTCATAAGTGTGTCGTCTTCAGCGAGGGAGGGGCTAAACGCTCTGACAGCGCCGGAGTGAAAAGGTTATAGCGATTGGCCACTTGTTTTCATCGGGTTTGCGAGCGGCCACAAAAAAGCCCTGCGCAAGGGCAGGGCTCGGCGCGTGTCGCAACCGGTCAGTCCTGATCTTTGCCACGGCGTTTGGACGACGCAGGGGTGTCAGTGAACACCGACGCCACATCAGTCGCCAGCTGCTCGCTGTCGAAAGGCCCGGCGATGTGTTCGCCATTGGTTGTGGTCAGGTTCCACTTGCCGTCTTTCTTGTCGATCACATACCCATTGATGATTTTTACCGCGGCCATCTATCTGTCTCGTTCGCTGGTTCAAAGGCGCCATGATACCGACAAATCCTCACATTGGGGGATGATGAGCGTAGAGTGATGCGGCGCATTTGCGTGTTTGAGCTACTCTGTTTTCGCGGGTCGAAGTCGCCAACGGAACTATCGGCGAGAATATTTCTCTATGTTGGCATCGGTTAGCCAGTGCGGGGCATTGTAAGGTGCACGCCGCCTGATTAGACTGCGCCGAAACTCGTACACACAGCCCTTTCAAGGACTTATATGATCAAGAAATGCTTGTTCCCAGCAGCCGGTTACGGTACTCGCTTCCTGCCAGCGACTAAAGCCATGCCCAAAGAAATGCTGCCGGTGGTAAACAAGCCACTGATCCAGTACGGCGTTGAAGAAGCTCTGGACGCTGGCCTGACTGAAATCTCGATCGTGACCGGTCGTGGCAAGCGCGCTCTGGAAGACCACTTCGACATCAGCTACGAGCTGGAAAACCAGATCAAGGGCACCGACAAAGAGAAATACCTGGTCGGCATCCGCAAGCTGCTGGACGAGTGCTCGTTCTCCTACACCCGTCAGACCGAAATGAAAGGTCTGGGCCATGCGATCCTCACCGGTCGCCCGCTGATCGGTGACGAACCCTTCGCTGTGGTACTGGCGGACGACCTGTGCGTCAACCTCGAGGGCGACGGCGTACTGACCCAGATGGTCAAGCTGTACAAGCAGTTCCGCTGCTCGATCATCGCCATTCAGGAAGTTGACCCGCAGGAAACCAGCAAGTACGGCGTGATCGCCGGCGAGATGATCCGCGACGACATCTACCGCGTCCACAGCATGGTCGAGAAGCCAAAGCCGGAAGATGCGCCGTCGAACCTGGCGATCATCGGTCGTTACATCCTGACGCCGGACATCTTCGACCTGATCGAGCAGACCGAGCCAGGCAAGGGCGGTGAAATCCAGATCACCGACGCCCTGATGAAGCAAGCCCAGAATGGCTGCGTCATGGCCTACAAGTTCAAGGGCAAGCGTTTTGACTGCGGTGGCGCTGAAGGCTACATCGAAGCGACCAACTTCTGCTTCGAGAACTTCTACAAGACCGGCAAGGCTTACTGATAACGCCGGATCAGCAACGCGAAGGGTGTGAAAGCACCCAAGCGAATGCACCCACAAACGCCCCGACTTGTTCGGGGCGTTTGCTTTTGTGCTGGAAAAAACCTTGGACCTGGCGGCGCGATTGGCTGACGCCCTGTGGGCGCGCTGGCTGCTTTTTCAAGGGGGAGGGGGCGTGCGAACATGCTGGCCGCTCCGATTTCCCGCAGGCGGCACAGCAGAGCCCCGTAAAAGCAGGCAACCTGACCGCCCAGAACGAAAAAAGCTCCGTATCTTGCGATACGGAGCTTTTTCTTTATGCGTTACTCCGATTGCGATCTCTCGTAACCGGCGCCTTCCAGGCGGTTACTGCTGCACGACATTCGCTGCGGTGGGCTCGACCTTTTTCGGCTTCATCAGGCTGAAGTCGATCAGGGCGCGCTGCTCGCGTTCATACGGGTTGCCAATCATCAGCGGACGCTGTTTGAAGCTGTCGCTGACCAGGCTCTTGCTGCGGTCCAGTTCATCGAAACTCAAACCGGCCATGTCCGCCCACGTGTGGATCAGATGCGAGCTGCTGTACGGCCGGCTCAGGTCGGCGGCAAAGTTCCAGTCATGGTTCTCGCGCCATTTCGGCGAAGCCCAGGCCATGAACGGGATGGTGTACATCGGTGCCGTCGGTTTGTTCTCGTTACGGCCGAGGGTGTTGTGGCCGACCGAGTCAAACACATCTTCACCGTGGTCGGAGAGATACAGCAGGAAACCATTCGGATCGGACTTGGCGTAGTCCTTGATCAGGCTCGATACCACGAAATCGTTGTACAGCACGGCGTTGTCGTAGCTGTTGTAGGTCGGCACCTGATCGTCACGCACACCGGCCGGCACGCCGGTACGGTCCTGGAACTTGTCGAAGGTCGGCGGATAGCGGTACTGATAGCTCATGTGCGTGCCGAGCAGATGCACGACGATCAACTTGCGCTGCGCCGGGTCGCTCAGCGCCTTGTTGAACGGCTCAATCACGTCACCGTCGTACTGCGCGGCGTTCTGGTTGCGGTTGTTGTTCAGGTACACCTGCTCGTCGGCCTGTTCGGAGAAGGTCGTGAGCATGGTGTTGCGCTTGGTCATGGTCTGCTGGTTGGTGATCCAGAAGGTCTTATAGCCGGCCTGCTTCATCATGCTGACCAGTGACGGCGTGGACAGGTACAAGTCCGGATTCTCTTCGTCGGCGAAGGTCAGCACCTGCTGCAACGCCTCAATGGTGTACGGGCGCGGGGTGATGACGTTGTCGAACACCGCGAGCTGATCCTTGAGCTTGTCCAGTTCCGGCGTGGTCTTGCGGCCATAGCCATACAGGCTCATGCGCTGGCGGTTGGTCGATTCGCCGATCACCAGTACCAGCGTCGACGGTTTATCCGCGTCGGCAGCCTTGAGGTTATGCAGCGGCGGGACCTTGCTTGCACTGTGCAGCATGTCCTGCATGCCGGCCAGAGTGTCGAGGTATCGGTGGTAAGCCACGGCCATTTGCCAAGGCACCGCTGGCTCGATGCGGTCTTCGAACTTCTCGAAGCCGCCGGCGAAACTGCCGGTACGCTGGGTCTGTTTGATCAGCGGGTAGCCGACTACGGCGAAGACGATCGCGATCGCAGCCACGAACGCACGGCCTCGGGGCATGTACACCGGGCGCAGGCGGGTCCACAGGAAATAGGCGAAAGCGGTATGGGCGAGGAACGCCGGGATCATCCACCAGGCAAAGTACTGGGTCATGTACTCGCCGGCTTCCGACACGTTCGACTCGAACATGATGAAGATGACGCTTTGCGAGAACTCCTGCTGATAGATGAAGAAGTAGCCCAGGCTGGCCATGGAGCAGGCCCACAGGACGATACCGATCAGCGCAGCCAGCAATTTGGTACGTTTGGGGAACGCCAGCATCGGGGCGAGCCACAGCGCACTCATCACGAAGGCCTGACGGAAACCGCTGAAACCGGAGGTCCCTGTCAGTTGAATCAACAGTTGGGTGATGCCCGAGAAGTACCAGAAAAAAGCAAAGAGCCAGAGAACCCCGGCCCAGTCGAAACCTGTCGCAGTCGTTTTGCTGCGTTTGAACAATGCCATTCAGCACTCCAGCTCATCGTCACTAACCACCGCCGGAACACTACATCAAACCGACGAACGGAAGCCGCGCGCAAACGCACGGCCAGAATGGGCGCGAGTATCACGAACGTAATGTGAAAACTTCGTTAGTTGCTGATTGTTGGCAGGAGCGGATCATGACGGGAACGACGGGCGCCGTTCCCGAAGCTGGCGGGGCAGGTCAGGCGTGCGGTTGACGCTGGACTACCGGCAGAGGTTTGGGCTGAGCGCCCTGGGTCAGCGAGCGCAGTTGCGCCAGCTCCTGCTTCAATTGGTCGCGCTCGTCCTTCAACTGGCGCAATTCATCGCGACGGATCGTGACATACAGGGTTTGTGGCGGCATTGCTGTGTGTACTGTGCCCATTGCTCACCTCGCAAATGGCGTGTCTCAACTGCAGATTGTCCCGGTGCCGGGCTACTGATCTGCTATCGGCGCCAATTTTGATTTCTTTTGCCCATGAATGGAACTTTTTTATTTTTCATGGTCGGTGTGTCTTCGGCATGATTCGGGGCGTTATCAGTCTGGATCGGGCACAATGCCCGGAAACTTCGGCCCGACGCTCTGGACTAACCTCCATTAGTCGCGTTGGGCTATAACCAATGACACACATTTATTTGTAGTAAGGAGCATCAGCACATGCAACTCGGGATTATTGGACTGGGCCGCATGGGCGGCAATATTGCGCGGCGTCTGATGCTCAACGGTCACACCACCGTTGTTTACGACCGCAATACCGCCTTTGTCGACACCCTGGCCGCCGAGGGCGCCACAGGCGTTGCCGATCTGCCTGCGCTGGTCGCCGGCCTGGCCAAGCCACGTGCCGTGTGGGTCATGCTGCCGGCCGGTGCGCCGACCGAAGACACCATCAACACCCTGAGCGATTTGCTGGAAGCCGGCGACACCATCATCGATGGCGGCAACACCAACTATAAGGATGACATTCGCCGGGCCAAGACCCTCGCCGAAAAAGGCCTGCACTACATCGACGTTGGCACCTCCGGCGGCGTCTGGGGCCTGGAGCGCGGTTACTGCATGATGATCGGCGGTGATGCCGAGACCGTGAACCGTCTCGACCCGCTGTTCGCCGCTCTGGCGCCGGGCATGGGCGAGATTCCACGCACCAAGGACCGCAAGTCCGAGGATCACCGCGCCGAACACGGCTACATCCACGCCGGTCCCGCTGGTGCCGGGCACTTCGTGAAGATGATTCACAACGGCATCGAGTACGGCATGATGGCTGCCTTCGCCGAGGGCTTCGACATCCTCAAGACCAAATCCAGCGAACGCCTGCCGGAAGATCAGCGTTTCGACCTGAACGTGGCCGACATCGCTGAAGTCTGGCGTCGTGGCAGCGTCGTTTCCTCCTGGCTGCTCGACCTGACCGCCGACGCGCTGGCCAGCGATCCGAAGCTCGACGGGTTCTCCGGTTCGGTGGCGGACAGCGGCGAAGGTCAATGGACCATCGAAGCGGCCATGGAACAAGCGGTGCCGGTACCGGTGCTGTCCAACTCGCTGTTCTCGCGCTACCGCTCGCGCGGCCAGGGCACGTTTGGCGACAAGATTCTCTCGGCCCAGCGCTTCGGCTTCGGCGGCCACGTGGAGACACCGAAGAAATGACCCATACGATCCGCAGAAAATCCAAGGCAGAACCCGCACCACCGACCACGCTGTTTCTGTTCGGTGCCCACGGCGACCTGGTCAAGCGCTTGCTGATGCCGGCGCTGTACAACCTCAGTCGCGACGGCTTGCTTGACGAAAATCTGCGGATCGTCGGCGTTGATCACAACGCCATTACCGATGAGGCCTTCGCGCAAAAACTCGAAGACTTCATCCGTACCGAAGTGGCGGCGAAGGTCGGCAAGGGCGATCAGATGCTTGATCCGGCCTTGTGGGCCAAGCTCGCCAAAGGTATCAGCTACGTCCAGGGCGATTTCCTGGACGACAGCACTTATTCCGCGCTGGCGGCAAAAATCGCCGACAGCGGCACGGGCAACGCGGTGTTCTACCTGGCCACCGCGCCACGTTTTTTCAGTGAAGTGGTGCGCCGTCTCGGCGCCGCCAAACTGCTCGAAGAAACCCCCGAAGCGTTCAGAAGGGTGGTGATCGAGAAACCGTTCGGTTCCGACCTGCACACTGCCGAAGCCTTGAACGCCTGCCTGCTCAAGGTCATGTCCGAGAAACAGATCTATCGGATCGACCATTATCTGGGCAAGGAAACCGTGCAGAACATTCTGGTCAGCCGGTTCTCCAACAGCTTGTTCGAAGCGTTCTGGAACAACCATTACATCGACCACGTGCAAATCACCGCCGCGGAAACCGTCGGCGTTGAAACCCGTGGCAGTTTTTACGAGCACACCGGTGCGCTGCGCGACATGGTGCCCAACCATCTGTTCCAGTTGTTGGCGATGGTTGCCATGGAGCCGCCGGCCGCGTTTGGCGCTGACGCTGTGCGCGGTGAAAAGGCCAAAGTGGTCGGCGCGATCCGCCCGTGGAGCGTCGAAGAGGCGCGGGCCAATTCGGTACGCGGTCAGTACAGCGCCGGCGAAGTCGATGGCAAAGCGTTGAATGGCTATCGCCAGGAAGCCAACGTGTCGCCTGACAGCAACACCGAAACCTATGTCGCGCTGAAAGTCATGATCGACAACTGGCGCTGGGTGGGCGTGCCGTTCTACCTGCGCACCGGCAAGCGCATGAGCGTGCGCGATACCGAAATCGTCATCTGCTTCAAACCGGCGCCGTATGCGCAGTTCCGCGACACCGAAGTCGATGAACTGCAGCCGACTTATCTGCGTATCCAGATCCAGCCCAACGAAGGCATGTGGTTCGACCTGCTGGCAAAACGGCCGGGACCGGCGTTGAACATGGCCAACATCGAGCTGGGGTTCGCGTACAAGGATTTCTTCGAAATGCAGCCGTCCACCGGTTACGAAACGCTGATCTACGACTGCCTGACCGGCGACCAGACGCTGTTCCAGCGCGCCGACAACATCGAGAACGGCTGGCGCGCGGTGCAACCGTTCCTTGATGCCTGGCAGCAGGACGCGAGCGTGCAGACTTACGCCGCCGGGGAAGACGGTCCACAAGCCGCCAACGATCTGCTGACTCGCGATGGTCGCGTCTGGCATGGTCTGGGATGAGTGAGTCGATCCGTTTTTTATTGAGTGACATGGACGGCACGCTGTTGCTGCCCGATCACAGCCTGAGTCAGCGCACCATCGATGCGGTGCGTTCGCTGCGCGAGGCGGGCGTGTTGTTCAGCCTGGCCACCGGGCGCCCGCCCAAGGCCATGCTGCAGCAGATCGAAGCCTTGGGGGTCGATCTGCCGACCGCCGCCTTCAATGGCGGCACCATCGTCAATCCGGACGGCAGCGTGTTGGTGGCGCATTACCTGCCGGTACCGACGGCGTTGATTGCCCTGGCGTTGTTCGCCGATCAGCCGGAAGTGGAAATCTGGGTGTTCAGCGGTGGCGACTGGCTGCTCAAGGATCCGCACGGGCCGATGGTGCCGCGCGAACAGCACGGCCTCGGTTATCCGCCGGTGGTGGTCGAGAGTTTCGAGCCGTTTCTGGAGCGCATCGACAAGATCGTCGCGACCAGCAACAACACGGATTTGCTGATTGAACTTGAGGCGCGCCTGCTGCCCAAGGTCAACGGCATGGCTCAGGTGTCGCGTTCGCAGCCGGTTTATCTGGACGTGACGGCGCTGGAGGCCAACAAGGGCACCGCGCTGTCGACGATTGCTGCGCATCTGGGCATCCCGCTGGTGCAGACGGCGGCGATTGGCGATGGCGGTAACGACCCGGCGATGTTCCATTGCGCGGGATTGTCGATAGCCATGGGGCAGGCGGAGGAGGCGGTCAAGCGGCAGGCTGACGTGGTGACCGCGCCAAACACCGAAGATGGCGTAGCCCTGGCGATCGAGAAGTACATCCTCCCGTAACGCTTGTAGGAGCTGCTGCAGGCTGCGATCTTTTGATCTTGTTTTTTATGCAGCAAGATCAACAGATCGCAGCCTTCGGCAGCTCCTGCATGAGGTTGTTGTCAGAGCCAGTAGCTGACGGCGTACCAGCCCAGCAAGCCCATCACCACGGTGTACGGCAATGCCATCCACACCATGCGCCCGTACGACAGGCGTACCAGTGGGGCAATCGCCGAGGTCAGCAGGAACAGGAACGCAGCCTGACCGTTTGGCGTCGCCACGCTCGGCAGGTTGGTGCCGGTGTTGATCGCGATGGCCAGGGTCTCGAAATGCTCGCGGCTCATGTGCCCGGACAGGAAGGCCTGTTTCACTTCGGTGATGTAGATCGTGGCGACGAACACGTTATCGCTGATCGCCGAGAGCAGACCGTTGGCAATGAACAGCATGCCCGGCTGTTGATCCGCCGGCAGTGCCAGCACCCATTGGATCAACGGGGCAAACAGCTGTTGATCATGAATCACTGCCACCACGGCAAAGAACACCACCAGCAACGCGGTGAACGGCATGGCGTCCTTGAATGCGTTGCCCAGACGGTGTTCGTCGGTGATGCCGGTAAACGCGGTGATCAACACGATCACCATCAGGCCGATCAAGCCGACTTCGGCAACGTGAAACGCCAGGCAGCCGATCAGAATCAACGCAGCAGTGCCTTGCACCAGCAGCGCGGCACGCTGACGTGGAGTGCGTTCGGCGTCATCTTCGGCGGCGTAGTTAGCCAGTACAGTACGCACGTTGTCCGGCAACAGGGTGCCGTAGCCAAACCAGCGCAGTTTTTCCAGCAGTACGCAGGTTGCCAGCCCCGCCACCAGCACCGGCAACGAGACCGGTGCGACTTTCTGGAAGAACGCCGCGAAGTGCCACCCCATCTCATGGCCGATCAACAGGTTCTGCGGTTCGCCCACCAAGGTGCAGACGCCGCCAAGTGCGGTGCCCACAGCGCCATGCATCAGCAGGCTGCGCAGAAACGCCCGAAACTGTTCCAGGTCGTCATGGTGCAGCACCGGCAAGTGTCGGTCGTCGCTGAATTCACTGTCCTGACGCGGATCGTTGCCCGAGGCCACACGGTGGTAAACCGAATAGAAGCCGACGGCGGCGCTGATGATCACCGCCGTCACGGTCAGGGCATCGAGAAACGCCGACAGAAACGCCGAGAGGAAGCAGAACATCAGCGCCAGAATCGCCTTGGAGCGTACGCCCAGCAGCAGCCGCGAGAACAGAAACAGCAGCAGATCCTTCATGAAGTAAATGCCTGCGACCATGAACATCAGCAGCAGGATCACCGGGAAGTTGTGCACCAACTCATCGTATAGCGCCTGCGGCGTGGTCATCTTCAGCAGCAGGGCTTCAATCAACAACAAGCCGCCGGGCATCAACGGATAGCACTTGAGGGCCATGGCCAGAGTGAAAATGAATTCGATCACCAGCAGCCAGCCAGCGGCGACCGGGCCGACGGTAAATAGCACCACGGCATTGAGGATCAGGAACCCGACGATGCACGCCTTGTACCAGCGGGGCGAATGCCCGAGGAAATTATGCGCGAAGGCCTGGGCCAGTGAACCGGACATCGGTTGCTCCTTGTATTAAGAAGCGCGCAAAGTGCCGCAAGTGACTGGCAAGTTCAAGTCTCGGGGGATTATTGATTCAGATAGCGGGCAACCATGGCCCGGTAGTTGCCGTCCAGAGAATAGCCGCCGACCAGGATGTGTCCGTCGGCCTGCACCGCCAGTGAGTTGGCGATATCCAGGCTGCGTCCCAGTCGCGTGCGCAACCAGCCGTGGCCGTTACCGAACTCGCGGTCGAGTTGACCGTCGGCCAGATAGCGCGCGACGATGAAATCGGCCTCGATACCGCCAATCGTCGCGCCCACCGCGATGATGCGGCCATCGGTCATGCACTGCGCCGCGCTCCACTGGCAGCCACTGGGGCCGATCTCCAGCAGATGCGGGTGGCCGGCATTGTTGCGCAACTCCGGGCGACCGTTGGGGTGCAGGCTCAGCGCCATGCAGCGGATCGGGTCGCGGCTGCTGCCAAAGCAGTGCAGGTGTTCCATCGAATGCAGCACCTGACTGACCATCGCGCTTTGTCCGTGGGCCTTGAAGGCGAGGAAACCGTCCACCGCGAAGCGCTCATCCAGACGTCCGTCAGGTAGATAACGTGCCACCAGACCTTCCTGAGGAAAGTCGATGGCGCCGGCAACGATGATGCGCCCATCCTCTTGCAGCAGCAGGCTGTTGAGCCAGGTGTTGAGCAGCAGGTGACGGATCATCACGAATCCACGGCCATTGAAGCCGGGATCGAGGGTGCCGTTTGGAGTCAGACGAATCAGCATGCCGGCATGGTCGGCCAATTCGAAGTGGTGATTGGCGATCAACAGAATGTGCCCGTCGTCCTGCACCGCGAAGTCGCATGCTTCGGCCCCCGGCACGCCGGGCGGAAGCCAGCTATCCCGAGAGCCGACGGACAGGTCACCCGGCAGGCGCACGACTTGTCGACCATTGTCGCCAAACGATGGGTCGGGCAAGCCGTCAGCCGTGAATCGGGCGAAGGCGGGCAGGGTGCGGTGAGCGTTCTCATAATGCAGACCGGCCAGCAGAATGCGTCCGTCTGGCAACACTTGCACCTTTGCGCCCATGGCTTCGAATCCGGGGGCGAATTCGCCGATCACACTGCCTTGAGCGCCGAAGCCGAGATCGGCAGAACCGTCGGGAAGCATTCGCGCCAGCCCAAAACGGCTGCCATCGGCAGTGCCAATCTTGGCAGCCACCAACACCCGGCCTTGTGAATCCAGAGCCAGGCCTTGAGTCATGCTCGACACGCTGCCGGCGAAATACACTTGAGCAATGCCGAAGTGGGCAAAATCTCTGTCGAGTTGCCCGGCGTTAGTCTTTGGCGGCGGGAGCGCAATGGCGTTCTCGGGGGACATGCATGCTTCTCCTTGCAAGTTGACCAGGTCCGAATCGGGCGGGTAACTGCATGAGCGAAACATTCAATCCCTGAATACGCCGAAGTACAACTGACATAACTAACAGGTGGAGGGTCGCACTGTGCCAGAACAGTGTCTTTTTGAACCAAATGAAAGCCTGCCAAGCAGTGTCGCCTGACGCTTTAAGGAAAGTTGTACAAAAGTACTGGAGATAAACAGCAACAGATCAATAAAAAGAGCGGGGCGGACGACTGGAAGTCGTCCGCATTACCTTCTGATCAGTGCGGCATCGACCACGATTGCAACAGGTAACCTTCTTCGCTGAGTTCGGCGCGTGCCTGCTGCAGCAGTTGTTCCAGTTGCGCCGGATCGGAGTAAGCGCTGCTTGGAATCTGCTTGCGGCCGATGTGCGAGTTGGTACGGTCGATGACGGTCAGGTTCAGTTCGCCGTTGCCGTCTTGTGGGGCCCAGGCCACGCACTGGAAAGGTTTAAATGCGTGGTTGGCAATCAAAAGAGCTTCGTTGATACGGAGCGGGGCGGTCATGGGGTCTTCTCTCTGTCGTGCCCAATCAAGTGATGTGCCGTCGGTTGGGCTTACCGTTCGGCTGGTTACTTGTACTGATGCACGCAACCCCGAAGCAGGTCACACACGAAACGGAGAAATTTCAACTTTATTGCTTATGCTCAAGATTTCGACAGTTTTTGAAAGCCTGGCGAAAGAGAGCAACTCGATAGCTAACTAATAACCCGGCTTCTTATAACTCTTTAGCTTGTACGCCTATAAGCAATCGATACAAGCCCCTGTCAATTTCTTGCTAATGTTACAGTCGGGTCTGCCAAATGACTGTTTTTACAATAATTTCCTTAAATTTGGCGCCAAGGAACAGTCATGATCGAAGCGCCAGCGTTACGACGTTTATTGGTAGTCGACCCCTGTGACGACTGCCACCGCCTGTTACCCGGATTGCGCGCGGTCGGCTGGGATGTCGACAGCTGTACCTTGGAAAATGCCGCCGATCGGCCATGCGACGTCGGCCTGCTCAGACTGCAACCTTTTCACCTCGAGCGCCCGGAAGCCGTCAAGGAACTGATAAGCCGCAGCGGCACCGAGTGGATCGCGGTGTTGAATCAGGAGGTCCTGCGGTTGCAGAACGTTGGCGACTTCGTCTGCGAATGGTTTTTCGATTTCCATACATTGCCGTTCGATGTCTCGCGGGTCCAGGTGACCCTTGGGCGCGCGTTCGGCATGGCGCGCTTGCGTGGACAAGGCACGATTCATGTCGATCAGCCGGAACACGAGTTGCTCGGCGACAGCAAGCCGATCCGCGAACTGCGAAAACTGTTGAGCAAACTGGCGCCGACCGAGTCCCCGGTACTGATTCGCGGTGAAAGCGGTACCGGCAAAGAACTGGTTGCGCGCACGCTGCACCGCCAGTCCCAGCGCCACAGCAAGCCGTTTGTGGCGATCAATTGCGGGGCGATTCCCGAACACTTGATTCAGTCCGAACTGTTTGGCCACGAAAAAGGTGCCTTTACCGGTGCCCATCAGCGCAAGGTCGGGCGCATCGAAGCGGCCAACGGTGGCACGCTGTTTCTCGATGAAATCGGTGATTTGCCGCTGGAGTTGCAGGCCAACCTCCTGCGTTTCCTGCAGGAGAAACACATTGAGCGTGTCGGTGGCAGCCAGCCGATTCCGGTGGATGTGCGCGTCCTCGCGGCCACCCACGTCGACCTGGAAGCCGCCATCGAGAAAAAACGTTTTCGCGAAGACCTGTATTACCGTCTCAATGTGCTGCAAGTGGTGACCGCGCCATTACGCGAGCGACACGGTGATCTGTCGATGCTGGCCAACCACTTTTCTCATTTCTACAGTCATGAAACCGGCCGCCGTCCACGCAGCTTCAGCGAGGATGCGTTGATCGCCATGGGCAAGCACGACTGGCCGGGTAACGTGCGCGAGCTGGCCAATCGCGTGCGACGGGGTCTGGTGCTGGCGGAGGGGCGGCAAATTGAAGCCCGGGATCTGGGGTTGATCAGTCAGCACTCAATCGCCACGCCGATGGGCACGCTTGAAGACTACAAGACCCGGGCCGAACGCCAGGCCTTGTGCGATGTATTGAACCGGCACAGCGACAACCTCAGCGTCGCAGCGAAAGTGCTTGGGGTCTCCCGGCCAACGTTTTATCGCCTGCTGCACAAACATCAGATTCGCTAGAAACCAAAGATCAAAAGATCGCAGCCTGCGGCAGCTCCTACAGTTGTAATCCCTGTAGGAGCTGCCGCAGGCTGCGATCTTTCGCGTTAGAAGTAGTACGGGAATTTCAGGCTGAAGGAGAAGTCCGGGGCATCCGGGGTCATGCCGATCGACAGGTTGGGTACGATGGTCAGGTTGTCCGTGGCGGCAATGGTCATGCCGACGTTGAAGTAACCCGCGTTGGCGTCACTGGACACCACCGATTGCCAATCCCCGCCATCGGGTTTGAGTTTGCTGCGGCGTTGCACCAGATCAGACATCGAAAACGACATACTCATCTTTTCGTTGAGTGCAAACGCGATACCGGCGCCGATCTGGAAGCTGTCGCCAATGCTGACCTTGCCTGGCGTTTTCTGATTGACGGTGGCACTGATGTCGTCGAACGACTCCTCCAGGTTGTGGGTGTAGGACAGGCTGCCGAACAACACGGCCGGGTCGAACGTCTTGACCAGCGAAACCCCGGGGGTGATCGACCAGACGCCGTTACCGGTGGGCAAGGTATCAGGCACGAACAGGTTGGAGTTGGCATCGGTCTGGCGCAATTTGATCCCGAACGGATCCTTGCCGGTTGGCGCCTTGACTCGCAGGGTGACCACGGCGTCCGGGGTGTTGACCGACTCGTCGAGGAACTTGTAGGCGATACCGAAGTTGACGTCGCCGATGGTTGGATCACGCGAAACATCCTGTTCCGTCGTGACGTTCGACGCACCACCGTTGCCGCCGCCGGACTGGTAGGTCGACTCGCGGTAGACCACCGGTACGTTGACGTCGAACTGCCAGCGGTTGTCGAAGTTGTAGCGGCCGGTCAGGTCCAGCGTCCAGGTGTCGGCCTTGATCCGGTCGAGGTTGATGTTGCCCAGAAAGATCGAGTCCAGTGCGAGGAAGCCGTTGAGAATCAGCTGCCGGGTGTCGTAACGCGAGTAGGTCACACCGGTTTCAAAGCTGAACTTGCCACCACCGAAGAAGCCGCTGGCCTCGTCGTAGAGGTTGGACACACTCTGTGCCGGTTGCGAATCGTCGGCCAGCGACTGGCCGTAAGACGCGCCACTGCCCCCTGCTGCGCCCCCCGACGCTGCTGCCGCCCCAGTCCCGGGCGCGCCGGTGCTGGTAGCGACTCTTGGATTGCCTTTCATGTCAGACGGCGACTTGGCCAGCCGTTTGGGTTGCGGCGCTGCCGGTTGATCTTCAACCTGACGGACCCGTTGTTCGAGCACCGCCAGGGCCTTTTGTTGTACTTCGTATCGTTGCTTCAGCTCCAGAAGTTCCTGTTTCAGGGTCTCCACATCTGCGTCGGGTGCTGCTTGCAGCATCGCCGCAGGTAGAAGAGTACTCAGACATACAGCGGCACGCAGTGATACTGATCGATACATGAATAAGCCGTCCCTTTAAGCCCAATGATCGAGACTCAGCGTAGTTCAATATCCGATATTGCGTAGTGCCCTGAGTTGAGTCAGGTTGCAGTCCAGTGCGCCGGGGCTGATGCCGTTATTATTAAGTACAACATTGAGTTGGGTCATGTTGTTGACCACGTTGGCGCTGCCCAGCAGGCGTGTGTTCTGCAGCAGGCCGCCCTGGGCGATTTGTTGCAGGGCAGTGCCCTGATTTCCCGAGGCCTGGATCGCCATTTGCACGCCACTGCTGCTGGCCGAAACGGCGACGTTGCCAGCGGCATTGCTGGCACCGATGGTTTGCCCGGCGATCAGGGCCTGGCCTTGTGCAGGGGCCAGTGGAGGAGGGGTGTTGGCCTCTTTTACGTTGATCGCCACGTTGTTGTTGGCGGTGTTGCCGTCGCCGGCGGCGCGTACGCTTTGGGTTACGCCCTGGCTGCTGTTGAGTGCCGCACCACCAATGACATTGCCAGTACCCGGCGTCGGGGTGCTGCCGTTGCCCTGTTCCTTGATGGTCGAGACATAAAATTCCGGTTTGATCGTGGCGGCCTGGATTTGCATCGACGTCGCAGCGCCGATCAGATCACCGCTGGCGTTGCGCCAGGTACTGCTCATGACAATGCCGAAGCTGATGATCCGCCCCGGCATGACGTAACGACCTCGAAGCTGTGACAGCTCCTGATCCTGGATTTCGATAGGTTTGAACCCTGCATTGGCATAGCCTGACGCGCTCGCTGCCAGGCAGGCGGCGGCCAGCCAGTATGAGGTTTTCATCTGCTGCTCCCGGGACATCCAGCCCCATTCTTTATAATCGGCGATTAAAAGAAGTCGCTCTGTATGAACCCGAAGTCCATCAATTCAGCATCTTTGACAGGGTTGAAGTTATCCAGCTTGTTCTTGGCCGTCAGCGGGGTCGGTGGTGAGCGCAATGCATTGGTTTTGTCATAACCGGGGCCGACGATGGCGAAGACGATGCCGTTCCAACCTTTGACAAAGTCATCATGGGTGTAGCGTTTGTGGCCTAAGACGGGATCTCCGATGTAAACCCAATCCTTGTCCGAACGCTGCAGTACCACGAAATGCTTGTAGCCGCGAATTTCCAACAGTACCACCACCGGGATTGTGACTGCGTCGAGCTTCTCCGGTGGAATCTTGTAACCCCTGGCGCGCATGCCGATGCTTTCTACGTAGCGCTTCATGTCCAGCATGGAAAAACCCTGAGTGCGAACAAGGTCCTGGTCGGCGTTGACCAGCATGCCTTTGATGATGTGCTCCTCATCGACGTCGAGCCAATAGGCCTGGCGCAATACCGTGGCCAGTGCGGCGGCGCCGCAGCTGAAATCGGTTTTCTGTTCGACAATGTCGGCAAACTTGCGCTCACGGATACTTTGCACGTTTTTGTAGACGAGTACGCCGCCGGGCAGGGCAGCGACGGGCATCTGGGCAGCCTGGGTCAGGCCGGACAGGCAAAGCAGGGCGATAAAGGCAGTCTTACGCATGATCGATACGCCTTTGCGGACTGAGGAAAAGCCCCGTTTCCGGGGCTTTCGTTTCGATCGCGATTACATGCAGGCTTTGCAACCTGCAGCGATGGACAGCGAGTTGCTTTGTTGGTTGCCCACACCGGAGGCGTTGTTGAAGCCACCGTTGCCCGACCAGTTGTTGCCTACGTTGGTCATGCTGGCAGTGTTGGTGACAGGGTTTTTCCAGCCGTCTGGGGTCAGCACTTGTTGAGTGGTCACACCCGCCAGGCCGAAGGCACCGACAGCTTCGAAGGTAGCTTTTTGATCTTTGCTACCGCCATTGCCGCCATGGCCTCTGTCGTCATTGCCGTAACCGCCACCGCCGTGGCTGTCACCCTTGATGGTAGCTTCGCCCACGGCGCCGAACACGCCGACGGCGGCGACGGTGCCAGTGAGGGTATCTTTCTTGAAGGTCTGAGTGCCGTTGTTGCCGACTTGCAGACCGGTAGTGCTTTGGTTGGCAGCGGCAGCGGCTTGCGCTACACGGCCACCGGACACAGCGATTGCCAGGTTGTTTTTCTGTTGGTTGAAGTTGCCGGCAGCGTTGTTCACGCCAATATTACCCGAGCCACTGTTGCCGACATTGTTCATGTTAGCGTTGTTGGTGGCGGAGTAGTTGCTAACGGCGTTGTTGCTGTTGACTTGAGTGGCGCTGGAAGCGGACACCGCAGAGCCGAAGATGAAGCTTTCGTCGGCAGTTGCCAGTGCAGCGGCGTTGTCTTGCTGGTTGCCGTCACCGGCCACGTTGTTTGCGCCGACGTTACCGTTGGCGCCGTTGAGCGAGCCGCTGATGCCGGCGTTGTTTTGAGTGCCCTGGTTCAGGACGGTGTTGTCGGCATTGTTCTGCACGTCGAGTACTGCGGCACCGGCACCTGCGCCGATTTGCAGCAGTTCTTCCAGGGTAGGGCCTTTTGGTGGAGGAGGGTTGTGACCGTGACTACCATTGTTACCATGATCATTACCGCCTGCTTGAGCCGCCATTGCCATTACTGCTGCAAGTGCGAAAACCAGTGGTTTGAGAGCCATTGTAGTTTTCATGGTGTTTCTCCATCGTGCTTATTAGTTGGTTAAGTGTTGGTACTTTCTAATTGCACTGCTTTTGTTGTTTGGGTCAGTCAGCGACCCGGATGCTCAGGGTGTTAGCCATACGGTTCCCCACCCCGGCACTCTGGTTCACCTGGATTACCCCTCGGCTGCCGGTGAAGGCCTGATCACTTGTCGTGACCTGGCGACTGCCGGGTGAGGTACCAGTTGCTCCTGAGCTCGGTAAAAGCGCCACGTTCTGTTGCGACAGGGCGCTGTCGTCAACGCTTTGCGGGGCAGCACTGATGCTGACGCGCGTCACGTTGGCCATCTGGTTGTTGGCCCCGGCACCCTGGTTCACGCCCAGGATTCCGTTGCCATTACTGAAAGAGGTGCCGCCAATGGTGGCGCTGGCGTTCATCGACGGGTTGGCTGGGGTATCCAGCTTTTGCCTGACGATGGTTGTGGCGCTAGCGTTGGTGCCGATGGCGATCGCTTTGGTATTGGTCTGTTGCATCTGGTCGCCAGCGGCCTGGTTGACGTTGAAGTTGCCGCGGTACTGCACACCGGTGTCCTGAATGTCGGCGTTGTTGACTGACCCGGGCTCGGCGGCCATGGCGCTGGCGCAGCCGAAGAGAGCAAGCAGCAGCAGGGAATGATTCATCTCATTGACCTCCAGCCATGCGGGTCAGCGGTGCCAGACCGGTACTCAACGAGCGATTGATCGTGTTGGAGATCGTGCCGCCACCGCCGCCACCATGACCGGCACTCATGCCTGGCAGGCCGTTGGGGTTGGTGAGCACATTCATGCCGGGCATGTCCGAGTTCGGCGTGATCATGTTGCTGCGGATCGAAGCGCCACTGGCGACACTGGCGAACTCACCGTCACTGAGTTCGGTGCTGGTCATCGCTTGATGGATTCGATCGGAAGGGTTGGCATTGACCGTGGTGGGATAGGGGTCTTTGCCACCGCTGCGTCCGATTGGAATGGGCTGGACGTCGCGGTTGAGAACGATCACGCCATTGCCTTCGGCCTGAACGTTGAAACTGATGAAAGTGCTGGCGGCTGATCCAATCAGCAGAAGGCAGGTCAGGCCTTTATTGAAATTCCCCACGGCGGCAATTCCTTCTTCAGTGGGCTGGCTCTTGTCAGCGTTGGGAAGGAGAGAGCGAAAGCTGTGCCGCTTTTGAGTTGTTGTTGATTTTCAACGGGTTGGCGATGGGCCGCGCAGGGTTGATACAGAAGCTGTTTCAACGCTGAAACAGTCGTGCAGACGCCCACAGGTTGCATGGCGGCGCAAAGCTCTGGGACAAGGGTTTGCCGGGGACTGTTTCACTGGCGAAACAGATGTCCTGACAAAATGATGAAGGCCATTGAACTGGCCGCTTTGCGCGCAGGGAGGTGTTTCAGGAATGGACACTTTCGTCCTGAATGGAGCTATTCGATGGATCCATCAGCCAATAACCGGGCGACGGCTTCAAAGGTCTGAACGCGGCGTTGATCCCAATCGCCCTGAATGATCTGCAACGGCTGCTTGTGCTGTTCCAGCCAGTCGCGGGTGGCCTGAAAGAACGCCAGGCGTTCGCTCAGTTGGGGCTGGCAACGTTGGCCGTCGTCGGTCCAGTCGATCTGCTTCGGGGACAACAGCAGGTGCAAGTCGTAATGCCGCGCCAGCAGCTGGGGCTCCAGCCATGTCGGACAGTCGCCGAACAGGGTACGGCTCCACAGGATGTTGCTCAGCAAATGGGTGTCGAGAATCAGTAACTGCGGTTGCTGCGTCCGCGCCTGATCTTCCCACTGCAACTGCCCGCGAGCGATAGCGGGGATGTCGTCGAGGCAGGTATCACGAGGGTTTTGCTCGATGAACCAGCGCACGTATTCGTCCACCCGCAGGCCGCCGAAGTGCTCCTGTAGGCCAGCGGCCAGCCAGCTCTTGCCGGTGGATTCCGGGCCGGTGAGGACAACCACCTTCATCGCTGCAACGCCGGATCGGCGCGCCATTCTCGCCAGCCTTGCACCGCAATCAGGGTGAACAGGGCATACAGCGCGGCGGTGAGGTACAGGCCCTTGTAAAGAAACAGGCCGACGAAAATCACATCCAGCACGAACCACAGCGCCCAGCATTGCAGGCGTTTCTGCGCCATCCAGAGTTGTGCGACGAGGCTGAAAGCAGTCAGTGCGGCATCAAGCCATGGCTGTGCGGCGTCGGTCCAGTGCGCCATGGCCGCGCCCAGCAGCAGGCTGCCCAGTGCGCCCACACTCAGACCGAGCAGGATCGAGCGCCGATCCAGACGCGTGACGTCGCGTCCGTCATGCATTGTCCCGGCGCGGGTCCATTGCCACCAGCCGTAGACTTGCAGCGCGGCGTAAATCACTTGCAGCAACATGTCCGAGTACAGCTTCACGTCATAGAAAATCCAGCTGTACAGCAACACCATGACCAGGCCGATCGGCCAGCACCATGGATTCTGTTTGACCGTCAGCCACACGGCAATCACACCGAGGGCGGCGGCAAACAGTTCAAGCCCGGACATGGGGGTTCCTTGAGGGAGTTGAGGAGGGAGCGGATTGTACCCAAAAACCTGTGGGAGCGAGCCTTGCCGATTTTGACGGGGCACCTGGCCCACCTGTGGGAGCGAGCTTGCTCGCGAAAGCGTTTTATCAGTAACGACTCTATCGACTGACACCAAGCCTTCGCGAGCAAGCTCGCTCCCACAGAGGGGGTTAGGTCAGACGCGGAACTGGCGCAGAAGCTGGTTCAGCTGTTCACTCAATTGTGCCAGCTTCACGCTCGCCGCACTTGACTGCTCCGCCGCCAGCGCAGTGCTGTGAGACAGGCCGGCCGCCTGTGTGACGTTCTGGTTGATGTCCTCGACCACATGCGCCTGTTGCAGCGTCGCGCTGGCAATCGAGGCGTTCAGACCGTTGAGATTACGCAGCGCCTGGCCGATGGCATTCAGGCTCGCGCCGGCCAGTCCCGCCTGCTCGATGGTCAGTTGCGAGGCCTTGCTGCTGTCACCGATGACCTTCACGGCCGCTTCGGAATGGTTCTGCAGGCGCTCGATCATGGTCTGTATTTCCGCCGTCGACTTTTGCGTGCGCTGCGCCAGCAGTCGCACTTCATCGGCCACCACCGCAAAGCCCCGGCCCTGTTCACCGGCACGGGCCGCTTCGATGGCCGCGTTGAGGGCCAGCAAGTTGGTCTGCTCGGCAATCGAGCGGATCACCTCCAGCACACTGCCGATCTGCGTGCTTTCGGCGGCGAGGGTGCGGATCACTTCGACCGCCTGGTCAATGGTGCCGGACAGTCTGTCGATCTGTTGCAGGCTGCCGTCGATGTTGATCTGGCCCTGCTGCGCCTGGGCTTCGGCATCGCGCATTTCAGCGGCAGCATGCTCGGCATTCTTCGCCACATCCTGCACGCCGTAGGTGACTTCGTTGATCGCGGTCGCCACCAGCTCCATCTGCTGCGATTGCTGCTGGCTGCGTTGTTGGGCCTGGGTCGCATCGTTGCCCAGTTCGCTGGACGATTGGCCCAGGGCGCTGGCCGAGATCTGCAGGTCACCGATGACCCGGCGCAGCTTGGCGGTGAAGGCGTTGAAGTGATGCGCCAGCTGTGTGACTTCGTCTTGGCCATGGGTATCGAGGCTGCGCGTCAGGTCACTTTCGCCGCTGGCGATATTGGCCATGGCGTTCACGGTTTCCTGCAACGGACGCACGATGCTGCGGGCAATCAAGATCACCAGCAGGGCCATGATCAGCGCAATCGCCAGGCCGATTACCGAAGCCTTGATCAACTGACCGCGAAACTCGCTCTGCACATCATCGACGTAAACCCCGGAACCAAGGATCCAGCCCCACGGCTCGAACAGTTTTACATAGGACGTCTTCGCGACCGGTTCGCTGGCGCCGGGCTTCGGCCAGCGGTAATCGACCATGCCCGCGCCTTTGCTTTTGGCGATCGCGACCATCTCGTTGAATACCGCAAAACCGTCCGGATCGCGGATCGCCGAGAGGTTCTGGCCTTCGAGTTTGGGGTTGGTCGGGTGCATGACCATCACGGGGGTGAGGTCGTTGATCCAGAAGTAGTCGCTCTGGTCGTAGCGCAGTCCGCGAATGGCGGTCAGTGCCTGCTTCTGTGCGGCGTCGCGGGTGAGGGTGCCGGCGGTTTCCAGGTCGTGGTAGTAGCTCAGCAAGCCGCTCGCGGTCTGCACCACGTGCTGGGTTTTCTGCGCCTTGGCGTGGTAGAGGTCATCGTGGATCTGCTTGAGCATCAACACACCCAAGGTCAACAACATGACCACGGCCACAATCAAAATGAGCCACAAGCGTCGGCTGATCGACACACTGCGCAAGCTGTTCATAACGCTGCCACTCCGATTTCTTTTTCTTGTAATAAATCAACGCCAGCATCCAACCACGTTTGAGTGGTCGGGCATACGCGACCCAAGTCGTATAACGCCGCAGCACTATTAAGGCTTGTCTGTTAGGATTTCGGCCCCGCGCGCGAAAACCTGAATCCAAGTTGATATTTCACGGAATTTTGACCGTTTCGTGTGGATGCTGTGCGCGCGGAATCGGTACAGCAATAAACAGCTACGCTGATCGCAGTGAACGTAAAAATATTATCGGGGCATGCCAGCGTGCATCGCTCTTTGGGGGACTGATGGATCTTTGGATCGCCTTGCAGGCACTGATTCTTGGAGTTGTAGAGGGGCTGACGGAGTTTTTGCCCATTTCCAGTACCGGACACCAGATCATTGTTGCCGACTTGCTCGACTTCGGCGGCGAACGGGCCATGGCGTTCAACATCATTATTCAGCTCGGCGCGATCCTCGCGGTGGTCTGGGAGTTTCGTCGCAAGATTCTCGATGTGGTGATTGGCTTGCCGACCCAGCCGAGTGCACGGCGTTTTACCGCCAACCTGCTGATCGCGTTTCTGCCGGCGGTGGTGCTGGGGGTGATTTTTGCCGACCTGATTCACCAGTACCTGTTCAACCCGATCACCGTCGCGACCGCACTGGTGGTGGGCGGCGTGATCATGTTGTGGGCAGAGCGCCGCCAGCATGAAGTGCACGCCGAAAGCGTGGACGAGATCACTTGGAAAGACGCGCTGAAGGTCGGGTTCGCCCAATGTCTGGCGATGATTCCCGGCACCTCGCGTTCCGGTTCGACGATTATCGGTGGTCTGCTGTTTGGACTGTCGCGCAAGACCGCGACCGAGTTCTCGTTCTTCCTGGCGATGCCGACCATGGTCGGTGCGGCGGTGTACTCCGGTTACAAGTATCGCCACCTGTTCGTGCCGGCGGATTTTCCGGTATTCGCCATCGGCTTCATCACGGCGTTTATCTTTGCCATGATTGCCGTGCGCGGTCTGCTCAAGTTTATCGCCAGCCACAGCTACGCGGCGTTTGCCTGGTACCGGATCGTCTTCGGTCTGGTGATTCTGGCGACCTGGCAGTTCGGCTGGGTGGACTGGTCGGCGGCCAAACCATGAGTGATTCCCGCGCACGCCGCCCGGATGGACGCCCGTCCGGCGGCGGCATTCAGCATCTGAAACTGAAACTGGCGGTGCTGCTGATTGTCTGCACGCTGCCGCTGTTCGGCTCGCTGTCGATGTGGCTGCGCGGCATCTCGCTGGTGCCGTTGACGGCTTATGGGGTCGTCAGTGTGCTGGCGTTTTTCATGTACTGGGCAGACAAGCGCAAGGCCCGCACCGATGCCTGGCGCACGCCGGAGAACATCCTGCATGCGCTGGAACTGGCCGGCGGCTGGCCCGGCGCGCTGATCGCCCAACAGGTATTCCGGCACAAGACGCGCAAGGTGTCGTTTCAGATTCTGTTCTGGGTGATTGTGGCGCTGCATCAGGTGTTCTGGATCGATCAGTTGTTTCTGGGTTCGAACCTGCTGTCACTCTTCTGAATCACCGCAAATCCCCCTGTAGGAGCTGCCGCAGGCTGCGATCTTTTGACTTTGATCGTTGAAAAAGCAAGATCAAAAGATCGCAGCCTGCGGCAGCTCCTACAGAGGCGGGTTTAGAGCAGTAATCCGATTTGAGTTTTTTTGGGCAATTTGCCCACCACCAACTGATGCGAACGCGTCAGCAATCCTTGCAGTTCCTCGGCGCCCAGCGGGTAGGGCGGGTGCATGATGATCCACTGTGCCCGCGCCAGATAAGGCGCCGGGTGAATACCCGGACGGTCGCAATGGCCGAGAAACAGGTCCTTGTCGACCTTGAACGCCAATGAATCCCCGCGCAGCCCTTGCAGGGCAAACATCTTGTTGCCGGCAATCGAGAACACCCGCACGCCGCCCCATTTGTAATCCTCCCGCGCGCCCGGCAAGGCCAGGCAGAAGGCGGCGACATCCGCTTCGTTCATCTTTCCCTTGCTCATAACAGCCGCTCCCCGCACGCATTGAACGATTCGACCAGATGGTCGATCCACGCCCGCACCGCCGGCATCACCCCGCGCCGGTGCGGATACACCGCCTGCAACCAGCCGCCGGGCAACGACCACTCGGGCAACAGTTGCACCAGCGCGCCGCTTTCAAGATCGGCTTCGCAATACATCATCGGCAACAAGGTGAAGCCCTGGCCGGCGAGCACGCAGGCTTTGCGCACGATAAAGTCATCGATGCCCAGGCGCGCTTCCATATTCAGCTCGACGCTATTGCCTTGCTGATCAAGCAAACGCACGTGGACCATGCGGTCGGCTTCCAGCGCCCCAAGTACCGGCAGGTTTTTCAGATCCTGCGGGTGGGCAATGGTCTTGCCTTCGACAAAGGCCGGGCTGGCCACCACCACCATTTGCGCCTGCCGCAGACGGCGGGTGACCAGCAATGGATCCTCATCGCCGAGTTCACGTACGCGCAGCGCCACGTCGAAGCCCTCGGCGACCAGATCCACGCGGCGGTTGAGCAGCACCACCTCCAGCTGCACCTGGGGGAATTTGCCCAGAAATTCGCTGATTACCCATGGCAACATTTCTCGCGCCAGCCCGGTCGGACACGATACCCGCAAGCGCCCGCGCGGTTCACTGGACATGCTGGCAACGGCTTCGTCGGCCATCTCCGCTTCCAGCAACATCGCCTGACAGTGGCGCAGATAGCGTTCGCCGACAGCGGTCAGATTCAACTGGCGCGTGGTGCGCTGCAGCAGGCGTGCGCCCAGGCGTTCTTCGAGTTCAGCGATTCGCCGCGACAACCGCGACTTGGGAATGCCCAGTAAGCGGCCGGCTGCCGCAAAGCCACCGGCCTCGACCACCTTGGCGAAATAGTACAGATCGTTGAGATCCTGCATGAAAAGTCCACCGTTCTATCAGTGGGACGAACTATCGCATTGTCGGCGGCTAATCAGCTATTGGTTTCTTCCGTAGGATTGTCTCCATTCCGTCGCCGCCGGCGATTCTTTCCAGGAGATTCCACATGAAACTGCTGCACATCGATTCGAGCATTCTGGGCGACAACTCCGCTTCCCGTCAGCTGAGCAGCCAGGTCGTCAAAGCCTGGCAAGCCGCAGAACCTGCGGCCGTGGTCACCTACCGCGACCTGGCCGCCGACGCCATCAGCCACTTCTCGTCGACCACTCTGGTGGCTGCCGGTACCACCGCTGAACTGCGCGACGCCGCGCAACAGCACGAAGCCGAGCTGAGCGCTTCGACCCTGGCTGAATTCATCGCTGCCGACGCCATCGTCATCGCCGCGCCGATGTACAACTTCACCGTGCCGACCCAGCTCAAGGCCTGGATCGACCGCGTCGCCGTTGCCGGCCAGACTTTCCGCTACACCGAAGCCGGCCCTGAAGGCCTGTGCGGTGGCAAGAAAGTGGTGATCGTCTCCACCTCCGGTGGCATCCATGCCGGTCAGGCGAGCGGCATCGCCCACGAAGAATATTTGAAGCTGGTTCTCGGTTTCCTCGGCATCACCGACATCGAAATCGTCCGTGCCGAAGGTCTGGCCTACGGTGATGAAGTGCGCAACAACGCAATGAGCGCCGCTCAGGCGAAGATCGCCGAGCAACTGTTCGCCGCTGCGTAAGCATTGCGTAAAGACCAGCTGCCGTTCAGGTAGCGCCTCAAAAAACTCTGTATTCTGGTTCTGCAAGGGCCAGGTGCGGAGTTTTTTGTTTCAGACTGTTGCATAATCTGGCCCGGGTTATGCAGTCAAACGATCAACGTCTGAGTGCAACGCCACGCCGGATCACCGAACCTCAGGGTTACGGGCGTGTCGGAACACAAAGGATCTTTCGATTGAGTAACACAGGGTGGGCCATCCGATGATGCGTCTTTGTGCAACGTTACTGATTTGCCTGCTTGGCAGCCTCGGTTCAGTGCATGCCGCGCCCGGGCGACACCCTGTCTGGAGTGTCGGTTACCACGAGATGACATTCCTCGATCCGCTGGATCTGCAACCGATGCGCGCCATCGCCTTCTATCCCTCCAGCGACCGCGAGCACAGCAGCCTGCTTGAGGGCTACACCGTCGAGGCGGGCGCCGACACCAAGGTCGCGATCGGCCGCTTCCCGATGCTGATGCTGTCCCACGGCAACACTGGCACGCCGCTGGCGCTGCATGACCTTGCCACCTCGCTGGCACGCAAGGGCTTTGTGGTGGTCGCGGTGATTCATCCCGGCGACAACTCCAAAGACCACAGCCGCCTCGGTACCCTGAGCAATCTGTATGGGCGGCCAATCCAGATTTCCGAAGCGATCACCGCCACCCTCGGCGACCCGATGCTCTCGCCGTTCGTCAACGCCGATCAGGTTGGGGTGATCGGCTATTCGGCCGGTGGCGAAACCGCGTTGATTCTCTCTGGCGCGCAGCCGGATCTGGATCGCCTGCGCCGGTACTGTCAGGAGCGCCCGGACGACCGTGACGCCTGCAACACTCAGGGCGAACTGATCGTCGATCGTGATGACTTGCAACCGGTGGCCGATCCGCGCGTGCATGCGCTGTTGCTGATGGCGCCGCTGAGCCTCAAATTTGGTCGTCACACCCTCGCGGACGTGCATGTGCCAGTGCTGCTGTACAGCGGCGATGGCGACAAACTGGTGGCCTTCGACAAAAACGCCGCGGCGCTGGCCCGCAAACTGCCGACCGCGCCGGACTTCAAATTGCTGGCCGGGGCAGGGCACTTCGTGTTCATGGCGCCGTGCAACGAAGAGCAGATCCGCGCCATGCCGGCGCTGTGCACCGACGCTGACGGCGTGGATCGCGAAGACATCCACCGCAACCTGATTTCCGAAGCCGGACAGTTTTTCTCGCGCACGCTGGGCAGGCCGAGCCGGGCGGGGATGCAGACCGCGGATCAATAAAGTTCAAAGATCAAAGATCGTCCGATCGCGGCCCGAGCCTTCGGACGATCTTTTGATTTCGTTTTTCAGCTCACCGCCCCGCGCTTGAGCAACAAGGTCAACCCCAACCCGAGCACCGACAACAGCGCCGCACTGAAGAAAATCCACGCATATCCCAGGTTCAACGCCACCGCGCCCATCAACGGCCCGGCAATCGCCAGTGCCAGATCAAAGAACACCGCATAAGCCCCCAGCCCCGAGCCACGGCTGGAACTGGGCACCTGCTTGATCGCCTCGACCCCCAGCGCCGGATACACCAGCGACAGGCCAAACCCGGCCAGCCCCGCGCCGATCAAGGCGAACGCGGTCGACGGTGCCAGCCACAGCAGCACCAGGCCGACGGTTTCGATGCTCATGCAGGCGATGGCCGAATTGAACCCGCCAAAACGGCTGATCGCCGAAATGAAGAGCAACCGCGACAGGATGAAGCACACGCCGAATACCGTCAGGCAATACGCGGCGCCGCTCCAGCCACGGTTGAGGTAATAAAGGGTGATGAAGGTGGTCAGCGTGCCGTAACCGATCGACGCCAGACTCAAACTGGCCCCATACGGTGCGATGCGCCCGAATACCGCCCAAAAAGGCAGCCGTTCGCCGCGCACCACCGGTACCGAGGGTTTATTACGGATGATCACCAGAGCGGCCGCCGCCAGTACCGAAAGGGCAATGCCCAGGCTGGTAAAGCCGTAGTCGGCAACCATCACCACGCCCAGCGGCGCGCCAATCGCAATCGCGCCGTAGGAGGCAATGCCGTTCCAGCCGATCGACCTTGCCGTGTGCTCCACGCCGACCTGGCCCATGCACCAGCTGATGGTGCCGACGCCGATCAAACCCTGTGCAACGCCGAGCAGCAGCCGACCGATGATCAGGATAATCAGGCTCGGCACCGGGAAATCCTGCAGCAGCGTCGAAATCAGCGTCAGCAGCCCGCTGAGCACAATCCCCGACAAGCCATACACAATCGCCCGTTTGGTGCCCAGCGTGTCCGACATGCGCCCGGCCATCGGTCGACTGAGCAAAGTCGCCAGATATTGCGAGCCGATGACCAGTCCGGCAACGATCGCGCTGAATCCCAGTTGCTCGTGAACATAGCCGGGTAACACTGCAATCGGCAGGCCGATGCACAGGAAAGCGACAAAGGTATAGAAAACGATGGAGACGATCTGCAGGGTGATCGCCAGGGAGCTTTGCAAAGGCTGTTGCTGCGCAGGCATGTGGACTCGTTCGCGGGCGGCGGTGGGAGAGTCGGCATCATGGCTGGGTGCTGAAATAAAAGGAAGCAGGCTAACTAATTTACTAGAAGTCGGTGGTGCTTTTGAGGGCCTGCTCGCGAAGGGCTTCGCAGCACAAAATCACGATCCCTTGAAATGCAAAAAGCCCTGTCACACCGACAGGGCTCTCGCTTGAAGCTTGGAGCGGGAAGCTCGCCGCTATCTTTAGAACACCACACCCTGACTACGCAGGTAGTCATCATAAGTGCCGCTGAAGTCAGTCACGCCGTTCGGGCTCAGCTCGATGATGCGCGTGGCCAGAGACGATACGAACTCACGGTCGTGGCTGACGAAGATCAGCGTACCCGGGTAGTTTTCCAGCGCCAGGTTCAGCGCCTCGATCGATTCCATGTCGAGGTGGTTGGTCGGTTCGTCCATCACCAGCACGTTCGGCTTTTGCAGGATCAATTTGCCGAACAGCATACGACCTTGCTCACCGCCGGAGATGACCTTGACCGACTTGAGAATCTCGTCGTTGGAGAACAGCATGCGACCCAGGGTGCCACGAATCACCTGCTCGCCCTGCGTCCACTGACCCATCCAGTCGAACAGGCTGACATCGTCTTCGAAGTCGTGGGCGTGATCCTGAGCGTAGTAGCCCAGCTCCGCGCTCTCGGTCCATTTCACAGAACCGGCGTCGGGCGTCAGCTCGCCCATCAGGGTGCGCAACAGTGTGGTCTTGCCGATACCGTTCGGGCCGATGATCGCCACGCGCTCGCCGGCTTCAACGGTGAAGCTGAAGTTCTTGAACAAAGTTTTGCCGTCGAAGCCCTTGGACATCTGCTCGATGGTCACGGCCTGGCGGTGCAGCTTTTTAGTCTGTTCGAAACGGATGAACGGGCTGACACGGCTCGATGGCTTGACCTCGGCCAGCTGGATCTTGTCGATCTGCTTGGCGCGGGAAGTGGCCTGTTTGGCTTTCGAGGCGTTGGCCGAGAAGCGGCTGACGAACGTCTGCAGTTCGGCAATCTGGGCTTTCTTCTTGGCGTTGTCCGACAGCAGTTGCTCGCGGGACTGGGTCGCGGCCGTCATGTACTCGTCATAGTTGCCCGGGAACAGACGCAGTTCGCCGTAGTCCAGGTCAGCCATGTGGGTGCACACGCTGTTAAGGAAGTGACGGTCGTGGGAAATGATGATCATGGTGCTGTTACGCACGGTGAGAATCGATTCCAGCCAGCGAATGGTGTTGATGTCCAGGTGGTTGGTCGGTTCGTCGAGCAACAGCACTTCCGGATCGGAGAACAGTGCCTGAGCCAGCAAGACCCGCAGCTTCCAGCCTGGCGCCACTTCAGACATCGGGCCGAAATGCTGTTCCAGTGGAATACCCAGACCCAGCAGCAGTTCACCGGCACGGGATTCGGCGGTGTAGCCGTCCATCTCGGCGAACTCGGTTTCCAGCTCGGCCACGGCCATACCGTCTTCTTCGCTCATTTCCGGCAGCGAGTAGATACGATCGCGTTCGGCCTTGACCTTCCACAACTCTTCGTGACCCATGATCACGGTGTCGATCACGGTGAATTCTTCGTAGGCAAACTGATCCTGACGCAATTTACCCAGGCGAACGTTCGGCTCGAGCATGACCTGACCGCCGGACGGCTCGAGATCGCCACCGAGGATTTTCATGAAGGTCGACTTGCCGCAACCGTTGGCGCCGATCAGACCGTAGCGGTTGCCGCCGTTGAATTTGACCGAAACGTTTTCGAAGAGCGGCTTGGCGCCGAACTGCATCGTGATGTTAGCTGTGGAGATCAATTGCTTTACCTATCAATGGGTTGCGAGCCGCACATTTGGCGCTTGGGCCATTTCTGGGGCATTTTGGAGCGTTTTTTTCCCTACCCGGTCAGTGTTGGCGGTAGCCAGCAGGCGAGGGGTGAGAGCAGCAACTGGACACGGCGTCCAGGCTGTTGGGCATTAAAGGCGGGATTCATGCCAGACATTGCGCGCATTGTCGCATAAGTCATGCGGCAGTTGTATGGCGGAGGCTGACGAACCGGCAGACTGCCTGCATCGGGGAGCGTGAAATGCGCGTTCACGCCGTGGTCTATCGAATTCACGAGTGTCGATGCGGGCTCCCAACAATCATGGGAAGAACTAAAACGCCTGATGTCGTCTACATTTCATCGAGGAGTTTCCGATGAGAGGACGGCCATGTTTAAAAAACGCTTACTGGTTGCGTCTGTTACTTGTCTGGCCTTGGCGGTGAGTTCTGTAACGGCATTGGCCGATCCCGGAAATGGCAATGGCAACGGCAAAGGGAACGGCAAGGGCGGCCCGCAGAACAGCCAGGGACATGGCAATCAAGGGGGCAAAAACAAAGGATCCAGTTCGGGCAACTGGGATCATGCACCTGTGGTCGATCGAAGCGGTGTGCTGACCGTGCTCAACGGCTACAGAGACTACTGGAGCCCTGGTCCGGCGTTGCCTCCCGGTATTCAAAAGAATCTGGCGCGCGGCAAACCGCTGCCGCCGGGCATCGCCAAAAAACTGGATGGACGTCTGGCGGGGCGACTGCCTCATTACGACGGATATGAGTGGCAGCAGGCGGGCACCGACTTGATTCTGGTGGCCATTGCGAGCGGGCTTATCTACGAAGTGCTGAATGGCGCTTTCGATTAGTCTGATGGCAGGTCAATGAACCTGATTTTTTGAATCTGTTCACCTAAGGTAAAAGCAATACATTCTCACCCACCTTATATATAAGGCGATTGGCTTCCGCTGATCGCTTGTGGGTGAACCAGATCTAAATGAATGCATCTCAGATGGCAGTAAAACCAACCCCTGTGGATGCCGTCATGCGTTTTAAAAAGAAAAATCTGGTTGCCGTCATGTCCTGCGTAATGATGTTTGCTGCTGCGCCGTTACTGCCTGCTCAACTGTCCATCATGGCCTCTGCCCACGCCAAAGATGGTGGGGGTGGTGGTGGTGGTGGTGGTGGTGGTGGTGGTGGTGGTGGTGGTGGTGGCGCCGGTGGCGCTGGCGGTGGAGGCAGTCACGGCGGCGGTGCCGGCAGCGCTGGCCGTAGCGGCGACAGTGCCGGGCACTCAGGCAGCGTCTCCAGCAATGGCCGCGCTGAAGGCCAGGAAACGGATCATGACGGCAGGGCCGTACGGGATCATGGCGTCAGTGGCCAACATATTGGACGCGACCACAATACCGACCGCGGGCACGGCCTGGCGACTTCAGGTGTAGCGCATTCCAAGGACACCAAGGGGTTGTCGAAAGCCACGGCGGTCTCCGCCACGACGCCAGGCGATCACAATACCAAGGGATTGAGCAAGGCGAGCCTTTCCACCGATAAATAAGCCCTTACTCGCAACCCGCCAGGTGTCATGCTCGGTTGAGCTCCAACCTGGCGGGTTTCGCTTCATCCTTTCAAACTCATTTCTCATTGCCCGCGGACCATTTTCAAGTCAGGTGCGGATTACATCTGGCTTGGTACGCAGCGGCTGAAACGTACACGTCAAAGCTCAGCGCAAACGCTGCGGCGCTTCCCGGAATAACCGCTGTTTTGCTCTGCGTCAGCACTCATGCGCCTGCACGAGCGTACTGTCGCGTCTGCCGTTTGGCAGATTCAGCCGACAGTTTTTCACAGATCAGGTTCACCATTGGTTACAAAGTATGGCTAAAATGCCATCCGATTACCCAATAGCCGCTCACGGCATGGGCTCAAGGAAGTGCCACCGGGACAGTATTTGTATTCATGCCACTGCATCAGACCCTGGGCCTTTGGCCGGCAGGCGCGCAGTTTGTTCACTTTTGACGTGTGACGATTTCCGTGAAACTCATCATTGCCGCTATTTATGTCATTTCCATTGCATACGTTCACCTTCGTGGTCGTGTGCGTCACAAACTGGGCCGTCAGTTGAGCGACCACTCGACGTTTCTGGCGCCGATCAACTGCTTTCTGTACCTGTTTTCAAAGAAACCAAACAAGCCCTATCTCGATCCGTCCGAGTTTCCGGACCTGAGCCCGTTGCAGGCGCATTGGGAAGAAATTCGCCAGGAAGGGCAAGACCTGCTGCGTGCCGGTGAGATCAAACGCTCGAATCAGTACGACGATGTGGGTTTCAACTCGTTCTTCAAAAGTGGCTGGAAGCGTTTCTACCTCAAGTGGTACGGCGAGAGTCATCCGTCGGCGATGAAACTGTGCCCGCGCACCACAGAACTGGTGCAGAGCATCGGTTCGATCAAGGCCGCGATGTTTGCCGAACTGCCACCGGGTTCGAAACTGGTTCGTCACCGTGACCCGTATGCGGGCTCCTATCGCTACCACTTGGGCCTGGATACGCCGAACGACGCGGGTTGCTACATCAACGTCGACGGTGATAGCTACCACTGGCGCGACGGTGAAGCGGTGATGTTCGATGAGACTTACATCCATTACGCCGAAAATACCACCGACAAAAACCGCATCATCCTGTTCTGCGACATCGAGCGTCCGATGAAATATCGCTGGGCGGCAGCGTTCAATAGATGGTTCAGTCGCACCGTGATGTCGGCGGCAGGCGCGCCTAACGATGCGGGCGACCGTACCGGCGGGATCAACCGTCTGTTTACCAAGATCTACAAAGTGCGACTGCGTGGCAAAGAGCTGAAAAAGCGCAATCGCGCACGTTACTACATGGAAAAATGGGCGATCTTTGGCGGTTTGCTGGCGATCTTCATTCTGATCTGACTGTTGTGTCGCGCCTGTTTGTCATTACCGAAGACTGGTTTCCACAGGGGAATGCATTTCGAACCGTGGGAGCCAGCCTGCTGGCGATGACTGTCTCAAAAGCAACCTGTCAGTTACCTGACAGGTGTTGAATATTCATTCCCCAGAGGCTTTTTTGGTTTTCCTTGCCGGCGTGGACTTCGTGGGTTTCTCCGATTTAGCCTTGGACTTGGCCGGCGCTTTCCCACCCAGACTGCGTTTAAGCAGCTCGGTCAAGTCGATCACATCCGCAGACTTGCGCTCCTCTTCGCCACCCACGGTTTCGACATCCTCGATCTTGCCTTCGTGGGCCTTTTTCTCGACCAAGGCCATGATCTTGTCCTCAAACTCGTCCTTGTAGTCCTCCGGGTTCCAGTCGCCGCTCATGTCCTGCACCAGACGTTTAGCCATGTCCAGTTCGCCTTTGGCCAGTTGCGGCTTGGTCACCTCGCTGCCCAGTTCCAGCTCATCAAGGCCGCGCACCTCCTGCGGCCAGCGCAGTTTGACCAGCACCAATGCCGATTCCAGTGGCATCAGTGCCGCCAGATATTGGCGAGTGTGCAGGACGACGCGGGCAAGTGCGACCTTGTTGGTTTTGCTCAATGTTTCGCGCAGCAGGGCGTAGACCTTGCCGCCGCGTTTGTCTGGGGCCAGGTAATAAGGCGTGTCGATGTTCTGCAGTGGAATCTTCTCGGCATCGACGAAGGAGAAAATGTCGATGGTCTGCGTGGACACCGGGTGCGCCGAGCGGATTTCTTCCTCGCTGAGCACCACATAGCGGCCCTTCTCATAGGCCACACCTTTGACGATGTGCTCTTTGGTGACTTCCTTGCCGGTGACTTTGTTTACCCGTTTATAACCCACCGGATCCATGCTGCGGCTGTCGAGCCAGTCAAAGTCGACGCCGTGCGAAGACGTTGCCGACACCAGCGCAACGGGGATATGCACCAGTCCGAAACTGATTGCGCCTTTCCAGATTGCCCGAGCCATGGTGAGTCCTCCGCGAATGATGTTCAGGTGACCTGCAGCCGGCGGCGAAAGTTTCCAGCGTTTGCCGGAGACAGCAGTGCTGTCGGTCAAGCCGTGTTACATCTTGTTTAAGGGCGATGGGTTAACAAATCCGAACCCGGGGCGTAGCGTGGACTCGAAGGCTCTATCACTTGTGCATCGAGAGGCCATCCCATGAACCGAATATTGCCCGGCATGATCGTTCTGCTCCTTGGGGCAGGTCTTGCACATGCCGAGGTCACGGCACCGTCCGCGCCGCTGTTGCTGGCACAAAGTCCCACCGGCAACAGCAACAATCCCTACAACAGCCCGATTCGCCGCGCCAATCCCAACAGCATGCAGGGCACGCAGCCCAGTGCGCCGGTGATTCGCGGACCGAATACAGTGCCGGTGCCCAGTACGCCCACCGTTGGCAATGGCGGCATCGGCAATGGTCAGCAGCAACGCTCGGTACCGAGTACACCACCCAGATTCATTCCCAACCCACCGCCGCGTGATGGAGACAGCAACCGTTGAACATCAGGCCTGAGCGCCTGTCAGCCTTCGAAACGAACAAAAGGAATCGTGCATGTTGCGTAAAACCCTTCTAGCCACGCTGTGCGCCGGCGCGTTGATCAGCGTGCCAGCCTTCGCCGCGCCCCCCAAAGAGCTGCAGAGCGAGCAGGGCGCCCTTGAAGTCACCACGATTACTCAAGGCCTGGAGCATCCGTGGGCGCTGGCGTTTCTGCCCGATCGTCAGGGCATGCTGGTGACCGAGCGTCCGGGTAACCTGCGGGTGATTACCGCTGATGGCAAGCGTTCCGAGCCCGTCAGCGGCGTGCCCAAGGTCTGGGCCAAAGGCCAGGGCGGTTTGCTCGACGTGGTGCTGTCGCCGGACTTCAAACAGGATCGATTGGTCTACCTGTCCTACGCCGAGGGCGGGGGCGCCGGGGATAAGGCCGGGACGGCGGTGGGGCGAGGCCGGCTGTCGGACGATTTGAAGACGATTAGCGATTTCAAGGTGATTTTCCGTCAGGAGCCGAAGCTCTCGACCGGTAACCATTTCGGTTCACGTCTGGTGTTTGACCGCGATGGCTATCTGTTCATCACCCTCGGCGAAAACAATGATCGGCCGACCGCGCAGGATCTCGACAAACTGCAGGGCAAGGTCGTGCGGATTTTCCCCGACGGCAAGGTGCCGGATGACAACCCGTTCGTGGGCCAGTCCGGCGTACGTCCGGAAATCTGGTCCTACGGCCACCGCAACCCGCAGGGCGCGGCGCTCAATCCGTGGAACGGTACTCTCTGGGAGAACGAACACGGTCCCCGTGGCGGCGATGAGGTGAACATCATCGAGCGTGGGAAAAACTACGGCTGGCCGCTGGCGACCCACGGCGTCAACTATTCCCTGCAACCAATACCCGAAGCCAAGGGCAAAAGTGTCGAAGGTGCGGTTGACCCGCACCATGTCTGGGAGAAATCACCGGGTGTTTCCGGCATGGCGTTCTATGACGCTGATCGCTTCAAGCCGTGGCAGCAAAATTTGTTCATCGGCGCGCTGGTCAGTCAGGAGCTGATCCGCTTGCAGTTCGATGGGGACAAGGTGGTGCACGAGGAGCGGCTATTGGGCGAACTTAAACAGCGGATTCGTGATGTGCGGCAGGGGCCGGATGGCTATCTGTACGTGCTGACGGATGAGCAGGACGGTGCGCTGTACAAGGTCGGCCTGAAATAACTTCACTTCTAATTTTCACTGATGTCCTGTGGCGAGGGAGCTTGCTCCCGCTGGGTTGCGCAGCAGCCCTAAGCTCTTATGAGCACTACGAACTAATGCGGGAGCAAGCTCCCTCGCCAAAAAAAAACCTCTAGGGCCTGACGATAGTTGGCGTAGCGCGGGCATACAAAACCACCGCCGCGCGCAATTTCCCACGCCCAAACCGACTCATCTTCTCAAACTCGCCATGGCTGACCGGCACATGCTGGCAGTCCATCGGTTGACGATGCTGGCTGTGGTCGACATCCGGATCGTGCAGATACACAAAGTCTTTATCGCAATCGGTGACCACCACCCAATGCGGGGACTTGGAACGGGTCAGGCGATAGCTGCTGATCAGCACCAGAGGCTGTCCGCCAGCCTGCAGCAGGCGCGGTAAATCCAGATGGTTGCCAATTTTGCGCTCGATATCGGTCTCGTGCATTTGTGCGCTGAACTCCTCATGCACCAGGCGCATGACGTCTTTTTTATGCTCATCGCGCACGCCATCGAGAAACAATGGCCCGGCCATGCTGAGCTGCAAACGCACTTGGAAACCTCGACGCCAAGCGGCCAGTGCCAAGCCCTGAGGACTGCAGCCACCATGGCCGGACGTCATGAACACCGTGGTCGCCTCACGCCAGATCTGCAATTCTTCACGTCGCTCCAGTGAGCGCGCCGACTGCAACGCGCCCATGGCCATCAATAGACAGGCCGGGCCACAAGTGAAATCGGTGGTTTGCAGGTAATAGGGCACCTTGATATTGCGCGAATCACGGTGCTGAACAATGCGCTTTTCCAGGCGCAGCGCATCGGCGTGGTCCTCGTAGTAATCGTGAATCAACGCAAAGCGCCGATAGCCGTTGCGCTCGTAAAGCGCGATGGCGCTGGGGTTGTCGATGCGCACCTCAAGACGCAGGTACGCGCAGTCATGCTCCACGGCGCAGGCCTCGATACGTTGCAGCAGTTGTTTTCCCAGCCCAGTACCGCGAGCTTCGCCGGCAATGGCGATGGAATACAGGCGCGCCAGTGATGTGCCGCGATGAAACAGCACCAGGGCGTAGCCGAGCAATCGACCGTCAAGTTCGGCGACCAGCAGTTGCGCATGGGCGCGGGTGATCATCCATTGAAAGCTGCGACTGGTGAGCCGGTCGCTGGTGAAACATTGCATTTCCAGAGCCAGCAGCGCTGGCAAATCTTCAACTACCGCCAAACGAAAAACAGCACTCATATGACCACCGTAAAAGTTGCGTAACGAAACGGGACTTTCGAAAAACTTCGTGCTTAATAGAAATGGTCTTGTTCTCCAACGGATCAATCTCTATGTCAGCGGTACAGGGTCATTGGCGCGAAGTATCCGAGCAAAGTTTGCCGGCGGCAACTTTTTTAAATTCAGCCATCAGAACTTCCAGTCAAGTGTTGATCATCGTCGAACGCAAGGAAGATTGGGCCTCGTACTTCCCCAGCGAGGACATCGTCACCGCTCAGGAATACCTCGAGCAAACCCGTGACAACGAGCCGGGCAAGCGCGTGCAGGTGATCAATCTGTGCCGCAGCTACAAGTATCTGGGGCACGGTTACTACTGCTCGCTGCTGGCAGAAGCCCGCGGCCACAAGGTGATTCCATCGGTGCGCACCATCAGCGAACTGACGAAAAAATCGCTTTACGGTCTGGCACTGGACGATCTCGATAAAACTCTGGAAAAAGCCCTCACTCATCATCTGTACAGCGATACCGAAGGTTTCACCCTGACGCTTTACTTCGGAAAAACGCATATCGAGCCACTACAGGATCTGGCTCGACAATTGTTTGAAGTGTTTCCGTGCCCGATTCTGTTAGTTGAGTTTCGGCGAACTAACGGTTGGCACATCGAAGGCATTAAGTCCGGTGCCCTGCATAAGTTGCGCGACGATCAGGAAGATCAGTTCGCCAATGCGCTGGACGGTTTCAGCCGTAAAGTCTGGCGAGCACCACGCTCGCCGCAAGTGGCGCGTTACGACCTGGCGATCCTGCACGATCCGCAGGAGGCCTTGCCGCCATCCAACGCCAAGGCACTGGAGAATTTCGTCCGGGTCGGCAAGCGTATGGGCATCGACGTCGAGCTGATCGAGCGCAAGGACTATGCGCGGATCGCTGAGTACGACGGCTTGTTGATTCGCGAGACCACCAGCGTCGACAACCATACCTACCGCTTTGCCAAGAAGGCTGAAAGCGAAGGCCTGGTGGTGATGGACGACCCGACGTCGATCCTGCGCTGCACCAACAAGGTCTACCTGACCGACCTGCTCAACAGCCATCAATTGGGCATGCCCGCCACGGAAATTCTCTACAAGGAGCGACCGGAAGATTTCGAACGGGTCGGTGAACGCCTCGGTTTTCCGCTGGTGTTGAAGATCCCCGACGGCTGTTTTTCTCGCGGAGTGATCAAAGTCGAAAGTCAGCAGGCGCTGCTGGAGGCCACCGCCGAACTGTTCGAACACTCGGTGTTGCTGTTGGCTCAGGAGTTTTTCTACACCGAGTACGACTGGCGGATCGGCGTGCTCAACCGCAAGCCGATCTTCGCCTGCCAATACTTCATGTCCAAGGGCCACTGGCAAATCTACAACCACAAAGCCAAGGGCCAGGACGTCAACGGCGAGTGCCGTACCCTGGCCGTGCACGAGGCGCCGCGAGCGGTGGTGGAACTGGCGGTGAAGACCGCCAACCTGATTGGCGATGGCCTCTACGGCGTGGACTTGAAACAGGCCGGCGACAAAGTGGTGGTGATCGAGGTCAACGACAACCCGAACCTCGACGCCGGCATCGAGGATGCCTATTTGCAGGACGATCTGTATTCACTGGTGCTGGAGGAGTTTGTGCGACGATTGGAGCTCAAACGTCGCGGCCAGGCCTGGTGAAGCGCCGATGATCAGCAGTTTCGCACTGACTCATGGCGCGCTGCAGCGGGTCGAGCGGCTGGACGCCGAAGTGATGCTGTTCAGCAACCCGGATGCGGCCGAGCGCGATTTGCTCCACAGCCACTACAAGGTCGACGAACACGCGTTGGCCTCGGCGCTGGACCCGGACGAAGTCTCGCGAATCGAGTTTCACCCTGATCATTTGTTTCTGATCTGGAAGCGCCCGGAAAACTATTCCGGCGGTGGCAGCCTGGCGTTTGAAGTGTCGTCCTGCGGCCTGCTGTTTGCGCCCGGTCAATTGCTGGTGATCGCCACCGACGACACGCCGCTGCACGGCATCGGCACGCGCCAGCCGCTCAATGCGCCGCTGGATGTGTTGCTCGATCTGCTGTTCAACAACATCCACCATTACCTCGGCCATCTGAAGGTGATCAAACTGGTCGCCCGCGAGCTGCAACAGAAGTTCAACGCCTCGATGCAGAACCAGCATCTGGTGCAGATGTTCAACCTCAGCGAAAGCCTGATCTATTACATCAATGCCTTGCACAGCAACGGCGCGGTGTTGACGCGTCTGCGCAATCATGCGGAAAAACAGCATTTCGGCAGCGAGGCGATCGGACTGATCGACGACCTGATCATCGAAAACAACCAGTGTTACAAGCAAGCGGAGATCTACTCCACGGTGTTCTCCGGGTTGATCGATGCGCGCGGCAACTTGATGAACAACAGCATGAACAATCTGCTGCGCAAACTGACGTTGATCAACGTGGTGTTTCTGCCGTTGAACCTGATTGCGAGCATTGGCGGGATGTCGGAATTCAGCATGATGACGGCGGGCACGCCGTGGTGGATTTCCTACCCGGTGTTTCTGCTGGTGATGTTGTTGGGGGCCGGGGGGATGTTGTTTGGGTTGCGGCGGTTGGCCAAGTGATCCGTGGTGACTTGGTCGACGCCAGCCTATAACGCCAGTGTCAAATAAGCCATTGACTCGCCGCTCGCCGCCGGGCTAACTTCAGGCCCATGACTTCCACCGTATTGCGCTGCCAGCCAAGCATTATTACCGCCATTCCTCATTTGGCGGGCTAGCTCACGACTGCAGCACCCAACCCGCCCTAGAGGCGGGTTTTCATTTTCTGTCTCCTGGGTTTTACCAACGAAGGCTCCCTGTAGGAGCTGCCGAAGGCTGCGGTCTTTTGATCTTGCTTTGGATTTGAGAAAAACAAAGTCAAAAGATCGCAGCCTTCGGCAGGTCCTGCACAGAGCGCCCGGAGATGACGATGAAATACAGCCCTGACCAGCAAACCCTGCTTGAACAGTACGTGAAAAAGATCCTCGCCGCGCCGGTCTACGACATCGCCGTGCGTACGCCGTTGCAAGCGGCGCCAGCGCTGTCCGAGGCGTTGGGCAATCGGGTTCTGCTCAAGCGCGAGGACCTGCAGCCAACGTTCTCCTTCAAGATCCGTGGCGCCTACAACAAACTGGTGCAATTGAGCGATGCGCAGAAAGCACGCGGGGTGATCACCGCTTCGGCGGGCAACCATGCGCAGGGCGTGGCGCTGGCGGCGCGTGAACTGGGGGTCGCGGCGACCATCGTCATGCCCTCGACCACGCCCGAACTCAAGGTGCTTGGGGTGCGAAGTCGGGGTGCCGAGGCGCTGCTGCACGGCGAGAGTTTTCCGTTTGCCCTGGCCCATGCGCTGCAACTGGCCGAGCAGACCGGGTGCACCTTCGTCTCGCCGTTTGACGACCCGGAGGTGATCGCCGGCCAGGGCACGGTGGCCATGGAAATCCTCCGTCAGCATCAGGGACCGCTGGATGCGATCTTCGTCCCGGTGGGCGGTGGCGGCCTGATCGCCGGCATCGCGGCGTACGTCAAATACCTGCGGCCAGAGGTACGGATCATCGGTGTCGAATCGGAGCACTCGGCCTGCCTTAAGGCGGCGCTGCACGCGGATGCGCGGGTGGTGCTGCCCAGTGTCGGTACGTTCGCCGATGGTGTGGCCGTGGCGCAGATCGGCGCTTATGGATTTGAGGTGTGCCGGTTTTGCGTGGACGAGGTGGTCACCGTCAGCAATGACGAGCTGTGCGCGGCGATCAAGAATATCTACGACGATACCCGCTCGATCACCGAGCCTTCCGGGGCATTGGCGGTGGCCGGCATCAAGCAATACGTGGCGCGCAGCGGTGTTCGCGAGCAGACCTTCGTCGCGGTCGACTCCGGCGCCAACATCAACTTCGACAGCCTGCGCCACGTCGCCGAGCGCGCCGCGATGTGCGGCGTCCCGGCGTGATACCGCTCAGGGCAGCAACGGGCGCAGGAAACTGCGCTCGTAGCTGACGATGAATTTCTTCTGCACCAGTGATTCCACCAGCGCCGTGCTTTCCGGGTCGGTCAGCGCGATGTGCCGGTAGCTTTCGTAATCGGCCAGCGAAGGAAAGCTGAACAGGCAATAGGCGATGTTGCTCGCGCCCTCGGAGGGCAGGAAGTAGCCGTGATGGGTGCCGCCCAAGCGCTCGACGATGCCCAGCCAAGCCTTGGCATAGGCTTCGAACTCGGTCAGTTGGTACGGATCGATCACGTATCGCACATGGCAAGTAATCAAGTTTGGCGCTCCTGTTTCAGGTCATTCCGCGATGGCGGTACCGACCTTGTCCGAAGCCGACCAGATGCGGTAACGCACTTCGACGTCCTTGGGCGCGTAAATCACCAGCGGCAGCTTGCTGTTGTAACGCAGCATGAAGCCATCACCGACGACCGGGACAAAGGCGCGCTTTTTCTGGCTGCCGGGCGGACAAGCCATCAGCGTACTCATCGGCCCGATGACTTTTTCCAGCCGGTAGAACGGGTAGCCCCAACCTTCGAGATTTTTCTCGTCCAGAACACCACCCAGACGTTGGCGATTGCAGTCGACTTCCAGGGTCTTGCCGGCAAGGACTTCAACCTGGAAGTTCTCTTCCTGATCCTGTTTGGGCAGGTAGATGACTTGGCGGGTGAAGCCGTTTTCCGCCTTGGGATACGGCGCGACGTCTTCGAGTTTGGCCGCGTGGGCGAGGGTGGACAGGCCGGCAATGAGCAGACCGATTGTCGCGCGAGCGCGTAAAGAACCCATGAAAGCCTCCTGGCGGGTGTAGGGTGGATGTCGGGCATTCTCACTGTCATCAGCGATGAATGCAAACCGGCGTCGACTTGCAAATTGCAGTGCGCAGAAGGCCCGATCTTGCATTTTGCAACTGGCCAACTGCTGGCCACCGCGCCAAGTGCTTGATTTCATGAGGGTCGAAATGACCCGATGAAAGGCACGTTTTATGCGTCGCTTTGGTGCAGCGCACCGGCTTCGGGCGCCTACACTCCAATGGGCATTTCGCAGTACAACCGTTTGCCGCACCAGGGAATCAGCGGGGACACACCCGTGCAGGGGCAGCAAAAGCGGTCAACGTGAAGAGTTGATTGGCAGTTTCATCAATAAGGAGAGGTTCACCATGTTTCTGTCTGCCTTGGAACTACGCAATATCATTGAAAGCAGTTTTCTGCCTAAACGCTGCCAGTGCACGCTGTCACCAGACCTGTCGATGACCGTCAAGGTCTTCGGCGACCACCAGACTGACCAGGTTGATCTGCACGTCAGCGGTATCGACGCCAGCCACCTCAACGGCTGTCGCGAGATCAATGAACTGATTGCCGGCCTGCGTTCGGATCTGGCGCAACAAACCACACTACAGCATTACAGTCCTCGCTCCAGAGCGCTTTAACTCACCGTTTCACCCAGTTCGACCGTCACGCGCCGGGCCTGCACAAAGCCGAGGCCCAGCGCGAACTCGACCAGCACCGCGAGCAGAATCCCGGGGCCGGCATGGCCGTTAAGCCATTCGCCAAACCCCAGCACCGCCAGACCAAAACAACCGACGATAAACCCGTTGCTCAGGGCATTGCGACCCAGCGACGGAGGCGCGCTGCGCACCAGATAAAACATCACCCCCAACGCCGCAAACAGCACCGCACTGCGCCGCGCGACAAAACCGACCGAGCTCGAATACTCAATGCTCCAGATCGCCAGCAACACCTCCGGGAAAAAGCCCCAGACCAGCGCGAGTACAAAACACAACGAAGCGGTGATGATCGACAGTGTGCGAAACGACAACTGCATGGCGAGTCCTTGCGGCAGTAAGAAGGGACCCCGAGCATAACCCGCGAAGCCTTCATCGCCTACCGCAAAGCCGCAAATCAGAGCCTTCTGTCAGTTCTGCTCGCTGCAGGCGTCAGACATTTTCCGGTAGGTGATTTCCGCAGGCTTGCCGGCATTGTCGATGTACTTCATATCAGCGCTCACGACCTTGCATTGGCGCGTGGGCTGCTCGGTCATGGAGATCACTTTGTTCACATGCAACGGCATGCCGTACTGGTAGGGAACGGACTTGGTCGTAGCGGTGGTGTCATTGGCCTGGGCCAGCCCGGCGAATGCGCTGCAGGCGAGGGCGGAGGTGAGCAATAGCGTGCGAATGTTCATGAATCAGACTCCCGTGCGACGGAATGAGCGTTCGGCGCCATACGGCCGAACCTGCCGCACTCGGCGTCAACCAGGGGCTGAGGTGTGCGGTTCAGTACAGTCTTGGACTGCGGCGTTAAGCGATGGTTAACCTGGCTGAACGCCGGCTGTCTGGCGGAGGGAGGATTTCTCGGGGATGCGGTGCCGATTCCTACAAGGGGTGATGCCTTGTCTGCTTTCGGCGGCGGGAGCGGGGCGGGTATGGTTTGGCGTCGCTGCAAAATCAGCGGCTCGGGTTTGGTCACCTGAGAATAATCGATTGCATATGTGCCATCATTTGCACCGCGGAGTTCTTTGACCGTGTAGTGCATTGCTGTGGTGGCCGTGTGCAGGACGCCTTCGGGCGAGCTGAGTTCGGCACGAAGGGTAGCCCAGCCTTATATACTCAGCGCCTGAAAGTTGGCGCTGAGTAAGTAGCTAGGTTACTTATTCTTCGCCTGACCAATACCAAAGAGTATCGCCCCAACTCGAGCCGCTGAAGCTCGGTAAAATTTCCCCCTGATTGAAGTGTCGACGAGAATCTTTTTGTGCAGGGGTGAACCAGTAACCGGCAACACTGCAAGGTTGACCTGCCTCAAGCCGAGCGGGTGATTTAGAAAAGCTGTCGTCCTGATCGAACCGAGCGTACCAACGTACAGTGCTGTCTTCTTCGAAACAATTCCCATACGGAGTATATGTATGCAATTGATTAGGTGTGGGGATGCGCAGTGGTTTAAAAACGCGATTTACTGCGACATACGCCGTCGGCAATGGCTCATTAATAGGGCCTAGATCGGGAAGTTCACCGGCGCGAACAATCAAACCATATTGATATTTAATTACTTCTACGTCGCCACGACCGCTAAACGAATGACTTATCGCATCTATACCGCCCAACTGTTCCGCAAATCGATTGCCTACGACGGTATACCAATTTACTCCTTTAATATGGTCAAGCAGTTCTCGTTTGAAGTTTGTCACCAAAGAGTCAACTTCAAGGCCAGTGTATTGCTGAGCCAACTGGTACTCCATGGGCATATAGCTATCGAAGTCAAAGGGCAAGATGCTGGATAGTCCGCCATATCCATGCTCAGCCTTGACTTTGTCGGCTAGGTAAACAATCCAGTCTCGATAGCGTGCAGCTCCGTCGGGAGCTTGCAGTATGCTCCATGGCAATGTCATTTTGATAAATGAGCGTTTTTGATCGCCATGAGCTTCAAAAGAATTCAGTGCGGACAGGTTGTACTCGCCGGCTTCGTTAGCCGTCGCAGCGCTACTGATGTGCCATTCGTACTGCTCATTTGGACCCGTCTCGAGGATTTTAGAGACTTTTTTATTGAAGCTCGCATCAGTAAGCTTTTTATATCGATCATCAAACTGACCTTTAAGGTGCTGACCAAATTCCTCTTTGAATCTTGCGAAACACTGCATGACGGCCTGTTTGCTTTGCAGCGTATAGCCTTCTTTGAAGTATAGGGTGACGATCAATCCTAATCTGACAACCGGAGTACCATCCGGTAATTCAAACATCAGGTCAGGAGCTCGCTTAGTCAGTTTTTCCAATGTGTTCATAGTTTTCTCTGTTTATCCGGCAGACACCGCTGCAGTGACGGCCGCGCCACCCAAAATACTCGCTAACAAGGCCCAAGACACTTGTGCTAATCGGACAATAACCAGTATGGCGCCAACTATTGCAGCAGGAACCCCTGCTGCTACGAGTGCGGTCCCAATGGCGAAGGCAACGACCACCGTGGCTACAATGGTTCCGACACCAATCAATACTTGCATCCAGTCAATTTCTTTTAGCTTTTCAAGGGTCAGATCTGTGTAATGCTGAATCTCTTTCCACGCAGCGCGAAGTTGTTCATCCGTCCAACTAATGATTTGAGCGCCCGTTTCACTGACCCACTCCCAGGCTTTTTTAGACTCGCGTCTAATCCATTGCCCTTTAACTCCAAGCCAGATGGCAGCATCTTCCAGGTGTTGTTGAACCTCATTCGAAAGCGTACGAATGCCTTTAGCTCCCTGTTCCAGTAGTCCATCTACAGCCTCTTGTACCTGCTGGGTCCAACTCTCAACGTGTGCGGGTTTGGGGGTAGCTGTCGGACCGTACGCCGGCACCGGAACAGGAGCCGGTCGAGGTGCTTGTCTTGGTCCACCTGCAGGTGGTAGTAAAACCGGCCATTGTAGAGGATTAAACTCTCCGGTCGGTTTATTTTCTTTATTGTATTGTCTATCGCGTTCACGTTCACCGTCATCACGACAATCATTTATTTCCAAGACCGAGAAACGATTAGAGTCGCCTGCTATGTCTAGATAGGCTTCACGCTGAGCCAGACCAAGAACATCTCCGGGAAATTTCACTTCTACAAGTCTTGCCAGATTATCTGGGTGTTGAACGCCTTGATGGTCTACTCCGGCTCGTCCGGGCCAGCGCAGGCTGCGACTTTTGACGATTATGACGTCCGGGCGCCGTAATAGTCCTTTCACTGATCCTTTCGGAAAGGGAAATAGAGTGTGTCGCCTCAAAGGATCAGGATTCGTGTCGTTACCAACCCATGATGAACTCAGAAATGGTTTGGGAGGAAGGGATGCCATGTCAAAGCAAACTTCTGCTTTGTAGTCCCAAAGAAAATCCCAGCGGTATTCGTCTGCGCGAATCAATCCGCTCATAACAAGTTGTTTAAGCTCCAAGCCTGTGACGCCACCATCTTTGGCTTTCTTTATAGATAATTTTGGAAATCGCGAGGCATAGTTCGCTTTCTCCATCAAATAAGGCTTATTGTCAGGGTTAGGCAGTGGAGCCTCTTTGATCGTACCTTCAATACTGGTGCTTGTGCATCCTTGCGGCGTCTGAGGTGGTTGCATGATTGCCATGTGTCAGCCCTCCAAGTTGGCGTTTTTGAAGTCCAGGATCATTTCCTTTGGCGCACTTTCACCTGCCCTTATCAGTTGCTCTTCCGGCTCAGGCTTACGAATTGGTGTTAACAGTTCTACTTCAGTTGGTTCAGCACTATGAGCCAGGAAAGTTTTTCCTTCTTTGTTTGTGTAGCCAGAAATCAGCGTGCCGTCGGCCAACTTCAATGTGTAAGGGCTTCCTACTAAAGGCTTTCCAGTTTTCTCGTCCTGAAGCAGATACCTCGCTTTGTGACTGCGCGGGGCACTCTCAAGTAACTTCCCGAACCTATCCTTGTCCGCCAACCCCGGAATCAACGGCACCAAAATCCCGATCCCGGTCCCCACACCCGGCGCACCACCGGTATTCACCTTCACCTCAGCCCCGCTGATGGTCACGCCACCTGCATCCACCTTTACAAAACTCCCGCCCGCCTTGGCGGTCAGCTCCATGCCACCCTCGATCACCACTTTTTCACCCGCGTGATAGTGAATCTCCGTCCCAGCCTCGACAAACTGTGCCGTACCGACCTTCACATGCTGCGTCACGCCCACCGTCAGGTGATCATCCGCGCGCATCTCGCTGACGCGATCCAGATGGGTAATCCGGTGCTCCTCAACCTTGAACTCGCTAAGGGTGTTGGCCTCAACCGTGTCATGCCGCTCATTGCCCACGCGAATCTTCTGGTCGTGCTCGATGTTCTCGTCCCAATCGCGCTGCGCATGGATGTAGATCTGCTCGGCACCCTTTTTGTCTTCAATCCGAAACTCGTTGTAGCCCTTGCCGCCCGGGGAGCTGAGGGTTTTGAAGGTGCTGCGGGTCTTGTTTGCCGGCAGGTCGTAGGGGACGACGTTTTCCTTGTGGTACAGGCAGCCGGTGACGAGGGGCTGGTCGGGGTCGCCTTCGAGGAAGGTGACGAGGACTTCCATGCCGATGCGCGGGATGGCGATGCCGCCGTAGGCGGCGCCGGCCCAGCCGCTGGCGACGCGCAGCCAGCAGGTGGTTTTGTCGTCGGACTGGCCGTCGCGGTCCCAGTGGAACTGGACTTTGATGCGGCCGTACTGGTCGCAGTGGATTTCTTCACCGGCCGGGCCGGTGACGACCGCGGTCTGGCTGCCGAGGACTTTGGGTTTCGGGTGTTCGAGGGCAGGGCGGTAGTGCGCGTCCCACGGGGTGGCGAGGAAGCTGTTGCGGTAGCCCTGGTGGAAATCGCTTTTGTTGTCGGTGACGTCGCTGGTGACGTTTTCACCGAGCACTTGCGGTTGTTTGCCTTCGTGGAAGACTTCCAGCAGCAGCCACAAGTCGTTCCATTCGGCGCGCGGGTGGTCGGCCAGGGTCAGGAAGTGGCCGCTGGTCAGGGTTGGTTCGTCACCTTTGCCTTCGGCGAGTTTGTAGTCGCTGCGATGGCGTTCGAGGGCGCGGGTCGAGAGGAATTTGCCGCGCTCGCGGGTGGTGAAACGACCGGGGTAATCGTAGTCCTCAAGATCCGGGGCGAACTCGGATTTGACCGCGCCTTCGGGCAGGATCTTCGGTTTTTCGAAGTCGTAGTCGCGGCGGCTGACGCGGGTGGTGCGGGTTTCCAGGCGCAGGTTGAAACGCTTGATCACCGGTTTGTCGGCGCTCATGCCGGAGTCTTGCTGGTAGCTCACGGCCTTGAGTTTGCGGAACACCGTCTGATCGTCGCCGAACACCAGTTTGTGGCCGCTGCTGCTGTGCTGGAAGTGGAAGTGAATGCCTTCCTCTTCGCACAGGCGCTGGATGAAGTGCAGGTCGGACTCGTCGTACTGCACGCAGTAATCGCGCTGCGGGTACTCGGCTTTGAGCTGGAAGCTGTAGGCGTCGGCCAGAATGCCGCGATCTTCCAGCACTTGGGCGATGATCTTCGGCACCGTGAGGTTCTGGAAAATCTGCTGGTCATGGTTGTGCCGCAGATAGGCCAGCTGCGGCACCAGGCTGATGCTGTAGCGGGTCAGGGTCTTGCCGGAATCGCCTTGCTCGATGCGGTACACCAGGCCATGAATCTTGCCTTCGCCGGTGGCGCCGAAGGTCAGGACGCCGGGCTTGTGCAGCAGCTCTTCGAGTTTCAGGTCGGGGCGGGCGCTGACCAGTTCGAGGTCGAAACGGAAAGGCTCGTTGAGGGCTTCGCGACCGGTGAAGCTGAGCACTTGCAGGTCGGCGGAGGCGCCCTCGAGGGTAAGGGTAATGTGGGTAGCGTTGGCGTCCAGCATGCCTTGAATTCCGTCCATTGAATAAGCAGGTGACGGATGATGGAGGATTAGACCGCCTCGTTCAAGGCGCAAATGCCGTAGGCGCGGGAGCTGCGACGTATAGGGAAAACCCTTAGATCGGCGTTTCGAGCCAGTGAAACCGCGGGTTGCGCCGTTCTGAAGGAGCCGGCAATGCGTGGTTCAGAGCGGTTCAGTGCTTGAGAATCGCCAGTCAGTTTCAGACTAAAGTCGCCTTCAGGCCGTCAAAGCCATCTGCCATCATTGTCGCTCACCCCTGCGTGTCCACTTCTTCCCGGCTGTTTCTGATCCGGGACGGGAGCTATTTTTCTGGCTGACTGCGCCCTGGCGCAAACGCTGTACTGTTGGAGTTTTTCATGCGTCCCCCATTCCCTCTCATCACCCCGCGCCAGTCGTTTGGCTTCGGAGCCGCTTTGCTGTGCGCCGGTTTTGCCGCGCAGGTTCAGGCCAGCGGTTTTCTCGAAGACACCACGGCGAAAATCGAATCGCGCACAGTGTATTTCAACCGCGATTTCCGTGATGGGCACACCTCAAGCGACCAGGGCGCTTCCAAGCGTGAAGAGTCGGCGCAAGGCTTTATTCTCAATCTGCAATCGGGTTACACCGAGGGCACGGTCGGCTTCGGTATCGATGCGCTGGGCATGCTCGGTTTTCAGCTCGATTCCAGCCCTGATCGCAGCAACAGCGGCTTGCTGCCGTCCAGCGGCGAGAACCCGCGCGGCTCGAAGGGTCAGTACGCAAAAATGGGCCTGACCGCCAAGGTCAAGGTCTCGGACACGGTGTTGAAGTACGGCGCACTGCTGCCGGATCTGCCACTGCTCAAGTACAACGACGGCCGCTTGCTGCCGACCATGTTCAACGGTGCGATGCTGACCTCCAAAGAAGTGAAGGATCTGACCTTCATGGCCGCGCGTCTGGACAAGTACACCGCGCGCGATTCCACCGATTCGCAAGACATCCGCGTGCACTGTAAGAACAAGCGCTACGCCTGCAACACCACCGCCGATCATTTCGACATGTACGGCATCGATTACAAGATCAACGATCGCCTGACCGCGCAGTATCACTACGCCGAGCTGGAAGACATCTACCGCCAGCACTTCATTGGCTTGCTCGGCAACCAACCGCTGGGTGACGGTGTGCTGAAGGCCGATGTGCGTTTGCTGAAAAGCGCCGACAGCGGTGATGCCAAGGCCGGCTCCATCGACAACCGCGCGTTGAGCGGCATGCTCTCCTACGGCATCAGCGGCCACACCTTCAGTGCCGGTTGGCAGCGCATGAACGGCGACAACTCGATGCCGTACCTCGATGGCAGCAATCCGTATCTGGTCAACTACGTGCAGGTCAACGACTTCGCGGCGGCGCAGGAGCGCTCCTGGCAGCTGCGTTACGACTATGACTTCAAGGCCATCGGCATCAACGGCCTGAGCTTCCTGACCCGTTATGTCAACGGTGACCACATCAAAGTCCCGGGCAGCGATCAGGAAGGCAAAGAGTGGGAACGCGACAGCGAGTTGAAGTACGTGATCCAGACGGGCACGTTCAAGGATGTCAGCCTGCGCCTGCGCAATGCGACTTACCGCACCAATTATGAGAAATTTGCGCGGGATGTGGATGAGACCCGGTTGATTGTGAGTTACAACTTCTCCGTCCTGTAAACCTCACCCCCTGTAGGCGTTGCCGAAGGCTGCGATCTTTTGATCTTGATTGTAAAAAACAAAATCAAAGATCGCAGCCTGCGGCAGCTCCTACAGGGGGACTGCGGCGGCCTACAACCAATGCCAGAACCGGCTCCAGAAGCCGCGATTCAGATCCTCTTTGCACCCGGCATACTGCCGCGCATACACATCGGAACGTGCCTGCACCTTGCGCGCAGTCGGCATCAACCAGGCTTTGCTGGCGTAGGTCTTGTTGCGGAAACCGCCCCAGCCTTCGTGGTAGTTCAGGTACTGGTTATAGGCATCGTATTTGTACACGCCGTTGATCGAGGTGGTCTTGTCCATGTACCAGCCGACGAAGTCGATGGCGTCGTCAAAGTCTTCGCGGTCAGCCCAATTGCGCCCGGTGCTCTTCTGGTAATCGGCCCAGACCTCATCCTTGGCCTGGGCATAGCCGGCGGCCGTCGACACCCGGCCCCACGGAATCACCCACAACAGGTATTTGCGCGGCGTCTTGGCGTCGTAGCGGTAGCCGGACTCCTGATACATGATCGCGAAGGGCACCTGGATCGGCACGCCCCAGCGCTTTTGCGTGACTTGCGCCGCGTCGTACCAGTCGCTTTTTTCGCGGAAGATTTCGCAGATGTCTTCCGGCGAACGCGGCGGCGAGGTGCCGCAGCCGCTGAGTAATCCCGCCAGTATCAAAAGTCCCGCCGTCCGCCCCGACATCAAACCGTCATCCCCATGCGCGCAAAAAGGCCGACAGTCTACGCGCTCAGCTCAACTGGTGACGATAGGGCAAATCCGGACCGGTCTTGCTGCACGTCAGGGCGGCCGCCTGTACGGCAAACTTGAGCATCGCGTCGATCTGTTCGCGATTGAGTTCCCGAACCCCTTCGACCGAATCCAGTGCTTGCTCGGTCAACCAGGTAATCAGCGCTGCTTGAAAGGTATCGCCTGCGCCGACGGTATCGGCGATTTGCACCGAGCATGCTGGTACTGACCACGAGCCATGGGCGCGGCTGAACACCGTTGCGCCTTCGCCGCCACGGGTCAGGAACACCAACTGGCAGCGATGCTGCAGCCAGCCTTCGATCACGCGCTGCGGGTCCTGCTCGGGATACAACAGGCTCAGGTCTTCGTCGCTGACCTTGATCATGTCGGCCAGTTGCACCAGGGTCGCCACGCGTTCGCGCCAGAGGTCGATGTTCGGTTCCGGGTTGAGGCGCACGTTGGGATCGAGGGTGATCAGGCGCTTGCCGCTTTCGCGCTGCACCAGGGTCAGCAGGGTGTCGGCGATCGGCTGCACCACCAGCGAGAACGAGCCGATGTGCAGACCACGGACTTCAGCGCCCAGTTGCGGCAGATGGGCGAGGCTTAATTGGCGATCAGCACAGCCCTCGCCGCGAAAACTGTAATGCGGCGAACCGTTGGCACCGACCGCGACCATCGCCAGCGTGGTTGGCGCGGCGAAGTCGATCAGGTAGTCCGCCCGCACGCCTTCATCCCGCAGCACTTGCTGCAACCGTCGGCCGAGATAGTCGGTGGACAGCCCGGCAAACAGCGCCGAATCCACACCCAAACGGCGCAAGCCGACCGCGACGTTGAACGGCGAGCCGCCGGCAATCGCCTTGAAATTGACCTTCGAAGCCAGACCGCTGGCATCGTCTTCGCTGAAAAAATCGAACAGGGCTTCGCCACACACCAAATACATGATTGTTTGCTCTTTATAGGGTCGCGACATGCTGTTGATAGCGTTCATAGGCCTGCTGGAACGCCGCGACATGGGCGGCGACCGGCAGGGTTTCACTGTGCAGATCGAGCTTCACGCAGCGCTGGCACAGATCCGCCAAAGTGTCTTCGTGGCCGTTCGACCATGACTTGCACCACGCCGCCTGAATCGCCGCGCCGAGGGCTGCGGCTTCGCTGTGTTCGGTGCAGATTACCGGGGTGTCCATGATGTCGGCGACGATCTGCCGCCACACCGCACTTTTCGAGCCGCCGCCGATCAGGCAAATGCTGCGGCTTTGTAAACCATTGTGGCGCAACAGATCCAGTCCATAACGCAAACCGAAGGTCGTGCCCTCGACCACGGCGCGACATAGATTGGCCTGGATCAGGTTGCTCAGGGTCAAGCCGTGCAGGCTGCCGGTGGCATGGGGCAGGGCGGGGACGCGTTCGCCGTTGAGGAACGGCAGCATGCTCACGCCTTCCGCGCCAATGGGCGCCTGGGCCACGAGTTGATTGAACTGCTCCAGGTCGAGGTTGAACAGCTCGCGGATCGCACCGGTGGCGTTGGTCAGGTTCATGGTGCAGATCAGCGGCAGCCAGCCGCCGCTGGACGAGCAGAACGTGGCGACCGAAGCATCCGCGCTGACCTGTGGCGCCTCGGCGTAGGCGTACACCGTGCCGGAGGAGCCGAGGCTCATGGTGATCGCCCCGGGTTGAATGTTGCCGGTGCCGATGGCGCCCATCATGTTGTCGCCACCGCCGCTGGCGACCAGCGCATTCGGGTTGAGGCCGAGCTGTTCGGCAATCGCCGGCAGCAGGGTGCCGACCGCCTGATGCGCGTCGATCAGCTCCGGTAACGCGGCTTGCAGGCGACCGGTGGGGTCAATGTCACGCAGCAACTGCAAGTCCCACTGGCGGCTGCGCACGTTGAAATAGCCGGTGCCGGAAGCGTCGCCGTACTCGCTGCAGGCGCGCCCGGTGAGCCAGAAATTCAGGTAATCGTGGGGCAGCAGGATGCGTGCGATGCGCGAGAACACCTCAGGATGCTGTTCTTTAGTCCAGAGTAATTTCGAAACGGTGTAGCCCGGGGCGATGACCACGCCGAGGCGCTCAAGCGAGCCTTTTTCGCCGCCGAGGTGTTTGAGCAGACGATCGTTTTCATCCGTGGTTTCGGTGTCGCACCACAGTTTGGCCGGGCGCAGCACCTGGCCCTGATCGTCGAGCAGCACCAGGCCGTGTTGCTGGCCGGAGACACCGATGCCGAGGATCGCCTGCCCGTCGACATTGGCTGCGAGCAGGGCGCGGCGGGAGGCGAGGGCGAAGGCGTCGAGCCACTGTCGGGTGTCCTGCTCGCGCCGACCATTGGCGCCGCTGATCATCGTGTGCGTGGCGGCGCCTTCGCCGAGCACCTGACCGCTGGCCGCATCGAGGATGATCGCCTTGGTGCCCTGGGTGCCGCAGTCGATGCCGAGGAAGAGTTGTCGGGTGGTCACAGTGAGGTCCTCAGGGTGTCAGGTGAGTCAAGGTGAAGCCAATCGCTGGCAAGCCAGCTCCCACAGGTTCTCGGGTGTACGCAAAATTCATCAACGATTGAAAATCCTGTGGGAGCTGGCTTGCCAGCGATGGCGTCGGTGGTTTCACCGCATCACTCAGCCAGCACCCGCTCCAACGTGCGCGTCACACCCACCTCACGCAAGCTGTTGCAGCACCACTCAAACGCCGCCACAAATGCTGCCGAACGTGGAATCGCCGTACCGAAAATCTCCTCGACCGCCAACAAGCGCTGAGTGATCAACGCATCATCCGCTACCAGCCCCTGACAGAATTCCGCCCGTGGATCAGGAATCGAATAAGTGTCGCCATTTTCATCCACGCCTTTCAGATACAACGCCCAGGCAGCCACCACCAACGCTGCGCGCCTGGTTTCCTGGCCATCGGCAATCAAGCGATTGATCGTCGGAATGGTGAACTTGGGAAACTTCGATGAACCGTCCGAACACACCCGTTCCAGTTGATCGGCAATCGCCTGATTGGAAAAGCGCGCCACCAATGTGTCTTTGTAGTCGGTCAGGTCGATGCCCGGCACCGGCGCCAGTTGCGGGGTGACGTCGAGGTCCATGTAGGCGCGCATGTAACGTACGAACAGCGGGTCGTTCATGGTCTCGTGGACGAAGCGATAGCCCTTCAAAAAACCCAGGTAAGTCAGGGCCAGGTGGCTGCCGTTGAGCAGCTTGATCTTCATCTCTTCGTAGGGTGAAACGTCATCGGTGAACTGCACGCCGACCTGTTCCCAGGCCGGGCGACCGTTGACGAATTTGTCTTCCAGCACCCATTGCACGAACGGTTCGCAGACCACCGGCCAGGCATCGTCGACGCCGTGTTTGTCGGCCAGTTGCAGGCGATGCGCGGTGCTGGTCATCGGTGTGATGCGATCGACCATGGCGTTGGGGAAACTGACGTTCTGCGCGATCCAGTCACGCAGCCGCGGGTCACGCAGGGTGGCGAAGGCCAGCAACGCCTTGCGGGTCACCGCGCCGTTGTGCGGCAGGTTATCGCAGGACATGATCGTGAACGCCGGTGTGCTCGTGTCACGGCGCTTTTCCAGTGCTGCACAGAGGAAGCCGAACACGGTTTTTGGCGCCAGCGGATGGGCCAGATCGTGCTGGATCTGTGGCAGGTGCGCCATGAACTCGCCGTTGCTGTCGTCGATGCAATAACCGCCCTCGGTGATGGTCAGCGAGACGATGCGGATTTGCGGATCGGCGAGTTTGTCGATCAGCGCCTGCGCGCCGTCTTCGGCCAGAAGCATGTCGCGAATCGCACCGATCACCCGCACTTCGGTGTCGTCGCTGTCGCCGAGTTCGAACAGGGTGAACAGGTAATCCTGCTCTTTGAGATCGTCGCGGGCACGGCGGTCTTCTGTGCGCAGGCCGACGCCGCAGATTGCCCACTCCAGCGCCTGACCGGTATTCATCAGTGCATCGGTGTAATACGCCTGATGCGCGCGATGGAAGCCGCCGACGCCAATGTGCGCGATGCCCTGGCGGGTGTCGCTGAGGCTGTAGGCCGGCAGTTGCACCTCGGGGGCGAGGCGCTGCAGATTTTGCTTATTGAGTTTCATCGGACAAGTCTCGAGGTTCAAGCCGCGGCGCGCAGCGGGCGGGTCAGCGCCACGCCATTGGCGTCGAACAGGTGGCAATGGCTGGCGTCCAGGTGCAGGTTCAGTTGCTCGCCGTAGCGGCTCGCCAAGTCACCGCGCACACGCATCGTCAGGGCTTCGCCGGCGTTGGTGGTGACGTGGCAGAAGGTGTCGCTGCCCAGGCGTTCGCTGACGTCGGCGGTGACTTGCAGGGTGCAGTCGCCCGGTTGCGCCAGCTCCAGATGTTCCGGGCGAATGCCCAGGGTCACGGCGCTGCCGACGCTCAGATTGGCGGCGTTGAACGGCAGGGTGATGCGTGTACCGGCGTCCAGCGAGACTTCGCAGCTCTGGCCGTCGATGCGGGCGATCTTGCCCTTGAGGAAGCCCATTTTCGGCGTGCCGAGGAACCCGGCGACGAACACGTTGGCCGGGTTGTGATAGAGGTCCAGCGGCGAGCCGACCTGCTCGATCTTGCCGCCATTGAGCACCACCACCTTGTCGGCCATGGTCATCGCTTCGACCTGATCGTGGGTCACGTAGATCATGGTCGCCTGCAGGTCCTTGTGCAGACGCAGCAGCTCCAGACGCATCTGCACGCGCAGGGCGGCGTCGAGGTTGGACAGCGGTTCGTCGAACAGAAAGATCTTCGGATTGCGCACGATGGCGCGGCCGATGGCGACCCGTTGCCGTTGGCCGCCGGAGAGCTGTTTCGGCTTGCGCTCGAGCATCGGTCCGAGCTCGAGAATGCGCGCCGCTTCGCCGACTTTTTTCTCGACTTCGGCTTTTGGCACACCGGCCAGATCGAGGGCGAACGACATGTTCTTTTTCACGGTCATGTGCGGGTACAGTGCGTAGGTCTGGAACACCATCGCCAGATCGCGCTTGGCCGGACTGACTTCGGTGATGTCGCGGCCATCGAGTTCGATGGTGCCGCCGCTGACTTCTTCCAGCCCGGCGATCAGCCGCAGCAGGGTGGATTTGCCGCAGCCGGACGGGCCGACGAAGACCACGAATTCCTTGTCGTTCACCTCAAGGTCGATACCCTTGATGATGGAGAAACCTTCGAAGCCTTTTTGCAGATTCTTGATTTTCAGGTTGGCCATGGTGATGGGCCTCCGCATTGTTGTTTTTTTTAAGATCAAAAGATCGCAGCCTGCGGCAGCTCCTACACAGTGCCCCTGTAGGAGCTGCCGCAGGCTGCGATCTTTTGCTTTTAAATCTTCATTTCACGGCACCGAATGAGAGGCCGCGCACCAGTTGCTTCTGGCTGATCCAGCCGAAGATCAGGATCGGCGCACAGGCCAGGGTCGAGACCGCTGACAACTTGGCCCAGAACAAGCCTTCGGGGCTGGAGTACGAGGCGATCAATGCGGTCAGTGGCGCGGCTTTCGACGAGGTCAGGTTCAGCGACCAGAAGGCCTCGTTCCAGCACAGGATCAGCGACAGCAGCACGGTGGACGCGAGGCCGCCCTTGGCGATCGGCAGCAGCACGCGGACCATCTCCTGCCACAGCGTGGCGCCGTCAAGGCGGGCGGCTTCGAGGATGTCTTTGGGGATGTCCTTGAAGTAGGTGTAAACCATCCAGACCACGATCGGCAGGTTGATCAGCGTGTAGATCACGATCAGCGCGATGCGCGTATCAAGCAGGCCGAAACTCTTGGCCAGCAGGTAGATCGGCATCAGCACACCCACCGGCGGCAGCATCTTGGTCGAGAGCATCCACAGCAGCGTGCCTTTGGTGCGCTGGGTTTCGTAGAACGCCATCGAGTAGGCAGCCGGCACCGCGATCAGCAGGCACAGCGCCGTGGCACTGAACGAGATCACCACCGAGTTCCAGGCAAAACTGAAGTAGTCGCTGCGCTCGTTGATGTGCAGGTAGTTCTCCAGCGTCGGCGTGAAGATGAACTGCGGCGGCGTGGCGAACGCGTCGATTTCGGTTTTGAAACTGGTCATCACCATCCAGAAGATCGGGAAGAAAATCACGATCGCGATGGCCCAGGCCAGGGTGCCGAGCAGCAGGCTTTGCAGCCGGCGGGATTGTTGAAGGGTCATGGCAGGCCTCAGGCTTTGTCAGTCAGGTTTTTGCCGATCATTCGCACCAGAATGATCGCGGCGATGTTGGCGATGACCACGGCAATCAAGCCGCCCGCCGAGGCCATGCCGACGTCGAACTGCACCAGCGCCTGGTTGTAGATCAGGTAGGCGAGGTTGGTCGAGGCGTAGCCGGGGCCGCCGTTGGTGGTGGTGAAAATCTCGGCGAACACCGACAGCAGGAAGATCGTTTCGATCATCACCACCACGGCAATCGGCCGCGCCAGGTGCGGCAGGGTCAGGTGCCAGAAGATCGCGACGGGACCGGCGCCATCCAGACGCGCGGCTTCCTTCTGTTCCTGGTCGAGAGACTGCATGGCGGTCATCAGGATCAGGATCGCGAAGGGCAGCCATTGCCACGAGACAATGATGATGATTGACAGCAGCGGGTAGTGCGCCAGCCAGTCCACCGGCTCGGCGCCGAACAGCCGCCAGACGTAAGCGAGAATCCCCGAGACCGGATGGAAAATCAGGTTTTTCCAGATCAGCGCGCCGACCGTGGGCATGATGAAGAACGGCGAGATCAGCATCACCCGCACGATGCCGCGACCGAGAAACTCGCTGGCCTCGAGCAAAGCGCTGATCAACACGCCGAACACCACGCTGATCAGCAGCACGCTGCCCACCAGCAACAGGGTATTGGTGGCGCCGGGCAGGAAACCGGAGTCGGTCAGGAAGTAGGTGAAGTTCTCCAGCCCGACGAATTCGTTCACCCCCGGATCGAGCAGGTTGTAGCGAATCATCGAGAAGTAGAGGGTCATGCCCAACGGCACGATCATCCACAGCAGCAACAGGGCCACCGAAGGGCTGACCAGAAACCAGCCGGGATTGCGTACGCGGACTTTGCGCTGGGGTTGCGCGAGGTCGAGGTGGGCTTTGGCAGTTGAAGTATTCATGGTGATCACAACCGTTTGGGTGCAGATACATGTTCAGGAAAGACAACCGTCCTGACATCGACGCGAATCCTGTGGGAGCTGGCTTGCCAGCGATGAGGCAGGCACATCCGACATTGATGTTGGCTGCTCAATCGCCATCGCTGGCAAGCCAGCTCCCACAGGTCAAGTAGTGGTTACTTGGGATAACCCGCGCGCTTCATCTCGCGTTCGGTGGTTTGCTGCGCGGCGGCCAAGGCCTGATCCACCGTGGTCTGGCCGATCAGCGCCGCCGAGAACAGCTTGCCGACCTGGGTGCCCACGCCCTGGAATTCAGGAATGGTCACCAGTTGAATGCCGATGTACGGCACCGGTTTCAGCGTCGGTTTGCTCGGATCTGCCGCTTTCAACGATTCCAGCGTGACTTTGGCGAACGGCGCCGCGCTCATGTAAGCATCGCTGTAGGTCGAGGCGCGGGTGCCTGGCGGCACGTTGGCGATGCCGTCGGTCTTGGCCACCAGCTCGCCGTATTCCTTGGAGGTCGCCCACGCACTGAAGGCCTTGGCGGCGTCCTTGGCCTTGGAGCTGGTCGGAATCGCCAGTGCCCACGAATACAGCCACGCCGAACCTTTGTCAGTGACCTGATGCGGGGCGAAGGTGAAGCCGACGTGATCGGCGACCTTGCTCTGGGTCTTGTCGGTGACGAACGAACCGGCGACAGACGCATCCACCCACATCGCGCACTTGCCACTGTTGAACAGCGCGAGGTTCTCGTTGAAACCGTTGCTGGAAGCGCCCGGCGGGCCGGATTTCTTCATGGTGTCGACGTAGAAGTTCAGCGCGTTTTTCCACTCCGGTCCATTGAATTCCGGCTGCCATTTCTCATCGAACCAGCGCGCACCGTAGGCATTGGCGACGGTAGTGATCAGCGCCATGTTCTCGCCCCAGCCGGCCTTGCCGCGCAAGCAGATGCCGTACTGCTCTTTGTCCTTGTTGGTGAGTTTTTCGGCGAAACCGGCGATCTGTTCCCAGGTCGGACGCTCGGGCATGTTCAGGCCGGCGTCCTTGAACAGGTCGGTGCGGTAATAGGTGATCGAGCTTTCGGCGTAGAACGGCAAAGCGTACAGCGAGCCCTTGACCGAGAGTCCTTCGCGCACAGACGGGAACACGTCGTCGAGGGCGTAACTGGCCGGCAAGTCCTTCATCGGTTCCAGCCAGCCTTTGGCGCCCCAGAGTGCCGCTTCGTACATGCCGATGGTCAATACGTCGAACTGCCCGCCCTGGGTGGCGATGTCGGTAGTCAGGCGCTGACGCAGGACGTTTTCTTCCAGCACCACCCAATTGAGCTTGATCTCCGGATGCTCGGCCTCGAAGGTTTTCGAGAGCTTTTGCATGCGGATCATGTCGCTGTTATTGACGGTGGCGATGGTCAGGGTCTGGGCGCCAAGGCTGACGCTGCTGAGGGTCATGCAAGTGAGGGCAAGCAGAGCTTTTGCAGTGGGTTGCATCGTGCACTCCTTTTCTACGTCCGTTGGGAAGCAGAAGGACAGTTATTGTTTTTGTGTCTTCCTGTGCAGGAAGAATGTGTGCTGATTACAGCCCTCTATCGACGGACTGACAAATCATCCATCGCACTTGAACCGATACTTTTTTGCACTGGCAAAAAAGATCGCAGCCTGCGGCAGCTCCTACACCGATTCCTGTAGGAGCTGCCGCAGGCTGCGATCTTTTGATGTGGCTATCAAGCGTGATTCTGTTCGGTCAGGCGCTGCACCGCGAGGCGTCGATAGTGCGACGGCGTCATGCCCTTGAGTTGCTGGAAGCGCCGATTGAAGTTGGAAATATTGTTGAACCCCGACTCGAAACACACCTCGGTCACCGGTTTGTCGCCGTCGGCCAGCAGTTCGCAGGATTTGCTGATGCGCAGACGATTGACGAACTCGATGAAGTTGCGGCCGGTGGCCTGTTTGAATACGCGACTGAAGTAGGTCGGCTTCATCCCCAGATGCTCGGCGACTTCTTCCAGCGTCAGCTCCCGGGCGTAATGGTCGAAGATGAAATCGACGGCGCGGTTGGTGCGGTCGATGTTGTGCTCGTCGGCCAGTTGCGTGTTGGTGGCGCCGGACAGCAACTGATAGTCGTCTGTCGCCGCGAGCAATTCCATCAGAATGAAAAAATGCCCCAGACGAGTGATACCGCGCGTATCGGCAATTCGCTGCATCAGCGTCATGGCCTGGCGGATCGTGTCTTTGTCGCGAAACTCGATGCCGTATTGCGCGCGCTCCAGCAGCGGCGCCAGAGTCTTGAGTTCGGCAAATACCTGGTGCCCGCTGTCGAACAACTCATCGGTGAAGTTCACCAGCATGTCGCGCTTTTCCACCACTTCGTCTTCGGCCACCTGGCTGATCCAGTTGTGCGGCAGATTGGGCCCGGTAAGGAACAGCGTTTGCGGATAAAAGTTGCCGATGTAGTCGCCGATGAAGACCTTGCCGGAACTGGCGACGATCAGGTGCAGTTCGTATTCCTTGTGAAAATGCCAACGCACTAAAGGGCAGGGAAAACCATGCTGACGGTAGATGATGGACAACCCGTTGTGATCGTCCATCAGCTCGTAGGAGGGATCAGTGATTCTGGTTGCCCGAGTCATGTCCGATACGTTCTGTTGTTATGTCCGGATGCTCATCATGCACGCGCGTCACGGACAGTGCCAGCACCTCAGCCCCGAGCCTTGACCAGGCCTTTGGCATGGTTGATCTGCTGGCAATATTCCGCGAGCCGCGTGGCACCGACGAAATCGGCATTGATAATGCTGCACTTTGGCGCCCAGCCCGAGTCCGGGCCAAACCATTGATTGAGTTCGTGGGTGATCCGCTTTACGCCGGCCAGTTCGCCATAGCTGGTGGCCGATAATGACCAGAGGCTGCCGGACGGCGGCGGATTGGCCAGTGTTCGTGTGATGTGTTGCTTGAGTTGCTCGGCAGAGGTGATATCTGAACCGCTCCACTCATGACGGATTTGCGGCCAGTACAGGGGCGACCTGAAATCCGGATGCGAGTCGCTTGCCAACACCACTCGTTGTATCGGACTGATCTTTTTAAGTTGTTCAATGGTCAGCTGGCTGTTGTTTCTGGGAATAAGCCGCGAACCCAGCTCCGTGGTGATGACTTCGTGCAAGCCCTTGTAATCGAATGGTTGATTATTGATGGCCTTGAGTTCATGTATGTCCAATACGATGAACTCGTTCGGGTTGTCAGTCAGGAAGACCTTGAGACTTTTTACAAGTTCGCTCAAGGCACGCCCCCGGAACAGTTTCACGCCATGAAACGTATGGAACTTCTTGATGCCCAGCCAGTGTTCATCGGCATGCAGACGCACGTCGAAAACGCGCACGCCTTCATTAAGTTGCTGAATGAACGGGCCATCCTGGCAGACAAACCAGTTTTTCGCCGGCTGCACATACGCCGGGTACGAAAAGTCGTAATCCAGCCCGGCGTTATGGGCTCCAGGCCAGACCACTTCACCCAGCGTCAGTTGGTCGATACCGGGTGCGGACGCCATCCAGTTTTTTAAAGGGTAGTTGCTCATGATGCATTCCGTTGCAGATAAAGTTTTATTCCGACCAGTCACATTACTCGGTCAGTTCGGAAGTTATTCTTTGATGCAGTCGGAAAAAGTACAAGTCAGCACTCTTTGCAAAGTGTTGGTACTGGGTTTTCGCGATTTTGGCTTATCAACTTTTCTGATTTTTGGCTTCGATCCACTGCGCCATGTATTGGGTACTTTTGTGCAAGTGGTGACGCAGCATGCTGCCAGTAAAGTTGGCGCGCCTTAATGCCGGCAAGTTATCGCGACAATGCTGCAGGCGAGCGATCAGCGCAGGGCCGTGATCAGTCTGCCGATAACGCGCGTCCAACAATGTGACGCCGGCCTGTTGTGCGGCGGTCCAGCGCTGTTGGTCTTCGTGCAGGGCGACTGCGGCATCGGCCAGGGCCTGGGCCGAAAGGGCCACTTCACCCGGCCATGACAGCGCACCGCACATGCCTTCGGCGCCGATGGGCGTGGTGACATTGGGCGTACCGCAGAGCATCGCATCGACGAGCTTGCCCTTGATCCCCGCGCCAAAGCGCAAAGGCGCCAGGCAAACCCGCGCTTGCGCCATCACTTGCAGTGCATCTTCTGCCCAGTTCATCACATGAAACCCCTGCGCCGCATTGTGCAGGGCTGTGGCCTTGGGCGGCGTATAGGCACCGTAGATATGCAGTTGGGCACTGGGCAATTGCTGGCGGATCAGCGGCCAGACGGCGGTCTTCATCCACAGCACGGCGTCCCAGTTGGGCGCGTGACGGAAGTTGCCAATACTCAGAAAGTGCGCGCGCTCTTCAAAGGGAATGAACGAACCGCGCGGCGGTTCGAGCATCAGCGGGCACCAGTGCAGCAGGTCGCCAGGGACTTGAAACTGTTCGACCAGCAACTGGATTTCCACTTCGGAAATCATCAGATTCAGATCGCAGCGGTACAACGCGGCGATTTCCCGTTTGGCCAGGTCCGTATCGGCCATCAACTCGAACTCTTCGCGCAGCGCCGGCGCGAACAGAGCGCTGAAGTCCTGATTGTCCGGGTCGTCTTTCAAATGCTCCTTGAGCCGTTGGTGGCGGGCGTGGCGCAGGCTCTGCAGGTCGGAAGTCTCCAGCACCCGCAAGGCATTCGGGCATTGCTTTTCGACGCGCCAGCCGAACTGCTCTTCCATCATGAATTGGTCGAACAGCACGATATCCGGGGCCAGTTCACGGATGAAAACATCGAAGCTGCTGTTGTTGAGTTCGATCGGCACCTCACGGATGCCCAGCGCGGTCAGGTCGGCCTTGTGCTCGCCCGGGCCGGCCGGGCTGCTGAAGGTGATGTCCCAGCCTTGCTGCAGGAATGTATCGAGGATCTGCATCACGTGCCCGCTGGCTGCCGAAGAGCGCGGTTCGGGCCAGACGTAACCGATGACCAGAACTTTGGTGGCGGGGGATGCAGTCATTGACAGGTGTTCCTTGCAGGCAGGCGGCTAAAAATGGCGCGCAATTAGACCACATCTGCAGCCGCTGCCGGATCAAGGCCAATCACTGGCCCAGGATGCCCTTGACCTTGTCACGCAATTGATCGATGGAGAACGGTTTGCCGATCACGTGCATGCCGGCAGGTACGTCGATGTTTTCGGCGTAACCGCTGGCGAACAAGACGGGCAGGGTGGCGCGGAGTTCACGTGCCTTGCCGGCCAGTTCACTGCCTGTCATGCCCGGCAGGCCGTAATCGGTCATCATCAAGTCGATACCCTTGCTCTGATCCCCGAGAATATTCAGCGCAGACTCACCGTCGTCCGCCTCCAGCACACTGAACTCCAGTTCCTCCAGCACATCGACGATGAGCATGCGTACGATGTCGTCGTCTTCTACTACAAGGATGGTGGGCGCTGGGGTGGACATATTGGGGCTCTCAAAAAAGGAAATCGGAATGGCGGCCGGTCGAAAATGCCGGGCTCTTGCATGAGTAAGTGGCGCATGGCCACAAGTTCCCGATTCAACGGAAAAAAGATTAGCTGCTCTTCGCGGCGCAAGGATAACGGTTGGTGCTCGGTAAGCGCAGGAAAATGTAGGAAATTGCTGCCAAAGCAGTCAGAAAAATGGATCCATACGACGGTTTTGGGGCAAACTCCCGGGTTTCGACAGTTCGACAAGGCCGCCCCATGCCCACTCCGTCTTCGATTGATGAAACACGGTTTCGCAAACTCCTGACGCGCAACATCGGATTGCCGCTGGGCGTTGGCGCGCTCAGCGCCGTGTTCTTTGTATCCCTGATTACTTATCTGCTGTCGGTGATCCAGTGGGTGGAGCACACCGATCGCGTCATCAATAACGCCAACGAAGCGGTGAAACTCACGGTTGATCTGGAAACCGGCATGCGCGGCTTCCTGCTCAGTGGCGATGAGCATTTCCTCGACCCGTACGAGACCGCCAAGCCGCGGATCAACGTGGCCCTCAACACCTTGCTCGAACTGACCGCCGACAACCCGGTGCAGACCGATCGTCTGCGTCGTTTGCAGGCGCTGCAGACCGAGTGGGCCAACTACGCACAATCGATGATCGATCTGCAGCGCTCCAGCGGTGATTACCGGGGCGCGGTCAAGGCCGGGCGCGGCAAGCGCTTGACCGACGAGATCCGCAAGCAATTCGAAGACGTGATCGACATGGAGCAGCAGTTGCGCACCACGCGCAACGAAGAGGTGCGCCGCACCACAATCTGGAGCATCACCCTGTACCTGCTGTTTATCGCCGGGATCAGCGGTTTGCTGGCGTATGTCGGTCGCCGTGATCTGGTTCGTTTGTCTGACAGCTACAGCGCCACTCTCGCCGCGCAACAGGCCAGCGCCGAGCGGCTGGAACGCCAGGCATGGATGCGCAGCGGCCAGACCGAGCTGGCGGAGCAGGTGCTGGGGCAACTGACGCTGAACCTGCTGGGGCGCAATATTCTGCAGTTCTGCGCGCAATACCTCGGCACGGCGGTGGCGGCGCTGTACGTGCGTGAAGAACACGGCGGCCTCAAGCGCGTGGCGTCCTACGGGTTCTCCCGCGAGCAGGAAGAAAAGGATCAGCAGATCTACAGCGGCGAAGGCATCGTCGGCCAGGTGGCCCAGCAGGGGCAACTGATTCGGCTGGATTCGGTTCCGGCCGACTACTTCAAGGTCAGCTCCGGCCTGGGCGCGGGCCTGCCGCACAGTGTGCTGGTGGTGCCGACCAGTGATGACGACCGGGTCAACGGCGTGATCGAGCTGGGCTTCCTGCGTCCGCTCACCGACCGCGATATCGATTTGCTGGAACTGATTGCCGGCAACATCGGCACTTCGATCGAAGCGGCGCGTTATCGCCAGCGTCTGCAGGAAGTGCTGGCCGAAACCCAGCAGCTCAACGAAGAGTTGCAGGTGCAGCAGGAAGAGCTGAAAACCGCCAACGAAGAGCTGGAAGAACAGTCGCGGATTCTCAAGGAATCCCAGGCGCATCTGGAAACCCAGCAAGTCGAGCTGGAACAGACCAACGAGCAGTTGGCCGAACAGGCGCAAACCCTGGCCGAGCAGCGCGACGCCATGGACCAGAAGAACACCGAGCTCAATCAGGCTCAGGTGCAGCTTGAAGAGCGCGCCGAGGAGCTGCAGCGCTCGAGCAAGTACAAGTCCGAATTCCTCGCCAACATGTCCCACGAACTGCGCACGCCGCTGAACAGTTCGCTGATCCTCGCCAAGCTGCTGGCCGAGAACCCGCAGGACAACCTGACGGCCGAGCAGGTCAAGTTCGCCGAGTCGATCTATTCCGCCGGCAACGATCTGCTGAACCTGATCAACGACATTCTCGACATTTCCAAGGTCGAGGCTGGCAAATTGGAAGTGATCCCGGAAAACACCAGTGTCGCACGGCTGGCCGACGGCCTGCGCCGCGTGTTCGAGCCGCTGGCGGCGGACAAGCAATTGACCTTCAGCGTCGAGTTGCAGCCGGATGCGCCGATCATGCTGTACACCGACCGCCAGCGCCTGGAGCAGGTGATCAAGAACTTGCTGTCCAACGCCGTGAAGTTCACCGAGCACGGCGCGGTCAGCCTGACCATCGCCGGCCAGCCAGACGAGCGCATTGCCTTCATCGTGCGCGATTCGGGGATCGGTATCGCCGCGGATCAGCAGGAAAGCATCTTCGAAGCGTTCCGCCAGGCTGACGGCACCACCAACCGCAAGTACGGTGGCACTGGCCTTGGTCTGTCGATTTCGCGGGATCTGGCGGCCTTGCTCGGCGGCTCGATCAGCGTCAGCAGCGCGCCGGGGCAGGGCAGCGTGTTCACCCTCGTGTTGCCACAGCAATACAGCGAGCCGGGCGACTCACCGTCCGCGCCGTTGTCCTTTACGCCGCCGCCGGTATCGAGCCCGGCCCCGGTGGCGCCGCCGTCGATTGCGGTGTCGCCCATGGCCCCGGTGCACATCCCGCGCTTTGCCGATGACCGTGGCAAGGCACCGTTCGCCACGCGCTGCATTCTGGTGGTGGAAGACGAGCCGAATTTCGCCCACATCCTTTACGACCTGGCCCACGAACTGGGTTATCAGTGTCTGGTGGCGCACGGAGCGGATGAAGGTTATGACCTGGCCCGCGAGTTCGTGCCGGACGCGATCCTGCTCGACATGCGTCTGCCGGATCACTCCGGTCTGACCGTGCTGCAACGCCTGAAAGAACACGCCGAAACCCGGCACATCCCGGTGCACGTGATCTCGGTCGAAGACCGCGTTGAAGCGGCGATGCACATGGGGGCGATCGGTTACGCAGTCAAACCGACCACCCGCGAAGAGCTCAAGGACGTGTTCGCCCGTCTCGAAGCCAAGCTGACCCAGAAAGTCAAACGTGTGCTGCTGGTCGAAGATGACGATCTGCAGCGCGAAAGCATTGCCCGCCTGATCGGTGACGATGACATCGAGATCACGGCCGTCGGCCTGGCGCAGGATGCGCTGGAGAAACTGCGTACCACGATCTACGACTGCATGGTGATCGACCTGAAGTTGCCGGACATGCTCGGCAACGATCTGCTCAAGCGCATGTCCACCGAGGACATCTGCTCGTTCCCGCCAGTGATCGTCTACACCGGGCGCAATCTGACCCGCGATGAAGAAGCCGAGCTGCGCAAGTATTCGCGTTCGATCATCATCAAGGGCGCGCGCTCGCCGGAACGCCTGCTGGATGAGGTGACACTCTTTCTGCACAAAGTCGAATCGCAGTTGTCCCATGAACGGCAGAAGATGCTCAAGACCGCCCGCAGCCGCGACAAGGTCTTCGAAGGCCGCAAGGTGTTGCTGGTGGACGACGACGTACGCAACATCTTCGCCCTGACCAGTGCGCTGGAACACAAAGGTGCAGTCGTGGTGATCGGCCGTAATGGTCGCGAAGCGATTGATAAGTTGAATGAAGTCGAGGACATCGATCTGGTGTTGATGGACGTGATGATGCCGGAGATGGACGGCTTTGAAGCCACCATTGAAATCCGCAAGGATCCGCGCTGGCGCAAACTGCCGATCATCGCGGTGACGGCCAAGGCCATGAAAGACGATCAGGAGCGCTGCCTGCAGGCGGGCGCCAACGATTACCTGGCCAAGCCCATCGACCTGGATCGCCTGTTCTCGTTGATTCGCGTGTGGTTACCGAAGATGGAACGCATTTAGTGGACAGCAGTCACTCCGTGGAGCGCAACAGCGAAATCGAATTACGCTTGTTGATTGAGGCGATCTACCTCAAGTACAGCTACGATTTTCGTGATTACTCGGGCGCTTCGATCAAGCGCCGGGTGCAGCACGCCTTGAGCCAGTTCGAGTGCGCGACGATCTCGGCGTTGCAGGAGAAAGTGCTGCACGATCCGACCGCGTTCATGCAGCTGCTGCAGTTGCTGACGATTCCGGTCAGCGAGATGTTTCGCGATCCGTCGCACTTTCTGGCGATTCGCCAGGAAGTGGTGCCGCTGTTGCGTACCTACCCGTCGCTGAAGATCTGGATTGCCGGGTGCAGCACCGGTGAGGAGGTCTATTCGATGGCGATTCTGCTGCGCGAGGAAGGCCTGCTCGAGCGTACGATCATCTACGCCACCGACATCAACCCGCGCTCGCTGGACAAGGCCAAGCAGGGGATTTTCTCGATGGAGAACGTGCGCGCCTACACCGCCAATTATCAGCAGGCCGGCGGCCAGCGCTCCTTCGCCGATTACTACACCGCCGCCTACGGCTACGCGATTTTCGACAAGAGCCTGTGCGAGAACGTGACCTTTGCCGATCACAGCCTGGCGACCGACAGTGTGTTCTCCGAAACTCAATTGATTTCCTGCCGCAACGTACTGATTTACTTCAACAAGAAACTTCAGGACCGTGCCTTCGGTCTGTTTCATGAATCGCTGTGCCACCGTGGCTTTCTGGTGCTGGGCAGCAAGGAAACGCTGGATTTTTCCGGCTACTCGAATCAGTTCGAGCCGCTGGTCAAACAAGAACGGATCTACCGCAAATTATGAACGACGCCTTGGATTTGCCTCGTGTCGAGGCCATCGTGGTCGGCGCTTCGGCTGGTGGGGTCGAGGCCCTGCTGACCCTGCTCGCGCCGCTGCGCCAAGGCTATGTGCTGCCAATCATCGTCGTGTTGCACCTGCCGGAAGAGCGCCGCAGCCAGTTGGCCGAAGTATTCGCCCGACGGCTGATGCTGCCGGTGGAAGAGGCGACCGACAAACAGGACATCGCTCCCGGTACGGTTTACTTCGCGACACCCGGTTACCACCTGTCGGTTGAGCAGGATCGCAGTCTGTCGCTGAGTCTTGAAGACCGCGTGCACCATTCCCGGCCAGCCATTGATTACCTGTTTGAATCCGCCGCTGATGCTTACGGCGCAACCTTGGCTGCCGTGTTGCTGACCGGTGCCAATCACGATGGTGCTCGCGGTCTGGCGCAAGTCAAACGGCGCGGCGGACTGACCATTGTTCAAGACCCGCAGGACGCGCAGGTCGCCACCATGCCTCTGGCTGCGCTGAAGATTCAGCAGCCTGACCATGTCCTACCCATTCACGGCATCGGCCGTCTGCTTGTCGAGCTGGAACGAATCGCATGCTGAGTAATATCCAGGCCAAATTGCTGATCGTCGACGATCTGCCGGAGAACCTGCTGGCCCTCGAAGCGCTGATCAAGCGCGAGGACCGCACGGTGTACAAGGCGCTGTCGGCGGACGAAGCACTTTCGCTGCTGCTGCAACACGAGTTCGCCATGGCCATCCTCGATGTACAGATGCCGGGCATGAACGGCTTTGAACTCGCCGAGTTGATGCGCGGCACCGAGAAAACCAAAAATATCCCGATCATTTTCGTCAGCGCCGCCGGCCGTGAACTCAATTACGCGTTCAAGGGCTACGAGAGCGGGGCGGTGGACTTCCTGCACAAGCCGCTGGATATTCACGCGGTGAAGAGCAAGGTCAACGTGTTCGTCGACCTGTATCGCCAAAGCAAGGCCATGAAGCAACAGGTCGAAGCCCTGGAGCAGGCCCGCCGCGAGCAGGAAGCGCTGCTGCAACAGCTGCAGAGCACTCAGTTGGAACTGGAGCAGGCGGTGCGTATGCGCGATGACTTCATGTCAATCGTCGCTCACGAAGTACGCACGCCGCTCAATGGCCTGATACTCGAAACCCAATTGCGCAAGATGCACCTGGCCCGGGACAACGCCGCCGCGTTCACCCTCGACAAGATGCACGCGATGGTCGATCGCGACGAGCGCCAGATCAAAAGCCTGATCCGCCTGATCGAAGACATGCTCGACGTCTCGCGGATTCGTACTGGCAAGTTGTCGATCCGTCCGGAGCGTTTCGATCTGGTGCAACTGGTGAGCAACCTGCTGCAGAATTTTGCCCAGCAGATAGAGGCCGCCGAGACCGAAGTGTCGTTCACTGCGTCCGGGCCGGTGGAAGGTTATTGGGACGAGTTCCGCATCGAGCAGGTGGTCTCCAACCTGCTGACCAATGCCTTGCGCTACGGTGGCCGCAGCCCGATTCAGGTGCGCGTGTACCGTGAAGGCGACGAGGCGCGGGTTGAGGTTCAGGACCGGGGCATCGGCATCAGTGAAGAGAATCAGAAACGTATTTTTCAACAGTTCGAACGGGTTTCCGCCAAGACGGTAGTGGCTGGTCTCGGGCTGGGTCTGTTCATTTCCGAGCAGATCGTCGCCGCCCATGGCGGTTCCATCGTCGTCGAGAGTCAAATCAACGAGGGCGCCCTGTTTCGCGTTTGTCTGCCAATCCAGGAAAACGGCATATCCGACGCAACCTCTGAGTGACCGCACGGTCGTATCAGCAGCTATTGACCGAACAAAGGCTTCCCATGAGCGTAGATGCACAAGATGTAGTACTCGTCGTCGAGGACGAACCGGTTATCTTGATGGTGCTGACAGACTATCTGTCGGGGCAGGGTTACCGCGTGTTGCAGGCCGAAAACGGCGAGCAGGCGTTCGAGATTCTCGCGAGCAAACCGCATCTGGACATGCTGATCACTGACTTCCGCCTGCCGGGCGGGATCTCCGGCGTGCAAATCGCCGAGCCGGCAGTCAAGCTGCGTCCGGACCTGAAAGTAATCTTCATCAGCGGCTACCCGCAGGAAATCCGCGAGACCGGCAGCCCGATCACCAGCAAGGCGCCGATCCTGGAAAAACCGTTCGATCTGGACGTGTTGCAGGAAAAGATTCAGGAACTGCTGGCCTGATCAAAAAACACTGAAATGCCCCTGTAGGAGCTGCCGCAGGCTGCGATCTTTTGATTTTAAAAAACAAGATCAAAAGATCGCAGCCTGCGGCAGCTCCTACAGGTGTTTTTGGGATCAGTTCTTGATCATCTCGCGGACCTTGGCGGTCAGCAGATCAAAGGTGAACGGCTTGGTGATCATCTGCATGCCCGGGTCGAGGAACCCGCCGCGCACAGCGGCGTGCTCGGCATAACCGGTAATGAACAGCACCTTCAGCCCCGGCCGGTACTGCCGACCGATTTCCGCCAGTTGCCGGCCGTTCATGCCCGGCAGGCCGACGTCACTGATCAACAGATCAATGCGCTGCGTCGAGTTGAGGATCGGTACCGCGCCGTCGGCATCGCCGGCTTCGACAAACGCATAACCCAACTCACTGAGCACTGCGCTGACCAGCACGCGCACGGCAGGGTCGTCTTCGACGATCAACACCGTCTCGCCGTCCAGCGCCTCCGGAGCCTGTTGAATAGCGGACACCGGATGCTCCAGTTCCTCGCCGCGGAAGCGCGGCAGGTACAGTTTGACCGTGGTGCCCTGATCGATTTCGCTGTCGATTGAGACGTGACCACGGGACTGTTTGCTGAAGCCATAGATCATCGACAAGCCTAAACCGGTGCCCTGGCCGATGGGCTTGGTGGTGAAGAATGGATCGAACGCGCGGTTGATCACGCTCTGTGGCATGCCGCTGCCGTTGTCGGTGACGCTGAGCATGACGTACTCGCCAGGTTCGAGGTTGGTGTAGGCCTCGGTGAATTCCTGTTTAAGGATCTGATTGCTGGTTTCGACCACCAGTTTGCCACCCTCGGGCATCGCATCCCGGGCGTTGAGCACCAGGTTGAGCAGGGCGCTTTCTAGTTGATTGGGGTCGGCTTCAGCGACCCACAAATCGTCGTTCAGGCGCATGTCGAGCTGAATGCTTTCGTTGAGGCTGCGTTGCAGCAACTCGCCCATCGACAGCACCAGGGTATTCATCTGCACGGCTTTGGAGTCCAGCGATTGCCGGCGGGAAAATGCCAGCAAACGGTGGGTCAGGCCGGCGGCGCGGTTGGCTGAGGTGACACCCAGATCGATCAGGCTGTCGAGGTCATCAAGGCGCCCGCGAGCCAGTCGTCGGCGCAGTAATTCAAGGCTGCCGATGATCCCGGTGAGCATGTTGTTGAAGTCGTGAGCAATACCGCCGGTAAGCTGACCGACCGCTTCCATTTTCTGCGACTGACGCAAGGCTTCCTCGTTGTGGCGAAGCTGCGCGGTGCGTTCCTCGACTTGCTGCTCGAGGGTTTCAAGGGTTGATTGCAGGCGCCGTTCACTTTCACTCAGATCGATCAGGCGATCACGGGCTTCGTACTGTCGTCGTCGCCCGCGCAGGGCGGTGGACACCAGACTGACCAGGGTCGCCGGATGAAACGGACGCTCGAGAAAGGTCACGTTGCCCAATAATTCACTCAGGCGTGAGGAGGGGCCTTGTTCGGGGCCGCCGTGGTGCGTCAGCAAGACGATCGGCAGATCCGACCAGGCCGGTTGCTGCTCCAGAAAATGCAGAAGCGTTTCCAGTTCCGGGCCGCGCAACGCTTCGGTAGCAATCAACAAGAGCCCGGCGCCAGGTTCCAGTTCTGTGCACAATGCGCCCAGATCCGGGGTGATGACCCCACCGTAACCCGCCTCATTGAGGATCATCAGCGCCACTTGGCTGTCGCGGCCCATGGGCGCGAGAATCAGCGCCCGTTCCGGCAGTGAAACGGAGGCTGTCACAAGGCTTCTTCCCGCAACAGCGGATTGCTGGCGCCAAGGTAAGTCGGTACGCCCCGCAACACACCCTGGAATGCTTCCAGCGGTTCGCCAATGGTCATGCCCTGGCTTGAAATGCGGTATTCACGGATGGTCGACTCGTGGTTGCCGGTGCGTTTCTTGATGATGGAAATGGCTCGGCGGACTTTGCCGATGGCTTCGAAGTAGCGCAGCAGGATCACCGTGTCGGCCAGGTAAGTGATATCGACCGGCGCCTGCATGTCGCCGACCAGACCGTGCTGGGCAACCGTCATGAATGTCGCCGCACCTTTGCGGTTCAGATACAGCAGCAACTCGTGCATGTGCAGCACCAGCGCGTTTTCTTCGGGCATCGCGGCCTGATAGCCGTTGATACTGTCGATCACGACGGTCTTGATGTTGCCCTCATCGACGCAGCGACGCACCCGGTGCGAGAACTCGCCGGGGGACAGTTCGGCGGCGTCCACCTGATCGATCAGCAGGTTGCCGGTCGCTTGCAGGGCCTTGAGGTCGATGCCGATATTTTTCATCCGCTCGAAGAGCAAACCCAGCTCTTCATCAAAGATGAACAGCGCCGCTTTTTCGCCGCGTGCTACGGCAGCGGCGGCGAAGATCATTGAAATCAGCGATTTGCCGGTACCGGCCGGGCCCAGGATCAGTGTGCTGGAACCGGTCTCGATGCCACCACCGAGCAGGGCGTCCATTTCCTTGATGCCGCTGGTCAATTGCAGGCGAGGATAGTCGCCACGGTGTTCGGCAGCGACCAGGCGCGGAAATACATGGACCCCATCGCCCATGATGGTGAAGTCATGGTAACCGCCACGGTACTTCTGCCCGCGGTACTTGATGATGCGTACGCGGCGGCGCTCGGCACCGTAATTGGGGGTCAGCTCTTCGAGGCGGATGACGCCGTGGGCGACGCTGTGCACGGTCTTGTCGAGGGACTCGGTGGTCAGGTCGTCAAGCAGCAGGACCGTGGCGTCGTAACGCACGAAGTAATGTTTGATCGCCAGAATCTGCCGACGGTAACGCAGCGAGCTTTGCGCCAGCAGGCGGATCTCCGACAGGCTGTCGAGCACCACGCGGGTCGGTTTGAAGCGCTCGACCACTTCGAAAATCTGCTTGGTGGCTTCACCGAGCTCAAGGTCTGAGGAATACAGCAGGCTTTGCTGATGTTCGGCGTTGAGCAGACTTTCCGGCGGTGTCAGCTCGAAAATCTCGATGTTCTCGTTCAGTTCCCAGCCGTGAGAGGCTGCGCCCTGGCGCAGTTCACGCTCGGTTTCCGACAGTGTGATGTACAGACAGCGTTCGCCGGCACGAGCGCCCGCCAACAGGAAATGCAACGCGACGGTGGTTTTGCCTGTACCGGGTTCACCCTCGAGCAAAAACACATGCCCTCGGGACAGACCACCGGCGAGGATGTCATCCAGGCCAATGATGCCGGTGGCGGCTTTTGCACTGATCAACTCGTTGGACGTAGACAAAGAATGCCCTCTCATGACTAGGGGAATCGAGGCAGCAGGCTGTACCAGCCGTTGTGCTCTACCTGATTACTTGACCGCTGCCGCTCATGACGGTTCCGAGGTTTCGATAGCAAAGTGTCATTGAATCAGCGGCCAACGGCTCAAAGTCCCTGCTGCAGGGCCGGGTCGTCGGGGTTCATCTGCTCCAGTTGCGCCAGCAGAATCTGCACGTTCTGCAACTGGCCGCTTTCCTTCCAGTAATTGATCAGCAGCACTCGCGCCTTGCGGTCGGCTGGGTGGCGCTGGACGACTTCCTGCAACTGCTTTTGCGCCGCTTCCAGCTCTTCGGCAGCGTGCAGGGTGGTGGCGAGGTCGTAGCGGTAATCCTTGTTGTCCGGCTCCAGCTCCACCGCTTTGGATAAGCCGAGCAGGGCGAATTCACGCTGGCCGTGGTGCAACAGCCACAGTCCGAGCGCGTGTTGCAGGTAGGCGGAATCCGGTTGCGCCTGCAACTGTTTGGCGAGCAACTGGCGGGCGGCGTCGCTCTGGCCCTGACGGTCGAGGACATCGATCTGCATCACCAGTGCCGGCAGGTTGCCCGGTTCCAGCCGCAGGGTGTTGTCCAGCGCTTGTTGGGCCTGTTTGAGTTCGGCGTTGTGCAGATACAGGCGTGCCAGTTGCGCATAGGTGGCGGCGTTTTCCGGCTGTCCCTTGAGCGCTTGTTCCCAGCCATCGATCGCCTGCTGCAGCGGGGCGAAATACAGCCCCAGTTCATCCGGCGTCAGACCGAGGAGGGCGTTGATCGCGGCGAACCGTACGTTTTGGTCCTCATCGTCGAGCATCGGCCCGAGCAGCAGGCTGCGTTGCCCGCCGGGCACCAGCCCGACCACACTTTGAATCGCTGCCAGCCGGACTTCGGGGGCTTCGTTCTGCAGATGGGCGTCGGCCAGCTTCAGCGCTTGTGGGCTTGGATAGTTGGGCAGTTCGGCCAGCAGCCAGACGCTGCGCTTGGCCGACAAGTCCGGGCGCCCCAATTGCTGGTACAACTGCCGTGCCGCCCCGGGCTGCCCGGAGCGGGCCGCCGTCAGGGCTTCGCTGTAGCCGCGCTTGATCGCCTCGGGCACTACCGGGGCGGTGGAGCGCAGAGATAACCAGGCAACGACGATGATCAGCACGAGGCCAAGGCTGATGAGCAGGTAGCGGCGGGACTGAGGCATGCGATTTCCGTGAACGGGTGTTCTTTAGCAGAGGGGCAAGCTTCGGTCAGAGAAGGCCATGAGTCAAACCCATGCTGCGAATTGGCCTGTAGGAGCTGCCGCAGGCTGCGATCTTTTGACTTTGATGTTCAAGATCAAAAGATCGCAGCCTGCGTCAGCTCCTATAGGGGCGGGCACAAAAAAGCCCCGCGACCGAATGATACGCGGGGCAAAAAATTGGTTGGTTGCGGCCAACCAAAGGAGCGCTTTGAAAACTTTTACTTGCTGGCGACGGTTTCTGGCTGCCAGCCACCACCCAAGGCTTTGTAAATCGCGACGATGCCGCGATACAGATCAACCTCGGCCTGGGCCTGACTGTCTTCGGCGTTCAGCCGTTCACGCTGGGCGTCGAGCAGCACGAGGAAGTCGGTGGTGCCTTCGCGGTAGCGGATTTCAGCCAGGTCGGCAGCCTTGCGGCTCGATTCACTCTGACGAATCAGCGAGATCAGCCGTTGCTGACGCTTGCCGTAATCGCTGAAGGCGTTTTCCGATTCCTCCAGCGCCAGCAACACTTGTTGCTCGTAGGTCGCCAGTGCGCCTTCGGCATCGGCATCGGCACCCCGCAAGCGGGCGCGCACGCTACCCAGATCGAACGCCGCCCAGGTAATGCTCGGGCCGAGTGCCCAGGCGTTGGCCGCCGAGGAGCCGATCTGCGAACCACGCCCGGCCGTCCAGCCCAAGAACCCGCTGAGGCTGACCCGTGGAAACAGGTCGGCTTTCGCTACGCCGATCCGCGCGGTGGCCGAGGCCAGTTTGCGTTCGGCGCTGAGGATGTCCGGGCGGCGTTGCAGCAGCTCACCCGGATCACCGATTGGCAAAGCCTTGGCAATTGCCGGCAAGTCTTTCGGGCTCAAGTCCACGGTCATTTTGTCCGGACGCTCACCCAAAAGGGTGGCGATGCGGTTTTTCTGCCGTACCTGTTCCGCCTGCAGTTGCGGCACGCTGGCTTCGACCGAGGCCAGACGCGCATCGGCACGTTCGACGTCGAGCTGATCACCGACGCCGGCGTCACGCAGGCTGATGGTGATCTTGCGCGACTCCTGCTGGTTTTCCAGGTTGGCCACGGCGATTTTCTCGCGCAGTTGCGCACCGCGCAGTTGACCGTAGGCGTCGACCAGTTCGGCAATCATCGTGACTTGCAGTTGATACAGATCGGCTTCGGCCGCCTGCTGGTCGGCGTCGCTGGCTTCCAGATTGCGCTGGATCCGGCCGAACAGATCAAGCTCCCAAGCCATGTCCAGGCCCAGATCGTAGCGCTCGCTGTTGACCCGCTTGGTGGTCTGGCCGGGAATTTGTCCCTTGGCCAGATCACTGCTGGCGCGGCTGGTGATGGTCGGCATCGCATCGTTGCTGACGTCGTCGCGGATCGCCCGGGCGGCTTTCCAGCGGGCGAACGCCACACGCAGTTGACGGTTGCCTTGCAGCGATTGAGTCACCAACTGGTTGAGGGTCGGATCGTCGAATTGCTGCCACCAGATGCCTTCGAATTTCGAACGGTCAAAGTTCTTTTGCCCGGCGGCGCCATCGGTGGCGGCCGTGATATTGGCCGCCTCCGTGGCTGGGGTCTTGTAGTCGGGGCCGACGGCGCAGGCGCTCAGCGCCAGCACCAGAAGACTCGGCAGGAAGACTTTCAGACTCATTATTGCGCCTCCAGTGGCTTTTGAAGAGCGTGCGCTCTGGCCGCTTTGCGGGCTTCCCCGCGTTCGACAAAGTTACGGATCAACACGTAGAACACGGGCGTCAGCAACAGACCGAAGAAGGTCACCCCGAGCATCCCGGAGAACACGGCCACACCCATGGCGTGACGCATCTCGGCACCGGCACCGCTGGAGAACACCAGTGGCACTACACCCATGATGAACGCGAACGAAGTCATCAGGATCGGCCGCAGACGCAGACGGCAGGCTTCCAGTACCGCAGCCAGCGGGTCGAGGCCTTCCAGCTGTTTGTCCTTGGCGAATTCGACGATCAGAATCGCGTTTTTACAAGCCAGGCCCACCAGTACGATCAAACCGATCTGGGTAAAGATGTTGTTGTCGCCGCCGGAGACAATCACCCCGGTGATGGCCGACAGCAGGGTCATCGGTACGATCAGGATCACCGCCAGTGGCAGGCTCCAGCTTTCGTATTGAGCCGCGAGTACCAGGAACGCCAGCAATACGCAGAGCGGGAACACGAACAGTGCGGTGTTGCCGGACAGAATCTGCTGGTAGGTCAGGTCGGTCCACTCGTAGGTCATGCCGTTCGGCAATTCATCCTTGAGCAGTTTCTCGATGGCTTTTTCGGCCTGGCCGGAGCTGTAGCCAGGGGCTGCCGCACCGTTGATTTCAGCGGTGATAAAGCCGTTGTAGTGCATCACGCGATCCGGGCCCGAGGTGTCGCTGACCTTGATGAAGGTCGCCAGCGGGATCATTTCGCCCTTGTTGTTACGCACTTTCAGCTGACCGATCTGATCGGATTCGAGGCGGAACTGCTGTTCAGCCTGAACGTTGACCTGATAGGTGCGCCCGAAGCGGTTGAAGTCGTTGGCATACAGCGAACCCAGGTAGATCTGCAGGGTGTCGAAGATGTCGCTGACGGCCACGCCGTGAGTCTTGGCCTTTTCGCGGTCGATGGCGGCATCGACTTGCGGCACGTTCACGGTGTAGCTGGTGAACAGTCCGGCCAGTTCCGGCACGTTGTGGCTCTTGGCGATGATGTTCATGGTTTCCTTGTACAGCTCGTCGTAGCCCAGGTTGCCCCGGTCTTCGATTTGCAGGCGGAAACCACCAATGGTGCCCAGACCTTGTACCGGCGGTGGCGGGAAGATCGCCATGTACGCTTCCTGAATGTTCGCGTACTGACCGTTCAAGGCCCCGGCGATGGCACCGGCGGACATGCTCGGGTCTTTACGTTCGTCGAACGGTTTCAGGGTCACGAACACGATGCCGGCGTTCGGGCTGTTGGTGAAACCGTTGATCGACAGGCCCGGGAATGCTACGGCGCTTTCCACGCCCGGTTGTTTCAACGCCAGGTCGGACATGCGCTTGATCACGTCTTCGGTGCGATCCAGGCTCGCGGCGTCCGGCAGTTGCGCGAAGGCCACCAGGTATTGCTTGTCCTGGCCGGGTACGAAACCGGTTGGTGTGCTGGAGAAACCGAAGAACGTCAGCACCATCAGGCCTGCATACAGCAGCAGAGCGATGCCGCTGCTGCGGATCACGCGGCGCACCGTGCCGACATAGCCATGGCTGGCTTTGTCGAAGAAACGGTTGAACGGGCGGAACAGCCAGCCACCGAAGATCTTGTCGAGAATCCTGGAAAAGCGGTCTTTCGGCGCGTCATGCCCTTTGAGCAACACGGCGGCCAGCGCTGGCGACAGCGTCAGCGAGTTGAACGCCGAGATCACGGTCGAGATTGCAATGGTCAGCGCGAACTGCTTGTAGAACTGCCCGGTGAGGCCGGAGATGAATGCCGCTGGAACGAACACTGCACACAGCACCAGTGCGGTCGCGATGATCGGGCCGGTCACTTCACCCATGGCCTTTTTGGTCGCATCGAACGGGTTGAGCCCCAGTTCAATGTTGCGCTCGACGTTCTCCACCACCACGATGGCGTCGTCCACCACGATACCGATCGCCAGCACCAGGCCGAACAGCGACAGGGCGTTGAGCGAGAAGCCGAACAGGTGCATGACCGCAAACGTACCGATCAACGACACCGGCACCGCCACCAACGGAATGATCGAGGCGCGCCAGGTCTGCAGGAACAGGATCACTACCAGCACCACGAGGATCAGCGCTTCGAAGAGGGTGTGAACCACCGCCTCGATCGAGCCGCGCACGAAGATCGTCGGGTCATAGACGATGCTGTAGTCCATGCCTTGCGGGAAGCCTTTCTTCAGCTCTTCCATCTTGCCGCGAACTTCGTTCGAAATATCGATGGCGTTGGAGCCTGGACGCTGGAAGATCGGGATCGCTACCGCTGGCTGGTTATTCAGCAACGAACGCAGGGCGTACTGGCTGGAACCCAGCTCGACGCGCGCGATGTCCTTGAGGCGAGTGATTTCACCGTTGTCGCCGGAGCGAATGATGATGTTTTCGAACTCTTCCTCGGACACCAGACGGCCCTGGGTGTTGACCGACAGCTGGAAGCTCTGGGCATTCGGCGCAGGGGGCGCACCGAGCTGACCGGCAGCAACCTGACGGTTCTGCTCACGAATCGCCGTCACCACGTCGGTGGCAGTCAGGTTGCGCGAAGCGGTCTTGTTCGGATCGAGCCAGACCCGCAGCGAGTAGTCGCCCATGCCGAACAGCTGCACGTCACCGACACCGCCCAGACGCGCGAGCTCATCCTTGATGTTGAGGATCGCGTAGTTGGACAGGTAGAGCATGTCGTAGCGTTTGTCCGGCGAGGTCAAGTGCACAACCATGGTCAGGTCGGGCGAGGCCTTGTCGACGGTGATACCGATGCGCGTCACTTCCTCGGGAAGTTTCGGCTCGGTACGGGTCACCCGGTTCTGCACCTGTACCTGCGCGTTATCCAGGTCGGTGCCCAGCGCGAAGGTGATGGTCAGGGTGATCTTGCCGTCAGCGGTGGACTGCGAGGACATGTACAGCATGTTCTCGACGCCGGTGATGGCCTGCTCCAGCGGAGCGGCCACGGTTTCACCGATGACTTTGGGGTTGGCACCCGGGAAGTTGGCGCGTACCACCACGGTCGGTGGCACCACTTCCGGGTATTCGCTGATCGGCAACTGGAACAGCGAGATCGCACCGGCGATCAGGATCAGCAGCGAGAGCACCGCTGCGAAGATCGGCCGTGAAATGAAGAATTGGGAAAAATTCATCGGAGTTGTCGTCCCTTAACCGCGTGGGGTCGTAGCGGCCAGCTTCACAGCCGTACCCTGTGCACCTTTGGCAGGTGCGATTTTGGGCAGGTTGCTGGCTTCCAGCGCTTGACGTTGTTGAGCCAGAGCGGCAATGGTCTGCTCGCTGGCCATCGGGATCACTTCAGGCGTCACCGGCGAACCCGGACGAACCCGCTGCAGGCCCTTGACGATGATCGTGTCGTCCTTGTTCAGACCGGTGCGCACGATGCGCAGGCCTTCGATCTTCGGCCCCAGTTCAACGGCGCGATAAGCGGTCTTGTTGTCCGCATCCATCACCAGCACGAACTTCTTGCCCAGGTCGGTACCGACCGCTTCGTCGTTGATCAGCATGGCGTTGTAGGTGCCGCTGCCGACCAGTTTCAGCCGTGCGTACAGGCCCGGGGTGTAGGTGCCGTCGCTGTTGTCGAACACTGCGCGACCACGGATGGTGCCGGTTTTCGGATTGACCTGGTTGTCGACGAAGTTCATCTGACCGAGGTGCGGGTTGCCGTCTTCGTTGGACAGGCCCATGTACACCGGCGTGGTGGCGCCACGTTGGCCGTTGCGGGCGAGTTGGGTGTATTTGAGGAACACACGCTCGTCGGCGTCGAAGTAGGCGTAAACCTTGTCGGTGGAGACTACGCTGGTCAGCGCGGTGGTGTCGGCGGTCACCAGGTTGCCGGCGGTGATTTCGGCGCGACTGACGCGGCCGCTGATTGGCGCGGTGACGCGGGTGAAACTCAGGTTCAGTTTGGCCAGATCCAGTTGCGCTTGCAGGGCGCCAACGGCGGCGCGGGCCTCTTGTGCAGCGCTGGTGCGCGAGTCGGCCAGTTCAGCGGAGATCGCGTTGCTGGCGCGCAGACGTTCGCCGCGACCGGCTTCGTTTTCACTGCGGGTGGCATTGGCGCGCGCCTGGGCTACCAACGCTTCGAGCCGGCGAACTTCTGCCTGGAAAGGACGCGGATCGATCTGGAACAGCAGGTCGCCTTTCTTGACCAGCGCGCCTTCGGTGAACGCCACCTCGTCGATCTGGCCGGAGACCCGTGGACGGATTTCAACGGTTTCCGGCGCTTCGAGGCGCCCGGTGAATTCGTCCCACTCGTTGACCGGTTGTTCCAGCACCTTGGCCACGCTGACTTTGGCAGCGGGCATGGTGGCGGCAGTCTCCGGAGTCTTGCCGCAAGCGCTCATCACCAGCACGGCCAACATGGCCAAGGGGAAGCGCAAATGTTTGAGTGACTGTTCCATGGAATCATCCGCCAATGTATTGAAGATGGGCGGATGATGCTCGGCGGGCTGTGATGGCACGAATCGAATGAAGCAAAGGTAACTATCATTCGGAATGATATAAGAGCGATTCGAGCCCTCTAGCATGCACCTTTCGTTAGGGTGCTATCAATTGGTTTGATGACAAATGTGTGTTGCGCCGCCAGTAAAAATCCAGCGGCGGCTTCAGGAACAGAATTCACAAACAAAGAGACGGCCATGAAGGCCGTCTCGTTCAACGTGATGCGAAGTGACTCAGTTGTTGCCTTTGCGGTTCGGCCCGAAACGGTTCGGACCTGGCTGGCTGTCTTGCACCAGGAACACCAGGTTGACGATCGGCAGCAGCAACCACCAGCCGCTACGGTCAGTGTCGTGCATACGGCGCGCGCCCACTGCGATGCTCGGCAGCAACATCGCCAGGCTGTACAGGTTGTAGAGCAAGCCCTTGGTGTTGAGCATGGCGTCGAGAACGCCCATGACAATGCAGATACCCATGTTGATCAGCACAAACATCCAGTACTCGCGGCGGGTGGCGCGGCCTTTGAATTCGGCGTAATTCTTCAGCGCTTCCACGTAAGGATTGCCCGTCGTAATGGCGGGGCCGCTTGCATAGGACGGTTGAACAGCCTGAGGTGCACCGCACTGTGGGCATGCCACGGCCAGGCTACTAATTTCCTTGGCGCAACCACGGCAGAAAACCAAGCTCATATTTTTTCCCTAAAATTATTCAATCGATAGACAGGACAAAACGAACGCGGCAAGGCCAGACAAAACGATGCCGGCGATCGCGAGGTTTCTTCCTGGGTGTTTTTGGTTGATACAGACGATGCCGCAAGTGAGGCCCGCAAGGCTGAGGATGCCCACACCGACAATCGCATCCCTGTCCCATTCGGAATCATCAAACAGGTTGAGTGCGCTGATAATCCCGAGGATCAATGAAACGATGGCCAGCCAGGGTGTTTCGGCTTGCGTTTGCGGCACGGAGGCCTGTTGGGGCGCCCCGCATTGGGGGCAGGTGAGCGCCGTTTCGTGTAGCTCCTTGGCGCAAGCACGACAATAGACCATTGCCATCGTTTTCCTTAACTGAGTGCAAATGCCCGATCCTCCAGCGGTCGGGGCGGCGGTAAGTTAAACTTTATTACCGGATTTGTCATTATCACTTTGCCATCATTGCTGCCGTGGCTGTGCGGGGACTCAAGGACTGAAGGCTATCGGGATTGTGCAAGCGTCTGGAGCCGTGCCTGCCAGCGAGGCCATTTACCGCTTCGGCATGGTCGAACGCTTCACCGGCTCCTTGCTGCTCAAGATACGTCGCGCAGCACGAACCGCATTTTCATGCGCGGTATCCAGCACGATATAGCTGAATGCCAATATCAGGCCAACGCTGCGACCGCCAGCTACCTTTCAACCCCGGCAGCGAACGATAAAACCCACGGCATGGGCAGTGCCGTGGGTGACGGGATGATCATCGCGCAGAAACAGATCGACCTGAAGAATGACTGCATGCAGGGCAACGTTTACTTGGGCCAGTGAACAAGGCAGCTTGTTTGATCAAGACCTCGTATGCTTCTACCGCATTGGATCAGATCAGTGTGGCTTGACCCTCTGATGATGCGTCCCCCTAAACGTCGAAACATTCGGCAATCGGTACCAAGACACCGACAGATGGGCACAGATCGCTTGCGTACATTCACGCGCGATCATCGACGAGTAATACGACGTTCAATGAGTGATTCTACGGCGACAAACACCGGCAACTGGTACGCAGTCATTGCCCTGGCATTGGCCGCGTTTGTGTTCAACACCACCGAGTTTGTGCCTGTCGGGCTGTTGAGCTCGATCGGCAGCAGCTTCGACATGTCGACGGCGCAGGTCGGTCTGATGCTGACCATTTACGCGTGGGTGGTGTCTCTGACGTCGCTGCCGATCATGCTGCTGACGCGCAACGTCGAGCGACGCAAACTGTTGCTCGTGCTGTTCGCTATGTTTATCGCCAGCCACATTCTGTCGGGTCTGGCGACCAGCTTCGGGGTGCTGCTGGTGAGCCGGATCGGCGTGGCGCTATCGCATGCGCTGTTCTGGTCGATCACCGCTTCTCTGGCCGTGCGTCTGGCTCCACCGGGCAAGCAGGTTCAGGCGCTGGGCTTGCTCGCAACCGGTACTTCGCTGGCGATGGTGCTGGGCATTCCTCTCGGCCGCTTGCTGGGCGAGGCGATGGGGTGGCGCACAACCTTTATCGTGATTGCGGGCTTCGCGGCGGCGCTGGTGTTCTGTCTGGCGAAGGTGCTGCCGTTGCTGCCCAGCCAGAACTCGGGCTCGCTCAAGAGCCTGCCCATATTGCTGAAGCGACCTGCGCTGGTAGCCGTTTATGTCCTGACAGCTCTGGTGGTGACTGCACAGTTCACCGCCTACAGCTACATCGAGCCGTTCGTACTGACCGTGGCCAACATGAGCGGTGATGTGGTGACGCTCCTGCTGTTGTTATTCGGCGGCGCCGGCATATTCGGCTCGCTGCTGTTCAGCTATTTGCACAGCTATAACCCGCAACGTTTTCTGATCATCTGCGTATCGGTGCTCGCCTTGTGCCTGGCGTTGCTGTTGCCGTTCAGCGGCAACGTCTCATACCTCGGCGTGCTGAGTGTGTTCTGGGGCATGGCGATCATGGGCTTCGGGCTGGCGCTGCAGTCGAAAGTCCTGGTGCTGGCGCCGGACGCCACCGACGTGGCGATGGCGCTGTTTTCCGGGATCTACAACATCGGCATCGGCGGCGGGGCACTGGTGGGGAGCTGGGTCGGCAGCCAGTTCGGCTTTGCTTACGTCGGGCTTGTCGGCGGGATGCTGGCGGCGTTGGCGTTGTCGTCTTTCTGCGTGTCGATCTATCGCATCAGCCGGCCCAGGACTTGAGCCTTTGGCTGCCTGCTTAATGTGCAGGCAGCTCAAGGCTGTCCGGATCACCGAAAAACATTTTTACTTGGCTCTAGGAAGCTGTTTTCAGACGGAGAAAATTCAACTGTGCCCCCAGTTTTGCCCCCACTGGCGCGGGATATACGAGCGATCGAGATTGGCGATCTCTGAGGCGTGCCAGGGTGGTCGTCGATGGCTTTCAGTGTTGCTCCTCATCGGATCTGGGTGGGAGAGGGCAGGGCTCAGGAAGGACCAGCTAATCCGCTCTAGGTCGACAACAGCAACTCCGATCGGCTGTGTTCGACCGAATATTTGTATCCGCGTAATTGGTTTGCTGGGCTTGGAGGTTTCTACGGAACCAGTGGCGATTCAGGAGGTGGAACGACAGCTGACCGTTGCACTACGTCAACGGCTCAGCGAAGCGGCTCAAGTGTCCAGCGACGATTTTGGATTTGTATTAGACGAACGCTAAAAGTATACCGATGTCATTCGGCCGGCATGATGGTTAAAGCGTCCTCTGCTATCAGCCAAAAGCGGTAATCTGCGTTTTATAAAGTGCGAGTTAAGCAGCAAGCCTTTCGCAGGCTTTAGGTGATTATTCCAGTTTGATCGCCTCTATCCCCTCATGCTACGGCTCATTAGGCGTTGGTCTCTCAGAGGGTAGAGGCACCAAGCTTGGGGTTCGCCACGTGAAATAAAGCATCAGGGTCGCGACTAGTGCAAAGGGCAATCCCTCCCATAGCGATACCTTGTAGGCCAGTAATACTCCCGCAGCGCCACCAACGAAAGCAGCTAGCAGGAGAAAGTAGGCGTCTTCAATTCCCCTTCCTGGTCTAACAATAAATGTTACTAAGTCTTGCATGCGTGGTTCCTATATAAGAGGTGTTTTTGGCATGTCTTGGCCACCGCTATAAATCTAAGTTTCATCAATTTTTATTGATGCGAGTAGATTCCTCTCGGTGTCAGTGGGGATCAGCCCTGTTGTGTCTGCGAGCAAGACAGCCTGGCCGTTAATGTTGTTCACGGTTACCTCGGCTCGCGCTCGATTACCGTCATCAATCCCCATGATTTTCCACACGCAAGTCAGCTCATCACCAATGTAAACGGGGCGCTTGAAGCGAAAATTCATAGAGGTGGCCAGCCACCCCAATTGCCCTCCAATTTCCGTAATCAGCGTCGCAGTCAGCAAGCCATGAGCGATGACACCATCAAAGCCTTTTGCTTCCGCGTACATAGCGTTGGAATGCACCGGGTTGTGGTCGCGCGATAGCACCTCAAACTGAACGATATCTGCGTGCGAAAAAGTGCGTTTGATTTCGAAAGTATCGCCTTCCTTAAGTCCTTCAATTGCTTTCTGGCGCATTGCGTTCATTGGCATCTCCGACGATTTAAAACGTATGGTCAATCCCTGGGAATGAGCCAGACTCGACGTCTTTAGCAAAGGCTTGTGCAGCGTCACCCATCACCTTTCTCATATCCGCATACTGTTTGACGAATCGCGGCAATTGACCATCACGAAGCCCTACCATGTCCTGCCAGACGAGTACCTGGGCATCGCAGCCAACACCTGCACCGATTCCGACGGTAGGGATGGAGACTGTCTCGGTGATCCTCGTAGCCACGTCTCCTGGCACCATTTCAATAAGCAGGCCAAACGCCCCTGCACGCTCGAAGGCAACGCTCAAGTTAATCAAACTCTGAGCGTCCTCGCCCTTGCCTTGAATGCGGTATCCGCCCAGCTGGTGTTCTGCCTGCGGGGTAAAACCGATATGAGCCATAACTGGAATGCCTGCGCCTACCAACTTCTCAACCTGCGCAAGCATTTCGATCCCACCTTCGAGCTTTACGGCATGAGCGCCGCCTTCCTTCATGAAACGGGCTGCGGTATGGAAACACTGTTCAGGCGATCCCTGATAAGAGCCAAAAGGCAAATCCGCAATGACCAACGCCCGCTCAGTAGCGCGCGAAACCGCCCTGACCAGAGGCAGCATCTCGTCAACTGTTACCGGCAACGTCGAGTCGTGCCCATAAACGTTGTTGGCGGCGGAATCGCCTACGAGCAGTACCGGAATTCCTGCTGCCTCAAACACCGACGCGGCGTACATGTCATAAGCAGTCAACATGGCCCATTTTTGACCCCGTGCCTTCATGTCTTGTAAATGTGGAATTCTTACCCTGCCGAGACGAGGGCTGTTATAGGGGGCGGTGATTTGATCAGACATTTTGCTTCCTTAATTCAAATGGTCAGCCGTTCGGCAGCAAGAACCACAGCAATGACGATCATCGCGGCTCCCGATATCCGGCTCACATAGGTAGCCGCTGCTGGACGTGAAGCAAGCACCGCTCCGGCGCCGTAGCCAACCGCAAGATAGATGACGCCGCAACTGAAACCGTGGATCAAACCTAACGCGATAATCTGAGCCCCTACTGGCCACCCCGCTGACGCATCAGTGAACTGAGGTAGCAGTGCCAGGAACAACAAAAGAACTTTCGGGTTGAGACCGCTGACGCACAGTCCTTTTATCGCCCAGGCCATCCAGCTACTGTCACCGCTGGATGCTCCTTGAGCAGGCAACGAAGGCTTTAGCAACATGTTGAAGCCGAGCCATAGGAGATAGGCCGCCCCCATTAGCGTTAATGTCAGCAACGCATGGGGTATTTTGACCAACACCCCGCCCACGCCTCCAGCGACGATCAACGTGGCCAAAAGGTGACCGGAAAGCATGCCGACTACGGCGGGTAGAACACGACCTCGCAGACCTGCCGATATCGAGTAGGCCCAGTCGACTCCAGGCGTGATAACAAACAAAAATGATACGGCCCAGAAGGCCATCATCAAAGACACTGTCACGATCAAATCCTTCTTTTTCATCAGTTCAGTGCGCCGTTTACCGCCCTGAAACACTGTCTTGGAAGGATAAAGAATGCCACGTGGTATTATCTTTCGAAGATATACGCAAAGGCGGACTTAATTAGAAGGTTTTTCTGAATGGATCGAATTGATAAGAAGATTCTTGCGCAGCTACAGCAGGATGGTCGCCAGTCGCTGACAGAATTGGCAGACCGCGTAGGTCTCAGTTTGTCTCCATGCCATCGACGTGTTCGGGCGATGGAGGACGCAGGCGTTATCAAAGGGTACCGTGCTCAGCTATCGGCGACCGAGATAGGTCTGAATTTCTCGTCCCTGGTATTCGTAACCCTTCGAGAGGGGCACCAAAAGGCGGTAGCAGATTTCGAAAATGCTCTACCGCGAATTCCTTATATAGTCCAAGCACAAAGACTTTTTGGCGATCCTGATTATCTGCTGATGGTGGTGACAGCAGATCTCCCAGCCTTTCAGAAGCTTTACGATGAAGAACTGTCTAGGCTACCTAACGTACAGCGTCTCACATCGACGTTAGTGATGAAGCACGTCATCACAGACCGTCCTCTGCCTCTAGAATAAGAGCTCAAGCAATACGGGAGAGTCAGTGGGAAGCAGTCATACGTTTGTCGAATCGTCCGATGCTGAGATACGACTACTTGTCTCGAACAAAGACTGTTGCATAGGGTCGTCTATGGCTGATAGCTGCTGCTGTTGAACGACCGGTTGAACCTACAGCCAATAGCTACCACTCAAAGTCAGCAGTAATCGCCCTATTGCAGCCGGTCGCTTCCGGCTGCAACCGATCAAAAGCATTTGCTCATTTACGGGGTTATGGGGCGGATAAAGCTCATGCGCCTTGAAGGTCGATGACTCAGCGCTTGTAGAGTAACGCTTCAACTACAACACCAAACGCTGATGAATGTTCACGACGATTCGGGTAGTAAAGGTGGTAACCGGCAAAAGGTTGGCACCAGTCCTCAAGTACCCCCAACAGTGTGCTGTTGGCCAACTGGCTCATGACCATATCTTCCGGTAGAAACGCGAGCCCCCAGCCTGCCTCCGCCGCACGCCAGATCGGCATGCTGCTGTTGAACGTCTATTGCCACTCAACGCGCACCTTGAGTTCGTGGCCGTCTTTTTCAAATCAGGCTGCCATGGGTAGGCAGGCGCAGATTGATGGAGTTGTGCGCAGCCAGATCGCTCGGTCCCTTCGGGATCAGTCGGTGCTTGAAATACTCGGGAGAACCTACTACCGCGATGCGCAATGACGGGCCGATCGGCACGGCAATCACGTCCTTCTCCACCTGATCGCCCAGACGCACGCCGGCGTCATAGCGCTGTGCATTACCACCGGCACTGCGGAAAGCCTATATCAACCCGATGGCATTCATGGGTGTATGAGTCACATTCTATTGCCCATCCACGATGGGATGTTTCGCTACCTCGGATTCGAGGTTCTTCCTCCTTTTGTCGCATGGATGCCTGGCAGCGTTTCACTTGAGGTGCGCAACGATTACCTGGCTGCTTACGAAACCAGGGTGCGAGTACTTCCAGCTACGCAAACACTGTTCTTCCACCCACGCGAGGATTACGGTAGCGACCAGCGATTGAAACCAAGCGTGCTGGCGCGCTCTGGTTTTCAATGGAATCCTTCTGCAGGTCAATGTCATGATCAGGCGGCCGACGATTTTACGCGTTGAGATCTCGTCAGCTCACTGCAGAAGTAGTGGGTGTTACGATGATGGCGATACAAGTCCCTTGCTAGGCCGAGTCGATGTCATGAAACCCAGCTTCGAGAAAGTACCCACAGAGGCTGCAACCTCTTGGACGCTATTGAACAGGCGTTTGCCGGATGCGATTCCATTCGAGTGGCATAATCATCCCGAATATGAGTTGACACTCACGCTCAATAGTCGCGGCCATCGCTACATCAGTAATGACGTAGCGCGCTATGACGATGGAGACCTGATTCTTGTAGGGCCGAATATTCCTCATAGCTGGTCTTCAGCGGAGCGTATTGATGAGGATCAGCCGCATGTTGCCTTGGTTATCTGGTTTTCCGCTGCTTGGGCCGACTCGCTTGTGACATTGTTTCCGGAAATGGCTGCGGTTCGCCCATTGCTGGCGGCAGCTCAACACGCGGTGAGTTTCAGTGGTAGGGCCTCCAGTGAAGTACGCTCCTCCATCGAGGCAATGGTCAATCAGACGCCGCCCCAGCGCTTGATCGCATTGCTAACGGTGCTCGACAGGCTGGCAAGAGACGCTGATGCTACTCGGATCCTGCCGACGCCAGGCGGGCAGGCCGGTGATCAGATTGTCGAAGACGCGCGTATTCATCGAGTTCTGCATTACCTACATGGTAACTACGCCCGGGCAATCAATGTTGCCGAGTTAGCAGAGCTGGCCTGCGTCAGTCTGTCTGCTTTCCATCGAATGTTTCGCCGGCATACACGCTGTACCGCCTTGGACTATATCGTTCGACTGCGCATCGGCCATGCCTGTGCGTTGCTGATGCAGGGCGACTCGCCGGTATCGATAATAGCGGAGGAGGTGGGCTACTCGTCGCTGGCATTATTCAACCGCCAGTTCAAGGCGTTGAAAGGGCTGACACCTTCCGCGTTTCGTCAAACGCACAGCCATCATTTTCAGTGAAGGTCAGAAATCTAGTGGGTTGATACTCCGATCGTATTGGCTCAAAACGCCATTATCGTACTAGTCGACGCTTCAAATGAGGCTGCCGTGTGCTTATTTAAAAGTGGTTCCATACCTGCATGAATAACAAAAACAGCAGGTAGTTCCCATGAGTAAATACCGTGCCTTCGAAAGCGAAACGCTTCCGCAAGATTATCGAGACAGCATCGTCAAAATGAAGCGCGCCTTGCGCGCGCTGATCGGCGACGTTGAATCTTTGTTTGAACAAGTTAGCGAATTCATCGTTGCTGAAATCGACTCAATCAAGGCGCAGGAGGCGCTAACCGGTTCGGCTTGGCCGATCCTTGAGTTCGAGGATATCGCGGTCGGGAAAGTGAGTGCGGACCAGTTGGCGCTAATCAAGCGGCGTGGTTGCGTCGTGCTCAGAAACCATTTTCCTCGAGAGCAGGTTTTGGGGTGGGACGAGAGGCTTTTGGATTACCTTGACCGCAATCACTTCGATGCAATTTATCGTGGTCCAGCGGACCAGTTTTTCGGAAGCCTGGAGGCATCGCGTCCAGAAATTTTTCCGATCTATTGGTCGGAGTCGCAGATGCAGTTGCGTCAGGATGAGCGCATGGGGGCCGCACAATCTTTTCTGAATCGTCTTTGGAAGATCCATTCTCAAGGGCGGCAATGGTTCAACCCTGATATCAATGCCCTATACCCGGATCGAGTACGGCGTCGACCTCCGGGAACACATTCAAAAGGTCTCGGGCCACACACCGACTCGGGCGCCTTGGAGCGATGGCTGCACCCAGCCTACCTGAAGGTATTCGACAAAATTTACAGCAACGATTTCAGCGCCTACGACCCTTGGGACGCAGCCTTCCGTACTGAAGTTGATGAGTACGCCTACAAAGATACGGTCAAGTGCTCTGCGTTCCGCACGTTTCAAGGCTGGACCGCGTTATCGGATATGAACGCCGATCAGGGGGTACTGCATACCTTGCCGATCCCCAAGGCGATGGCTTACATGCTGCTGCGGCCACTGCTGGACGATGTACCTGAGGATGAGCTGTGCGGGGTTGCGCCGGGCAAGGTACTTCCGGTGTCCCGACAGTGGCATCCACTGCTGTTCGAAGGGCTGAGTCCGATTCCGGATGTCCGTGCGGGCGATTCGGTGTGGTGGCATTGCGATGTAATTCACAGTGTCGCACCCGTGGCAAATCAACAAGGCTGGGGCAATGTTATGTACGTTCCGGCTGCACCTATGTGTCAAAAAAACCTGCGTTACGCCAAGGATGTGTTCAGGGCATTCGCGCAGGGTGCATCACCCGACGATTTTCCTCGGGAAGACTATGAAACAACTTGGGAAGGTCGTTTCACCTTGGAGCGTCTGAACGCGCTCGGACGTGCCGGTCTGGGGCTCGAATGATTGCGTGAGACTGAGCGAATAGCCCACTACCTCGATAAAAAAACAATAAGGTACTGACATGAACTCAATGAACCGCCTTGCAGCCATGGTTTCTCTTGCCGCTTTATTTCCTCTTGTGATTCAGGCCGCTGAAACCAAGGGAAACGTTGAAGTCGTTCACTATTGGACCTCCGGGGGCGAGGCCAAATCGGTGGAAGTTTTGAAGAAAATCATCGAGAAAGATGGATTCACTTGGCAGGACAGTGCAGTCGCTGGCGGCGGAGGCAGTGCGGCCATGACTGTGCTGAAAACCCGTGCTGTATCGGGCAATCCTCCCACCGCCGCGCAGATAAAAGCGCCAGATATTCAGGAATGGGGTCGCCTCGATCTTCTTGCCAGCATTGACGACGTCGCCAAGGCGAATAACTGGGACAGCCTGCTTCCCGAGTCCGTCGCCCAAATAATGAAGTACGAGGGGCATTACGTTGCGGCACCGGTGAATATTCATCGCATCAATTGGCTTTGGCTTAACCCTGTCGTTCTGAAGCAGGCGGGTATCTCCGATGTGCCGACCACTCTTGATGAACTTTATGCTGCTGGGGATAAGCTCAAGGCGGCAGGGTTCATAGCTATCGCACATGGCGGTCAGGCCTGGCAGGACACGACAATCTTCGAAAACCTCGTGTTGAGCGTGATGGGCGTTGATGGTTTCAAGAAGGCCTTTATTGATGTCGACGACAGTGTTTTCACCGGGCCGAAAATGATTGAAGTATTCAATGCGCTGCGAAGAATACAGAGTTATCTGGATCCCGATGGCAACGGTCAAGACTGGAATCTGGAAACAGCCAAGGTCATCAATGGCAAAGCAGGCATGCAAATCATGGGGGACTGGGCGAAAAGTGAGTGGAGCGCGGCGGGCAAGTTTGCCGATACAGATTACATTTGTGTGCCATTTCCCGGCTCGCAGGGTGCTTACAGCTATACCATTGATTCACTGGCGATGTTCAAACTTGCCTCGAAGAATGACACCCCTGGCAATATTGCAGCCCGCAACGACCTGGCCAAAGTAGCGCTGGAGCCGTCGTTTCAATATGTTTTCAATCAAAACAAGGGGTCAATACCCGTCATCAAGGGTTTGGACATGAGTCGATTCGATAGCTGTGCACAAGCCTCTGCAAAGGATTTCGCTGCTGCCGAGAAGACTGGTTCACTCGCTCCGAGCATGGCATTCAACATGTCGACTTCTCAGGCGGTGCAGGGCGCTGTGTTCGATGTCGTGACCCACTTCATGAATGACAAGTCCGCCGATGCTGGTAAGGCTGGCAGGCAGTTGCTGGCGGCGATCAAGGCCGCACAATAAATTGCTTTAGTTTTGAGCTGCTCCGTATACCGAATACGGAGCAGCTATTGACGATGCATCTCCTACTAGCGGCTGCTCGTGCCGCAATCATCACCCCCGCTCTACCACGCTCTGTTTATCTCTGTTGATTCCCCGATAAGAAAAATCGATACCCGGTTAATAATTTCCCAGAGGCGAGCGGTATACCTGCGGCTTTACAGTCACCTCCATCGTTTAGCGTGGACGGTCCAATTACAGGCCTCGTCCGTCGGGACTTCTACAAAAATAAGAAGGTGAGAGCATGAGTAGTGAAAGGGTGGATATCAAAGCGTGGATTGACAACCGAAAACTGGTGCCGTACCAGTGGCTGATTATGGGTTTATGTTTTTTCATAGTGCTTTTCGATGGCTTCGACGTCGCGGTGATGGGATTTATTGCCCCCTCGCTGATTCAAGAGTGGGGGCTTTCGAAAGCGGCGTTTGGCCCGGTGATGAGCGCGGGCATGATTGGGCTGGCGATCGGTGCGCTGACCGCTGGCCCTTACGCCGACCGAATCGGCCGCAAAAAAGTACTACTGACGGCGGTGACTGGCTTCAGCGTGCTAAGCCTTGCATGCGCCTTTGCACGTAATCCCTACGAGCTGGCTGCCTTGCGTCTGCTGACCGGTGTGGCGCTGGGCGCAGCATTGCCAAACACCACCACACTGCTTTCCGAGTATTTGCCGGAACGCAATCGGTCACTGTTCATCACGATCATGTTCACCGGATTCAATATGGGGTCGGGGTTGGGCGGATTTCTCGCTGCGTGGTTGATTCCCCATCACGGCTGGCAGTCGGTGTTGCTCGCCGGCGGGATTCTGCCGATGTTGCTGCTGCCCTTGATGTGGCTGTTGCTGCCTGAGTCGGCGCGTTTTCTCGCCGCACGCAACGCGCCCGCCAGCCAGATTGCCAAGGTGCTGAACAAGCTGGGGGGCACGTTCAGCGCAGCGACGAAATTCGTCATTGCCGAACCGCAGACTCAGCAAAAAGCACCGCTGCGCTTGCTCTTCACCGATCACTATCGTTTCGGCACTCTCGCCTTGTGGGCAACTTACTTCATGGGGTTGCTGGTGATCTACCTAACCATGGGCTGGATGCCGACCCTGCTGCGTGAAGGTGGGCTGTCCATCGAACGGGCCGCGACCATCACCGGACTGTTCCAGATTGGCGGTACTGTCGGCGCCATCGTGGTTGGGTGGGCGATGGACCGGCGAAATCCGAACGCGGTGATTGCCACGTCTTACGCTCTGGGTGGCGCTTTCATTCTGCTGCTGGGCGCCTTCAGCCTTGAATCGGGCCTGCTGGCATTCGGCGTGGTGGCGGCAGGTTTCTGTATGAGCGGCGCGCAAACCGGCCTCAATGCTTTCGCACCCGGTTACTACTCGACGGACTGCCGCGCCACGGGCGTCAGCTGGATGCTGGGTATCGGCCGCTTCGGGGCTATCTTTGGTTCGCTCATCGGTGGCGCGGTGCTCAGCCTCGGGTTGGGGTTGCCGCTGCTGTTTGCCCTGTTGAGCGTGCCTGCCTTTATCGCTGCACTGGCGATCCTGGCCAACGGTCATGCACGGCGCCGAGTCAGTCGGGCCTTGCTGGCGCATTAATCTTTTCAATAAAGGAACTCGTTATGGCACGCATCATTGGTGGCCTCGCTGTATCTCACACCCCGACCATCGGCTTTGCAGTCGATCACGATAAGCAGCATGAGGCCGCCTGGGCGCCGATCTTCCGTGGCTTTGAGCCGATCAAGGTGTGGCTGAAGGAGCAGCAACCGGATGTGCTGTTCTATATCTTCAATGACCACGTGACGTCGTTTTTCTTTGATCACTATGGTGCCTTTTCCCTCGGTGTCGATGATCGCTACGAAGTCGCCGATGAGGGCGGCAATCCACGTGAGTTACCGGGGATCGCTGGTCATGCGGCGCTGTCGCGGCACATCGGCGAGAGCCTGGTGGCGGATGAATTCGACATGAGTTTCTTCCGCGACAAACCGCTCGACCATGGCTTCTTCTCGCCGATGTCGGCGCTGTTGCCGTGCGAGCCGGACTGGCCGGTGGAGATCGTGCCGCTGCAGGTTGGCGTGTTGCAGTTCCCGGTGCCGAGTGCGCGGCGTTGCTACAAGTTGGGCCAGGCGCTGCGCCGGGCGATTGAAAGTTACCCCGAGGATCTGAAAGTGGCCATCGTCGCGACCGGCGGTGTTTCCCACCAGGTGCACGGCGAGCGCTGTGGTTTCAACAACCCGGAGTGGGACCAGCAGTTCATTGATCTGTTGGTCAATGATCCCGAGCGGCTGACCGAAATGACCCACGCCGAGTACGCCGCGCTGGGGGGCATGGAAGGTTCGGAAGTGATCACCTGGCTGATCATGCGCGGCGCGCTGTCGGCCACGGTGAAAAACCTGCACCAGGATTACTACCTGCCGTCGATGACCGGCATTGCCACACTGCTGCTGGAAAATCAGGATCGGCCCGTTCCCGTCGACGTCAACGCGCGGCACTTGCTGCACATGCAGCATCAGTTGGCGGGTATCGAGAGGCTCGCAGGCACCTATCCGTTCACCCTGGAACGCAGCGCCAAGGGCTATCGGTTGAACAAGTTTTTGCATCGCATGATCGAGCCGCACTGGCGTCAGTGTTTCCTCGACCAACCCGAAGCGCTGTTCGATCAAGCAGGGCTGAGCGATGAAGAGCGGGATCTGCTGCGACGCCGCGACTGGCGCGGATTGATTCACTACGGGGCGATTTTTTTCGTGCTGGAAAAACTCGCTGCCGTGGTCGGGGTGCCGAATCTGCAGATATACGCGGCAATGCGCGGACAAAGCCTCGAGGAATTCATGAAAACCCGTAATCAGCAGGTGCTCTATTCGGTAGCGGGCAAGGCCCCACACTAACGACACGGCGTCATCGGCGGCTCGCTCCGGGCCGCTTCGCAACACCCTTGAATGACTTCACTGCGCCCGGCTCATGCGGGCGTAGCGGACTGCTTCATCCCAAAAAAATGGATAACAATAACAATGAAAATCACCGCCAATACACGCGTAGTCTTCACGCTGTCCGCCGTTTGTGCTCTGCCTGTCGAGGCGAGCGCTGCAGGCTTTGTGGAAGACGCCAGGGCCAATCTCAACCTGCGCAACTTCTACATCAATCGCAACTTCACCAACCCGGCCAATGCGCAGGGCAAAGCCGAGGAATGGACGCAGAATTTCATTCTCGATTTCCGCTCTGGATTCACCCAAGGTGCAGTCGGATTTGGTGTGGATGTGCTGGGCCTGTATTCGCTGAAGCTTGACGGCGGGCAAGGCACGGGAGGCACGCAATTGCTGCCGCTGGACAGTGATGGCCGACCTGCCGATCAATTTGGGCGCCTGGCTGTCGCCGGGAAAATGAAAATCGGCAAGACCGAAATCAAGCTCGGCGAGTGGATGCCAGTGTTGCCGATATTGCGTTCCGACGACGGTCGCTCATTGCCACAAACCTTTCGTGGCGGTCAGGTCACTTCACAGGATATCGCCGGGTTGACCTTGTATGGCGGTCAGTTCCGGCAGAATAGTCCGCGCAACGATTCAAGCATGGAAGACATGTTCATGCAGGGCAAAACCGCGTTTACCTCTGACCGTTTCAACTTCGTCGGCGGCGAATACGCGTTCAACGAAAAGCGCACGATGATCGGCGTGTGGAATGCTCAGCTAAAGGACATCTATCAGCAACAGTATCTGCAACTGGTTCATAGCCAACCACTGGGTGACTGGACGCTGGGCGCCAATCTTGGCTACTTCTGGGGTCGCGAGGATGGCAGTGCCCGCGCAGGCGATCTGGACAACCGCACGTTCTCGGCATTGCTGTCGGCACGCTACGGCGGCAACACGTTTTACCTCGGTTTGCAAAAGCTCAGCGGCGATGATGCCTGGATGAGAGTCAACGGCACCAGCGGCGGAACCTTGGCCAACGACAGCTACAACAACAGCTACGACAATGCGCGGGAGAAATCCTGGCAACTACGCCATGACTACAATTTCGCCGTACTCGGCGTGCCCGGTCTGACCCTGATGAACCGTTACATCAGCGGCGACGACGTGCACAGCGGGGCCGTCACCGACGGTAAGGAATGGGGGCGCGAATCCGAGTTGGGCTACACACTGCAAAGCGGTGCGTTGAAGAACCTCAACCTGCGCTGGCGCAACTCGAGCATTCGCCGCGATTACAGCAGCAATGAGTTCGACGAGAATCGCTTGATCATCAGCTATCCGTTGAACCTGCTTTAAGCGCCTCAGCGGCCTGTGCCTGGATCACCTGGCGGATCATTTCCATCAACGCCTGCGCCACCGGTGAGTGCAGGCAGCCGCTGCGGTAGGTCAGGCCAATGGCTCTGGCGGTCTGTTTCAACTCCAGCGGCAAAATGCACAACTCGCCGCTAGTGATTTCCTGTTCCAGTTGATGCGCTGAAACGGCCGCGAGCATGTCCGAGCGTAACAACAGTCCGCGAATGATCGCCATGTCGGCGCTTTCCACCACCGGGGAAGGCGCCGGAATGCCGAAACCGGCGAAGCATTCCTCGAGCATCGTCCGCGCCGGTGAGCCAGCACGAGGCAATACCCAGCGCGCGTTGCCCAGATGATTCTGCAAATCGCCGTTGCCGCAGAGCGGATGATCACGCCGCGCAAGCACGACCATTTCTTCCGTCAGCAGTGACTCGCCGACCAGGTCGCTGGCATAGGTCGATGAACGCAGCGCACCCAAAATGAAATCCACATCGCCGGCACGCAACTCGGTCGCCAGCAGGTCGAAGGGACTTTCATTGGTGATCACTTGAATGCCGGGATGCTCTGCCATCAGGCGCACGATGGCCTCGGGCAGAATGCGCGTGCGGCCGAGGGGCAGGGCACCGACGTGCACAACACCGTGCAAGGCGCCGCGAAGGGCGGTGATATCGGTGTCGATATGGCGCAACTCGTTCAGCGCACGGCGGATTGCAAACAGGATGTCATGACTGGCGCGGGTCGGCTGCAAGCCGCGTGGCGTGCGCTCGAACAGCGATTGGCCGCAGCCGTTTTCCAGCACTTTCAGCGTCGAACTGACGGCCGGTTGGCTCAGGCCCAGCAGACTGGCCACGGTCTGCATATGGTGGGTTTCACAGAGTTTGATGAACACTTGCAGGCGTCGCGCCTGGAACAGATAAAGCGGTTCAATCGCGGCTTTTTCGCCTAGGCCGAGCAATGTAGGCACGCTCCCAAGCTCCGCCAGCACCCGTCGCGCTCGGGGCAGCAAACGCTCTCCGAAATTGGTCAGACGCATACCGTTGGCATGGCGCTCGAACAGCATTACGCCCAGCCGTTCTTCGAATTCGGAAATGGAGCGGGTGACCACCGATTGCGCCCGGTACAGCGCGACTGAAGCCTTGGAGACGCTGCCGTGATCAGCCACGCGGACGAAGGCGCGCACGTGCATCAGGCTCGGCAGTTCAAGGTTTTCCATGGACAAGGGCTCTGCGGGTCGGCGAATTCGACGACTATGCCGCCGATATTTTCGAGTGGCAATAAAAAAAACGCATACCTCGAACACTCGAACGCATTACTCCGTCGGCGGGGTGCGATGCGATGCTCTTTCGCAACGCTAAAGGAGAATCCGCAATGATCGATTCAACCAGAAACGCGCTGGTCGTCAGCGCCCACTCAGCCGATTTTGTCTGGCGTGCCGGTGGCGCCATCGCTCTGCATGCCCAGCAGGGTTACCACGTTCACATTGTCTGCCTGTCGTTCGGTGAGCGCGGCGAATCCGCCAAGCTGTGGCGCAAGGGCGAGATGAGCGAAGACAAGGTCAAAGCCGCACGTCGCGAAGAGGCTCAGGCCGCCGCCGATATTCTCGGGGCCAGTGTCGAGTTCTTCGATATCGGCGATTACCCGATGCGCGCCGACAAGGAAACCTTGTTCCGCCTTGCCGATGTGTTCCGCCGGGTGCAGCCGGAGTTCGTCCTCAGTCACTCGCTCAAGGACCCGTACAACTACGATCACCCGCTGGCCATGAACCTGACGCAGGAGGCGCGCATCATCGCCCAGGCCGAAGGCTATAAACCGGGTGAGAAAATCGTCGGCGCACCGCCGGTCTACAGTTTCGAGCCGCACCAGCCCGAGCAATGCGAATGGCGCCCCGATGTATTGCTCGACATCACGGAGGTCTGGGACAAGAAGTACGCGGCCATCCAGTGCATGGCCGGTCAGGAACATTTGTGGGAGTACTACACGCGCGTTGCCCTGCAGCGCGGTGTGCAAGCCAAACGTAATGTCGGGATCACCTCAACCCGCAACATCGTCTATGGCGAGGGTTATCAGAGTATTTTCCCGCGTGTCACGGAGAATCTGGGATGAGCGAACATATCGGCAAGACTGGCGTTGTCGTGCGCAATATTCAGCGGGCCGAAGCGGCGCTGGTCGATGAGTTGAATCGCTTCGGGGTGGCGACTATTCATGAAGCACAAGGCCGCAAAGGACTGTTCGCGGCTTCGATCAGACCAATTCAACAAGGCTCGGTAATCAGTGGTTCAGCCATCACGGTACTCGTCGCTCCGGGCGACAACTGGATGTTCCATGTGGCCGTCGAACAATGCCGGCCCGGTGATATTCTGGTGGTTGCGCCGAGTTCACCTTGCACAGACGGCTACTTCGGCGACCTTTTGGCCACCTCGCTCAAGGCTCACGGCGTTCGGGCGCTGGTAATTGATGCGGGCGTGCGCGACACCCACACCCTGCGCGAAATGGGCTTCCCGGTCTGGTCCCGCGCCATCAGCCCCCAAGGCACAATCAAAGAAACCCTGGGCTCGGTCAACCTGCCGCTGGTGTGCGGCGGGCAACTGGTGCACCCGGGTGATGTGGTGGTTGCGGATGACGATGGTGTTGTGATCGTGCGACGTACCGAGGTGCAGCAAGTCGTCGAAGCCAGTCGCGCCCGGGCCGACCTGGAGGAACAGAAGGCCTTGCGCTTGGCCAAGGGCGAACTGGGTCTGGACATCTACAACATGCGCGCGCGCTTGGCGGAAAAGGGTTTGCGTTACGTCGACAATCTTGAAGAGCTGGGAGACTGAGCATGGCGCAGACCCGCATTCCCTGTCTGTTGATGCGCGGCGGTACGTCGAAAGGCGCTTACTTTCTGGCCGACGATTTACCGCAAGAGCCTGCGCTGCGAGACCGCGTGTTGCTGGCGGTGATGGGCTCGCCGGATGCGCGGCAGATCGACGGCATTGGCGGTGGTGATTCACTGACCAGCAAAGTGGCGATCATCAGACCGTCAAGCCGCGCGGGTGCAGATGTCGATTACCTTTTCGCCCAGGTGCTGGTGGATGAGCCGCGCATCGATTACGGTCAGAACTGCGGAAACATCCTCGCCGGTGTCGGCCCGTTCGCCATCGAGCGCGGGTTGGTGGCGGCGATAGCCGACGTCACCCCAGTGCGGATCTACATGGAAAACACCGGACAGATCGCCATCGCCCATGTACCAACCTCTGATGGTGAGGTGCGCTATGACGGCGACGCGCGTATCGACGGCGTGCCAGGACAGGCCGCACCATTGATTGTCGAATTCAAGGATATCGCTGGCGCCAGTTGCGGCGCCCTGTTGCCGACCGGCAGCGCCCGGGACGTGATCGACGGCGTTGAAGTGACCTGCATCGATAACGGCATGCCCGTAGTGCTGATCAACGCGCAAGAGCTTGGTTGCAGTGGCTATGAGAGTCCTGCGCAACTCGACGTCAATGCTTCACTGAAACAGCGTCTGGAGTCCATTCGACTGCAAGCGGGGCGACGTATGAACCTGGGAGATGTGAGCCAGCGCAACGTGCCGAAGATGTGCTTGATTGCACCACCGCAAATAGGTGGGGCCATCAGCACACGCAGTTTCATTCCCCATCGATGCCACACCAGCATTGGTGTGTTTGGCGCCGTCAGTGTAGCTGCTGCCAGCCTAATTGAAGGCAGTGTTGCGGAGGGCATGGCAGTTGTGGAGGAAGGTGATATGAAGCGCTTGTCGATCGAACACCCGACGGGCGAGTTTACTGTTGAAGTAGGGTTAAAGGATGGGAAAATAGCGGACTGCGGGTTGATGCGCACCGCCAGACTTTTAATCAGCGGCATCGTATTCGTTCCGTCAGGTCTATGGCGTGATATGCCAATCGGTTAAATTCGACCCTCCAATTAAGATCAACCGAGCGATCCTGTAGACACGGTTGTTAGTTTTGGTTGCGGAAACCGAACAAATCATGCGGAAAGGATTTACGAAATCCGCGATTACAATCGCTTACCTCACAAACGACAAAGCCCTGAATAATCATGGCTTTGTCGTATCAAATACGGATGAGGCGGTGGGATTCGAACTCATGGACTTGTTACAGTTGACTGTTTCAATTCCATGACTATAACAAGTAGTTTCAATGGGTTATGGCCCAAAGTATTCCGCTTTGATCGTGTGCAAATGTCACTCGGTACGGCCGCTAACGGGCCAGAGTGTGTAAATAATGTCAGATTGGGTTTTCAGGACATCGAAAATGCTCTAGAAAAAATCGTAGAGACAGGAATTTTCGAGTCTGGCGACATCGTGGATCAGTATGCTCTGGAAGCAGCTCTAACTTAGCTCTGGATTATTTCCGCGCTCATTGCCTGTGCCGACTGAACGGCATCGCTAGACTGCCATCTACGGCGACTGACTCATGTCGACCCAAAGCTGTCATCACTGCTTACGACAATCGGTTTAGAACAGACATCGAGACTAGTAGAGTAGAGCCTACACTCTATTGCTACTGATCAAAACAGTTCGTGCGATGGTGGTTGCGAGCAGTAGCGTATGCCTTTTCCGAGAAGGGGCTGTCGAACCTTAGGTTGGGGGCATCCTTTTCAAACCATCCAAAGCATGCCCTCAGATGTGCCCCCAATGTAGCAATTCTCTGTAAGTGGATGGATCTCCATGGTCTATGAAAAGGCAGAAATGATCAGCCAAACAGCCTGCCCGGCGACGCCTAGAGACTCTCAGGGTCGCCAAAAAACATCTGAATCCGCGACCGCAACCAGCGCTCCCCTGGATCGTTGTCCTGCGATCCACGCCAGGCCATGTGCAGCTCAAACGTGCGCGTCGGCAACGGTGGATCTTCTGCGCGCACACCGCCCGCCGCCGTCAGCGCATCCGCCGTGTAATCCGGCACCGTCGCGACGATGTCGGTTCCGGCCAGCAACGTGCTCAAGCCGTTGAACTGCGGCACGGCCAGCACCACGTGGCGCTTGCGCCCGAGTTTCTCCAGCTCTTCATCAATGAAGCCACTGAGGTCGCCGGCGAACGACACCAGCGCATGGGGGCGGGCGCAGTAGTCGTCGAGGCTCAGTGGGCCGGGCACCGTGTCGGCGCGCAGCAGTTTCGGCTGGCTGCGCCGCAAGACCTTGCGCTTGGCATTGGCCGGCAGGTCGGTGGTGTAGCTGACACCGATGGAAATTTCGCCGGAGGCCAGCAGGCTTGGCATCAATATGTAGTTGACCCGGCGCACGACGAGGACAATCCCCGGTGCTTCGGCGCGCAGGCGCTTGAGCAGCATCGGCAGCAGGGCGAACTCGACGTCATCGGACAGGCCGATACGAAATACCGAGGTGCTGGTGGCCGGATCGAATTCCGCCGCGCGGCTGACAGCGGTGGAAATCGAGTCGAGTGCCGGCGAGAGCAGGGCGAAGATTTCCACGGCGCGTGCGGACGGTTCCATGCTGCGTCCGGTGCGCACGAACAACGGGTCATCGAACAGGCTGCGCAGGCGCGAGAGCGCCGCACTGATCGCCGGCTGGCCGAGAAACAGCTTCTCGGCGGCGCGGGTCACGCTGCGTTCGTGCATCAGGGTTTCGAACACGATCAACAGGTTCAGGTCGACACGACGCAGGTCATTACGATTCATCTGGAGTCCTGGCAGAGTCATCAAGCTTGACGAGAGCGACCATATGAGAACAATGGCCGGCATGAATATTACGGGGAAAGGCTGGTACTCTGCACCGCTAAATTCAGCTTTACCGAGCCGGTTGCGGCATTTTTTCATCGATTTTGCCAATGCCGTTCATACTGCGGAATCAATGACAGGCATGTCGACTATTAATAGCCACTGATAGTCTTGGGTCAAAAGCCCAGATAGAGTTCAGGGCATTAGAGGTTACTTTGACGAGGTTTGCGATGTCCCGCACGATCCGTTTTCACAAGTTTGGTCCGGCCGAGGTGCTCAAATGCGAAGAGCATGCGGCCGCTCAGCCAGGTCCTGGCGAAGTGCAGGTGCGTGTCGAAGCGATCGGCATCAGCTGGTATGACATTCTCTGGCGTCAGAACCTGGCCTCGTCCCAGGCACGCTTGCCGTCCGGTCTCGGCCATGAAATGGCCGGCGTGGTCACCGCGATCGGTGACGGTGTCGACGACCTGTCGGTTGGCGACAAGGTGGCCAGTTTTCCCGCCGAAAGCCCGAACGACTACCCGGTGTACGGCGAGCAGATTGTTTTGCCGCGCACCGCGCTGACTCGCTATCCGGATGTGCTCAGCCCGATCGAAGCCAGCGTGCATTACACGCCGCTGTTGATCGCCTATTTCGCCTATGCCGATCTGGCGCGGGTCAAACCCGGGCAGTTTGCCCTGGTCACTGACGCCAGCCATTGCGCCGGTCCGTCCTTTGTCCAGTTGGGCAAAGCCATGGGGGTGAGGGTGATTGCCGCGACGAAAACCGCAGATGAGCGTGAATACCTGCTGTCGCTGGGTGCCGAGAAAGTCATCGTCACCGAGGAAGAAGATCTGTTGATGCGAATCAACAAAATCACCGACAACCGTGGTGTCGATGTGGTCTTTGACGGTCTTGGCGGCCCGCAGATGTCGTTGCTCGGTGATGTGCTTGCGCCGCGTGGCAGCCTCGTTTTGTATGGCCTGCAAGGCGGTAATCAGACACCATTTCCGGCCTGTGCGGCCTTTCAGAAGAACATCCAGTTCTTTGTGCACTGCATCGGCAATTTCACCGGCAAACCCGAGCTCGGTATCACTCAGGACCACGTCGCCTTGCAGCGGGCCCTGCGTGACATCAACCAGCTCACCGCCGACCGCGTATTGCTGCCGCTCAAGACTCGGGTCTTCCCGTTCAACGAGTTCGTTGAAGCGCATCGTTACATGGACGAATGCCCATGCCGCGAGCGGGTCGCCCTGCAGGTCGAACCCGCGTAACTCCCCCTCCGATCAGAGTCCGTGGCCCCACGGACTCCAGCGTGTTGCTCCCTTGCCATCACAACAGTTGCCGGATTCAGTGCCTGGCTGCCTGTGCATCTGAACCGGTTTTTGCTCGCGATCTGTATCTTTTAATCGCCCTCTAAGCCCTGATAATTGAATGATTACTTTCATCTCAAGGAATGAGCCATGTCTGTGCATTCTGTTTTCTATTCCGTGTTGAATAATTCATCTCGCGAGCGATATGCCGGTTTCTGTTTAATCGGTGTAGGGTCTTTCCTATTATCGTTCTGCTTTTCTTGTACTCAATGTCCGTGGGACGCTGTAAGAAGTTTCCTCAGATGTTTTTCTGCCAGGGAAAACCCAGCGCTGGCAGGGGTTTACGTCACTTAGGGTGGCGTTATTGTCGACTTCTCAGGTGCAAGTGTTTCAAATAACTTCAAAATCATAAGTGTTAGTATTTGATCGTCTATTACTTATTGATGAATTATTGCGCCAGTGTCTTCACTGATGTGCGATACGAATTTTTTACGCCGGGTAAAGTACTGATGAGCACGATCCATGATCAGGCAATGAACTATGTCTACCAGCAAGTACTGCAACGCTTGCTGAGTTTCTTTTCCAGAGCCGAACGGACTGCGCTGCAGTTGCTGATCCAGCGGCTGATGGTCGCCGCTGGCGGAGCGGAACGCATGGGGGACTACAAGGTTCTGGTGACATCGTCCGGTACTCGTGACAGCTGCTACACCCTGGCGTTGTTGCGCGCCGCTCAGCTGAGTATCGCCGGCCGCGCACCCGCCACCTTCCAGTTGCGTGTCGCCGTCCTGCGCAGCGGCAGCATGGGCGGTGCCGCACTCGACAATCTGCACCGCAGCTTTGCTGCACTGTTTCTTTATGATGACCCCCGGGTCGAAATGCTGATGGTGGATCATCGTCAAGTACTGCCGTTCAATCACCAGAAGTCACCCGACAATGACAGTGCGGATGCCAATCGCATTAATCTTCTGATGATGGGGCATCGCCGGGCAAGGGACGAGCCACTTGAATTGTGGGACGACGTTTGCCTGGCGCGGGCCGAGTTTTGCGGCCAGATTGCCCGCTGGAACAATGGTGTTGACGCCTGGGTTGCCAGTGAGTCGCCGCGGCGCCAGAAGCAATTCATCAATGATCTCGCGCGAGCGGTGCAGAAAGCCGGCCTGGAGGCTCTGCCATCCAATGCAGTCTCATTCGACGACTTGTTCGCGGTTCTCGACGGCCTGGGAGGGGATCTGTATCGCGGTCTTTACGCCGAATCCCAGTTATTGCGCTGGCGTCCCGAGGACGGATTCGAGTCTTGCCGTCGCACTACATTCGTCGATATTCACGACATGGCGGTGGGCAAACTGGAGGAGCGCTGGCCTTTGCTTAGCGAGTTTCTCGGGTTTCAGGCGGAGGAGTGGGTATTTCACCAGGGCGAAGGTGAATACGCCGATCCTTTGATTGAGGCTCATCTTCGCGGCCTTGAGGCCGAGTTCATTGACGGAAGCGGTTATGAATGCGGTTTTGCGGAACATGTTCAGCGCACGCTGGTAAGAATGCAGCAAATGCAAGTGCCGGATCCGGTTTGTGAGCAGATGATCGCGAGGCTAGGGTTACAGCAGACTGAGGAGTTGCGTGAAGAGGCGGCAACAGCTCTGCACCAGACCTACGGTCTTAACGAAGCGCAATGGGTGTGTTTGCTGTTCACGCCGTTCATCGAACGGGGGGCCGGGCTTGAGCGGTTTCTGCGCAGTTGTCATCCCGGCATGTTGGTGGCATTGCCCGATTTGCACCGGGCCATGCAAGGGTTGCACGGCCCCGAGCAAGTGTTGCAATGGATGACGGATGTCAGCGGGCTGCCGATCAGGCTGATCGGGCATCTCTACGCCATGGAGCCACTGCCGGCCCGTGGTGCTGCCCGGTCGGCAGGAGGCGCGGCGGAGGATGCTGGTAATGCCGACACCGGCGTGGGTGGCCGGTCAGCGGAGCGTTGAGGTGAGTGATTCATCCTTCAGAGCGACTGTCGTCCCGGTATCGGGCTCATGAAAGGGGTACGAGAGCCCGGTTTCGCTTATCAGGCCGTTTATCGTTACTTGATGCGATTGATGGCGGAGACGGCCGGTAATGACAGCACCAGGCTACCGTCGCTGCGTCAGCTGGCAGAGCGTCTGAATGTGTCGATTTCGACCATTCAATATGCTTATTCGTTGCTGGAGAAAGAAGGGCGGGTCTATTCAGTTGCCAAGTCCGGTTATTACGCCCGGGCGTTAGCGGATCTGTCGTCTCCAGCCGTTGGCAATGATCTGCTTGAAACCCTCTACGTCAATGCGCGGCGCCCGGGAATGCGGCTGTTGAGCGCCGAAGACCCGGTCTCCGTGCAATCGCTGGACAGCCCGTTGCTATTGCTCGAACGCGAACTCCTGCGGCAGTACCCCCGGCAACCAACGCCGCTTGATCAGCCTTGCGGTGAATTTGAATTACGCACGGTCGTGGCAGCCCGCTATACCACTTCACCGCAGCAGTGCTGGCACGCCGAGGATGTCTACATCGGTGCGGATCTGCGCGGGGTGCTGGAAATTCTGGTTGCCGTTCTACAGCTCAAACACGCAACGGTTCTGGTTGAATCGCCCTGCGACTGGGTCATACTGCGGCTGCTGCAGGCAGCAGAGGTACGCGTAATCGAGTTGCCCCTGCAGGCCTGCGGCGGTCTGGAACCGCAACGCCTGGAAGCGCTGCTCAACACTGAACATGTCAGGTTGGTGGTGCTTTCTTCGGGGTTGAGTATGCCGCGTGGCACACAGGTTCCTGCAGGCAATCGCAGCCGCATCGCCGGGCTGCTTGTCAAACACGGCGCCTGGGTTCTGGAAAACGATTGTTATGGTGAGCTTGGCGAAGTCATGGACGGCGATTGCCTGCGTGACTTGCTGGATCCAGATCGACTGCTGGTCTTCTCCACGTTCGAAAAATTCATCGGAATCGAAGCACCTTACGGGTTCGTGTTGTCGCGCCAATGGAAGAGCGAATTACTGCGACATTTTCTGATGCGTTCGTTCCGACTGTCGCCCATCCGCCAGAAGGCTATCGCTCGACTGTATGGAAACGGTCGGATCGATCAGCATCTGCATGTCCTTCGCCGGCTGCTCAGGGAGCGTCGAACGCCCATGATCCATTTGCTGCGCGAACGCTTGGGCGATGCACTGCAGGTCGTTGAGCCGCAAGGCGGCGCGACTGTCTGGGTGCGGGCAAGGCGTCCGGTGGACATGCGCGACGTGTTTCAGCGCCTGCTCAGACAACAGATTCTGATCGCGCCGGGGGCGCTGTTCAGTTTGCAGGGTTTGCACCGTCGGCATCTGCGTCTGAACCTACTGGATCAGGGGGAAACCGGCTTGAGCGGAGCGATTGCAATGCTGGGGGATGCATTGCGACTGGCTGCTGTGGAATGAACGTTGGAAAGCGTCGGATAGATCCCGTCGCGCTGCGGTCAAACTGCCAGTAAACTGCGCTGTATTTCCTGAACCACTCTATTTCAGAGGTTTTGCATGACTATCAGTCCTTTTGCGGGCAAACCGGCACCGGCAGAATTGTTGGTCGATATCCCGCGACTGGTAACGGCTTATTACACCGGCCAACCGGATGCTTCTATTTCCACCCAGCGTGTGGCGTTTGGTACTTCCGGGCATCGGGGCAGCTCCTTTGACCTGAGCTTCAATGAGTGGCACGTTCTGGCGATCAGCCAGGCCATCTGCCTGTATCGCGAAGCACAGGGCATTGATGGCCCGTTGTTTGTCGGTATCGACACTCACGCACTGTCGACCCCGGCAGGAGCCAGTGCGCTGGAAGTGCTGGCGGCCAACGGCGTGACCGTGATGATCGCCGAAGGCGACGAATACACGCCGACGCCGGCGGTTTCGCATGCGATTCTCTGCTACAACCGTGGCCGCACCTCGGGTCTGGCCGATGGCATCGTGATTACGCCGTCGCACAACCCGCCACAAAGCGGTGGCTACAAATACAACCCTACCAATGGCGGCCCGGCCGACACCCATATCACCAAGTGGATCGAAGCCAAGGCCAACGAACTGCTGGCCAACAAGCTGGCGGGTGTCAAACGCATCAGCTACGAGCAGGCGCTCAAGGCGAGCACCACGCACCGCCATGACTACCTCAACACCTACGTCGCCGACCTGATCAACGTGATCGACTTCGATGCCATTCGTGGCGCCAAGTTGCGCCTGGGTGTCGATCCGCTGGGTGGAGCAGGGGTGCGTTACTGGTCGGCGATTGCCGAGCATTATCGTCTTGATCTGGACGTTGTTAACAAACAGGTCGATTCGACGTTCCGTTTCATGACAGTCGATTGGGACGGTCAGATTCGCATGGACCCATCGTCCAGCCATGCGATGCAAGGATTGATCGGCCTCAAGGAACGTTACGACGTGGCCTTCGCCTGCGACCCGGATCACGATCGTCACGGCATCGTCACCCCGTCGGGTGGTCTGCTGGCACCGAACAACTATCTGGCGGTATCCATCGATTACCTGTTCCAGAACCGCCCGCAATGGCGCGCCGACGCTGCCGTGGGTAAAACCGTGGTCAGCAGTGGCCTGATTGATCGTGTGGCCAAGCGCCTGGGTCGGCGCTTGTATGAAGTCCCGGTCGGTTTCAAATGGTTTGCCGATGGCCTGTTCGACGGCTCATTGGGTTTTGGTGGCGAGGAGAGTGCCGGCGCTTCGTTCCTGCGCAAGGATGGCGGCGTCTGGAGTACCGACAAGGACGGCCTGATTCCAGCTCTGCTGGCGGCTGAAATGACCGCGCGTACCGGTCGTGACCCAAGCCAGGCCTATCGCGCCCTGACCGATGAGCTGGGCGAACCGTTCTCGGTGCGCGTCGATGCCAAGGCCAACCCTGAGCAGAAAGCCCTGCTGAGCAAACTGTCGCCAGAGCAAGTGACGTCGACCGAACTGGCGGGCGAGAAGATTCAGAGCATTCTCAGCCATGCGCCGGGCAACGATCAGGCCATCGGCGGTTTGAAGGTGATGACCGAAAACGGTTGGTTCGCCGCGCGTCCTTCGGGCACCGAAGACATCTACAAGATCTACGCTGAAAGCTTCATTGGCGACGACCACCTAAAGCAGCTGGTGGCTGAAGCGCAAACCTTGGTGGATGGTGCTATTTCCACGAAATAGTAGTAATCACCAAAGAAACTGTGGCGAGCGAGCTCGCTCCCGCTCCGCTGCAAAGCGGTCGCAAAACAGGGACGCTTCGCGCCCCAGCGGGAGCAAGCTCCCTCGCCACAAGGTTGGCAGCCGTTAAATCCTGTGTAAAAAGGGTGATCCAATTGGTCACCCTTTTTCATACCCGCAATCTAAGCCAGATCCACCAAAACGATTTCGCTGTCTTCGAGTGCCGTCACCGTCAGTACCGCCTCCTGCTCGACGGCAACGCCATCTCGAGCTTGCGCACGCAAGCCATTGACTTCAATCAGGCCGGTGGCGGGCACCAGATACGCACGGCGTCCTGCATCCAGTTGATACTCAGCGGTTTCTCCCGCCTTGAGATTGGCTGCAACCAATCGCGCATCGGCGCGAATGCGCAAGCTCTGATCATCGCCATCCTTGCCGCTGGCCAGGGTGACAAAGCCTTCGCGCTGACCTTTGGGGAACGGTTTGGCACCCCACGATGGCGGCGCCCCGATTTCCGTCGGCAGAATCCAGATCTGAAAGATTCGGGTCTCCTTGTCTTCCAGGTTGTATTCGCTGTGTGCGATGCCGGTACCGGCGCTCATGACCTGCACGTCGCCGGCTTCAGTGCGTCCCTTATTACCAAGGTTGTCCTGGTGAGTAATCGCACCTTCACGCACATAGGTGATGATTTCCATGTCGCGGTGCGGGTGTAACGGGAACCCGGTGCCGGCGGCGATCACGTCGTCATTCCACACCCGCAGATTGCCCCAGTTCATGCGTTGCGGGTCGTAGTATTCGGCGAACGAAAAGTGGTGATGGGCATCCAGCCAGCCGTGATGAGCGCCGCCCAGCGTGTTGAAAGGTCTGAGTTCAAGCATGATCGTCTCCTCAAAAGGTCCGTCATGGGGCGCAACGCCAGAGCCACGAAGCGAGACCGTCGGTTAATGACGGGCATCATCCATCAGTCAATCATCGAGAAAAAGCGTAAAAAGTGCGGCATTCTCATCGAATCCGTTGATGAGAAGCGGGTTCGAAACGATCTCACCCCACTTTCACTTCATCGCCTAAACCAATGAGCTGTAAGCATTTCGCTAGAACTCAGGGGCAAATAAAGACACCATAGCCGCAACAGCCTCACACACTGGAGCCCCTCAGCGTGGCGCAACACACTCCCGATCTGCCTCCCGAACTCCGTCCACTGGCCGAGATGCCATGGTTCAAGCGTCTCGCCGCGCGTTTCTTCGGCCACGGCCTGACACGCTTGCGCGCTCAACACCGTGCGTCGTGGCTACACGGCCAGGCGGACGGTTTTCGCAGCGGACACACCGCTGGCGTGGAGTACGGCATCAAGGAGGGGAAACTCGAAGGCCTGGAAGAAGGCCGGCAGGTGCTGTTGATTCGTGACAGTCGCAGCACCGAGCATCGTCCGCCGAGCGTCGATAATCATCTGTTCGACGACTGGCGTCTGCCACTCAGCGCCGACCTGAAGAAGCGCATGAAAGCCGATGTGGCGCGCCTGCTGCCCGCGCATGCCCAGCCAAGCCTCGCTCAATGGAAGATGATTTTCAGTGACACTCCCTCGACCTCGGTGATCGCCGGGGCCGGGGCAGGCAAGTCGACCACGTTGGTGCTGCGCATCCTGTTGCTCACGCATTATCTGGGGTTTGAGCTGGATTCGATGACCGTGGTGACCTTCACTCGTGAGTCGCGCAAGGACTTCATCAATAAGCTGATCGAGATGTTCGCGCTCTGGGGCCAGCCATTGAGCCTGCAACAGGCGCGGGAACTGGTGCGCACCTTTCACTCACGCATTTTGCCGATGGTACGCAGTCTGCCGGGGTTCGAACGCTTGCAGGCTTTTGAAAATCTAAGCAATCGGCCACAAGGCACTGACGAGGAGGTCGACAGCAACCCGTTCGATCTGCGAATCAATGATGCCCAGCGCCAGCAGCTCAACGCGTGCTACCACCGGTTATTCAATCAAGACGAACGTTTCAGCCAGTTGATTCAACCACTGGCCAAAGCAGCATTGCAGCTCAAGGAGCTTGAGCGCGATCACCCGGACGTGCAAAAGCGCATGGCGGTGACCGAACTGGCGGCCAAACGCGACGAAGAACTGTGCGATGCCATCGAAGACCTGTGGTTTCGCGCCGGTGCCTGGCCGATCAAGGGCATTGAGCCCAGCCGGCAGACGTTCGAGATCAACGGTTCGACCTTTCACTGCCACGGCTACATTCCCAGCCTCGATGCCTGGGTGGTGCTCGGCTTCGATCCCCGGGAAAACCCGCAAATCTGCCGCCCCAACGCCAAGCTCAGCCTGCGCGCTGAATGGGCCGTGAAACGCACCCTGTTTCAAGCTTTCTGTCGTAAGCCATTGATTTGGTTGGATAGCTACGAAGCATCGAAGCGGGTGTTGGCGACATTGGCCGGCGACGCGAGCGCCGGTCCGGGCTTCGATTACAAGGTCAAAGGTGAACTGGTTTCGGCGCCGTTACTGGACTGTTTTGTTGCGGCGGCCGGCTTTATCGAAAACCTTGGGCTGGACGTGCCGGATGCCGTCGGCCGCATGAGTTTTGCCAAAGACGACCCCGACCGATTCTTCTTTGAGGCGCTGAGCCTGTTCTGGCGTGCCCTCGAAGATCACTTGCTCGATCAGAAGCCGCCGGTGATGACCTACAACCGAATGTTTGCGCTGTTCAGCGAGCACTCGCCGGAGAACCTGAAGCTGCTGAGTGATGAGCTGCTGCGGCCTATGTCGCACTTGATGATCGACGAGTTTCAGGACGTATCGCCGCAAATCGTCTCGTGGATCCGCGCCAGCCTCGCGGAAATCCGCAGTCGCGGCCCGGCCATGCATGTCGGGCGGGGTGCGCAGCGTTCTTCGTTGCTGTGTGTCGGCGACGATTGGCAGTCGATCTACGGCTGGCGTGGCAGTTCGCCGAGTTACTTCATGGAGTTCAACAAGGAATTTCCGTCGCCGTGCACTACTCGGGTGATGCTCAGTGACAACTATCGCAGCCATCAGCACATCATCGATGCTGCCGAACACATCGTCCGCGCCGCGCCGGCAATCCCCGGCAAGAAGGCCAAGGCCAGCGGTGCTCCCAAGGCAATGCAGCCAGTCAATGTCCTGGAGCGCGATGACCAGGCCATGGGGCAGCGCTTGGCCGAACATTACAATCGTGGCGATTCGATCTTGATGCTCTATCGAAAAAGCAGTGATAAGTCATTGATTGAGCAGCATATTCAGTCGGTAGTTAATGTCGATTCGAGCTTGCCGTACGAAGCGCGACGGCTGAAACAGCTGACTTACCACAGCGCCAAGGGGCTGCAGGCGGATGCGGTGTTCCTGCTCGGTGACTGCCAGCACCTGACCAGTTCGCCCTACAAGAACCAGGTGTATCGGATGGCTGGACTGGGTAAGGCTGGCGACAGCGAGCCTTATGATACGGCGCAAAATGACGAGATTCTGCGGCTGGCCTACGTTGGTATCACCCGGGCGGTCAGCCATTGCTACTGGTACGTCGAGCCGCAGGAAACTCAGGCCGTGAACATGCCAAGGGCGTCCGATCGGGTTGCTCAAGGCAAGGCGTTCTTCGCTGATCACCGGAAACAGCCGCAAAACGCGTAGCACGCAAGCACAAAAAAGCCCGCCTGAATTAGCGGGCTTTTTTATATAAAACAATAGTTTATGCGTAACTCTTGAGAGACTCCGGAGGAATGAAAGCCTCCAGTTCGTCTTCCACAGCCTCAATGATGCGCTCGACATCGGCCGCGTTCATCACCGTCGCACAAGGAATACCGGCGATGGCGATCATGGTTTCACCGCTGGCACGATCAAACAGACGGGCAATCATGCTGCCCGGCGCATCCATCGTCGCTTCGAAACCCATGGGATGAAAGTGCCAACGCATCAGTTGGCACGCATTGGGAAACGTGACTTTACTGGAGCCTTTATTCATGTGTTGCCCGCCTTCTTCATCGAGCGCTTCCTTTTGCTCACGTTAGGTGGGAAGAGCCTTCATTGGCTCAACCGGTCAGTGACGTTAAAAGTAGCACCCGCATGTGAATTTTCCGTGAGATTTTTCAGTTCATTTTGCGATTGCTGCGCGTTTTTTGATGTAAGTCACGCCTTGAACAGTCATCGCCAAAAGGCCACTACGGTTTGCTCGTTGATCGTTTGGATGAAGTTGGGCAAGCTCGGTTCTTTTGCTCAGAGCCCTTTATGCATGTCGACGACGACGGCCCAGAACAGACCCCGGCCACGGCCGCTACGGTCATGCGCTATCACTTGAGCTGGAAACATCGCGACCTGGACAGCGTCATGGCGTTGTACCACCCGGACGTTCAGTACAACGATTTCTTTCAGAACCGGGTGCTCGGTTTTGATGAGTTACGTGAGTACGTGCGTGTCAGCATGCCGCGAGAATCCGACGAAGCGCTGGAGCATTGCGACCGGATCCGCGTGGATGGCAACACTGCCTACATTCAGTACGAAGTGACCTTGCGCGGTGGCGACGGACTGGTGTCGTTCCGTTCCAGTGAAGCGATCACGGTGAAGGACGGCCTGATCTGGCGGGTCAACGAATACGCCTCGCTGGTTCGCACGCCAACCAGTGGCACCGTCGCTCCCAGCCAGCGTCCGGCGGTGAGTCGACTGGGCCTGTCACCGCGCCAGATCAGTTTCATGGCCGAAGACCTGCAGCAATATTTTGAACGGCAACAGCCTTACCTCGATCCCGAGCTGGATCTGCAACGGGTGGCGAAGGAGTGCGGGTACAGCCGCAATCAGATTTCCTACCTGCTCAATCAGGTGCTGGGGCAGAGCTTCTATCGATACGTCAACCAGGCGCGCCTGCAGCATTTGCTCAAGTCACTGGATCACGCCACGCCACCGCTGCGTATCGATGAGCTGGCATTTGCCGCCGGTTTCAACTCGCTGTCGGCGTTCTACAGTTGCTTTCGCCAGCACACCGGCCAGTCGCCGAAGGCCTACGCCAAACAAATTTCTTTGCGGGCACGCGCGCAAGACAGTGATTGAAGTCACGCACTAGGATCGACGCCATCGAAGGTTTTCAGTGGCGGAGTCTTGCATGCCGGCGTGGCGCACTATCAGTTTGTGGATGGATCAACTCGACGAGCCGCTGATCGCGCGGCCGGCGCTGGAACAGGATCTGGATGTCGACGTCGCCATCATCGGCGCCGGCTACACCGGGCTGTGGACCGCGTACTACCTGAAAAAACTCGCGCCGGGTCTGGATATCGCCATCATCGAGGCGCAAACCGCCGGTTTTGGTGCGTCCGGGCGCAATGGTGGCTGGCTGATGGGCAATCTGCTGGGCGAGGATCGACTGCTCGCCGGCCTCTCGCCACAACAACGCCGCGCCTCTTTTGATCTGCTGCACAGCATCCCCGATGAAGTGGAAGTTGTCCTCGAACGTGAGGGTATCGACTGCGATTATCGCAAGGGCGGGGTGCTGTACTGCGCCGCTCGCTACCCGGAACAGGAAGCCAGCCTGCGCGAATACCTCGACAAACTGCACGCCCAAGGCCTGACCGACAACGATTACCGCTGGCTGAGCCGCGAACAACTGGCGCAACAGATTCGCGTGGCAAAACCTTATGGCGGCATCTATGCGCCGCACGTGGCGACGATTCACCCGGCGAAGCTGGTGCGCGGTCTGGCGCGTACCGTGCAGAACATGGGCGTGAAGATCTACGAAAACAGCCCGGTCACGCACTGGCAGTCCGGTAGTTTGCGCACGGCCAGGGCCAGTGTGCGCAGCCGCTGGATCGTGCCGGCCGTTGAAGGCTATTCGGTAACGCTGCCGCCGCTGGGCCGCTATCAGTTGCCGGTGCAAAGTCTGATTGTCGCCACCGAACCGCTGTCGGCTGCGACCTGGGATGAAATCGGCCTCAACCGTGGCCAGGCCTTCAGCGAGTTCAGCCGTCAGGTCACTTATGGCCAGCGCAGTGCCGATAATCGCCTGATCTTCGGCGCTCGCGGCGGCTACCAGTTCGCCGGCAAGTTGCGCCACAACTTCGATCTGACCCGCGATGAAGTCGAACTGCGGCGCTATCTGTTCGGCGAGCTTTTCCCGCAACTGAAAAACGTGCAAATCACCCACGCCTGGGGCGGCAACCTCGGCATGTCACGGCATTTCAAGCCGCACATGCTTTGCGATCGGGCCAATGGCATCGCGTTGTCCGGCGGTTATGGCGGGGAAGGCGTGGGTGCCAGCAACCTCGGCGGCCGCACCCTGGCCGATCTGATTCTGGAGCGCGACACCGAACTGGTGCACCAGCCGTGGGTGCTGCAGGACGGCGGGATTCATGCGTTGCGCGCCTGGGAGCCGGAACCGTGCCGCTGGCTCGGTTACAACGCGATCATCAAAAGTTTTGTCCACGAAGACCTGACCCTGGCCAATCCGGCCACCGCACCGTGGCGGCGCAAGCTCGCCAGTCAAGTCGCGGGCTTCATGGAAGGTTTCATGCACTAACCGCCGTTTTCTTCACAAGACAGGTCACACCCATGAGCATTACGCAGTTCAAGAACACCGCCAGCCTGCAACTGGACGAATCCAACCCGGTCGCCGTGCCGATCGGCGAGCCGGTCGCGATGGCCTCGACCACCAGCGTCGAGCGCGACGACGGTGTCGAAACCGGCGTCTGGGAATGCACCCCGGGGCGCTGGCGCCGGCAGATCACCGCGCAGGAGTTCTGCCATTTCATTTCCGGGCGTTGCACGTTCACCCCGGACGACGGCGGTGAAACCCTGCACATACAAGGTGGCGACGCACTGATGTTGCCGGCCAACACGCTCGGTATCTGGGATATCCAGGAGACCGTGCGCAAGACCTACGTGCTGATTTTCTGATTTTTCGATCTTTGATTGCCTGCCAACAAAAATAGCCACCACAGGAATCACCTCATGATCCAGAAAACCCTCGCTCTGGCGCCGCTGCTGCTGGCTGCCTCCATTAGCCATGCCGCCGAAACGGTGAAGATTTACAACTGGTCCGATTACATCGCGCCGGATACCACGAAAAACTTTCAGAAAGACACTGGCATCGGCGTCACCTACGACGTCTATGACAGCAACGAAACCCTCGATGGCAAGTTGATGACCGGTAAATCCGGTTACGACGTCGTGTTCCCGTCCAACCACTTCATGGCGCGGCAGATCCAGGGCGGGGCGCTGAAGAAGCTCGACAAGAGCCAGTTGCCGAACTGGAAGAACCTCAACCCGGTGTTGCTCAAGGCCTTGCAGGTCAATGACCCGGATAACGAGCACGGTTTTCCGTACCTGTGGGGCAGTACCGGGATCGGCTACAACGTCGCCAAGGTCAAAGCGGTGCTGGGCGACAACGCGCCGGTGGATTCCTGGGACCTGATTTTCAAACCCGAGTACATGGAAAAGCTGCAGAAGTGCGGTGTCGCGATCCTCGACAACGGTCCGGAATTGTTGCCGGCGGCACTCAACTACCTGGGTTTGCCACCGCATAGCAAGAACCCCGAGGATTACAAGAAAGCCGAAGCACTGCTGATGAAAGTGCGGCCGTATGTCAGCTACTTCCACTCCTCGAAGTACACCAGCGACTTGGCCAATGGCGACATTTGCGTGGCGGTCGGCTTTTCCGGCGACATCCTGCAAGCGGAAAATCGCGCCAAAGAAGCGAAGAACGGCATCGACATTGGTTACGCGATTCCCAAAGAGGGTGCGGCAATCTGGTTCGACATGGTCGCCATGCCCGCCGATGCGCCGGACGAGAAGGCCGGTTACGCGTTCATGAACTACCTGTTGCGCCCGGACGTGATGGCCGGCATCAGCAATTACGTGCACTACGCCAATGGCAACCAGCAGGCCGACGGCCTGATCGACCCGGCCATCAAAAGTGACACCAAGGTGTACCCGAGCCCGGAGATGATGGGCAAACTGTTTGCGCTGGAAGCCATGCCGCTGAACATCGACCGGATTCGCACGCGGGTGTGGAACAAAATCCGTACCGGCAGTTAACGCAAATCAGGGTGCTTTTCCAGTATTCGCGCCGATTTCTTCGTGCGTCTACCTGATAGATCTGACAGTAGAACTTTCGCGACGGCGTTTGTAGGGTGATGCTTCATCCACATCTCGTCTGCAAAGGAGCTACATCATGACGAAGTCAGATCTGCGGGCTTACGTTGAAGAGCAAATCAATCAAGCCGCTCGGCGCATTATCGACAAGGGAACGACTTCTGATGACTTGGCAGTCAGCCGATTGAACGTGCTGCTCTCATTGCGTCGTACCTTGGACAGTAAAACCACAAATGAGGATCTTGCTGTTTGGGGCACCGTCAACGATGTCCTCCAGCAGATCGGGATTCTCTCTGGTAAAGAAACGATCTTTACCAGGCTGCAAGCCTGACCATCGGTCACGAATCTGTGATCTGCGGTTGTCGAGCACAACGACGCTACGATCTTTTGATCTTGTCTGTTCAGAAAGCAAAGTCAAGAGATCGCAGCCTCGTTTCACTCGTCAGCGCCGACAGTCTGGGTGTGCCATTTGGTTGATATCAATACAGTCTCATTGCACTAATAAAGTGCGGAAAAGTGAGACGTATCTAACAAAAAGCAACTTAGCCATATTTAATATTTAAATAGAAAATCGTCAGACAATTAGGCAAGGCCCCGCCCGTTAAAATATTCTTTCGACCCCGCGCGCATTGTTTACGGGAGTTTCCCGGAACAGCCAGATTGGATCTCAAAAAAATCCTTTACGACAGATTTCAAATTGTGTCAGGTTCGTTACGCCTTCATTGGGCGAGTGATAGGACGATCTCGCCAGGGATCGTCGCTATCTGACAAAAACTGTTCCATTGCTAAACAAGGAAGTGTGTTTATGTCGAAAGTAAAAGCTAACGCTATTGATATCACCGCAGACACATTCGTGCCTGTGGGTGCAGTGCAGTCTCTGGCGGCAACCAGTTCCGCCTGGAATCAGATCAATAGCTTCAGCCATCAATACGATCGTGGCGGCAACCTCACGGTCAATGGCAAACCCTCCTTCTCGGTGGATCAAGCCGCCACCCAACTGCTGCGAGACGGTGCTTCCTGGCACGACCTCGACAACAGCGGCAAGATCGAACTGACCTACACCTTTCTGACCGCCAAAACCGCTAACTTCAGCGGTCTGGGCGTCACCGGTTTCAGTCAGTTCAGCTCCCTGCAGAAGGCCCAGGCCGTGCTCGCCATGCAATCCTGGGCGGATGTCGCCAACGTGACGTTCACCGAAGCTTCCCGTGGTGGCGACGGTCACATGACCTTCGGCAACTACAGCGGCGGCCAGGAAGGCGCGGCGGCGTTTGCGTTCCTGCCAGGCACCGAGCCAGGTTATGACGGTCAGTCCTGGTACCTGACCGGCAGTGGCTACGACGTCAACAAAACCCCGGGTCTGAACAATTACGGGCGTCAGACCCTGACGCACGAAATCGGCCACACCCTGGGCCTGTCTCACCCTGGCGACTACAACGCCGGCGAAGGCAACCCGACTTACAAGGATGCTTCCTACGGGCAAGACACCCGCGGTTACAGCCTCATGAGTTACTGGAGTGAAAGCAACACCGCCCAGAACTTCAGCAAGGGCGGTGTGGAAGCCTATGCCTCCGGCCCGCTGATGGACGACATTGCCGCGATCCAGAAGCTGTACGGCGCCAACCTGACCACCCGTACCGGTGACACCACCTACGGCTTCAACTCCAACGCCGGTCGCGATTTCCTCAGCGCCTCGTCGTCGAGCGACAAGCTGGTGTTCTCGGTGTGGGATGCGGGCGGCAAGGACACCTTCGACTTCTCGGGTTTCACCCAGAACCAGAAGATCAACCTCAATGAAGCCTCGTTCTCTGACGTGGGTGGCATGATCGGTAACGTATCCATCGCCAAGGGCGTGACCATCGAGAACGCCATCGGCGGTTCGGGCAACGACCTGCTGATCGGTAACAGTGCGTCCAACGAGCTCAAGGGCGGTGCCGGCAACGACATCATTTACGGCGCCGGTGGTGCGGACAAACTGTGGGGCGGTTCGGGTTCGGACACTTTCGTGTTCGCCTCCAGTTCCGACTCCAAGCCGGGTGCAATCGATCAGATCCTCGATTTCGTCAGCGGTCTGGACAAAATCGACCTGAGCGCCATCACCAACGGGTCCGGCCTGCACTTTGTCAGCAGCTTCACCGGTTCGGCCGGCGACGCGATCCTGACCTCGTCGGGCGGCAACAGCCTGTTGTCGGTGGACTTCTCCGGGCACGGCGTGGCGGACTTCCAGGTCAGCACCGTTGGCCAGGCAGCGACCAGCGACATCGTGGCGTGATGTAAACGGGAAAGCGGCGCTTCATGCGTCGCTTTCTTTGCTTGCATCGTGTTGATGGCTGGGCAAGGCTAGGTGCCGGAGCGAATTTTCTGATGATCCGTAAAGTTTTTACCTACAAGGGAATGGCGTGGCTTTCGGCGGCGCTGATCATGATTTCTGGAGAAGCAACCATGGCAAGCAGCCTCAGACTTGAAGACCCCTCCGTGTTCGCCGGGCAGTGGCAGGCGATTCTGACTGCGCCCGATGACGCCCCAGAGGCGCAGGCATTGCAGGATAAACCCTCGAACACCTGTCTGATCGATCTGGAACCCAATCAGACACTGGGCAAGGGCGCCGAATGCCTGGGGGCATGGCTTGAGCAAGCGCCAGTCGGCTGGTTTCCTGATCCGGACGGCCTGTCGATCACCGGCAAGGAAGGTTCAAGAATCCAGTTCTTCAGCCGACAACGTGATGGGCTTTATCTGAGCACTTTGAAGTCGGGACTGGTGATTACGCTGACGCGCCATACACCGCAGCTGTGAACAACGCCACCGACTGAACCGTTGACTATAAGGTTTGATGTTGCAGTTATAAGCAACAGCTCAATGCAACGAGTGGCGTTGAACTGTTGAAAGTTGTTATTGAAGTGTAAGTGCAAGTTGCAAGAACCCGTCCGGTCTGTGCACGGATAATTAATAGAAGCGTCTCGCCAAAGAATGGCGGGGATTACATTCAGGAATAATCAATGAAGATGGCGAAGGCCCCAGCCACCGCTCCCTTATTCAAGGCTCTGGGTGACTATAAAAGCATTCTGATCAGCGTCGGGTGCTTTACCGCACTGATTAACGTGCTGATGCTGGTGCCCTCCATTTATATGCTGCAGGTCTACGACCGCGTGCTGTCTTCGCAGAACGAAACCACCCTGGCGATGCTGTCCTTGATGGTGGTCGGCTTCTTTGCCTTCATCGGCATGCTGGAAGTGGTGCGCAGTTTCATCGTGATCCGCATCGGCAGCCAACTGGAGCGCCGCTTCAACCTGCGGGTGTATCAGGCAGCGTTCGAACGCAACCTGTTCAAGGGCGAGGGTAATGCCGGGCAATCGCTGGGCGACCTGACCCACATTCGCCAATTTGTCACCGGGCCAGCCCTGTTCGCGTTTTTCGACGCGCCGTGGTTCCCGGTCTACCTGTTCGTGATTTACCTGTTCAACGTCTGGCTCGGGGTCCTCGCCACGGCGGGTGCGCTGCTGCTGATCGCGCTGGCGTGCCTCAACGAATACATGACCAAGAAACCGCTGGGCGAAGCTGCCGGTTACTCGCAGAAATCCAGTCAACTGGCGACCAGTCACCTGCACAACGCGGAAACCATTCAAGCCATGGGCATGCTCGGTGCGTTGCGCAAGCGCTGGTTCGGCGTGCATTCGCGCTTCCTCGGTCTGCAGAACCAGGCCAGCGACACCGGTGCGGTGATCAGCTCGATCAGCAAGACCCTGCGTCTGTGCCTGCAATCGTTGGTGCTGGGTCTTGGCGCGTTGCTGGTGATCAAGGGCGACATGACGGCCGGGATGATGATCGCCGGTTCGATCCTGATGGGCCGGGTGCTGAGCCCGATCGATCAGTTGATCGCCGTCTGGAAACAGTGGAGCGGGGCGAAGCTCGCCTACCGCCGTCTGGATGCCTTGCTGCAGGCGTTCCCACCGAGCGACGAGGCCATGGCGTTGCCTGCGCCAAAAGGCCAGATTGCCTTTGAGCAAGTCAGTGCCGGCCCTCCGGGGCAGCGCGCGGCGACCCTGCACATGGTCAACTTCGCGATTGGCGCGGGCGAAGTGCTGGGCGTGCTCGGTGCTTCCGGGTCCGGCAAGTCGACCCTGGCCCGAGTGCTGGTCGGCGTGTGGCCGACCCTGGGTGGCACCGTGCGCCTGGACGGTGCCGACATCCATCGCTGGAACCGCGACGAGCTCGGCCCCTATATCGGCTACCTGCCACAGGACATCGAACTGTTCAGCGGCAGCATCGCCGAAAACATTGCCCGGTTCAGTGAAGCCAACCCGGAAAAGGTCGTGGCTGCCGCGCAACAGGCTGGCGTGCACGAGATGATTCTGCGGATGCCGCAAGGTTATGACACACAGTTGGGCGAGGACGGCAGCGGTCTGTCCGGCGGACAGAAGCAGCGTGTCGCATTGGCGCGCGCCCTGTATGGCGACCCGAGCCTGGTGGTGCTGGATGAGCCGAACTCCAATCTCGACACCGTCGGTGAGGCCGCGCTGGCCAGCGCCATCGCCCAGCTCAAGGCCAAGGGCACGACCGTGGTGCTGGTCACACACCGCTCTTCGGTACTGGCCCAGGCCGACAAGTTGCTGGTGCTCAACGACGGTCGTCTGCAGGCATTCGGCAACAGTCAGGACGTACTCAGGGCGCTGTCCGGCGCTCAGGAACAATCACGGGAAAAATCTGCGCAGGCACCGGGCGGGCTCAGCATGAGCCGGCAGTACCAGCCCACGACAAGGAATTCGGGTGTATGAGCAGCGCCAGCATGAACACTGAAAACGAAGCCTCCATGGAACACGCATACGTCACCGAGCGCCCGGAGCGCGATGCGAAATTCTTCGCGCGCATGGGCTGGATTCTGGCCATCGTCGGCGCCGGCAGTTTCTTCACCTGGGCCGCACTGGCGCCGCTGGATCAAGGCATTCCGGTGCAGGGCACCGTGGTGGTGTCGGGCAAGCGCAAAGCCGTGCAGTCAATGAGTGCCGGCGTGGTCAGCCGGATTCTGGTGCGCGAAGGCGAGATCGTGAAACAGGGCCAGCCACTGTTCCGCCTCGACCAGACCCAGGTCGCGGCCGACGTGCAGTCGCTGCAAGCCCAGTACCGCATGGCGTGGGCCAGCCTCGCGCGCTGGCAGGCCGAGCGCGATAACCTCAAGCAGGTGACCTTTCCGGCAGAGTTGAGCAATGATCCGGATCCGCGTCTGGCGCTGGTCCTTGAAGGCCAGCGTCAACTGTTCAGCAGCCGCCGTGAAGCGTTTTACCGCGAGCAGGCCGGTCTGCGCGCCAGCATCGAAGGTGCCACCGCGCAACTGGCGGGCATGCGTCGCGCCCGCACCGACCTCAACGCCCAGGCCGATTCGCTGCAGCAACAACTGAGCAACCTGCAGCCGCTGGCGGACAACGGCTACATCCCGCGCAACCGCTTGATGGAGTACCAGCGGCAGCTGTCGCAAGTGCAGCAGCAACTGGCGGAAAACACCGGTGAAAGCGGCCGGGTGGAGCAGGGCATCCTCGAATCGCGCCTGAAGCTGCAACAGCATGGCGAGGAATATCAGAAGGAAGTGCGCACGCAACTGGCCGACGCGCAGCTCAAAAGCGTGACCCTGTCGGAGCAACTGACTTCGGCCGGTTTCGACCTGCAGCACAGCGAGATCCTCGCCACCGCCGACGGCGTGGCGGTCAACCTTGGCGTGCACACCGAAGGCGCCGTGGTGCGTCAGGGCGAAACCCTGCTGGAGATCGTCCCGCAAGGCACCACCCTGGAAGTCGAAGGGCACTTGCCGATCAACTTGATCGACAAGGTCGGCACGCATCTGCCGGTCGATATCCTGTTCACCGCGTTCAACCAGAGCAAGACCCCGCGCGTGCCGGGTGAGGTCAGCCTGATTTCCGCCGACCAGATGGTCGACGAGAAAACCGGCGTGCCGTACTACGTGTTGCGCAGCAGCGTCAGTGATCAGGCGATGGAAAAACTCCATGGCCTGGTGATCAAGCCCGGTATGCCGGCGGAAATGTTCGTGCGTACGGGCGAACGTTCACTGCTCAACTACCTGTTCAAACCGCTGCTCGATCGGGCCGGCTCCGCGTTGACCGAAGAATAAGGATGTTCGGCTGTATGAATAAGCTTTCGATGTTGGGGGCGGCGTTCGCGCTGCTCGCAGGAAACAGCGCACTGGCGGCCATGGGACCATTCGAGGTCTACGAACAGGCATTGCGCAACGATCCGGTGTTCCTCGGCGCGATCAAGGAGCGCGACGCGGGCCTGGAAAACCGCATCATCGGCCGCGCCGGACTGTTGCCAAGACTGGGTTACAACTACAACCGGGGTCACAACACCTCGAAGGCCACGCAACTGACCGCTCGCGGCAACCTGACCGAAGACCGCAACTACAACAGCTACGGCTCGACCCTGACCTTGCAGCAACCGTTGCTCGACTACGAAGCTTATGCGGCGTATCGCAAAGGCGTGGCGCAATCGCTGTTCGCCGACGAGGCGTTTCGCGGCAAGAGTCAGGAGCTGCTGGTACGGGTGCTGGACAACTACACCAAGGCCTTGTTCGCCCAGGATCAGATCGATATCGCCCAGGCCAAGAAGAAGGCTTACGAGCAGCAGTTCCAGCAGAACGAACACATGTTCAAGCAGGGCGAGGGCACGCGCACCGACATTCTGGAAGCCGAGTCGCGCTATGAACTGGCGACTGCCGAAGAGATCGAGGCGCGCAACGAGCAGGACGCCGCGCTGCGTGAACTGGGCGCGCTGGTCGGCGTGCAGACGGTGGATATCAGCGAGCTGGCACCACTGGATCAGAACTTCCAGACCTTTGCGTTGATGCCGGCCAACTACGACACTTGGCATGAGCTGGCGATCAGCAACAACCCCAACCTGGCGTCGCAACGGCAAGCGGTAGAAGTGGCCAAGTACGAAGTCGAGCGCAACCGCGCCGGGCACCTGCCGAAAGTCAGTGCCTATGCGTCGATCCGCAAGACTGAATCGGACAGCGGCAACACCTATAACCAGCGCTATGACACCAACACCATCGGCTTTGAAGTCAACGTTCCACTGTATGCCGGTGGCGGGGTGTCGGCCTCGACCCGTCAGGCCAGCCGCACCATGGAGCAGGCGGAATACGAACTCGACGGCAAGACCCGCGAAACTTTGATCGAACTGCGCCGCCAGTTCAGCGCCTGCCTGTCGGGCGTCAACAAGTTGCGTGCCTACCAGAAGGCCCTGGCGTCGGCTGAAGCGCTGGTGGTGTCGACCAAGCAAAGCATTCTTGGCGGTGAACGGACGAACCTCGATGCGCTGAACGCCGAACAGCAACTGTTTACTACCCGCCGCGATCTGGCTCAGGCGCGCTATGACTATTTGATGGCCTGGACCAAGCTGCATTACTACGCGGGGACCTTGAACGAACAGGATCTGGCGCGGGTGGATGAGGCCTTCGGACAAGGCCCGAAAACCCAGTAACACTGAAAATCCTGTAGGCGCTTGAAGCAGAGCAAAAGATCGCAGCCTGCGGCAGCTCCTACATTGAGCAAGAACTGGCTGAACAGTAATCCCTGTAGGAGCTGCCGAAGGCTGCGATCTTTTGATCTGGCTGTCAGTGCCTGCAAAACAATAAGAAAAGTGAGTGGTGAACATGGACGTACGCATCAAGCCGGCAGCGGTCGGCACCCTGTTGCTCGCAGTTTCCATCGCGCAAGCCCATGCGCAGTACCTTGAATCCGGCAAGCCCGGCGATCCCGCCAGTTGGCGCAGCGCCGAATTCCAGCGCGACTGGGGCCTGGCGCGGATGCAGGCCGATCAGGCTTACGCCGCCGGTATCACCGGCAAAGGCGTGAAGATCGGCGCCCTCGACTCCGGCTTCGATGCCGCCCACCCTGAGTTCGCCAGCGACCGCTACCACCCGGTGCTGGCCTCCGGCAGTTACGTCGACGGTTCGCTGTTCAGCGTCAATGGCACCCTCAACCCCAACAACGACTCCCACGGCACCCACGTGGTCGGCACCATGGGCGCCAGCCGTGACGGCACCGGCATGCACGGCGTGGCCTACAACGCACAGATCTACGTCGGCAACACCAACAACAACGACAGTTTTCTCTTCGGCCCCAAACCCGATCCGCGCTATTTCAAAGCGGCCTACGACGCTCTGGCCGCTGCCGGCGTACGTGCGATCAACAACAGTTGGGGCAGCCAGCCGCCGGATGTCAGCTACCGCACTTTGGCCGATCTGCACGCCGCATACGCTCAGCACTGGAATCAGGGCACTTGGCTCGACGCGGCGGCGGACGTCTCGCGCCGTGGCGTGATCAACGTGTTCAGTGCCGGCAACAGCGGCTACCCGAACGCCAGCGTGCGCTCGGCGTTGCCGTACTTTCAGCCGGATCTGGAAGGCCACTGGCTGGCAGTCTCCGGGCTGGACCAAAGCAATCAGCAGAAGTACAACCAGTGCGGCATCGCCAAATACTGGTGCATCACCACGCCGGGTGCGAAGATCGACAGCACCATTCCGGGCGGCGGTTATGCGATCAAGTCCGGCACTTCGATGTCCGCGCCGCACGCCACCGGGGCGCTGGCGCTGGTGATGGAACGTTATCCGTACATGAACAACCAGCAGGCGCTCGACGTGCTGCTGACCACCGCCACGCAACTCGACGGTTCGGTCACCGATGCGCCGACCGAGCGGGTCGGCTGGGGCGTGGCCAACCTCAATCGGGCGATGCACGGGCCGGGACAATTGCTCGGCGCGTTTGATGCCAATCTGGCCGCCGGGCAGAGCGATGTGTGGAGCAATGACATCTCCGACAAGGCATTGATTCAGCGCCAGCGCGAAGACCTCGCCGAACACCGCGCCTGGCAGCAGACCCTGCAGGACAAAGGCTGGCAAAACGGTATTCCGGCCGGCGCCAGTCAGCAGGATCAGACTGACTACGCCGTGGGCATGGCCCGTGATGCTGCAGCGGCGACGCGGGTCTATCAGGGCAGCCTGATCAAGTCCGGGGCAGGGCGTTTGCTGCTGACCGGTGACAACACCTTCCGCGGCGCGACCACGGTCAATGGCGGCTTGCTCAGCGTCAACGGCTCGCTGGCCTCGGCGGTGACGGTCAATGACAGCGGCACCCTCGGCGGTTCGGGGCGGATCGCCTCGTTGAACGCCAACAGCGGCGGCCGCGTGGCACCGGGCAACTCCATCGGCACGTTGAACGTTGCCGGTGACGTGACCTTCGCCCCAGGCTCGACCTACGCGGTAGAGCTGTCGCCGATCAGCAGCGACCGCATCGTCGCCGGCGGTAGCGCGAGCGTCAGCGGTGCCACGGTCAGCCTGTCGCTGGAAAACAGCCCGACCCTGCTCAGCACCACTCAAGCGCGCAGCCTGCTTGGGCATTCGTACGACATTCTGCAAGCAGCCGGCGGCATTCAGGGTCAGTTCGGCGCGGTGCTGCCGGACTATCTGTTTATCGGCGGCAACCTCGACTACGCGGCCAACGCCATTCAGCTCGACATCCAGCGCAATGCGACCTCGTTCGCCAGCGTCGGGCGGACCCCGAATCAGCGTGCGGTGGCGACTGCAGTCGAAGGTTTGGGCGCCGGCAACTCGGTGTACGAAAGCTTGCTGCTGTCAGCGTCTGCCGCTTCGGCGCAACAGGCGTTCCAGCAACTCAGCGGGGAAATCTACCCGGCACTGGGCTCGATGCTGATCAATGACAGCCGCCAGTTGCGCGACGCGGTCGGCGAACGTCTGCACGATGCCAACGCCACGCCAGGCAATGGCTGGATCAAGGCCCTTGGCGCCTGGGGTTCGACCGACGCCGGTAACGACACTTCGCGCTACAGCACCTCGATCGGCGGCTTGCTCGCCGGTGTAGACGGCGCGCTGGATGAGCAGACGCGCATCGGTCTGGTCACCGGTTACAGCGACAGCTCGCTGAACATGGGCTCGGACACGCACTCGTCGGCCAAGGTCGACAGCTATCACCTCGGCGCTTACGCCGGTCACGACATCGGCGCCTGGCGCCTGAGCACCGGCGCGGCCTACAGCTGGCATCGCGCCGATGTGAAACGCGATCTGCAATACGGCGACGTCAGCGCCAAACAGAAAGCCAAGGTCGATGCAGCCACCACGCAGGTCTTCGGCGAAGCGGCTTATCGGCTGAATCTGCAACCGCTGGCGCTGGAGCCGTTTGCCAACCTTGCTTACGTGCATCTGGATACCGAAGGCTTTACCGAAAAGGGCGACGCTGCGGCACTGAAAAGCTCGGGCGATCAGCACGACGCAGTGCTCAGCACTCTCGGTGTACGGGCGGTCAAGCGCTTCAATCTGTCGACTCAACAGTCGCTGGATGTCAGTGGTCGTCTCGGCTGGCAGCACAGCCTGAGCGACATCGACGCCGAACAGCATCTGCGCTTCGCCAGCGGCAGCACACCGTATTCGGTCGAGAGTTCGGCACTGGTGCGTGATGCGGCGCTGGTCGGCGTGCAAGCCAGCCTGGCGTTGAGCAAGGACGTACGGGTCAACCTCGATTACAACGGACAACTGGCCAACCGCGAGAAGAGCCACGGCGTGGGGTTGAGCCTGAACTGGCAGTTCTGACGGAGGGCGTGCGCGTATCCCTGTAGGCGCTGCCGAAGGCTGCGATCTTTTGACTTTGATTTTTTAACAACAAGATCAAAAGATCGCAGCCTGCGGCAGCTCCTACAGGGGGATGTGAGCACACACCTGTGGTGAGGGGATTCATCCCCGATGGGACGCGAAGCGGCCCCGATAGTCGTCCGGGTGTGCGACTGCTGCGCAGTCGATCGGGGATAAATCCCCTCGCCACAAGCGTTATTTCCCAGGCCCGGGTGTGGGCCTGGTACACGGATTTTTCGCAACAACACTAAGGAAGGTCGCTGGATGAATAACAACAATACCCCCGCGCAAACGGGCGGTCGCTTCGCCATGAAAACCCTCAACTGCGCCGTACTCTGTGCGTTGACCACCTGGGGCACCGCGCACGCGGCGCCTTATGTGGAAAACGGCCGCAGCGGTGATCCCGCCAGTTGGCGCAGCGCCGAGTTCCAGGCGGAATGGGGCCTGGGCGCCATCGGGGCGGATTCCGCTTACGCTGCCGGCTACACCGGTAAAGGCGTCAAACTGGGAATCTTTGACCAGCCGGTGTATGCCGCGCACCCGGAGTTCTCCGGCCCCAACAAAGTCGTGACCCTGGTCACCAGCGGGATCCGCGAATACACCGACCCTTACATTCCGGTCAAAGCCGGGGACGCGTTCCGCTATGACGGTTCGCCCTCGGTCGGTTCCGACGGCAAGCTCGGCGCCCACGGTACTCACGTCGGTGGTATTGCCGCCGGCAGCCGTGACGGCGGGCCGATGCACGGCGTGGCGTTCGGTGCGCAGATCATCAGCGCCGACAACGGCGACCCGGGCCCGGAAGACGGCATTGTCCGTGGCAACGACGGCGCGGTGTACAAGGCCGGCTGGGATGCGCTGATCGCCAGTGGCGCGCGGATCATCAACAACAGCTGGGGCATCGGCATCACTGACCGTTTCGACCTCGGCGGCCGCGACCCGGCGTATCCGCACTTCACCGTCAACGACGCGCAATTGCAGTTCAACGAAATCCGCACGCTGCTCGGCACCAAGCCCGGCGGCGCCTACGACGGCGCCATCGCCGCCGCCCGCAGCGGCATCGTGACGATCTTCGCCGCCGGTAACGATTACAACCTGAACAACCCGGACGCCATCGCCGGCCTCGGTTACTTCGTGCCGGACATCGCGCCGAACTGGATCACCGTCGCCGCGTTGCAGAAGAACCCGGATCTGGCCAGCGCCAACCCGTACATCATGAGTACGTTCTCTTCGCGTTGCGGTTACACCGCGAGCTTCTGCGTTTCGGCACCGGGCACCAAGATCTTCAGCTCGATCATCGAAGGCACCAATGCCGACAACCTGACCACCGGCTACAAAAACTACAACGGCACCTCGATGGCGGCGCCGCACGTGGCCGGCTCGATGGCGGTGTTGATGGAGCGCTTCCCGTACATGACGGGTGACCAGGTCGCCACGGTGCTGCGTACCACCGCCACCGACCTCGGCGCACCGGGCATCGATGCCTTGTACGGCTGGGGCATGATCAACCTGCGCAAGGGCATTGATGGCCCGGCGATGTTCGTGACCGAGCAGGACATCCCGGAAGAGTTCCGCATTCAGGGGGCCTACGGTTCCGGTCAGTTTGTCGCGGACTTGCCGGGCATCGGCGCGATCATCGACAAGGGCAAACCGACCGAGCGCGTCTGCACCGACATCACTTGCGGCCTCGACACCTGGCGCAATGACATTTCCGGTCACGGCGGCCTGACCAAGCAGGGCATCGGCACGCTGGTGCTGACCGGCAACAACACTTACAGCGGCCCGACCCTGGTCAATCAGGGGCGCCTGGCGATCAATGGCTCGCTGGCGTCGGCGGTCACGGTCAACGACAGCGGCATCCTCGGCGGTAACGGCCGCATTGGCGCACTGACCGCGAAAAGCGGCGGTACCGTGGCGCCGGGCAACTCGATCGGCACGCTGAATGTCGCCGGTGACGTGACCTTCGAGCGAGGGTCGACCTACGCGGTGGAAGTCTCGCCGACCAGCAGCGACAAGATCGTTGCCGGTGGCAAAGCGCTGATCGATGGCGCCACGGTCAGTCTGTCGCTGGAAAACAGCCCGACCTTGCTGACCACGACTGAAGTGAAGAGCCTGCTCGGTTCGCAGTTCAACATCCTGCAAGCGGCCGGTGGCATCCAAGGCCAGTTCGGGCAAGTGCTGCCGAACTACGCGTTCCTCGGCGGCACTCTGGCGTACTCGGCAAGCGGCGTGCAACTGGACGTCGGGCGCAACGGCGCGTCGTTCGCCAGTGTCGGCCTGACGCCGAACCAGCGTGCGGTTGGCGCGGCTGCCGAGGGTCTGGGCGCGGGCAATGCGCTGTTCGAAACCCTGCTGCTGTCGCCGAATGCGGCCTCGGCGCAACAAGCCTTCCAGCAACTGTCCGGCGAAATTCACCCGGCCATCGGTACGATGCTGATCAACGACAGCCGCTACCTGCGTGAAGCGGTGGGCGAGCGTCTGCGTGAGCGTGATCTGTTCAATGCCGACGCACCGACCGACGACCGCAGCAATGCCTGGGTCAAGGTGCTGGGTTCGTGGGGCAAGAGCGATGGCGGCCATGAAAACGCCGACGCCAACAGCTCCATCGGCGGCTTGCTGGCCGGTGTCGACGGCTTGATTGCTGAAGATACCCGTCTGGGTTTCGTTACCGGTTATAGCGACAGCTCGTTGAACATGGGCAGCGGCACGCATTCGTCGACCTCGGTCGACAGCTACCACCTGGGTGCGTACCTGGGGCATCAGATTGATGCGCTGCGTCTGACCGCCGGTGCGGCTTACAGCTGGCACCGCGTGGACGTGAAGCGTGATCTGCAGTTCGCGGGCGTCAATGGCAAAGAGAAAACCAAGCACGATGCCGCGACCACTCAAGTGTTCACCGAAGCGGCTTACGATCTGCGTCTGCAACCGATGAATCTGGAGCCGTTCGCCAACCTGTCGTACGTGCACTTGAACACCGAGAGCTTCACCGAGAAGGGTGATGCCGCGGCGCTCAAGGGCGGCGAAGACAATCGCGACGTGGTGCTGTCGACCCTTGGTGTGCGTGCCAAGCGCAGCTTCGCGCTGTCGGACAAGCATCAGCTGGAGCTGGGCGCGACCCTCGGCTGGCAGCACAATCTGAGCAGTGTCGATGCTGACAGCCACTTGGCCTTCGCCAATGGCAACAGCGCCTTCACCGTACAGAGTGTGTCGATGGATCGTGACGCGGCGGTGGTCGGCGTACGCGCCGGGCTGGCGCTCAATCGCGATGTCCGGGTCAACCTGGACTACAACGGACTGATCGGTAATAACGAGAAGGACCACGGTGTGGGTCTGACCCTCGACTGGCAGTTCTAAACGCGTGCCGGCAGTCCCTTGCGGGCTGCCGGTTTTGAAGGAAGAGAGAGCACAACATGGGATTGTTCGATTACAAAAATGCCGATGGCAAAGCGTTGTACAGCGATGCCATCGCCCTGACGCTGTATGCCTACACGCCCACCGGCCAGCCTTTGCCGGCCACCGCCTGGAAACCGCTCAGCGCCACGGCACTGGGGTATCAGGGCAAGGTCGGCGCGCAAGGCACGTTCTTCGGCGAGAAGGACGGCTTCACCAGCGCCGAGGCCGAAGTGCTTGGCAAGTACGACGCCGGCGGCAAATTGATCGGCATCGGCGTGGCCTTTCGCGGCACTGGCGGGCTGGGCTACAGCGACACCTTCGGCGACATGAAGAACAATTTGCTCGCCGCCATCGGCCCATCGGATTACGCGAGCAACTACGCGAAAAACGCCTTCGACAATCTGCTCAAGGCCGTCGCCGCGTTCGCGCTTGCCAACGGCATTGCCGCCAAGGACGTGCTGTTCAGCGGTCACAGCCTCGGTGGCCTCGGGGTCAACAGCGTAGCCGAGTTGAGCGCCAGCAACTGGGGCGGATTCTTCAAGGACGCCAACTACATCGCGTTCGCTTCACCGACCCAGAGCAGCACCGGCAATAACGTGTTGAACATCGGTTACGAAAACGATCCGGTGTTCCGCGCACTGGACGGCACCACGTTCAGCAGCGGGTCGCTGGGCAAGCACGACGGGCCGCATGAGTCGACCACCGACAACATCGTCAACTTCAATGACTACTACGCGTCCACCGCGCAGAACCTGGTGCCGTTCAGCATCGTCAATCCGCTGAGCTGGTCGGCCCACGGCTCGTTGGGGTATGCCGATGGCTTGAACCGGGTAATCGACTCGAAGTTCTACAACCTGACGCACAAGGACTCGACCCTCATCGTCTCCAACCTGGAGGAATCTTCCCGGGGCAAGACTTGGGTCGAGGACTTGGGGCGCAGCGGCGAGCCGCACACCGGCAGCACTTTCATCATCGGCACCCAGAGCGGCGACTGGCTCAAGGGCGGGGCGGGTAACGACTTTCTCGAAGGCCTGGGCGGTGATGACCGGTTCCGCGATGACGGTGGCTTTAACATTCTGCTCGGTGGTCAGGGTCACAACACGTTCGAGCTGCAGAAACCGCTGCAGAACTTCAGCTTCGCCAACGACGGTGACGGCACGCTGTACGTGCGCGACGCCTACGGCGGCATCAGCATGACCCGCGACATCGGCGCGCTGGTGAGCAAGGAGTCGGGGTCGTGGTGGGGCAGCAAGGACATCACCTGGGGTGTCACGGCCAAGGGGTTGACCAATGGCAACGAACTGACCCAGTACACCCATTCGCTCAACGGCGATGGGTACGGCAATGCGCTGCACGCCAGCGCCGACGGTGACTGGCTGTTCGGTCTGGGGGGCGATGACAAGCTGATCAGCGACAAGGGCCACGTGACCTTCGTGGGCGGCGCCGGCAATGACGTAATGACGGCGGTGGGCGGCAACAACACCTTCCTGTTCAGCGGCGCGTTCGGTTTCGACGCGATCAATGGCTACCAGGGCAGCGACAAACTGGTGTTCATGGGCGTCGAAGGCGCGGGGCAGGGCTATGACTACAAGCAGCATGTTGCCCAGTCCGGCGCTGATACGGTGCTGAAGATTGGCGAGTATGCCGTGACCCTGATCGGGGTGGGAGTGGCTAACCTGTCGGACTCGGCGTTCGTCTTCGCCTGATTAACCAGCCTCTGTAGGAGCTGCCGCAGGCTGCGATCTTTGATTTTGATTTTCAAGATCAAAAGATCGCAGCCTCGTTTCACTCGACAGCTCCTACACGGATTTATGGATGTAGGAGCTGTCGCAGGCTGCGATCTTTTTTTTTTGATTTTCAAGATCAAAAGATCGCAGAGTCGTTTCACTCGACAGCTCCTACACGGATTTATGGATGTAGGAGCTGACGCAGGCTGCGATCTTTGATTTTGATTTTCAAGATCAAAAGATCGAAACCTTTATGCAAGTAGTACTGAAATGCTCCGGGGCGTGCCCGTGAGGGGCGCCCTGGCTGTGAGCTATCTCTGACAATTCCAACAAAAGAGAGGCAATAGCAATGGGTGTGTATGACTACAAGAACTTCGGTACAGCCGATTCCAAGGCATTGTTCAGCGATGCCATGGCGATCACGCTGTATTCCTATCACAACCTCGATAACGGCTTTGCCGCCGGTTATCAGCACAACGGTTTCGGCCTCGGCCTGCCCGCCACGTTGGTGACCGCGCTGCTCGGTGGCACCGATTCGCAAGGGGTGATCCCCGGCATTCCGTGGAACCCCGACTCGGAAAAACTCGCCCTCGACGCGGTGAAAAAGGCTGGCTGGACACCGATCACCGCCTCGCAACTGGGCTACGACGGCAAGACCGACGCGCGCGGAACCTTCTTCGGCGAGAAGGCCGGTTACACCACCGCTCAGGTGGAAATTCTGGGCAAGTACGACGCTCAGGGCCATCTCACGGAAATCGGCATCGCTTTTCGCGGCACCAGCGGCCCGCGGGAAAACCTGATCCTCGACTCCATCGGCGACGTGATCAACGACCTGCTGGCAGCTTTCGGCCCGAAGGACTACGCCAAGAATTACGTCGGCGAAGCGTTCGGCAATCTACTGAATGACGTGGTGGCGTTCGCCAAGGCCAATGGCCTCAGCGGCAAAGACGTGCTGGTCAGCGGCCACAGCCTCGGCGGGCTGGCGGTCAACAGCATGGCTGACCTGAGTGGCGGCAAGTGGGGCGGATTCTTCGCCGATTCCAACTACATCGCCTACGCCTCGCCGACCCAAAGCAGCACCGACAAGGTGCTCAACGTCGGTTACGAAAACGATCCGGTGTTCCGCGCCCTCGACGGCTCGACCTTCACCGGCGCCTCGGTCGGCGTGCACGACGCGCCCAAGGAATCGGCCACCGACAACATCGTCAGCTTCAACGATCACTACGCCTCGACCGCGTGGAATCTGCTGCCGTTCTCGATTCTTAATATTCCGACCTGGATCTCGCACCTGCCGACCGCTTACGGCGACGGCATGAACCGGATCATCGAGTCGAAGTTTTATGACCTGACCAGCAAGGACTCGACGATCATCGTCGCCAACCTGTCGGACCCGGCGCGGGCCAACACCTGGGTACAGGACCTGAACCGCAACGCCGAAACCCACAAGGGCAGCACGTTCATCATCGGCAGCGACAGCAACGACCTGATCCAGGGCGGCAGCGGCAATGACTACCTCGAAGGGCGCGCCGGCAACGACACTTTCCGTGATGCTGGCGGTTACAACGTGATTCTCGGTGGCGCCGGCAACAACACCCTCGATTTGCAGCAGTCGGTGAGCAAGTTCGACTTTGCCAACGACGGCGCCGGCAACCTGTACATCCGCGACGCCAATGGTGGGATCAGCATCACCCGTGACATCGGCAGCATCGTCACCAAGGAGCCAGGCTTCCTCTGGGGCCTGTTCAAGGACGACGTGACCCACAGCGTCACGGCCAGCGGTTTGAAGGTCGGCAACAACGTCACCCAGTACGAGTCCAGCGTCAAAGGCACTAGCGGCTCCGATACGCTGAAGGCGCATGCCGGTGGTGACTGGCTGTTCGGCCTGGACGGCAACGACCACTTGATTGGTGGCACGGGTAACGACGTGTTTGTCGGTGGCGCCGGCAATGACCTGATGGAGTCCGGGGGCGGCGCGGATACGTTCCTGTTCAACGGCGCGTTCGGTCAGGATCGGGTGGTGGGTTTTACGGCCAACGACAAACTGGTGTTCCTTGGCGTACAGGGTGTGTTGCCCAATGATGACTTCCGCGCACATGCCTCGACGGTGGGGCAGGACACGGTACTGAAGTTTGGCGGTGACTCGGTGACGCTGGTTGGGGTGGCGCTGAATAGCCTCAGCGCCGATGGAATTGTGATCGCCTGAGGTTGAAGCGGCGTCTGTAAGGACGCCATCGCGGGCAAGCCCGCTCCCACAGGGTTTTGCGGCGTACACAAGCTTTGTGAACGGCCTATAACCTGTGGGAGCGGGCTTGCCCGCGATTGAAGGATTACTCGGTATCAAAAGTGACTCGATAGCCACACCCTGACTCAAAAGCTGTGCAAACAGCAAAAGCGGCCTAAAGCCAGCACGTGCCCACACGTTCTATAGCCAGCCGCCATTGAGTACAGGAGATGCACACGTGAGAAGGGTCAAGGGGTATGTCGGACTTGTCGGACTGGCGCTGTTATCGGCCAATGCCTGGGCCGATCTGCCGCCAACCTCGATTCTGAGCCGCTATGGCATCAGCAGCGATCAACTGCCGAAACCGGCGAAGACGGAAGCAATCGAACCGGTTGAAGAGAAAAGCCTGTTTCAGATCCAGCCCGAACAGCCGTTCGTGACCATTCGCCTGGGTGACGGTAAACAACAGCAGGCCACTGGCAATCTGAGCATTGACCGCATGACCCAGCAGGATCTGGAGCGCTGCCGACGTCTGCAAGCCGAGCTGGCGCGGCGCGGTGAGCAGTATTTCAGCTGTGATCACAGCCTTGTGGGCTTGCCTGCTTTCGAATAACCCACACAGATCACGCTCTCCCTGTAGGAGCTGCCGCAGGCTGCGATCTTTTGATCTTGTTTTTAAAATCAAAATCAAAAGATCGCAGCCTGCGGCAGCTCCTACAGGTAAAACGGGGTGTCAGTCTTCCTTGCGTACGGTCGCTACTTCATCGGAGCGGACCTTCACCTTGGTCCCGGAAATGTCCTCGAACTCATAGAATCCGTCCTTGTTCTTGGTTTTCGGCATGTCCTTGGTCAAATACTGGGTGCCGTTCTGCAAGGTCACCACGGTCGGTGTCGAGCAACCGCCCAATGCCAGTAAGGCGACTACCGCCAGGGGAAGACCCAGAGTCTTGATATTCATACCCACCTCAAATACCTCATTCCATATGAATTGACCGTATCCGGTCTCTAACGCGGTTGGTGCCATCGAACCGAGAAAAGTTCGATGTCACCCTGAAAAAATCCCGATTGCCGCTGCCATTGATCTTTTTCCGTTTGCACGCGACCGGGCAGAGCTGGTATCTGTACGCATAACCAGTACTCGCTCGCCATGGCCCTGAATTCCCGTGACTGCCAACCCACTCGACGATCCGTTCTATTACCTCAACAACTTCCGGCAAGTACTTGATTGGCTTGAGCTTCGCTATGCCGATGTGATGAGCGAATCCGAGCATGGCTTCATCCGCGACTTCAAGATCTTGCCGCGCGCTTCGCAGGGGCTGCTGGTGCGCATGGTCATGCGCAAGGGCGTGCATTTTCGCCTCGGCAAACTCAACTACCCGGAAATCGGCGACATCAGCGACGCTGCGCAGCCATTGTTGAGTCACGGCTGGCTCGACGATCAGGCTCTGTTGAGCGTGGCCGAGGTGTTCGACGTGTTGCTCAAGGCTGAACTGCTGCAGGCGTTCGGCCAGTTCATCGAACAGCCCAAGGGGCGCAAGGACGACTGGCTGCCGGCGCTCGCCGAGCAATTCAGCGAGTCGCGCAGCCTCTCCGATTGGGCACCGACGCTCGGCGACCGCTTGCTCAGCCTGACCATCATGGACCTGTGCGACCGTCTGCGTCTGATGTTCTTCGGCAACCTGTACCAGGACTGGTCGGAATTCGTCCTCGCCGACCTCGGCATCTTTACCTACGAAAAAGTCGAATTCTGCGCCGACTCCCGTGGCCTGCGCAGCCGCGAAGACGTCGACGCCTGCCTGTTCTTGCATCAGTGCCAGCAACGCTTTGAAGCGGGTGAGCCGTTGGAAGCCATTGTCGAGCAGGTCAGCGCACTGCAATTCGACAACCCGTGGCTGCAACGGCGGCGCGGCAAGGTGTTGTTCCAGATCGGCCAGTATTGCGAACGCATCACTGAGTTCGCCCTGGCGCTGAGCATTTACCGCGATTGCGCCTATCCCGGCGCCCGTCAGCGAATGATCCGCGTGCTGGAGCGCTGCGGCGAATACGCACGGGCGCTGCAGCTCGCGACGCTTGCCGAACAGGCGCCGGAAAGCGCCGCTGAACAACAGAGCCTGCAACGGATGTTGCCACGGCTGCGGCGCAAACTCGGCGGGCCGCCGCTCAAGCGGGCAGCGCCACGCCCGGTCGAGCGCCTCGATCTGCAACTGCCGCGCACTGATCCGGGATTGTCAGTGGAGTTCCATGTGCAAGCGCATCTGCACGAAGACAGCGGCCCGGTGCATTACGTCGAGAACAGCCTGATCAACTCGCTGTTCGGCCTGCTGTGCTGGCCGGCGATATTCGCGCCGCTGCCGGGGGCGTTTTTTCATCCTTTTCAGCGCGGGCCGGTGGACCTGCTCAACGAAGACTTTCAGCCACGCCGCGCCGAACTGTTCCAGGCCTGCCTCGATCAGCTCGACGATGGCCGTTACGCCGCAACCATTCGTGAGCGGTTCGTCGCCAAATGGGGCGTGCAGTCGCCGTTCGTGTTCTGGGGCGCGTTGAATGAGCAACTGCTGGAGCAGGCGCTGGCGTGCTTGCCTGCCCAGCACCTCAAGCACTGGTTCAATCGCCTGCTGCTCGACATCAAGGCCAACCGCGCCGGTATGCCCGACCTGATCCAGTTCTGGCCGCAGCACAAGACCTACCGGATGATCGAAGTCAAAGGCCCGGGTGACCGCCTGCAGGACAACCAGCTGCGCTGGCTGGAGTTCTGCCACCAACACCAGATGCCGGTCGCCGTGTGCTACGTGCAATGGGCGGAGCAGAGCGCTTGAGCTACAGCATTGCCGTCCGCGCCCTGTGCGAGTTCACCGCCAAGACCGGCGACCTCGACCTGCGTTTTACCCCTTCGCCGACAGCGCTCGAAGGCATGCTCGGGCACCGTACCGTGGCTTCACGGCGCAGCGATAAATACCAAAGCGAGGTGGCGCTGGAAGGCGAGTTTCTGCAATTGAAAGTCAGGGGCAGGGCGGACGGCTACGACCCGGCGCAGAACTGCCTGGAAGAAGTCAAAACCTATCGCGGCGACCTCAGCAAGCAACCGGCCAACCATCGCCAGTTGCATTGGGCGCAGGCGAAAATCTACGGCTGGCTGATTTGCCACAAGCTTGAACTTGAACAGATCAATCTGGCGCTGGTGTATTTCGACATCGTCAGCGAAAAGGAAACCTGTCTGGTCGAGGCCTTCAGTGCGCCGGTCTTGCAGGCGTTTTTCGAACAACAATGCCGGTTGTTCCTGAACTGGGCCGAGCAGGAAATGGCCCATCGCGAGGCGCGCAACCTTGCCGCACAGCAATTGGCCTTTCCCCATGCCGACTTTCGCCCCGGCCAACGGCATCTGGCCGAATCGGTGTTCAAGGCGGTCAGCACCGGCCGTTGTCTGATGGCCCAGGCGCCCACCGGGATCGGTAAGACCCTCGGCACGTTGTTCCCTCTGCTCAAGGCGCTGGCGCCGCAGCAACTGGACAAGGTGTTTTTTCTGACCGCGAAGACCCCGGGGCGCAAACTGGCGCTGGATGCCAGTCAGGTGTTGTTCGATCAAGCGCAACATTTGCCGCTGCGGGTGCTGGAGATGGTCGCCCGGGACAAGGCTTGCGAACACCCGGACAAAGCCTGTCACGGCGAATCCTGCCCGTTGGCCCAGGGCTTCTATGATCGCCTGCCCGCCGCCCGACAAGCGGCCAGCCGGATCAATCTGCTCGATCAGGCGGCGATGCGCGAAGTGGCCCGTCAGCACACGGTTTGCCCGTATTACCTGAGCCAGGAGATGGCGCGCTGGGCCGACGTGGTGGTAGCGGACTACAACTATTACTTCGATTTCAGTGCGCTGCTGTTCGGTCTGGCTCAGCTCAACCAGTGGAAAGTCGCGGTGCTGGCCGATGAAGCGCACAACCTGGTCGAACGCGGGCGCTCGATGTACAGCGCCAGTCTCGATCAGGCCGCGCTGGCCAGCGTACGCAAGTCCGCCCCCGAAGCCTTGAAGAAATCCCTGCAACGGGTCAACCGCGAGTGGAACGCGCTGCATCAGCCGCAACTGGCGCCGTATCAAGCCTACGACAAAGCCCCGGAGAAACTGCTGCAAGCCGTGTCCCTGTGCAGCGCGGCCATTGGCGATTACCTCAATGATCATCCGCAGGGGCTCGACAGCGCGCTGCAAACCTTCTATTTCGACATGCTGCAGTTTGGCCGGGTCGCGGAGCTGTTCGACGAGCATTACCTGTTCGACATCAGCAAGCGCGACCTCGAGCGTAAACGACCGCTTTCGCAACTGTGCCTGCGCAATGTGGTGCCGGCGGCGTTCCTCGGCCCGCGCCTGAAAGCGGCGCGCAGCAGCGTGCTGTTCTCGGCGACACTTAGCCCGCGGCGCTATTACGCCGATCTGCTCGGCACGCCCGCCGACACGGTCTGGATCGATGTCGAATCGCCGTTCAGCGCCGAACAGCTGCAGGTGCAGATCGTCAGCCGCATTTCCACGCGCTTCAATCATCGGCAGGCGTCGCTGGAACCGATCGTCGAGCTGATCGCCCGCCAGTTCAGTGAACGCCCAGGCAATTACCTGGCGTTCTTCAGCAGCTTCGATTACCTGCAACAGGTGCTGACGCTGCTCGCCGAACGCCATCCGCAGATCAATCTGTGGCAGCAGTCCCGGGGCATGGCCGAAGGGCAGCGGCAGGCCTTTCTCGATCAGTTCACCGCCGACAGCCAGGGCGTCGGCTTCGCCGTGTTGGGCGGTGCGTTCGGTGAGGGCATCGACCTGCCCGGGGCACGGCTGATCGGCGCGTTCATTGCGACTCTGGGGCTGGCGCAGCTCAACCCGGTCAACGAACAGTTGAAACGGCGCATGGCGGCGATTTTCGGTGCCGGTTACGACTACACCTATCTGTATCCGGGCGTGCAGAAGGTGGTGCAGGCTGCCGGGCGGGTGATCCGCACGCGTGAGGATCGCGGCGTGGTGATGCTGATCGATGACCGCTTCGCCGAACCCAGGATCCAGCAACTGTTGCCACGCTGGTGGTCGCTCGGCACAGACGCGCCCTCGATCAATCCGCTGATCACGCCGTGAATTGAAGCGCGTTTACACCTTCCCATGGCGCCGGATTGCCGCATACTTGCGCTAATGAAAACCAGCGGTGAACCTGATGAGTGACAACCCGAGCAAAACTGCCGCGATCGAGGAGATGCGTTTCCGTCTGCTGATCGATGCGGTGGTCGATTATGCGATTTACATGATCGATCCGGACGGCATCATCACCAGCTGGAACACGGGGGCCAAACGCTTCAAGGGCTACGAGAAGCAAGAAATCATCGGCGAGCATTTCTCGCGTTTCTACACCGAGCAGGATCGCGCGGCGGGCTTGCCGCAACGGGCGCTGGACACCGCAATCCGCGAGGGCCGATTCGAAGGCGAAGGCTGGCGCGTTCGCAAGGACGGTACGCATTTCTGGTGCCATGTGGTGATCGACCCGATCATCGATCCGGACGGCACGCTGCTGGGCTTCGCCAAGATCACCCGCGACCTGACCGACCGCAAAATGGCCGAAGAAACCCTCAAGCAAAGCGAGCAGCAGTTCCGTCTGCTGGTGCAGGGCGTCACGGACTACGCGCTTTACATGCTCAGCCCCGACGGTCGGGTATCCAACTGGAATCAGGGCGCCCAGCGGATCAAGGGGTATCGGCCGGAAGAAATCATCGGCGAGCATTTCTCGGTCTTCTACACCGCTGAGGACCGCGAGCGCGGCGAGCCGCAACGGGCGCTGGAAATCGCGGCGCGGGAAGGGCGTTTCGAAAACAAAAGCTGGCGAGTGCGCAAGGACGGCAGCCGATTCTTCGCCCATGTGGTGGTGGATGCCATTCGTGGCGAGACCGGGACATTGCTCGGCTTCGCGAAAATTACCCGTGACGTGACTGAGGTCCATGAATCGCAGCAGGCGCTGGAGAAAACCCGCGAGGCATTGCTCCAGGCGCAGAAGATGCAAGCCATCGGTCAGCTCAGCGGCGGCATTGCCCACGACTTCAACAACCTGCTGACCGTGATCCTCGGCAACCTGGAGATTGTGCGCAAGCGTGTGGGTGACGACCCGAAAATCAATCGCCTGCTGGAAAATGCCACACAAGGTGCGCTGCGCGGCGTCTCACTGACCCAACGCATGCTGGCCTTTGCCCGGCGTCAGGAGCTCAAGACCGAACCGGTCGACATCGTGCAACTGGTGCAAGGCATTACCGGGCTGTTGCGCAGTTCGCTGGGGCCGGGGATCAGTATCGAAACCTCACTGCCCGACGGACTGGAACCGGTAATGGCCGATACCAATCAACTGGAACTGGCGGTGCTCAATCTGGCGACCAATGCCCGCGACGCCATGCCCGATGGCGGCAACGTGGTGATCAGCGCCCGGGCGGAAGTCGTCCTTGAAGCGGGCGATTCGACCATGGCGGCGGGACGTTATGTGTGCCTGAGTCTGCGCGACACCGGCGAAGGCATGGACGAGCACACGCTGGCCTCGGCCCGGGATCCGTTTTTTACCACCAAAGGCCTGGGCAAAGGCACCGGGCTGGGGCTGTCGATGGTGCATGGATTCATTGAGCAGCTCGGTGGCCGTTTCATCCTCAAGAGCGAGAAGGGACGAGGCACGGCAGCCGAACTCTGGTTACCGGTCGCGGTGGATGGCGCACTGGCTCCACGGGTGCAGCCCGGCAGCGCCCCCATCACGGTGCCACGCCTCAGCGTGCTGGTCGTCGACGACGATTCGCTGGTGTTGACCAGCACCACGTTGTTGCTCGAAGACCTTGGCCATCGTGTGGTCAGCGCGACCTCCGGTGCCAGGGCGCTGGCGTTGTTCGAGCAGGGCGAAGTCATCGATCTGATGATCACCGACATGGCCATGCCGCAGATGAGCGGCGCGCAATTGGCGCACGCAGTGCGTCTGCTCAAACCGGATCTGCCGATCGTCCTCGCGACCGGTTACGCCGAACGTCTGGAGGGTTTTGCCGCGCAATTGCCGCGTCTGCCCAAGCCGTTCACCCAGTTGAACCTGATGGAAATCATCGCCCGGTCGATGAAGTGAATCCGCCTGAACTTGTCCGGGGCAGGGGCCTTCTAACAGGTTTCCCCGCCCCGGAGCGTGCGTCCCTTGCCTCGCATACTGACTCAGCCCAGCGCTGAAGAACACCTGACCGAACACGATGCCAAGATGTTCGGCTCACCCAAGGAACGGCTGGATTTCTATCGCAAGGAAATTCAGTACGAAACCAGCATTCTGGCCAACCGCACCGATGCCTATCTGGCCGCGCAGTCGTTTCTGGTGATTGCGTTTGCTTCGTGCATGTCCAACCTCAACCCCGAGTGGGGCAAACTGTTCACGCTGGTGGTGCCGCCGTTTCTGGCGTTGCTCGGGCTGCTCAGCTCGCTCAATGCGTGGCCGGGGATTCGTGCCGCGTACGACATCATTGACCACTGGCATTACAAACAGAGCGAGTTGTTGCGCAGCGAACCGATCATGGGCATGGCTTACGACGAGTCGCCACTGTTCAGCGAGATGGAGTCAAGCCATAAGGGCTATCGCAAATCGCTGTTGTTTTCGGTGCGCACGCCGTGGATTTTCGCCACATTCTGGATCCTGCTGGGCGCTTATGCGGTGTTCATTCAGGTGACCAACCCGGGGGGCTGAGCGCCACCCAAAGAAAAAGCCCGGACTTCGCAGCCGGGCTTTTTCTTGTGCGCTTTATTCGACGGTTTCTAGCTGCCGACGCAATGCCTGCGAGTGATGCGGGGACATCGGAATCGGCGGAAAGTCCTCGTTGAGCACGCACAAGTGATCGATGGCTTCTTCGAACTTCATATCGGCTTTGCGGCGCAGTGCTCGATAGTGCTCAAACTGCTCAAGGTCCAGATTGTCCGCTTCCAGCAGCTCGTAAGCGGCGCGGTTGAGGGCGTGGGCATCTTCGAACAGTTGACGATTGCGTTCCAGGGCCAAAGCCCTGCAAGCCTTGATATGTGCCGGATTCGAGCATTCTTTCATGACCGTGACCTTGTTATCCAAAGATTCCTCTTCATGGGCTGCAAGCCGCAGGGGAACCGAACCTGCCGGACCCCGCCGAGTGCATCCAGCGAGGGGTTATGGTTGTGACTGTCGGAATCTGAAGAGGGATCCATTTATTTTCAGAAAAAACTTCGATGGATTTCCCAAGATAATCCCACCGGAAAAATCAGCTTTTTCGTTTTTGCCGTTGCTCATAGCGCGCCAGCAACGGCTGAGTGCTGATGCCATGCAGCAAAATGCTCAGTGCCACCACCGACAACGTGATGTGGGTGCACAACGTCGCGACTGAAGGACTCAGACCATGGTTCAAGGCATAAAACAGATAAAACAGACTGCCGATTCCGCGAATGCCGAACCAGCCGATCAACAGGCGCTGACCACCATCCAGCAAGTTACCCCAGGGCATCAGCGCGACGCAGACCGGACGTACCACGCAGAACAACACTGCGCCAATGATTAATGCCCGCCAGTCCCAATAGGGCACCAGTACCACGCCGAGCAGCGTTACCAGAAACACTTCCATGGCCCGTTCCACCAGGCTGCCGAACGAGAGCATGTCGCCCATCATGATGCCGGCGGCGACCTGACTGCTTTCCAGTCGTTCGGTATCGCCGTGCACCGCGTCCTGCGGTTCGATGTTCTGATGGCCCACCACCGGTTGCACCAGATGCTCGGCCGGCGGTTGGCTGGCGCCGGTGGATTTGACTTCCTCCTGGCGCAAGCCGAGACCGGCAGCGAACACCGACAGAAAACCATAACCGCCAATCGCCTCTGCGCCGACGTAAGCCAGGGCAATCAGTGACAGCGCAAGGTAGTCATTCGGGCTCAGGGTGCTGTCGTCGTTACGAATGCGCAGCGACAGGGTCAACCGACCGATACTGCGACCCATCCAGTAACCGCTCAGCAGTCCGACCGGCACCGCCCAAAGCAAACCGTGCAGCACCCAATCGGTCAGTGCGCCGGGTTGCGTGTCGGCCTTCAACAGCAGCAAACCGAGCATCACGAACGGAAACGCGATGCCGTCATTGAGCCCGGCCTCACCGGACAGGCCAAAGCGCACACTGTCGACGTCCCGCGCATCGTTGACCTGTACCAGCGCCGCCAGCACCGGATCGGTCGGCGCCAGCATCGCCCCGATCAGCAGCGACGGGCCCCACGACAGTTGCAGGCCCCAATGCAGCAATACGCTGACCCCGGCGATGGTCAGCACCATCACCGGGCCGGCCAGCCCGAACGCAATCCGCCAACGCCTGTCGCGCAGTGGCAGGCGCAGCTTGAGGCCGCAGACAAACAGCGAAAACAGCACCGCCACTTCCGTGAGGTGTTCCATCCACACCGAGGCGTCTTCCAGTGACAGCTTCAGCAGGTCCAGACCGCTGGGACCGATGCCGATCCCCAACAACAGGCACACGGCCGAAGTGGTAACCGGCATCCAGCGCAGGTACGACGAGGTCAGCGCCAAGGTCAGCAACACGGCACCCAGTACCGCGACCCAGATGGCAAAGCTCATGGAGGCTTACAACATCGGCTTGCCGCCGGTGACGCCGTATCGCTGCCCGGTGATGTAACTGGCTTCATCCGAGGCCAATAGCACGTAGATCGGCGCCACTTCCACCGGTTGTCCGGGACGACCGAGCGGGGTTTCGCGGCCGAAGTTCTGCACTTCCTCATCGGGCATGGTCGAGACAATCAACGGCGTCCAGATCGGCCCCGGGGCCACACAGTTCACGCGGATTTCTTTCGGCCCGAGTATCTGCGCCAGACCGCCGGTGAAGTTGGCAATCGCGCCTTTGGTGGTGGCGTAGGCGAGCAGGGTGGGTTTGGGCATGTCCGAGTTGATTGAGCTGGTGTTGATGATCGAGGCGCCGGGGCGCATGTGTTTGATCGCCGCCTGGCACAGGCGGAAAATCGCGGTGATGTTGACGTCGAAAGTCATCACCCATTCTTCATCGGGGATTTCTTCGAAGGTTTCGTGGGTCATCTGGAACGCCGCGTTGTTGACCAGAATGTCGATGCGCCCGAAGCGTTCGACCGTCTTGTCCACCAGTTCCTGGCAATGGGCCTTGTGTGCGAGGTCGCCGGACAGCAGCAGGCACTGACGGCCCGCCTGTTCGACCCAGCGCGCGGTCTCTTTGGCATCGTCATGTTCATTCAGATAGGCCACGACCACGTCAGCGCCTTCACGGGCGAAGGCAATCGCCACCGCGCGACCGATACCGCTGTCGGCGCCGGTGATCAGCGCAATCTTGCCAGCCAGCCGCCCGGAACCGACGTAGGTCTGCTCGCCGCAATCGGGGTAGGGCTGCATGTTGCTTTGCGAGCCCGGCACGGCTTGAGCTTGTTTGGGGAAGGGTGGTTTTGGGTAATCGGTCATCACAAATCTCCGAGGTTCTCAGGGCGGGTATGGGCGGTTGACCCGGACGGTTTGCCGTGAGTTCGATCGGATTTGCGCTGCACACCAACAGCAAACGCAAACCCCCTGTAGGAGCTGCCGCAGGCTGCGATCTTTTGACTTTGGTTTTTTAAAACAAGATCAAAAGATCGCAGCCTGCGGCAGCTCCTACAGGGGAGGTGGTGTTTTCAGGTATTGCGCTGGGTCAGGGCGCGCTCCATGCGGCTGATACCCTCTTCGAGCAACGACCGCGGGCAGCCGAAGTTCAGGCGCACGAATTGTTGGTGCTGATCGCCGAAATCCAGCCCGGCGCTCAGACCGACCCTGGCCTGTTCAAGGAAGAACTGCTGCGGATTGTCCAGGTCCAGCGCCGAGCAATCGAGCCACGCCAGATAGGTCCCTTGCGGCACATTGATCGTCACGCCCGGCAAGCGGCTGCGCACCGCAGCCACCAGCCAGTCGCGGTTGGCCTGCAGATAGGTTTTCAGCTCGGCCAGCCACGGCGCACCTTCGCTGTAGGCGACGCGGGTGGCTTCCATGCCCAGCGGGTTGACGCTGTCGACCATGCCGCAACGGGCGTGGTTGACGCGCTCGCGCAGGGCGGCGTCCTGGATGATCATGAACGAGGTTTTGAGGCCGGCGATGTTGTAGGCCTTGCTCGCCGACATCAGGGTGATCGTGCGCTTGGCGATTTCCGGGCTGAGGGACGCGGTCGGAATGTGCACGCGGCCGTCGAAGCACAGCTCGGCGTGGATCTCGTCGGAGATGATCCAGGCGTCCTGTGCCGCACAGATATCCGCTACGGCTTGCAGTTCTTCACGGCTAAACACTTTGCCGATCGGGTTGTGCGGGTTGCTCAGGAGCAGGGCGCCGCCACCATTCAGCGATTCGCGCAGGGTCTCCAGCGGGGTGGCGTAGCTGCCATCGGCCTGAGGGATGAATTCCAGCTCGACCTTGTTCAGCCCCCAATGCCCCGGCGCATGCCGCAGCGGCGGGTAGTTCGGCACCTGCACCACGACGTTTTGCTGCGGCTGCACCAGCGCTTTCAAAGCCATGTTGAAACCGGATTCAACGCCCGGCAGGAAGATCAGCTCCTGCGGTCTGACCTGCCAGGCGAACTTGTTCCACAGGTCGGCGACGATGGCTTCACGCAGATTGTCCTGCGCCACGCTGTAGCCCACCAGCGGGTGCAACAGGCGTTGTTGCAATGCCTCGATGATCACCGGCGGCGCGGCGAAATCCATATCAGCGACCCACATCGGCAACACATCGGCCGGGTAGCGGCTCCATTTGGTGCTGCCGGTGTGGTGGCGGTCGAATACCTGATCAAAATCGAAAGTCATGCGCGGTCTCGTGAAGGCGGGGTTGGTTCTGGGCGCCATTCTAAGCCCAACGCGACCCCTGTGGGAGCTGGCTTGCCAGCGATGGCGTCGTCACTGTCGCTATTAGTGTTGACTGATCCACCGCTTTCGCTGGCAAGCCAGCTCCCACAGGGTTTTGCGTTCATTGGCCAATAGACCGACAAACGGCCGACGGTCGGTTTTCACACAGAGCGTGTGGTCATTGTCTACAGTGAAAAAGCCGGCAGCCATTCTGCCGTAACCGTGTTTGTCCAGAAAAAGCCCGGCTCAAGTACCGGGTTCCACCTGATCAGGAGTGCACGATGGATCTCAGCCGTCGTCAATTCTTCAAGGTCGCCGGTATCGGCCTTGCAGGCTCTAGCCTGGGCGCGTTGGGCATGGCCCCGACGCAGGCCTTCGCCGAGCAGGTGCGTCACTTCAAGCTTGCCCACACCCATGAAACCCGCAACACCTGTCCGTATTGCTCGGTCGGTTGCGGGTTGATCATGTACAGCCAGGGCGATGCCGCGAAGAACGTCGCGCAAAATATCATTCACATCGAGGGCGACGCCGACCACCCGGTCAACCGCGGCACCCTGTGTCCAAAAGGCGCGGGCCTGCTGGACTTCATTCACAGCCCCGGCCGTTTGCAGTACCCGCAAATGCGCAAGCCCGGCAGCAGCGAATGGACCCGGATCGGTTGGGATGAAGCGCTGGATCGCATCGCCGATCTGATGAAGGCCGACCGCGACGCCAACTTCATCGAGAAAAATGCCACCGGGCAAACGGTGAACCGCTGGCTCACCACCGGGTTTCTTGCCGCGTCGGCAGCGTCCAACGAAGCGGGCTACATCACCCAAAAGGTGATTCGCAGTCTCGGTATGCTGGGGTTCGATAACCAGGCGCGTGTCTGACACGGCCCGACGGTGGCAAGTCTTGCCCCGACGTACGGCCGTGGTGCCATGACCAATACCTGGACCGATATCGCCAACGCGAATCTGATCCTGGTGATGGGTGGCAACGCCGCAGAAGCGCATCCCTGCGGCTTCAAATGGGTGACCGAGGCCAAGGCGCACAACGCTGCCCGGCTGATCGTGGTCGACCCGCGTTTTACCCGGACTGCTTCGGTGGCCGACTATTACGCGCCGATTCGCACCGGCACCGACATCGCCTTCATGGGTGGGCTGATCAATTACTTGCTGACCGAGGACAAGATCCAGCACGAGTACGTGCGCAACTACACCGACGTTTCGTTCATCGTCAAAGCCGGGTTCAGCTTCGAAGACGGTCTCTTCAGCGGCTATGACGCGGCCAAGCGCAGTTACACCGACAAATCCGGCTGGGGTTACGAGCTGGGCGAGGACGGCTTCGTCAAGGTCGACCCGACCCTGCAGGACCCGCGCTGCGTCTATCAGTTGATGAAGCAGCATTACAGCCGCTACAACATTGATCTGGCGAGCCAGATCTGTGGGATGCCGGTCGAGGCGATGAAAAAGATCTGGGAAGAAATCGCCACTTGCTCGATCCCGGGCAAGACCATGACCATTCTCTACGCCCTCGGCTGGACGCAGCACTCGATTGGCGCGCAGATCATCCGCAGCGCGGCGATGGTGCAATTGCTGCTGGGCAACGTCGGCATGCCCGGCGGCGGTGTGAATGCCTTGCGCGGCCACTCGAACATTCAAGGCCTGACCGACCTCGGGTTGTTGTCCAACGCACTGCCGGGTTATCTGACCCTGGGGGGCGATGCCGAGCAGGACTACAACGCCTTCATCAAAAAGCGCACGCAAATGCCACTGCGTCCGGGGCAGTTGTCCTACTGGCAGAACTACAGCAAGTTCCACGTCAGTCTGATGAAGTCGTGGTACGGCGCCAACGCCACTGTCGAGAACAATTGGCTCTATGACCATTTGCCGAAACTCGACATTCCCAACTACGACGTGCTGAAAATGTTCGACCTGATGAGCCAGGGCAAGGTCAACGGCTACATGTGCCAAGGCTTCAACCCCATCGCCGCGCTGCCGGACAAGAACCGGGTCATGGGCGCACTGGCCAAACTCAAGTGGCTGGTGGTGATGGACCCGCTGGCCACCGAGACCTCGGAGTTCTGGCACAACGTCGGGCCGTACAACGACGTGAAAAGCGCGGAGATCCAGACCGAAGTGATTCGCCTGCCCACCACTTGCTTCGCCGAGGAGGACGGCTCGCTGGTCAACAGCAGCCGCTGGCTGCAATGGCACTGGAAGGGCGCTGACGGCCCGGGCGAAGCGCAAACCGATATCCGCATCATGAGCGAACTGTTCCTGCGCCTGCGCAAGCGTTATCAGGCCGAGGGCGGCAAATTCCCCGATCCGCTGCTGAAACTGTCGTGGCCGTACAAGATCCCCGACGAACCTTCGCCGGAAGAACTGGCGAAGGAAATCAACGGCAGCGCCATGGCCGACTTCACCGATGCCAGTGGCGCGACGGTCAAGGCCGGTTCGCAACTGGCGGCATTCGCTCAGCTCAAGGACGACGGCAGCACCGCGTCCGGTTGCTGGATCTTCGCCGGCAGCTGGACCGAGGCCGGCAATCAGATGGCCCGGCGTGACAACGCCGACCCGTATGGCATGCACCAGCATCTGGGCTGGGCCTGGGCGTGGCCAGCCAACCGGCGGATTCTCTACAACCGCGCTTCGGCAGACGTCGCGGGCAAACCGTGGGATCCGAAAAAACGTCTGGTGTGGTGGAACGGCAAGGCCTGGGGCGGCACCGATGTGCCGGACTACAAGGCCGATGTACCGCCGGAAGCCGGGATGAACCCGTTCATCATGAACCCCGAAGGCGTGGCGCGGTTCTTCGCCGTCGACAAGATGAACGAAGGGCCTTTCCCCGAGCACTACGAGCCGTTCGAAACGCCCATCGGCATCAACCCGCTGCACCCGCAGAACAAGAAAGCCACCAGCAACCCGGCGGCGCGGATCTTCGACTCGGTCTGGGAAAGCCTCGGCGAAGCCAAGGACTTCCCGTACGCCGGCACCAGTTACCGGCTGACCGAGCACTTCCACTTCTGGAGCAAGCATTGCAAGTTGAATGCGATTGCCCAACCCGAGCAGTTCGTCGAAATCGGTGAAGTGCTGGCGAAGGAGAAGGGCATCGCTGCCGGAGATCGGGTACGGGTCAGTTGCAAGCGCGGGTTCATCGAGGCGGTGGCGGTGGTGACCAAACGCATCCGGCCGCTGCAGGTCAACGGCCAGGTGGTGCATCAGATCGGCATCCCGCTGCACTGGGGATTCACCGGCCAGACACGCCACGGTTACCTGACCAACACCCTGGTGCCGTTCCTCGGCGATGGCAACACACAGACCCCGGAATCCAAGTCATTCCTGGTCAACGTGGAGAAACTGTAAATGGCCAGCCAAGACATCATTGCTCGCTCGGCCACCACCACGGTGCCGCCCTCGGTGAGGAATCAGCAGGAAGTCGCCAAGCTGATCGACACCACCAAATGCATCGGTTGCAAGGCCTGCCAGGTCGCCTGCTCGGAATGGAACGAGCTGCGCGACGAGGTCGGCCACAACCACGGGACCTATGACAACCCGCAGGACCTTAGCGCAGAAACCTGGACCTTGATGCGTTTTACCGAACACGAAACCGACGCCGGCAACTTGGAGTGGCTGATCCGCAAGGACGGCTGCATGCATTGCGCCGAGCCGGGGTGCCTGGCGGCTTGCCCCAGTCCGGGGGCGATCATCAAGCACGCCAACGGCATCGTCGATTTCGATCAGGATCACTGCATCGGTTGCGGTTATTGCATCACCGGTTGCCCGTTCAACATTCCGCGGATCTCGCAGAAGGATCACAAGGCCTACAAATGCACCTTGTGTTCCGACCGCGTCGCGGTAGGGCTGGAGCCGGCCTGCGTGAAAACCTGCCCGACCGGCGCCATCGTCTTCGGCAGCAAGGAAGACATGAAGGAGCACGCTGCCGAACGCATCGTCGACCTGAAAAGCCGTGGCTTCGACAATGCCGGGCTGTATGACCCGGAAGGCGTCGGCGGCACTCATGTGATGTACGTGCTGCACCACGCCGACACGCCGAAAATCTACGCCGGGTTGCCGGATACGCCAGCCATCAGTCCGCTGGTGGGCTTGTGGAAAGGTATCAGCAAGCCGCTGGGCTTGCTGGCAATGGGTGCGGCGGTGCTCGCCGGGTTCTTCCACTACGTGCGTATCGGGCCTAATCGCGTCGAGGAGGATGAACATCCGACGCCGCCGGATACTTCGGTGCACGTTGTCGACCCGGCGGTGCACACCTTCGATCCACGCGGGGAGGACCGGCCATGAGCAACAAGACGATCCTGCGCTACACCGCCAACCAGCGCACCAATCACTGGCTGGTGGCGATTCTGTTCTTCATGGCCGGGCTGTCGGGGCTGGCATTGTTTCATCCGTCGATGTTCTGGCTGACCCACCTGTTCGGCGGCGGGCCGTGGACGCGGATTCTGCACCCGTTCATGGGCGTGCTGATGTTCGTGTTGTTCCTCGGCCTGGTGTTCCGTTTCTGGCGCGCGAACTTCTTTATCAACAACGACGGGAAGTGGCTGCGCCGCATCGACCGGGTGCTGGTCAACGATGAAGAAAGCGTGCCGCCGGTGGGCAAATACAACGCCGGGCAGAAGCTGCTGTTCTGGACTTTACTGCTGTGCATGCTTGGCTTGCTGTTCACCGGGCTGGTGATCTGGCGCGCGTATTTCAGCGCGTACTTCGGCATCACCGTGATTCGCTGGGCCATGCTCCTGCATGCGCTGGCGGGGTTTGTGCTGATCCTCAGCATCATCATTCACATCTACGCCGGGCTGTGGATCAAGGGCTCGGTGGACGCGATGCTGCATGGCTGGGTCAGTCGCGCCTGGGCCAGGAAACACCACGAGCTCTGGTATCGCGACATCACCCGTAATGAACGCAATCCGGACGTGCCGGAGCGACCGATCACCAAAAAGGGCTGACTTTTGCCAACCATTCTTGAACCCGGGGAAATCGAGGCGGCGGCCAGTTCGCCGCCGTTTCTGCACCTGCCGCCGCACAACCTGTTCACCTTGCGCGCCCAGCGCCTGGAGCAATTGGCTCACGGGCATCCGCTGGCCGATTACCTGCGACTGATCGCCGGATTGTGCCGGGCTCAGCAGCAGGTTTTCGATGATCCGCCGCTGACAGCACCGTTTGATCAGCAAAGGATCGAAGCCTGCCAGTTGCATGGTTTGCCGCCGTTTGCTGCCGACACACTGGTTCGCGAAGACGCTTGGCAGGCTTATCTGGATGCTTTATTGCAACGTTACGTGGCGCCCGAGCAACCCGCCGTAGTCGACGCGCTCGCCACATTGCGCGGTGCCAGTGTCGGGCAATTGCGCGCGTGGGCCGTGGCGCTGGTCAGCGGTCAGTATTCAATGGTGCCGGCGGCGCTGGTGCCGTTCCTCGGCGCCGGCCTGCAAGCGGCGTGGAGCCATTGGCTGCTCAGCGCAGCGAACCTGCAACTGAAACCCGGCGACAGCCTCAGCCAATGCCCGGGCTGCGGCTCACCGGCGATGGCCGGGGTGATCCGCCATCGCGGCAAGCACAACGGTCTGCGTTATCTGGTGTGTTCGCTGTGCGCCTGTGAATGGCATGTGGTGCGGGTCAAGTGCGTGTATTGCGAGTCAAGCAAGGGGCTGGATTACCTGAGCCTTGAGGATGATCGCCACGCCGCCAATCAGGCGCCGATTCGGGCGGAGGTGTGCCCGAGCTGCAACAGCTATCTGAAGCTGGTGTACCTGGAAAACGATGCCGAAAGCGAAGCGCTGTCGGCGGATCTCACCAGCCTGCTGCTCGACATGCGTCTGGCGCAGGACGGTTATCAGCGCCTGGCACCGAATCTGTTGCTGGCGCCGGGAGACGAATGACCAGAACGTCTACACTCGCCGGACAGTCTTGTTTTTTCGGGAGTGGCTGATGTCCGCAAGTGTGGCCCCGCGTTTACCTTCCATTGATGGGTTGTTACGTCACCCGGCCTGTCTGCCGCTGGCCGAGCGTTATGGCCGTGAGTCGTTGCTGGCCGGTTTGCGCCAGTTGCTCGATGAGTTGCGTTCCAGCGTATTGAACGGCCAATTGTCGGCGATCGAAATCAGCCCCGACGTGCTCGCCGGCCGCGTCGGCGAACGTCTGGCCCAGCAGCAGCGCAGCAACGTACGGCGGGTGTTCAACCTGACCGGCACGGTACTGCACACCAACCTCGGCCGGGCGTTGTTGCCCGAAGAAGCCATCGACGCGGTGCAGATGGCCGCACGTTATCCGCTCAATCTGGAATTCGATCTGGCGACCGGCAAGCGCGGTGATCGCGACGACCTGATCGAAGGCCTGATCCGCGAACTGACCGGCGCCGAAGCCGTCACCGTGGTCAACAACAATGCCGCTGCGGTGTTGCTGACGCTCAACAGTCTCGGCGCGCGCAAGGAAGGCATCATCTCGCGCGGCGAACTGATCGAGATCGGCGGCGCGTTCCGCATCCCCGACATCATGGCCCGCGCCGGCGTGCGCCTGCACGAAGTCGGCACGACCAACCGCACCCACGCCCGCGACTACGAAGCCGCGATCAGCCCACGCAGTGGCTTGATCATGCGCGTGCATGCGAGCAACTACAGCATCGAAGGCTTTACCGCCCGGGTGCCCACCGCCGAACTGGCCGAGCTGGCGCATCGGCATGGTTTGCCGTTGCTGGAAGATCTGGGTAGCGGCAGTCTGCTCGACCTGACTCGCTGGGGCCTTCCAGCGGAGCCGACAGTAAGGGAGGCGCTGCTTGATGGCGCGGACATCGTCACCTTCAGTGGCGACAAATTGCTCGGCGGGCCGCAGGCCGGGTTGATTGTCGGGCGCAAAGACTTGATCGCGAAGATCAAAAAGAATCCGTTGAAGCGCGCCTTGCGGGTCGACAAGTTGACCCTGGCCGCACTGGAAGCGGTGCTTGGCCTGTATCGCGATCCGGATCGCCTCGCCGAACGTCTGCCGAGTTTGCGGCTGTTGACTCGTCCGCAAGCCGAGATCCTCGCCCAGGCTTGTCGTTTACAACCGGCGATGGCTGAGGTCTTGGGCGAACCTTGGCAGATCAGCGCCGTGCAGGCCTTGGGCATGATCGGCAGCGGCAGCCAACCGGTGGCGCGGTTGCCGAGTGCGGCGCTGTGTCTGCGCCCGCAGGTGTCGAAACGCATGCGCGGGCGTTGTCTGCTGACTCTGGAAGCGGCGCTGCGCGGGTTACCGATCCCGGTGCTCGGGCGTATTGACGATGATGCGCTGTGGCTCGATCTACGCCAACTCGACGATGAACCGGCGTGGCTGGCGCAGTTGCCGCAGTTGCAGGTCGAGTCGTGATCGTCGGCACCGCCGGGCACATCGACCACGGCAAGACTTCCTTGCTGCAAGCCCTGACCGGGCAAACCGGCGACCGCCGCCCGCAGGAGCGCGAGCGCGGGATGACCATCGACCTCGGTTATCTCTACGCGGAGCTGGAGCCCGGTGCCGGGCTGACCGGGTTCATCGATGTACCGGGCCACGAAAAATTCACCCACAACATGCTCGCCGGCGCGCAGGGCATCGATCTGGTGTTGCTGGTGGTGGCGGCGGACGACGGGGTGATGCCGCAAACCCGTGAGCATCTGGCGATTGTGCAGTTGCTGGGCATTCCCCGGGCACTGGTGGCGATCACCAAATGCGACCGGGTCGAACCGGGCAGGGTGGAAGAGGTTGAACGTCAGGTACTCGACCTGCTGGAAACCGGGCCGTTTGCCGAAGCACCGATGCTGACGGTGTCCAGCGTGACCGGGCAGGGCGTCGATGAACTGCGCCAGAACTTGCTGCAGGTTCAACGTGAAGTCCATGAGCGCAGCCGCGAAGGTGGTTTTCGCCTGGCCATTGATCGCGCCTTCAGCGTGGCGGGCGCCGGGATCGTGGTGACTGGCACCGCGTTGTCGGGCGCGGTTTGCGTCGGCGATAAACTGGCCCTCGGGCCGTCCGGTAAAGCGGTGCGGGTGCGCGGGTTGCACGCGCAGAATCAAGCCGCCGAACAAGCCTTTGCCGGGCAACGGGTGGCGCTGAATATCAGTGGTGACCGGTTGACCCTGGAGCAGATTCATCGCGGCCAATGGCTGCTGGCCGAATGGCTGCACGCGCCGACGCAACGGGTCGACATTGAATTTCAACTGCTGCTTGGCGAGCGCACGTTTGAACACTTTCACCCGGTGCACGTGCACCTCGGCACTCAGGACGTCATCGCCCGTGTGGCATTGCTTGAAGGCCCGCGTTTGCGTGCCGGCGAGCGCATGTTCGCGCAATTGCTGATCAACGCCCCGGTGCACGCGGTGAAGGGCGATCGCCTGATCCTGCGTGACCAGAGCGCGCAACGCACCCTCGGCGGCGGTCAGGTGCTCGACCCGTTCGCCCCGGCCCGGCAGCGCCGCAGCCCGGAACGGTTGGCACAGCTGCAAGCGCTGGCCGACAGCGACAGTCTTGAGCAAGCGCTACCACTGCTGCTCGACCACAGCGCGGGCGGCCTCGATCCGCAACGGCTGGAGCGTCAGTTCAATCGCCCGCGTGAAGACTGGTCACTACCGGCCAACGTGCGCCTGATCGATACCCGCCAAGGCCCGGTGCTGTTCAACGTGCAGCGCTGGGGGCAATTGAAGTTCACCCTGTTGGAGCAGTTGGCCAGACTGCATGAGCTGGAACCGGACCAGATGGGACCGGATCGCGACCGTCTGCGACGCTTCAGTGGTCTGGCGCTGGAGCGCTCGACCTTTGCCAGCCTGCTGGAAGAACTGCGCAGCGCCGGATCGATCAACGCCAGCGGGCCGTGGCTGCATCTGCCAGATCATCAGGTGCGTTTGAATGCCGAAGACGAAACCCTGTGGCAACGCATGCAGCCGCTGTTCGAAGAGGCCGGCTACGATCCGCCGTGGGTGCGCGATGTTGCGAAAATGCTCGGTGAAGACGACGCGGCGGTGCGCCTGCTGCTGCGCAAACTGGCGCGCCTGGGGCTGATGCACCAAGTGGTGCGCGATCTGTTTCTGTCTGCCGGGCAACTGCGGCGCATGGCCGACGTCCTGTTGCAACTCGAGCAGGAAAATCCACAGATCCAGGTGACAACTTTTCGTGATGCGCTAGGCTTGGGACGCAAACGCTGTATTCAGTACCTGGAATACTTCGACCGCGTCGGCCTGACCCGACGCATTGGCGAATCCCGCGTGATTCGCCACGATAATGCGCTGGCCAGTGCCGACGCACCCTGAGTTCAAAGGAAGGCAATCGCGCCCGGTGGCGCGGCCGGGCTTCAAACCCGGTTGGGGACGGCATCCGTTCCCGGGCAGGTTCGACTCCGGCTGCCTTCCGCCAATTACCGCAGCATTCACGACGCACTGAATCCCCTGTGGGAGCGAGCTTGCTCGCTCCCACAGGGGGGGCGTTGTCGGCGGCTTCGTGGAGTCTTTCCAGTCGATGGATTCGTAGGTGACGTCGGCTCTGAGTCTGGGTTTGACCACCCGCCATCAAAACCCCAGCGGATACTGAATCACCACATAAATCCGGTCGATATCATCGCCGGCCTGTGCCTCATTCGCTCGGTGCGAGACATGCGACAGCTGCACCGACAAATCCTTCGCCGCTCCCGATTGCACGATGTATTTCAGGTCGATGTCCCGTTCCCAATGCTTGCCGCCAGCGCCTTGCTGCGGCTGATAGTCGCCGGTGTCGGCATCGAACAGGTTGTACGCGCCGCCCTTGGGCGCGTGGGTGCCGTCGATGTGGCTGCCGCGAACATATCGGGTCATGAAGGTCAGGCCGGGGATGCCGAAGGCGCCGAGGTCAAGGTCGTAGCGTGCTTGCCAGGAACGTTCGCCGGCGCCGTTGAAGTCGGCGTATTTGATCGAATTGGCGAGGTAGATCGAGTCGCCGCCCACGAAATCGAACGGTGTATCGCCATTGATGCGTTGCCAGCCGAGCATCAATCCATGCGGGCCAAAGTTGTACTTGCCGGACAGGCTGAACGCCGTGTTATCGATGGCGCCGGCCAGCGCGCGGCCGGTATCGCGGGTGTGGTAGAGGTTGGCGTCGAGCAGCAGGCCGGACTGTTTGACGTGCAGATTGGCGTAGTACTGATGCCAGGTGTCTGTCAGTTCCGAAGCGTACAGCGAACCACCGACGGAGCTGTCGCCGTATAGATCGGCGCCGAGAAAACTGATTCCGCCGGCCTCGGTGGTGGCGCCGTAGCCGGAAAAGTCGCCGTGGCTCGAAGAGCTGTCCTGATTCTTGAACGCGGTGAAGTGTCCAGCCGTGAGGTTTACGTTATCGATTTCACGGCTGTTCAACAGTAAACCTGTGGCGTATTCCGGTTGCAGGCGTTTGTCCGAGGTGTCGAATACCGGGGTTTCCACAGTCATCTCGCCGAACGCGAGGGTCGTTCGCGAAACCTTGAGTTTGAACGCGCCGCCGGCGCTGGAGTAGTTCGGTTCACTGCGACCGCTGCTGTCGACCGGCAACAGCCCCGTGCCGGAATGACCTTTGCCGCCGTCGAGTTTCAGGCCGAGAAAGGCGTGGGCATCGATGCCAAAACCGACGCTGCCCGGTGTGTAGCCAGAGGTGAACGTGCCAATAAAACCCTGGGCCCATTCCTGCTTATAGTTTTTGCCGGAGGGCGAGGGCGAGCGGTAGTCGTTGCTCAGGAAGAAGTTGCGGCTGAGCACGTCGGTTTTGGCTTCGTTGAAGAAGTCGCTGGCGAAAACCGTGTCGGTCGCTGCGCAAAGCAGGGCCAACAGTGCAAAGCGTGGTGTCGAGGGAGCCATCGAGGGAGACCGACAATCAGGGAAGGTCTCCGATGATGGGCACGATCAACCGGGCCGGATTGAGCCGATGTGCTGAGTTCAACCGAGTGCCCTTGTGGGAGCTAGCCTGCTAGGGAAGGCGGCCTGCCAGTCGACATTGATGTTGAATGACACTCCGCTTTCGCTAGCCGGCTAGCTCCCACAGGGGCTATGGGTTACAGGCGGCCGTATTCGCGAGCGGTGCGATCCACGGCGATGCGCGTTTTGTCGACCAACTCATCCAGCTCCGCCCGCGTAGCGATCAATGCCGGGGCCATGATCATTCGGCCCAGCGTCGATCGAATGATCAGGCCTTCCTCAAAACCAATGGTGCGGCAGCGCCAGGCGATGTCGTTCTCGCTGGCAAAGCGCTTGCGGGTGGCTTTGTCTTCGGCGAATTGCAATGCCGCCACCAGCCCGACGCCCTGAATCTCGCCCACCAGCGGATGGTTGCCGAACACTTCGCGCAGGCAGCTTTGCAGGTACGGACCGGTGTCGTTTTTGACCTGCGTGACCACGCCTTCATCGCGCAAGGCCTTGAGGTTGGCGATGGCCACCGCAGCCGCCACCGGGTGACCGGAATAGGTCAGGCCGTGAGCGAACACGCCGCCTTTTTCCACCAGCGCTTCGGCCATGCGTCGCGACAGGATCAGGCCGCCCATGGGGATGTAGCCGGAGGTCAGGCCTTTGGCGATCGATAGCGTGTCCGGTTCAAAACCGAAGGCCTGGTGCGCAAACCATTCGCCGGTGCGGCCAAACCCGCCAATCACTTCGTCGGCGCACAGCAACACGTCGTACTTACGGCAAATGCGCTGGATTTCCGGCCAGTAAGTGGCGGGCGGGATGATCATGCCGCCAGCGCCCTGGAACGGTTCGGCGACGAACGCAGCGACCTTGTCGGCGCCCAGTTCAAGAATCTTGTCTTCCAGTTGCCGCGCTGCCTGCAGGCCGAACTCTTCGGGGCTGAGGTGGCCTTCGTGGGCGAACCAGTATGGTTCGTCGATGTGCGCGACGTCAGGGATGGTGCCGCCCATTTCGTGCATGAATTTCATGCCGCCCAGCGCCGTCGCGGCGAGAGTCGAGCCGTGGTAGCCGTTCCAGCGGCCGATCATGATTTTCTTCTCGGGTTTGCCCATCACCTGCCAGAACTTGCGCACGGTGCGGATCAGCACTTCATTGGCTTCGGAGCCGGAGTTGGTGTAGATCGCGTGGCTGTAGTGCCTGGGCAGCAGGCTGAACAGCAGTTCGGAGAGCTCGATCACCTGCGGGTGAGTGGTGTGGAAGAACATGTTGTAGTAGGGCAGTTGTTGCAGCTGCGCGGTGGCCGCGGCGGCCAGATCCTTGCGTCCGTAGCCAAGGTTGGTGCACCACAGGCCGGACATGCCGTCCAGATAACGTTTGCCGTCGTTGTCCCACAGCGCCAGGCGATCCCCGCTGACCATCACCCGCGGGCCTTCCTCGTTGAGCGCCTTCTGGTCGACGAAGGCGTGAATGTGGTGGGCGGCGTCGGCGGCCTGGTAATCGCGGGTGCTGCGGGTCGGATCGAATTCGGCGGACATGGCGGTTCTCCAGAGAAACGGGGCAAGTGAGTGCGCGTTCATTCCAGCGGTGCACGGCTAATATTTGTCACTTAAAAATATTTTTGTAAAGAAAATATTTGTCGATAAAAAAAGAAAACCGTAGGCTGACGTCCATCAGCGAGACAGGACACCAGCACCATGAGCGGGCTCAGAGAACGGCAAAAGGAACAGCGCAGGGAAGTCATTGCGCAGGCGGCGCTGGAGCTGTTCATCAGTAACGGCTTCGGCGCGACCACGCTGGAGCAAATCGCCAATCAGGCCGGGGTTTCCGCGCCAACGGTGGTCAATTATTTCGGCGGCAAACAGGAAATTTTGCTGGCCTTGCTCAAACAGCCGGACGAGCAGGCGATGCGTGATGCGCGGGCCAATCTGGACGACGACAGTGATCCGCTGGAGGCGCTGTGCGAGTTTGAAGGCTTGATGACCGACTACCAACTGCAAGCGATGCCGGCCTCGCTGTGGCGTGAATTGGCGCCGTTTCTGCTGACCGGCGAGCTGGCTCAGGCGTTGAGTCCGTGGAATGCGGCGGTGATCGAAGAAACCAAAGCGCTGCTCGGGCATTTCCAGACGCAGGGCAAACTGCGTGCGTCGGTCGATCTGGACGTGGCGGCAACGCTGTTCAACCAGTACGCGAACATGGCGTTTATCCGTTTGGCGACCCAGGAAGTGCCGGACCGACCGGCGCATGCCTTGCACATGCGCGGGGTGTTGACGCTGTTGTGTCACGGCATGCTGGAAGGTTGAACGGACTGACAGGTCCGACCCGTCAGAGGCGAAGGCTGTCCGCAGAGTGAATGGCAGCAATGAAGAAATACTGTCATCACCCTCATCCTGCAAGCCGATCTGACAACCGTTCAGCGCTCAACTACGCTGCCTTACGTATTCCTCTGACACCCGGGCGTAAGGAAACACGCGCATGCGAAGCAGGCTGCTGGCAGTAGCGATGACGGTGTGTGCCTTGCTCGGGTCCGCAGGTGGCTGGGCGCTTGAGGAGACGGCAAAGCCTGCGAATGAAGCGGTGGAGCTGAAGGTCGCCAACCGCAGCATCATGCTGTTTCGCGCGACGCTGCTGGGCGAATCGCCGGCGACGCGAGTCAAGCGAGCGAAGACGGTCATCACCGAGGCGCTGGACGAGTCGGAGAATCTGACGGTCTCGATCGACCCGATCCAGAACAGTTACATGGTTTTACTGGGCGACAAGCGCGCGTTCATCGTCGCGCCCAAGGACGTTGATGGCCTCGAATACGCCTCAGTGCAGCAGGCTGCCGAAGGCGCGGCCGAGAAACTGCGCCAGGTGGTCACTGAAACCGGGGAGGCGCGCAGCCTGCACCTGATCCTCAGGTCTCTGGCGCTGGCGGCAGCGTCCACTGTGATCTATGTCGGCTTGCTCTGGTGCCTGGCCTACCTGCGTCGCAAGTTGCTGAGCAAATTGCCCGAGTTGATGGAGCGCCATACCCAGGTGCTGAAAGTCGGGCGGGTGCAGTTGATCGACGCCAATTTCCTTTATCCGTTGGTCAGTCGCCTGCTGTTGGTGTTGCGTTGGCTGGTGATTGCGCTATTGACCTATGAATGGCTCGGGTTTGTCCTGTCGCGATTTCCCTACACCCGGCCGTGGGGTGAAAGCCTCAACAACTACCTGTTCGAGTTGGCCGGCTATCTGCTGGATGGCATTGTCGGGGCGATTCCCGGGCTCGGCGTGGCGCTGGCCATTTTCTTTATAGCCCGTGGGGTGACGGCGTTTGCCCGGCGCATTTTGCGGCGCATGGCGACCCCGGGCACCTTCAGTTGGCTGAACCATGAGACCCTGCAACCGACCCAACGCCTGACCTCGCTGGCCATCTGGCTGTTTGCCCTGGCGATGGCGTATCCGTATCTGCCGGGCGCCGGCACCGATGCGTTCAAGGGCTTGTCGGTGCTGATCGGCCTGATGATTTCCCTCGGTGCCACCAGTGTGGTGGGGCAGGCGGCAGCCGGATTGATCCTGACCTACACGCGCACTTTGCGCCCCGGCGAGTTCGTCAGGATCGGCGAATATGAGGGCACCGTCACCGAGCTGGGCATGTTCACCACACGCATCCGCACGGGGTTGGGTGAAGTGCTGACGCTGCCCAATTCGATGATCACCGGCACCGTCACCAAAAACTACTCGCGCACCGTGAAGGGTCCCGGTTACGTGGTCGATACCGTGGTCACCATCGGTTACGACACCCCGTGGCGGCAGGTCGAGGCGATGTTGCTGGAGGCGGCCCGCCGCACGCCGGGTGTTCTGGAAGACCCGCCGGCTCAGGTGTTCCAGACTGCCTTGTCGGATTTCTATCCCGAATATCGCTTGGTGGCGCAGGCCATTCCGAGCCAGCCGCGCCCGCGTGCGGTGTTGCTGAGCATGCTTCACGCCAATATTCAGGATGTGTTCAACGAATATGGCGTGCAGATCATGTCGCCGCATTATCTGGATGACCCGCAGCAAGAGAAGCGAGTGCCGAAGGACAAGTGGTTCACGGCCCCCGCACAAAAACCGGAGGGTCAGGATTTGCCTTAGTCAGTGCCGTTCTTTGGGGGGCGTCAGCGCCGGATCGCGGCATACGACTTGCCCAGATCGCTGGCCCAGCCGTCCAGCACGCCTTTGACGTCATCGGCAGTCAGCACTTGTTTGTCGTTTTCCAGCGGCACGCCGGTACCCTTGCGCACCACTTCGGCGACCACTTCGCCGGTGGAGCCGTCCTCGAACGAGACTTCGGTGGTGATTTCGCTGTCCTGATCGCGGATGCCGGTGGCGGTGCTCACGCCGGCGGCAACCAGGGTCACTGGCAGCCATTCATAAAAGCGCAAGCCTTGGGTGCTGGCGGCGACGCGGGTAATCGCTGGTCTGACGGTCAGGGTATTCGGCCCGGGTTGCGATACCAGGTGCATGACCTTGCCCAGTTCCAGCCTGAGCGCGGCGTCGTAGTAGTCGGTGACGCCGGACAGCGTGCTCAGCGGAACTCGCTCGGTCGGCGCGACGCTGGGGTAGAACTGACTGGGCGCCAGATAGGCCTGGGTGTAACGCCCTCGGGCCAGCGCCGGGCTGACCCAGCCCAGCACGGTCTGCCCGGATGGCGATGTGTGCTCGCTCAGCACGCTGTAATCGTGCAGAAATCCCGTGTACTTCTGCGGTTCAACGGTTTTGCTGCTGCAGGCCGACAGGCTCAGAGACGCTGTGCACATCAGTGTCATCAAGCAATGGCTTTTTATCATGCGAATCCTTGTTTTGCGCTTTTTGACCCGCGTCGTTCAAGCGCGGGCAGTGATTGGGGAGGAGAGCGGCGGGGTGTTGTCCGAGCATTCGATGTGCAGCTGGCCGTGGCTCATGATCCACTGGATGAGGTCGGCGGTCGGAATCGAATGCACGTACTCCACCCATCGGGCGTCTGCCGGGTCGTACTGTTCGAAATAGCGGCGCAGGACGATACGGCTTTGGTCATCTGACAGGCCCAGGCAGAACTCCTGAAACAGCAACGGCGTATTCTGATCAGGCGCGCTGGTGCGCTGGCTGAGAATCAACGGATAGCGGGCGTCGTGGCCCTCGGCGGTGTACCTGTCGTGCAATGCGCTCATTGAATGCCCCCCGGTTGTCGATGGCGAGCAGAGTGCCTGAGGGGTTTTGCCGCAGCATGTCCGCTTGATGTCCGCGACGAAGGAATGTTGCTCGATTGAAATATATGACCTGGCGGCCAGAATGGTTTTAGATGCGTTCTTTTTTGGCCTGAGGATCCTGTGCCCGTGAGCAGACTGCTGATCGTCGACGATGACGTGGAAATTCTCGCCCTGCTGAAGAAGTTCTTCGTCCAGCACGCCTACGAGGTCGATGTCGCCGCTGATGGCGCAGCGATGTGGGCCGCGATTGCCCAGCAGCGCCCGGACACGATCATTCTCGATCTGATGCTGCCCGGTGAAGGCGGCCTGAGCCTGTGCCAGAAAGTGCGGGCGCAGATGGGCATTCCGATCATCATGCTGACCGCCATGGGCGAATTGAGCGACCGGATTGTCGGCCTCGAACTGGGCGCCGACGACTACGTCACCAAACCGTTTGCCCCGCGTGAACTGCTGGCCCGTCTGCGCGCCGTGCAGCGTCGTGCCGGTGAGCAGGTCAGCCCTGTCAGCGAACCTTCGCGACCGGTGATTGCTTTCGCCGGTTGGCATCTGGATATCACTTGTCGCGAACTGCGCTCCCCGGAAAACGTGATGATTCCGCTGTCCGGTGGCGAGTTTGATCTGCTGGTGGTGTTTCTCGAACACCCGCAACGCATTCTCACCCGCGAGCAACTGATCGACCTGTCTCGCGGCCAGGGCCACGACGCCTTTGATCGCAGCATCGACGTGCAGGTCAGCCGCTTGCGCCGCAAGATCGAGCCGGACAGCAAGCGTCCGGACCTGATCCGCACCGTGCGCAACGGCGGTTACCTGTTCACCGCCAAGGTCACGCGCGCATGATCCGTCGCTTCCTGCGCCGTGATCCGCTGAGTCGGCGGATCGCCCTGACCATCGTCGCGGCCATGCTGGCTTCGCTGGCGCTCAATTTTCTGTTCGTGGAGGTGGCCGGGACCTGGGCGCGGCCACCGATTGAGCGCACCGGGTTGCTGGAGCAGATTGCGGCGACCGTCAAGGTGATCGAGGCTGCACCTGCGCCTTTACGCCCGAAACTCGCGCACGCGGCAACCGGCCCGACGCAGGAGGTGACGTGGAGTGCGCAACGTGACGAACTTGGATTGCCAGCGGGTGGTACGCAGCTCATCGCCAACAAGACGTCGGGGTTGCATCAGTTGCTGGGTGATGAGCGAGACATTCGGGTGTTCAATCCCGCCGACTGGCCGAGCGGAAGTCCGCTGGCGCGCTACGCGGCGCTGATTCAACTGCCGGATGCCAGCTGGTTGTTGTTCTCTTCGCCTGAGCGCTCCTGGGGCCTGGACATCGGCACACGCATCGCGATCATCATCGCCCTCGGTCTGATCGCCACCGTGCTGGTGGCCTGGCTGGCCACGCAGCAACTGGCCAAACCGCTGCAACGCTTTGCCAGTGCCGCCCGCCGCTTTGGCGGTGATCTGCGCGCGCCGCCGATAAAAGTCGAAGGCCCGGACGAGATCCGCCAGGCAATCATCGCTTTCAACACCATGCAGGCGCAGATCCAGCATTACATCAGCGAGCGCACGCACATGCTCGCGTCGATCTCCCACGACTTGCGTGCGCCGCTGACCCGCATGCGCCTGCGCAGCGAGTTCATGGAGGACTTTGATCATCAGGGCAAACTGATCCGCGACATTGAAGAAATGCAGTCGATGATCAACGCTGCGCTGGCGTTCTTTCGGGAAGACACTCAACCGGAGCAAAGCACTGCGTTCGACCTGTCGGAGTTGCTGCAGACCATCATCGACGACTACCGCGACCAGAACATCGCCATCGATTTCCATGGCCCGGCGCATCTGGTCTACGAGGGCCGCCCGCTGGGAATCAAGCGTGTGATCGTCAATCTGCTGGAAAACGCCGAAAAGTACGCGCAGCAGCCGGCCATTACCTTGAGCAGCGATGGCTACAGCGTTTGCGTTGACGTCAGCGACGAGGGGCCGGGGATTCCCGAAGCGTCGTTGCAGCGGGTGTTCGACCCGTTCTTCCGCCTGGAAACCTCGCGCAACCGGGAAACCGGTGGCGTCGGGCTCGGGCTGTCGGCGGCGCGGGCGATCGTGCGCGAGCAGGGCGGCGAACTGACGTTGAGCAATCGCAGCAGCGGCGGCTTGCAGGCTCGGGTTGAGCTGCCTCTGTAATACTTTGAAACATTTGCGCGTGACGGACGGTCAACAGGACACATTCTCTGCAAGAAGCGTCCATGAAAACCCCACGGCCCTCCGCACGCCTCGTACCGCTTTCACAACTTCGCAATCTGAAAATGGCCCGTTCCGCGCACGCTTATGTGCGCGGCAGTACGGTGCAGTTTTATGAGTGGCTGCACAGCCAGCCCGGGCGCCGCCTGCCGAAAGGGCCGGCGGTGTGGATCTGCGGCGATTGTCATGCCGGCAATCTGGGTCCGACCGGTGATCTGAAAGGGCGCATCGATATCCACATCCGCGACCTCGACCAGACGGTTATCGGCAATCCCGCGCATGACCTGGTGCGACTCGCACTGTCGCTGGCGACTGCCGCCCGGGGTTCCGATCTGCCCGGTGTGGCCACCGCACGAATGCTCGAGGAGATGATGCGCGGCTATGAGCAGGCGTTTGAAGACGACGTCGACAAAGAGCCGCCACGCCCCGCGCAAGTCAAGGCCGGGATGCGCAGCGCAGTGCAACGCACGTGGAAGCATCTGGCCCAGGAACGCATCGAAAACACCAAACCGACCATTCCGCTGGGCAAGCACTTCTGGTCGCTGTCACGCGAAGAGCGCAGTGCACTGAAGACCCTTTGCGCCACGCCAGACCTGCACACGCTGGTGACCTCATTGAAGGGGCGCAACAAGGACAACCGGGTGAAAATGCTCGACTCGGCCTATTGGGTCAAAGGCTGCAGTTCGCTGGGACTCAAGCGTTATGCGGTGCTACTCGGTGTGGGCGAGGGTGATGACGAGGAATATTGCTTGCTCGACATCAAGGAGGCCGTTGCCGCCGCAGCGCCGCGGGTCGCCCGCGCCGCGATGCCCCGCGACAACGGCAAACGTGTGGTCGAAGGCGCGCGTTTTCTCTCGCCGGGCCTGGGTAACCGGATGATCGCCACCCGGCTGCTCGACCATGGCTTCTTCATCCGCGAACTGCTGCCACAAGACATGAAACTGGAGCTCGATCAGTTGAGCCAGACCGACGCGATGCTCGCCGCCGGCTATCTGGCTCGCGTCGTGGGGCTGGCCCATGCCCGGCAGATGGACATGAGCACCCGCGCCTCATGGATGCGTGAACTGCAGGCGTGTCGCTCGAAGACCCTGGATGCACCGTCGTGGCTGTGGTCCAGTGTCGTGCAATTGGTGGGTCGTCATGAGAAAGGCTATCTCGAACATTGTCGGCGTTATGCGCTCGAGCATTGATCTGTGTGAGTGAAACAGTTGCCGGTTGCCGATATGAAATTTGTTCTGTAGATTTTCATGAAATTATAAGAAATAAATTTCATGAGGCGCCGAATGTTTCAGCAATCCCAGCAGCATGTCGCCAGTTATTACGCCCACAGTTGCGCCGATGTTCTCAGTACGCGGCCGGCGCTGGAAGGCGCGCACGACACCGACGTGGTGATCATCGGCGCCGGATTCAGCGGGCTGCACACCGCGCTGCGTCTGGCTTTGGCCGGCAAGCGCGTCACTGTGCTCGAAGCCAGTCGCGTGGCCTGGGCCGCGTCGGGACGCAATGGCGGGCAGGCGATTCTGGGCTGGTCGTGCGACATGCCGCCGCTGGAAGCTGCGCTCGGCTATGAGCGCGCCCGTCGCCTATGGGACGGCATGCGCTGGGCCGCGCAGGAACTGCGTGAATTGCCCGGGCGGCATGGTTTCGATTGCGACTATCGCCCCGGCCATTTGTGGACTTCGGTGATGCCGCGTCGGGTCAGCCTGCTGACTGAATGGCAACACGAAGCCAGTCACAAATGGGGCCATGACGGTCTGCAATTCATTCCCCGTGAAGACCTGCCGCAATGGGTCGCCAGCGAACGCTATCAGGCCGGTCTATACGACGCCGAAGGCGCGCACCTCAATCCGCTGAAACTGGCGCTTGGCCTGGCCGCCGCCATCGAGCGTGCTGGCGGGCGTATTCATGAGCAAAGCAAAGCGTTGAGTTATCAGCAGGAGGGCAATGGCTTCCGGGTCAATACCGAGCGCGGTTCGGTGAAGGCCGATGTGCTGGTGCTGGCCTGCAATGCCTATCTCGATGAACTCGATCCGCAGCTCTCCCGTTGCATCCTGCCGGTCGGCACCTATCAAGTCGCCACCGCACCGCTGACGCCTGAGCAAGCCACCGCGCTGCTGCCGAGCAACGTCTGCGTGACCGACAACCAGTTCGTCCTTGATTACTTCCGCCGCACGCCGGACAACCGCTTGTTGTTCGGCGGCGGCTGCACCTATCTGGGTGGCATGCCCAAGGACATTGCGGCGGCGACCCGGCCGTTTCTCGAACGGGTGTTCCCGCAACTCAAGGGCGTTGAACTGCAATTCGCCTGGGGCGGGCACATCGACCTGACCATGAACCGTACGCCTGATGTCGGCGGCGAGGGCAACCGTTATTGGCTTCAGGGTTATTCGGGGCACGGCGTGCTGCCGACACTGGCCGCCGCCCGTGCGGTGTCCGATGCAATTCTCGGCGAGACGGATGAATTGGCGTTGTACCAGGGCCTGAGCAGTGGCCGTTTCCCCGGCGGCAAGCACTTCGCCGCACCGCTGGAGGCCATCGGCAAGGCCTGGTATCGGCTGCGCGACAGTATTTGATGAGATTTTGACCATGAACAAGCAAGAAGAAATCGCGGCGCTGGCGATCCTGATCCACGACCTGCGCAAGCACAAGAAATGCACCCTCAAGGAGCTGGCGGACAAAATCGGCCGTTCGGTGGGGTTTCTCTCGCAAGTCGAACGCGGCCTGTCGCGCCCGACCGTGGCCGACCTCACCGCGATCAGCGAAACCCTCGGCGTGCCGACCACCTATTTCTACAGCTTGCCCAAACCCAGACAAGTGCCGTGGGTCACCCGTCCGGACGAGCGCCGCACGCTGTATTACGCCAGCGGCATTACCGACATTCTGGTGTCGCCGCAGATGCGTGCCTCGTTCTCCATGCTCGAAAGTCATCTGGAGCCGGGCGCGAGCAGCGGCGACCGCCACATGAACGACAGCTCGGAGCAGGGCGGTTATGTGCTCGAAGGCGAACTGACCTTGTGGCTGGGCAACGACGACGATCCGGTCACCTTGAGGGCCGGCGACAGCTTTCAATTCGACAGTCACACCCATTGCCGCTACGGCAACCTCACCGGGCAGCTCACTCGCGTGCTCTGGGTCTACACCTGATAACAACAAAGGAAATCCAAGATGGACGCTGTCTGCTCTGACCTGCTCGCCGAAGTGCGCGCGTTTCGCCAACGCTACCCCGAGGTGCGTTATGTCGACCTGATTTCCCTGGACATTCCGGGGCATTTTTACGGCAAGCGCTATCCGGTGGACATGCTCGAAAAAGTCGCGGCGGGAAGCGCTTTGAAACTGCCGCAGAACTGCGTGTTGCTGGGCGTACAGGGCGGTCTGTTCAAGATCGGCGATTACTGCTTCAACGACGGTGATCCGGACGCTTTGCGTCGCTTGGTGCCCGGCACACTCAAGCCCGTGACCTGGGAAAGTCAACCGCTGGGGCAAATGCTGATCACCTCCGACGGCACCGCCAAACCGATCGAATTCGAACCCCGCGAGGTATTGGCGAAAGTGCTGGATCGACTGGCAGCCAAGGGTATTCACCCGGTGGTGGCCTTCGAACTGGAGTTCTACTTATTCGACAAAAAACTTCGCGACGGGCTGCCGCAATTCCCTCGCGACGAGCTGACCGACGACGCCGATGATCAGCCGAACATGCACATCGAACGCCTCTCGCGTTTCGCCCCGGTGCTTGACGACATGGTTGAAGCGACGCGGGCGCAGGGCATCGATGCCACGGTGATTACCGCCGAGCTGGGGCCGGGCCAGTTCGAGATCAATTTCGGCCATCTGGATGACGGTTTGCGCGCCGCCGACTGGGCGGCGCTGTTCTGTCGCAGCACCCGCGGCGTTGCGCTCAAGCACGGCTATCGCGCCAGTTTCATGGCCAAGCCGTACGTGCAGCATCCGGGCAGCGGCATGCATGTGCATGTCAGCCTGTATGACGCCGCCGGCAACAATCTGCTGGCCGCCAATCACCAACAGCCGCTGCGCCATGCAGTGGCCGGTTGCTTGGATCTGCTGCCGCACAGCATGCCGATTTTCGCGCCGAACCAGAACGCCATGCGCCGTTTGAGCGGCACGGTGAACACTGCGACCAAAGCGAGCTGGGGTTACGAGGATCGTGACGCCTGCCTGCGCATCCCCGAGTCGGACACGAAAAACCTGCGCATCGAATACCGACTGGCCGGCGCTGACGCCAACCCGTATCTGGTGCTGGCGGCGATTCTGGTAGGCCTGGAACATGGTCTGGAATCAGGCAAGGAACCGATCCCGCCCCTCAACGACGACCGCAACAGCGGCATCGACTTTCCGACGGAGATCCTCGACGCGGTGCGCGCCTTGCAGCATCAGCCACAACTGCGTGCGGGACTGGGCGCCGAGTTTGTCGACGTGTATTGCGAGAACAAACGTCAGGATCACCTGGCATTCATGCAGGAGATCAGTGCGCGGGAGTATCGCTGGTATTTGTGATCACTGGTTCAGTGACTTCTTCAGCCCTTCACCAAAACCAATACGGCAAAAACTTCGGTGTGGGTTCGATCATGAGTTCCAGGTGATAGGTGATCGGGTTGAAGAAAAACATATCCAGTATCAGAAATGCCGCTACGCCAAACGACAGCGTCATGAGCTCGCGATAGGGATGCTCGGCGAAATACTGGTGTTTGCCATGGTAGAAGCTCAGTAGCGCAGACAATCCCAAGACTACGCCCAGGTAGTTGGGTTGTAACGAAACATCGGCGAAGTTGTTGTAGACCAGCACCGCCACCAGCATCCCCAACCCAAGCAGGGGCAACTTCAGGCAGACGTTGAGCAGGCCGTTTTTGGCGCGGACGAAGGCGGCTTCCTTGCTGACGAAGAGGTAAGCGGCCAGCAGTGAAATTGCCGGGGTGATTGCCAGGATATAGCGTGCTTTCTTGGAACTCGGAAGAGTGAACAGCACCAGCAGCACTAGCAGCCAGCCGGTTAGATAGCGCAGCAGGTCGATGTTTCTATCGCGGTTCGAACGGAAGAACAGTTTGTACTTCTTGAGAATGACGTTGATGGCGTAAAACACCGTGATGCCGTAGGTCAGCAGACCTGCCGAGAAGTAGAAGTAATAGCGTGGCGCGTGGTCGGAACCGAAGCGTGCGATGCCCTGCATGTTCAGCACTTCGTCGAGGAACGCTGGCCCTCCTTGCACGTAGGCCGCCCAGGCCAGTAACACCACCCCAACAGTCAGAATCCCCCCCGAGAGCAGTGAAAACAGCAGCAACATGCGCCACTGCCGGCTCAGTAAGTAATAAGCGCCAATGACACTCGCAGGTCCGATCAAGCCGATAGGCCCACGAAAAGCGAAACCCAGTGCCAGCCCGACGTACAGAAACACTACGCGGCGCGGGTCTTTTTTGATCTCGGCCGTATAGGCAAAGTAGAAGCACATCACCGTTAACAGCGCCGGATAGATATCCAGTGCCAGCGAGTTGACGCCGTCGAGAAAAGCCCAGGTCAGCAGACTGAAAAGAACGCCGTACGCCCCCCACTTCTTGCTGTGCAGCGCGCCCAGTCGATAAATGAATACCAGCATCAGCGACGCGGCCACGCAGGACGGAAAACCCATGGAAAGAACGGATACCCGGCCGAATGGCAAGGACACCAGGTAGACCAACAAGGTATTGAGGACCGTGTAGTCGGGATAGGGTTTGAGGTCGTCGGCAATCGGGAACAGTGTGATGCCGTGCAGCAACATGTAATCGGCAAAGTCGACAAAGCGTGTTGTGTAGTTGAGGACCGCGGGTTTGTACTGCAATGCCATGAACACGGCCAGTGTCATGAAAAAAATGCTCAGGCATGGATTTCTTGCAATCAATCCTTTCAGCAACACTGCCCGCCAAGTGCGCTCGACCACAAGCGGGGCATCATATCGATCCATCGTTAATCCTTTGCTGCAGTTGTTCTTTTTGCCCGTAATCCTGGAAGCGTGGTAACGCCGGAAGTGAAGTTATGTGTTTCGCAAAATTGGATTTTGAGCCTAGTCCAGGGTGGGGACTATTCAAGCATGACGTGCCTAAACACACCCTGAACAAGACGGGTTAAAGTCGATGAAAACGTCATTAACAAAGAGCGTGCTATAGGGCTTTGCGTGCGGGAAATTAACCAGGCCATAGCGCCGCTGCTTCTGGTGTTAAATGGCATGCCTCAGGTAGACGTCAGCTTGTGGTAAACGGCTGCCGCTCCTTGAACCACGTCAGCGCCTGTTGCTTGAACGCCTCGGCTGGCGGCGTCAGCGGATAACGCTGGTCGTGGGCAAGCACGATGCGTTGCACCGGCAATGGCTCGCGAATGGGGCGGCAAACCAGCGGTTGGCCGTCGTAACTGTGATCGCCGAAGGGCCGGGTATAGGTCAACGCCACGCCAAATCCGTTGGCCACCAGACTGCGCTGAAACTCGAAGCTGTGGGTGTGCTGGACGCTGGCCGGGGCATAGCCATGGAAGTTGAACAAGTCCAGCACGTGCTGCCAGCTGTGGATCTGATCCGTCACCACCAGAGGGCATTCGCTCAGCGCTTGCAGGCTGACCTCGGCCGCGCTGGCCAGAGGGTGATCAGCCGGTAGCAAGGCGTGTGCGCGCAGCTGACAGAGCTCGACGCATGTGGTGTTGGCCGGCAAGCCCAGATCGTAGGTCAGCGCCAACTCGAGCGTGCCCTCGGCCAGACGCTTGCCGAGATATTCGAACTCGCCTTCGCGCATGTCCACCGTGACCTGCGGGTGCACTTGCTGCAAGCGCCGCAGGATCTGCGGCAAGCAGTAAGGTGCCAGATCCGCATAGCAGCCGAGCACCAGTACTCCGGAAAAATCCGCGCTGTCAGCACCGATGTCGGCGAGTGCCCGCGCCTCGCTCAGCACGCGTTTGGCCTGAGTCATCACCGTGCGCCCGAACGGCGTCAGCGAGACCCCGAGGCCTCGTTGCCGAACGAACAACGGCTGGCCGAAAAGCTGTTCAAGTTCGGTAATGGCGGTGGAGATCGAGGGCTGTGAAACATGCAGTTCCTCGGCCGCCATTGTCAGGTTGCCGTGCTTGGCCGCAGCGAGTGAGTAACGCAGTTGTCGCAGGCTGAACTTCATAAGATTTTCTTCGGTGACAGATCAAGACATATTATTTTCTCTTGGCTGAGTGTCATGGAATATTTGCCCTGCGCCTACTTTTATTTCTTGCGTGAGGGAGTTTCAGGTCATGACAGCCAGCGCTTACACCGTTAATGAAAAAGACATCGAAGCCTTCCAGCGCGATGGTGCGGTTTGCCTGCGCGGAGTGTTCTCCGGGTGGATCGACACGATTGCCTCCGGCATCGAGCGCAACCTCGCTGAACCGGGCGTGTATGCGAGCCGCTACGTTGAAAAAGATGACCAGCCGGGCGGATTTTTCGACGACTACTGCAACTGGCAACGGATCCCGGAATTTCGCCACATGGTCGAGCAGTCTCCGGCCGCGGCGGTCGCCGCTGCGATCATGCGTTCAAACTCGGCACAGTTCTTCCATGACCATGTGCTGGTCAAGGAGCCGGGCGCGCAGAAGGCCACGCCTTGGCACCAAGACATCCCCTATTACTTCGTCGAAGGCAGCCAAAGCGTGAGTTTCTGGATTCCGGTCGACCCGGTTCGCGAGTCGACGTTGCGCCTGCTGGCCGGGTCGCACCACTGGGAAAAAGGCATCAAACCGGTGCACTGGGCTGATCAGAGTGACTTCTACCGCGATGCCGATGGCTATCGTGAAGCGCCTGATCCGGATTCGGAGGAGGGCATGCAAGTGCTGGAGTGGGAGATGCAGCCGGGCGATGCGGTGCTGTTCGATTTTCGCACCGTGCACGGCGCCCGAGGCAACGCGTCGGCGCAGCGCCGCCGGGTGCTGTCGCTGCGCTGGCTCGGCGATGACATGCGCTACTTCGAGCGGCCGGGGCGGACTTCGCCGCCGTATCCGGGGCATGCGATGCAAACCGGTCAACGACTGCGCGAAGACTGGTTTCCGACGATTCATCGGCAAGCCTGAGTTGTGAATTGCTGACAGGTGCCCGTCACGTCGTGATGAGCACCTGCACCGCCATAATCCTGTTCACTGAGTTGGAGCGTGCGATTGTGAAAAGAACAAACAGCCTGTTGGCCCCCCTGTTTTCCATCGGCCTGTTGGCCGTCAGTGCGTCGAGCCAGGCCGCCGGTTGGTGCGAGTCGGGCAAACCGGTGAAGTTCGCCGGGCTCAATTGGGAAAGTGGCATGTTGCTCACCGAGGTGCTGCAGATCGTGCTCAAGGATGGTTACGGCTGTGCCGTCGACACGCTGCCCGGCAACTCCATCACCATGGAAAGCGCCTTGGGCAGCAACGATATCCAAGTGTTGGCGGAAGAGTGGGTCGGGCGCAGCGAGGTCTGGAACAAGGCCGCCAGCAGCGGCAAGGTGGTGGGTGTCGGTGCGCCGATCATTGGCGCCACCGAAGGCTGGTATGTGCCGCGGTATCTGGTCGAGGGCGATGCCAAACGCAACCTCAAGCCCAAAGCGCCGAACCTGAAAAACATCGCCGATCTGCCGCAGTACGCCGCGCTGTTCAAGGATCCGGAAGAACCGGGCAAGGGCCGTTTCTACAACTGCCCGGCCGGTTGGACCTGCGAACTGGAAAACAGCGAGATGCTCAAGAGCTACGGCCTGCAAGCCAGCTACACCAACTTCCGCCCCGGCACCGGCCCGGCCCTCGATGCGGCGGTGCTGTCGAGCTACAAGCGCGGCGAGCCGATCCTGTTCTACTACTGGTCGCCAACCCCGCTGATGGGGCAGGTCGATCTGATCAAACTGGGCGAGAAACCCGGCGTCGATAAACAGATCAGCATCAAGGTCGGCCTGTCCAGCGTGTTCCATGCGCAGGCACCCGAACTGGTCGGGGTACTGGAAAAGGTCAATCTGCCCATCGATCTACTGAACCAGAACCTGGCCCGCATGACCAACGAGCACATCGACTCGCCGAAACTGGCGAAGATATTCTTCAAGGAACATCCGGAAATCTGGCACACCTGGGTCAGCGATGCAGCGGCGAAAAAGATCGACGCGACGCTTTAGTTCGAATCCGGGCAGGGACGCCCGCTTGGCTAGATGACGCGACCTTTCTTCGACGGCGAATGATCGGCCGGCCTGGTTCTGGCGGCTTGCAGCAACCGGGCAAATGCCGCTTTGTCGATCGGCCGACTCATGAAATAGCCCTGAACCTCGTTGCACTGATCCTTGCCCAGAATCGCCAGTTGCTCCTCGGTTTCCACGCCTTCGGCGGTGACGGTCAGGCCCATGGCTTTACCCAGGCCGATGATCGCCTGGACCACGGCGCGATCGTTGGCGCCGTTGCTGATTGAGGCGATGAAGCGCTTGTCGATCTTGATCCCGTCGAACGGGTAGGCGCGCAGGTAGCCGAGGGACGAATAGCCGGTGCCAAAGTCGTCCATGTTCAGGCGCACGCCGAGTTGCTTGAGCGCATTCATGGTGGCCAGCGCGCCGTCGGTGTCGACGAGCATCACGTTTTCGGTGATTTCCAGTTCCAGGCGACTGGCCGGGAAACGGGTCTGGATCAGCACTTCGCGCACGTCTTCGACGACATCGCTGAGGACGAACTGTGCCGGGGACAGGTTGACTGACAGGAGGATGTCTGACGGCCATTCGAGTGCGGTTTCACAGGCTTCGCGCAACACCCAGCGTCCCAGCGCGACGATCAGGTCGGTCTGTTCCGCCAGGCCGATGAACACGTCGGGGCCCAGCAGACCCTTGGTCGGGTGCTGCCAGCGCACCAGCGCCTCGACCGAGACGATGTGCTTGCCATCGACGGTGTAGCGCGGCTGGTAATGCAGAATGAATTCGTCGTTTTTCAGCGCGCCGCGCAGGTCGCTTTCCATTTGCCGGCGGGTCTGGATCTGGTCGTTCATGTGCGCTTCGAAATAGCACCAGGTGTTTTTGCCCTCGGACTTGGCCTGATAGAGCGCGATGTCGGCGCAACGGATCAACTCGCTGGGCACGAAGCCCTGGCGGCGGCTCAGGGCGATACCGATGCTGGCCCCGACGTGCAACGGATGGTGCTCGAAGAGCATCGGTTGATGCAGGCTCTCGACCAGCCGGGTACAGAACCGGTCGACTTCCTGCCGAGTGTCCATGCCATTGAGCACCACGACGAATTCGTCGCCACCCAGGCGTGCGACGATGTCGTGCTCGCGGGTGCATTCGCGCAGACGACTGGCGACTTCCTGCAACACCGCGTCGCCTGCCGGATGGCCGAGGGAGTCGTTGATCGGCTTGAAGTTGTCCAGGTCGATCACCAGCAGCGACAGCGGCGCCGCGTGCTCCTTGAGCAGCAGCGCTTCATCCAGATAACGCGCCAACTGGTTGCGATTGGGCAGGCCGGTGAGGGCGTCGTGCATCGACAGGTGCTGGATCTGCGCATGGGCGGCGACTTCGTCGGTGATGTCGCTGGCGGTGCCGCGATAGCCGACCACGGTTTGCTTCTCGATAATTGGCCGCGCCGACAGTCGACAGTGGCGTTGCTGCCCGGCGTGATCGCGGTAGGTGCAACGCAAGTCGCTGGCATTACTGTCTTCGGTGAGTTTCTTCAGCCACAGCTCCAGCGGCGTGGTATCGCACGACACCAGTTGCCCGATGCCCTGGCCCAGCCACTCGCTTTGCGGGTAGCCGGTCACTTCGCTGAAGCGCGCCGAGAGATAGGTCAGGCGCAAGTGTCTGTCGACTTCCCAGATCCAGTCCGACGCCGCTTCGGCGACCGCGCGAAACCGTTCTTCACTGGCTTCCAGCGCATGGTTGGCCGCCTCCAGTGCCTGATTCGAAGCCTGCAGCGTGCTGAAACTGTGGTCGACGTAGGTTGAAGATCGCACGGCGTGACGCAAGAAATAGGCGGTCAACAGCATCAGCACGGCCAGCACGGCGCCAAGCGTGGGCAGCAGTGACCACAGCAGTTGCCGGCCGGGACGTTCGAGGTCTGCGCTGAGGCTGTAACCGGTGTTGTTCAGCGACACCCGAGGCTGTTCGTCGGCAAGCGTGTCATCCGCCGTAAGTTTCAGGTTTTGCAGGCCATAGGCAGTGCCGATCGCCTGCAGTTTGGCAGGCGTCAGCTTGTCGACGAACACCAGCACCGAGGTCTGTGTCGGATCGCCCACCGGACGTTCGTCGTTGGGCAGAATTGCCGCTGCCGTAACCAGTGCCGGCCACCCGTCGAACAGCGAATAGGTATTGATCGGTACAGTCAGATCAGCCTGGTTTTGCACCTGATCAATCAATGACGCGGCAGAAGCCTTGAGCAAACTGCCGATGTCCACGTCGGCGAGTTGTCCTTGCACGACGGCGTACTTCGTGCGGCTGCGATCCAGCACAAACACGCCGTCGTAACCGTCGCTGGTGAACAGGGTCTTGCCGATGTTCTGCTGGGTGTAGGCCCAGTCGGTATCGACGTGGGTGTGCAAGTGTTCGTAAGCCGTGGTCCAGTCGGCATAGCTGGTGATGTAGCTTTTGGAGGTCGCGATGCGATTTTCCAGGGCGCGGGCCGTATAGAAGCGGGTTTGCTCGACATCCTCGCGATCCAGGCGAGCGGCAATGCTGAGCAGGGTGCCAATCGCAGCAATCACCCCGACGATAAACAGCGTGGCAACCGCAAATGCCAGGCGGCGGGTAATGGCGCTTTGCTGAGGCGGAACCGGCGTGGCAGGAGCGAAACTGTCCATATGCTCGTCCTTGGTAGCTAGGGTTTGCTCATCTGGAACAGCGGCCCGAGCGCATTGTTCAATCTGTTGTTGGCAATGGCGCTGCGGCGGATTTCTCAAGCGTAGTGAATACGCGGGGATTTTGCTTTGGCGCAACGTCATTGCGCTCTGAGCAACTGCCCCAAGACCTCCAATTCTCCTTTCTCTACATCCGACACCAGCACGAAACGCATATGAGCGGCCTGCCACGAGACCACGTTGAATCCGCGCACGCTGCGACTCTGCACAGCTTGGTCCGCCTCGTTCGTCGGCAGGATGAACAGGTTGATGATGTGCTTGGCATGCCCGTAGCTCAGGGCGGCGGTGGTCTGGTGTTGCAGGTAATCCAGACGCCCGCCAAGCAAGGGGAAGCCTTGCGCCGTGTAGTCGAATACCGGCGGCGAGAAATCGAGTTTGCCGGTGAACCACGGTTTGACGGTGTGGCGATCGGACGACACCACGTCGTTGAGGTGTTCGCCCATCAACGAGCGTACGTGGCTGGACACGGCCTCGTCGATCAAGGGTTGCTCGCTGCCGGGAGTGGCGACATACAGCACCAGCGCCAGAGCCAGCACGGCGGCGGAAAAGGCCGGGGCCAGCCATTTTTGCCAGCGCTGGATGAACCCCGGCTCAGGTTTGTCTGCGGCGAACACGCTCGCCGCCCATGCGGCGGGCGCGGGGTAGTAGGGTACATGGCGCTTCACGCTGACCTTGAGCAACTTCGCTTGCTCGTGCAGCTGCGCGCATTCGGCACAGGTGCTCAAGTGCGCGGTCACTTGCGCCGCCGTCGCCGGATCCAGTTCCTGATCCAGATAGCCGTGCAACTGTGTCTGGAAAACCGCGCAGTCGAGTTCATTCATGATCGTGCAACTTCAGTAGTTCGAGCTTGAGCAGGGCACGTGCCCGAGCCAGTCTGGACATGACGGTGCCAATCGGAATATCGACCACCAGGGCGATGTCCTTGTAAGGCATGTCTTCGAGTTCCTTGAGCACAATCACCTCGCGAAACACCGGCGGCAGGGCACTCAGCGCCTGCTGGAGCAAGGCGGCATTTTCCATGTGAATGGCCAGCAGTTCCGGGGTCTGGCTGTGGCTCAGCGGGCCTTCGTCAGCGACCCGGTCGTCATCGATGGCGACCCAATGGCGCCCGGCCGAAGCCTTGAGCCAGGTGTAGCTTTCGTTGCGCACGATGGTCAGAAACCACGCCTTGGCGTTGCCGTCGGCGAAACGTTGCAAAAACCGGAAGGCGCGCAGGGCGCTTTCCTGCACGACGTCGCGCGCAGCGCTGTCGTTGCCGGTAAGCCAGCGCGCAAGGTTGTAGGCCGCGTCCAGATGGGGCGCAATCAATTCCTCAAATCGCTTCATGGTCGGTTCCGCACCGTCACCCCCCTGTAACCGCGCTGCGGCGGGTTTTATTCGCGCCAGAACATTTATTTTTTGCCGTGGAATAAAGCCACACGCCACAAGGTTTACCTCGTGTCAGCTACCTCACTGTAGTTCGCCCGCGAGGACACATCGATGGACATTCAAGCAAAACACCCGCTGCGCACCGACGGCCCGCTCAACCCGGACCGGCGAACCCTGCTCAAATGCTCGGCGTGGGCCGGGGCCGGGGTTCTCTGGGCCCTGAGCGGCGGCATCCCCAAAGCCTTTGCGCTGGATGACGCAGGCAACGTCAGCGATCCCAAGGCGTTGGACAGCACCTTTCACTTCGTGCAGATCAGCGATTCGCACATCGGCTTCAACAAGGAAGCCAATCCCGAACCGGTCAAGACCTTGCAGGTGGCCATCGACAAGGTCATCGCGCTGCCCAGACGGCCATCGCTGATCTTGCACACTGGTGACATCACCCACCTGTCCAAGCCCGAAGAATTCGACACCGCCGCACAGTTGCTCAAGGGCCTGCCATCCACCGTGCATTACGTCCCCGGCGAACACGACACCCTCGACGAGGGCGGCGGCAAGCTGTACCTGGAGCGTTACGGCAAGGGCACCAAAGGTAACGGCTGGTATAGCTTTGATGATCATGGCGTGCATTTCATCGGGCTGATCAATGTCTTCAATTTCCAGGCCGGTCATGAAGCCACCCTCGGCGCCGAGCAACTCGCCTGGCTGGCCGATGACTTGCGCGCAGTCAGCAGCAGCACGCCCATCGTCGTGTTCACCCACATCCCGTTGTGGACGGTTTATCAGCCGTGGGGCTGGGGCACCGAGGACGGCGATCAGGCGATCGCGATGCTGCGCAAGTACGGCTCGGTGACGGTGCTCAACGGGCACATCCATCAGGTGATCCAAAAAGTCGAGGGCAACATGACCTTCCACACCGCCCGTGGCACCGCTTATCCGCAGCCGGCACCGGGCGCAGCACCGTCACCGGGGCCTATGACGGTGGCGGCGGATCAGCTGCGCAATTACCTGGGGATCACCGACGTGCGCGCGACCCAGGGCGATCACCCGCTGGCCCTGATTGATTCGACACTGGTGTAACCGAGGGCAAACCGATGAAAACGCGACTATTGGCACTGGTGGGCCTGTTGCTGGCGATGCCGGTGTGGGCAGCGGAAGTGAAGATCGACATCAAGGAATTCATGTTCGCCCCCAAGGACCTGACCGTGGCCGTCGGCACCAAGGTGACGTGGGTCAATGATGATCAGATTCCGCACACGGTGGCGGAAACCCACAAAGTGTTTCGCTCGGGTGCGCTGGACACCAACGACAGCTTTTCCTGGGTGTTCGATACGCCGGGGGAGTTTGAATATTTTTGCGTGTTGCATCCGCAGATGATCGGCAAGGTGGTGGTGACGCAGTGAACTGGCTCGTGATCTGCTGAATACGTACCGCGAAGGTGTCGCTGGCCTGAGTGTTACTCAGCTACCAATCTGCACCTTTGCGGGGCTTGCCATGGGCTATCGGGTAGCACTGTTCTAGCTTCGGGCGGCAGGATTAAATCGCTGTTCGTTGTGAATTCGTGAGTTAAATCATTCAAATCAAGCGCTTGGCACGGTGCGGAGAAATCTGGCATGCATCGTGCTTTTTTTGTATCCGTGGATAATTGGATACAAAAAGACAAAAGGTGCTGCCATGCAATTCGCTCCTGCCTTCGATCAACGTCAACCGATGACCGCCGAAGAAGAGGCCTACAACTTTCTGTTGGAGGGCATCTGCGGTGGTCGGTACCGCAAGGGCGACCGGTTGATCGCCGAGGACATCGCCAGTGAAATCGGCATGAGCCGCATGCCGGTGCGCGAAGCGTTTCGCCGTCTCGATGCGCAGGGTCTGGTGACGCTGAGGCCCAATCGCGGCGCGGTGGTCAGTGGTCTGGATGTCGAGCAGATGCATGAAGTGTTCGAGATGCGCAGTGCGCTAGAGGGCCTGGCGATTCGCATCGCGGTGCCCAAAATCAGCGAGCGTCAGTTGACGGCGCTGGAACGGCTTCTCGATGAAATGGATGACTACCGCGACGAGAGTGCGGCGTGGGTCAGCCGCCATCGCAAGTTCCATGAATACCTGTGCAGCCTCAGCGAACGCCCTCGGTTGCTCAAGCAGATCAGCGCCCTCTACGCGCTGATCGAAGCGCCCATGCGCCTGTGGCTGCAGCACATCGAAAAGCCCCTGAGTGCGCGCCAGGAGCACCAGATCATCCTTGATGCGATTCGCGCCGGCGACGCCAGCAAAGCCGAAGCCGTGGTGCGCGAGCACATCGAAGGCACGGTGCCCGAGCTGATCAAATTTTTGCAATCGGAAAAATAACCACAGAGCGGAACACGAGTCCGCCGATGTTTTGACGTTGAGTACTGCCCGTTACTAACCGAACTGGAGTGTCTGGTCATGCATACGTCTCGCCTGTTATTGGCTGCAATTTCCCTCGGACTCTGTTCGCAATGGGCGCTCGCCGCACCCACGGTGCCGGAGCGTCTGGTCAAGGTCGACAAACTGACCTATTGCTCGGGCATGGATTCGCCGCCGCTGGTGTCTTTCGATGAAGCGCAAAAGCCCAAAGGACTGACCGTCGACCTGGGCCTGGAAATCGCCAAGCGCCTGGGCGACAAGAAGGTCGATTGGCGGGTGATTCCGTTTTCCGGACTGCTCCCGGCCTTGCTTGCCAAACAGTGCGACATGATCGTCGACCAGCTGTTCGACAAGCCCGAGCGCCGCGAGGTGATCGACATCGTCAATTACATGTATTCCAGCCAGGCGGTGGTGGTGCCCAAGGGCAATCCGAAGGCGCTGAAAACCCTGGCGGATCTGAGCGGGCACAAGATCGCGGTGCTTAATGGTTCGACCATCAAGACCTTGCTCGATGCGGAAAATGAAAGCCTGACCAAGGCCGGCAAGCCACCGATGAAACTGGTGGTCTACAACACCGACACCGATGCCTTCCAGGCCTTGCGCATCAATCAGGTCGACGCTTACGGCACCACGGTGGAAACCGCCGGTTATTACGCGGCGATGGCTCCGGATCTGTTCGAAGAAGGCGTCCCGGCCTTCAGCCGGATTCTCACCGGCCTGGGCATCCGCAAGGACGATGCGCAACTGAGCGCTGCGGTGCAGCAGATCATCACCGACATGCGCAGCGACGGCAGCTACAACCAGCTTCTGAGCAAATGGCACGTTTCCAGCGACACACTCGATTGAGGTAAGCGTTGATGAACTTCAATTGGGATGTGTTCTGGCAATACCTGTTGCAGCCGAGCGGGGTTTATCTCACCGGGCTCTGGCTGACCTGCCTGATCAGTGTGCTGGCAATGCTGCTGGGCTGTGTGCTGGGGTTGGCCGCTGCATTGTTGCGTTTGTCGAAGAACCCGTTGCTGCATCTGCCCGTGCGTTTTTATGTGTGGCTGATGCGCGGCACGCCGTTGCTGGTGCAGATCGTTTTCCTCTACACCGCGCTGGCGGCGGGCGGGATTTTTCGCTTCGAAGACATTGAGCTGTTCGGGCTGGTGGTGCCCGGCAACATTCAGGCGGCGATCATTGCTCTGGGGCTCAACGAAGGCGCGTACATGGCCGAGATCATCCGCGCCGGTATCGGCGCCGTGGACAAGGGCCAGTACGAGGCCGGGCGTTCGCTGGGCATGACCTTCGCCAAACTGATGCGCCGAATCGTTCTGCCGCAAGCGTTCCGGGTGATCGTGCCGCCGCTGGGCAACGAGTTCAACGTGATGCTGAAAAACACCACGCTGGTCAGCGTGATCGGCGTGCAAGAGCTGTTGCTCAGCACGCAGATGGTCACCTCGGCGACTTTTCGGGTGTTCGAGTTGTACCTGGTGGTGGCGATTTATTTCCTGTTGCTTACCACGCTGTGGGGCTTCTTTCAGCGCTGGCTGGAGAACCGCTTCGGTCAGTCCGACCGACCTTCTGCGCCACCGCCGGCCTCCAGTCGGATGTTCGGTCGCAGCACTCTGAAACTGCTGAGGGGACGCTAATCATGGCGCAGCCAAATGACGAACTGATCATCGAAGCGCTGAACATTCACAAGGCCTTCGGCGATCTACAGATTCTCAAGGGCATCTCGCTGCAAGTACGCCGTGGCGAAGTGGTGGTGCTGATCGGCGCTTCGGGCTCGGGCAAAACCACGTTCATCCGCTGCATCAACCTGCTCGAAGACATTCAGGGCGGGGAGATCCGGGTCAGCGGTCGGCCCATGGGCTATCGCACCCGGGCGGACGGCAGTCTGGTGCGTGATTCGGAACGCAACATCGCTCGCCAGCGCCGCGACATCGGCATGGTGTTCCAGCGCTTCAACCTGTTCCCGCACATGACCGCTTTGGAAAACATCATCGAAGCACCGATTCAGGTGTTGGGTGTGCCACGCCAGGCTGCGCTGGAACAGGCGCGGGCCTTGCTCAAGCGAGTCGGGCTGGCAGACAAGGCCGGGCATTACCCGTCGATGCTTTCCGGCGGCCAGCAGCAACGAGTGGCGATCGCCCGAGCGTTGGCGATGAAACCGCAGGCGATGCTGTTCGACGAACCCACCAGCGCCCTCGACCCGGAAACCGTCGGCGAGGTTCTGCAAGTGATGAAAGAGCTGGCCGAGGAGGGCATGACCATGGTCGTGGTCACCCATGAAATGGGCTTTGCCCGCGAGGTCGCCGACCGGGTGGTGGTGCTCGATCAGGGCGAACTGATCGAACAAGGCCCGCCGGAACAGATCTTCAGCCGTCCGACTCATCCCCGAACCCAGGCCTTCCTCAGCCGCGTGCTGTGAATTTCACAAGGAAATCGACGATGCGTTTATCGAATGTGTTCGCGGCGCTGTGCTGCGCCGCCGTGGTCCCCATGCTTCAGGCCGCCGACTCGGTGGTGAAGGTCTACAACTGGTCCGATTACATCGGCCCCGATACGCTGAAGAACTTTGAAAAGGCCAGCACGATCAAGGTTCAGTACGACATTTTCGACACCAATGAAATGCTCGAAGCCAAGTTGCTCTCCGGGCATTCGGGCTATGACGTGGTGGTGCCGTCCAGCCAGTTTTTGTCCAAGCAGATTCGCGCCGGCGCCTATCAGCCGCTGCAACGCGGATTGCTCGATAACTGGAAGCACCTCGACCCGCGTTTGATGCAACGTCTGCAGGCTGCCGACCCCGGCAACCAATACGCCGTGCCGTACATGTGGGGCACGGTAGGCATCGGCTACAACGAGGAGAAAGTCCGCGCCGTGCTGGGCAAGGATGTGCCGCTCGATTCCTGGTCAATGGTGTTCGACCCGCAAAATCTCGCCAAGCTGAAAAGCTGCGGCGTGGCGTTCCTCGATGCGCCGGTGAAGATCATTCCCCAGGCCCTGCTTTATCTGGGACTGGACCCCAACAGCGTCAAGCCGGACGACTACAAACAGGCCTCTAAACTGCTGATGACGTTGCGGCCTTCGGTGACCTATTTCAACTCGTCGAAGTACACCGCCGACCTGGCCAACGGCGATATCTGCGTGGCGATCGGCTATTCCGGTGACGTGATGCAGGCCCAGACCCGGGCGCGCGAAGCGGGGAAAAACATCGACATTCGTTACCTGATTCCCAAGGAAGGCGTGAACCTCTGGTTCGACATGCTGGCGATCCCCAAAGACGCCGCTAACGTCGCCAACGCCCATGCGTTTATCAATTACCTGCTGCGCCCAGAGGTGATTGCACCGGTCAGCGATTACGTCGGCTACGCCAACCCGAACAAGGATGCCACGGCGCTGATGGACCCCAAGGTCAGCGGCAATCCGGGGATCTACCCGACTGACGACGTGATCAACCACGCCTTCGTCTCCGCCGATCTGCCGGAAAACATCCAGCGTCTGATCACCCGCGAATGGAACCGGATCAAGTCCGGCCAATGAATTGCTGATTTGAAGAGCCTTTGCCATGTTGAAATTTTCTGCTCACGAATACCCTTATCCGTCGCAACGCCAAAGCGTCTTCGCCCGTCGAGGCATGGTTGCGGCGTCCCAACCTTTGGCCGCGCAGGCCGGTATCGAGATGCTGCAGAAGGGCGGTAACGCGATTGACGCGGCCATCGCCACGGCGGCGGCGCTGACCGTGGTCGAGCCTACGGGGTGTGGTCTGGGCGGCGATGCGTTTGCGCTGGTCTGGTTCAAAGACCAGTTGCATGGCCTCAATGCTAACGGTCACGCCCCGGCCAGTCTGAGCATCGAAGCGGTGAAGGCGGCCGGCCATGAGCAAATGCCGTTGTATGGCTGGACGCCCGTGACGGTGCCCGGTTGTCCATCCGCCTGGGCCGAGCTGTCGCAGCGTTTTGGCGTGCTGCCATTTGCCGATCTGCTGCAACCGGCGATCGGTCTGGCCAGAGACGGTTTTCCGTTGTCGCCGGTGGTTGCCCATCAATGGCAGATCGCGCTGGATGAGTTCAGTCCCCATCGCAATGAAGGGCTGCAGGCCTGGTTCGACACGTTCTTGATTGACGGTCGCGCGCCCAGGGCCGGAGAGATTTTCCGTAACCCGGCGCAGGCGCGAACCCTCGAAGAACTGGCCCTCACGCGTTGCGAGAGTTTGTATCGCGGCGATTTGGCGCAACGCCTGGATGCGCATTCGCGGGCAACGGGCGGCTATCTGCGCGCCACGGATCTTGAGCATTACCGCGCGCAGTGGGTCGAGCCCATCCACGTCAATTATCGCGGCGTGGATGTCTGGGAAATCCCGCCGAGCGGGCAGGGGCTGGTGGCGCTGATGGCGCTGAAGATTCTTGAAGGCTTCGACTTCGACCACCGTGACAGTCAGCAGACCTGGCACCGCCAGCTGGAAGCGATGAAACTGGCCTACAGCGATGGCCTGCATTACATCACCGATCCTTTGCACATGCGCGTGGCCGTGGCCGATCTGTTGAGTGACGAGTACAGCACCCGCCGCCGTGCTCAGATTGGCGATCAGGCGCAGCCGCCGAAGCCGGGCGATCCACACGCCAGTGGTACGGTGTACCTGGCCACCGCGGACGGGCAGGGCAACATGGTCTCGTTCATCCAGAGCAATTACCACGGCTTCGGCTCCGGCGTGGTGTTGCCCGACAGCGGCATCGCCCTGCAAAACCGAGGGCAGGAATTCAGCCTTGATCCCGAGCATGCCAACGCGTTGGCGCCGGGCAAAAAGACCTTTCACACGATCATTCCCGGCTTCCTCACCAAGGATGGCCAGGCGCTGGGGCCGTTCGGTGTGATGGGCGGCTACATGCAGCCGCAAGGCCATGTGCAGATGGTCATGAACCTGGTGGATTTCGGCCTGAACCCGCAGTCGGCACTGGACGCGCCGCGCTGGCAGTGGCTCGGCGGCATGAAGGTCGGCATCGAGCAGGGCGCTTCAAGGGATCTGGCCAATGCGTTGGCGCGTCGTGGACATGAGGTGCAGATCGCCAGTGACCTGACGGATTACGGACGCGGGCAGATCATTTTGCGTGATCCGGTGACGGGCGTGCTGTGTGGCGGGACTGAGCCGAGGGCGGATTCGCATATCGCGGTTTGGTAAAGCAGGTTGATTGCCAGGAATTGGCGAATTTTGCCCCTCTGACCGTCTGCGCGGAGAACGGTCAAAGGGGCGAAGTTACAGGTAGGTTGACCAATACACATCTACTTTCTAGCCACACCTACTTCTAGCGTTTTAAGGTTTCAGTTCCCACGCTTTGAGTTTTTTCGCAGCGGTGCCGAAAGGCCCCAACTGGTAGACGGCCGCGCCGGCCGGGGAGAAAACAAACGACTGGAATGCCTCGGTATTCATCTTGTCGAGATAGACACGAGGCGCAATGCCCGTGCTGACGTGTGGATTGAAATTCTCACCCGACATTTTCGGAACAAATGTTGATACGTATTGGATGAGCGCCGCGTCATTGGCGGGGTTGTCGTGCGCAGCAGTAAAAGCGTCAATAGGTCCGGATTCCACCGCAAAGGGCTTTACAGCGGCAATGATGTCCGCTTGCAACTTGATGATTTCCGGCGTTGGCTTCACGCAAATACCTGCGACCCCGACCGCTCCAACGGGAGCGTAGTAGTACTTGAACGCCTCCAGCTTCATCGCGTTCACATTGGCGCTGACGAGGACCTTCTCGGCAGCGGCATAGACCTTGCCGAGATCCTCTGTGCGGACGAAACGCTGAATCAGCGTGATATGTGGACGGTGTTCGGCATCCAGGGCGAAACCCTTCGGGAACACAGCAAGCAGGCGTGCGTTATTGGCGTCGGAGTATCTAAGCATCGTGCTGTCTGGTTCCAACAGGATGTCGATGGCGATGACTTTGGACTGTGCGCTGGTCGCTATCGATGCAAGTACGCTAACCACTACGGCGACCAGGACCGTTTGTATGCGCATAGTATTCATGGGGGCGACTCTCAAAAATAGAAGTCGCACCCAGTGAAACGGGTGCGGCTCGGTTAGCGGGCTCAGCGTTTCATTTTGTGAACATCATTATTGTTTCCCTGCTGACATGTCTTCGATCTGTTTCTGCATCTTTGTCAGATTGAATGAGCCGGGCGTCTGGCTAGGCGGGTAGTCCTTTATGGTCATCAGGAATTTGCCGACCATTTCGGTGATTGGCACGATCGCGTAAACGTGATCGATCCACCAATCGTTGTAGGTATTCGAGTTATGTTGAGCTTTTTCGAACGGGTCGCGGCGCAGGTTGAAGATCAATGGCGCACGCAGTTCAACGAATGGTTCGCGCCAGAGATTCATGGTTTCTTCGCGGTTTTCCATGAAGACGACCTTCCAGTCCTGGAAGCGAGCGGCGACGATCTCACCAATGTCATTCACATAGATGAACTCTTTGCGCGCAGAGTCTTTCGTCTTGCCAGTGAAGTAATCGAGCTGGTTGTAGCCATCGATGTAGTTTTTGTAATGACGGCCATTAAGGTCCGTGCCTTTAAGCAACTGTTCCTTGATGTCCGGCACACCGGCAACGGCAGCGAAGGTCGGCAGCCAGTCTTCATGTGCAACGATGCCGTTAAGCGTGGCGCCTGCCGCAAAATGGCCGGGCCAGCGCACAAACATCGGCACCCGGTAAGCGCCTTCCCAGTTGGTGTTCTTTTCACTGCGGAAGGGAGTGGTGCCTGCATCAGGCCAACTGTTGTAGTGCGGACCGTTGTCCGTTGAATACTGAACAATCGTATTGTCGGCGAGGCCGAGGTCATCAATGACCTTGAGCAGTTCGCCTACTTGCATATCGTGCTCGACCATGCCGTCACTGTATTCATCCTGCCCGGAAATACCGCGATGTTCGGCCTTCACATGGGTACGAAAGTGCATGCGTGTGCCGTTCCACCAGACGAAGAACGGCTTGCCGGCTTTGGCTTGAAGCGTAATAAACTCCTTGGCGGCCGTGACGGTCTCTTCATCAATGGTTTCCATACGCTTCTTGGTGAGCGGGCCGGTGTCCTGGATGGTCTGGCCACCCTTGCCGTCAGCGAACGTGTGGAGCACCCCGCGCGGTCCGTATTTCTTCAGGAATGCAGGGTCTTTCGGATAGTCCAGATTCTCTGGTTCTTCTTGAGCGTTCAAATGGTAGAGGTTGCCGAAGAACTCATCGAAGCCATGCATGGTGGGTAGATGCTCGTCCAGGTCGCCCTGGTGGTTCTTGCCGAACTGGCCAGTGGCGTAGCCCTGACTCTTGAGGATCGTGGCCATGGTCACATCAGTCTTCTGCCAGCCTTCCTTCGCGCCGGGCAGGCCAACCTTGGTCATGCCGTTGCGAATGGGGACGGAGCCACCGATGAAGGCAGCACGTCCGGCGGTGCAGCTTTGCTGAGCGTAGTAGTCAGTAAAGCCCAGGCCTTCCTTGGCGATGCGGTCGATGTTAGGCGTCTGGTAGCCCATCATGCCGCGGTTGTTGTAACTGATGTTCTCGATGCCGATGTCGTCTCCCCAGATGACCAGGATGTTGGGCTTTTTGTCAGCCGCGTGAGCCATGGCTGATAGGAGGACAATCCCGACGACGGCAAATAGCCTGCTCGGGGTTCGTTTTAACGTCATGTGATTTCTCCTTGATTGACTCAGCAATCAAATAATGAAGTCTCGTTTTAGTGCGGTATGACTCCTTGTGTTTATTGCCCGTCAGCGCGGAAACAATTGCAGGGGATTGGCTTACATGCGCCTTTAAGCCGAGTTGCTATTTGAGCAGTGCGCTCATATCGTCCGTGACGCCTTTGATGGCAGCCTTGAAGTCATTGGCGGTAATCGCCTGACTGTTGTTCTCCAGGGTTTTGCCGAACACTTTGCGCACCACTTTTACAACCGGTAAACCGGAGGTGGCATCCACAAAGTAGGCCTCGACATACAGTTCGGTATTCTGATCACGATGACCCGTGGCGGCAGAAACCCCACCCACAACGGCCGCGATCGGCACTATTTCATACCAGTGCATGCCCTCATTGGAGGCTGAAACGCCTGTGATCGCCGCCCGCATGATCAAGGTACGTGAACCGGCAGGTGCGGCTTGCAGGGTGGGTACGACTCTGTATCTTTGCGACAGGGTGTTTTTTACGCTGGTGCTGGCGTAGACCTGCAACGACTGCAGGGTTTGCATGTTGACTCGCTCAGTCGGTTTCGGCGTCGGGTACATTTCCAACTGATTGAAAACCACGGTGTCATAAGCACTCGGTTTGAAGCCTGGAGCCATCCAGCGCATGGTTTTCTGACCGCTCGGAGTCGAGACTTCCTTTAAACCGTCATAACTGGGCAAGAACCCTGAATACTGGTTTTGCTCGGTCACTTTCGAGACGCAACCCGCGAGTAGCAGGCCGCTCAACGCAACACCAATAAATAACGTGCGAGACATGTTCATTTGACGTGGTACTCCAGGGTTGCTTTTTGTTATTCACTGGTCAGGCGCTAGAAGCGCCAAGTCATATTGCCGGTCAAGGTTTGAATCCAGGCATTACTGAACTGGCCGGAAGTACGTTGGCCAGACAAGGACTTAGTTTGATCAACTGGCAAGTCGCCCATCCAGACCACATCCCAGCTGAAGTTCAGGAGGGTGCTTTTATCCAGCGCATAGCTGGCGCCAGTACCCAGGCGCCATGTGGCACCCACCGGCACAACCAGGCTTCGATTTGCGTCGGATACTGCGGAGGTGTCATATGCAACGCCCACATTCCACAGCAACTTTGGGGTTGCCTGATATTGCGCACCCAGCGCCAGTTGGTAGGTGTCTTTGAAGTTGGCATTGACAGTGGTCGACTGTGCACCGGCGGCATTGGTGTCAACCTGCAGGGAAATTTCTCCTAAACTTGACCAGTCCTGCCAGTTGACGGTAGCCAACAACGCCCATTGCAGATCGAGCTGCTGATAAAGGCTGAGCGTGGCTGTTTGCGGCACACTCATACCGATCCTGGTGCTCAGACCGTCCAGATTATTTAACAATGGCCCCGAGCTTTTAACGTCCAGACGATCTTCGAAATCAAGATCGACTTCGCTCGTGTAGGCCAGACCGATCCGGGTAGCTGCCTGAGGTGAATAGATCACACCCAGGTTAGCGCCATAGCCCCAGGTGCCGTCTTCATACTTGTATTGGCCATCGCTGCGGTCGAGCAAACCGAGGGGCGCGCGATTAATCGCTGTCTGCGATTTCAGCATGCCGTACATGGATTTCAGGCCAACGCCCAGCGACCACTGATCATTAAAGCGATAAGCCACACTGGGAACCAATGACAGGCCGACAATGCTGGCGTCCTGCACGTAATAACGGCCAGTCCAGCTATTACCAAAACTTTCCGCCAGACCGAAGTCGCCATAGGAGCCAAATCCGATACTCCATTGATCATCCAGTTTATGGCTGATAAAAAAGCTGGCCCCCGGTGTCAGGCCCAAACCGTTGTCGCCATTACCCCCGCTACTGGTGGTAGACGAATCTTGATCAAAACTCACATTGCCAAACAGCAGTTGGGCACCGGCACTTATTTGTGTGCCCTCCAGATAGCTCATACCTGCCGGGTTGCTGGCGATAGTCGACGGACCTTGAGCCCGTGCAGCAGCGCCGGCATTGACCAGTCCCGTATTATCGCTGCCGACTTCATACAACATGATCCCACCGGCGTGTGCCCACGAAGAGACACAAAGGCACAACGTGCCGCAGATCAGTTTCTTGGCCATCTGAGCGTCCCTGGATTTTTTCAATCCACTGTTATTAGTCTTATCGGAATCAGGCTAAAGATTACGAGGACCGATGAACGTGATCTCGCTGAACGTTCCGAGCACTTTGTTGACGCCCTTCAATGAGGAGTGTCGATGAACGCGGGTCGACCGAGTTGATAAATATCAAGTAACCCCTTCGTTCCCCTCAGGCTGACGCCAACGCACTAGTTCCTCGTTGCCGTTGCCCCGAGGCGCCACTTTCAGCCGTGGGAAACCCTTGAGCGCATGGCGTCGCCTATGTTGTAGAGTTTGCGCATTTATTTGGAATCAAACTCTTCCTGATGAGGCGCATTGACGCTCTGGTATCAACCCGAGGTTGAAACCGCGTGATCTCGATTCGTCATGTGGACGACCATCAAAGGGAGTCATCCAGATGAGAACATACTTCTTCACAAAGACCTCCCGAGATCCAATCGATGGCAGAATCTCCCTGACTTGACTGTTTTGGAGAACACCATGCTTCGTGTGTTTGAACGAAGACTCGATCCATTCCCGCCTGACGAGTTGCCACCGCCGCCCAACGGTCTGGCCAGGTTTCTCTGGGCCTGCACTCGGGGGGCGCGCGGCTACGTCCTAGCGCTGGCGTTGCTCAGCGCCGCCGTGTCGATTTATGAAGCGTGGCTGTTTTCCTTCCTCGGCCAGGTCGTCGATCTGCTCTCGACCTGGCAGGCGGGCGGGGAAGCGGCTGCGCAGGAGCGTCGCGTGTTGTGGGGCATGGGCATCGTCATGGTGCTCAGTGTCGGATTGGTAGCGTTGCGTACCATGGTTCAGCACCAGATTCTGGCAATTAACCTGCCACTGCGCCTGCGCTGGGATTTCCATCGGCTGATGCTGCGGCAAAGCCTTTCGTTTTTCTCCGATGAGTTTTCCGGACGGGTCACGACCAAGGTGATGCAGACAGCGCTCGCGGTGCGCGACGTGCTGTTCACCATGATCGAGATCCTGCCCGGGATCGGCGTGTACTTCATTGCAATCATTGCCTTGGCCGGCGGTTTTGCGCTGAAGCTGATGCTGCCGTTTCTCGCGTGGGTCGTGTTGTTCGGGCTGGCCATGGGGTACTTCGTGCCGCGGCTGGGCAAGGTCGGCCAGGAGCAGGCCAACGCGCGCTCGATGATGACCGGGCGTATCGCCGACGCGTACACCAACATCACCACGGTGAAACTGTTCTCCCACTCCAACCGCGAAGCGCACTTTGCACGGGCGGCGATGGAGGATTTCAAGCAAACCGGTTTTCGCCAGATGCGTCTGGTCAGCCTGTTTGAGATCGTCAATCAGGCCCTGGTGGTGGCATTGATCATGTCAGCGGGCGGCTATGCCCTGTGGCTGTGGCACCAGGGCGATGTCGGCGCCGGCGCGGTGGCGGCGATCACCGCCATGGCGTTGCGGATCAATGGCATGTCGAACTGGATCATGTGGCAGATGACCTCGCTGTTCGAAAGCATCGGCACCGTTCAGGACGGCATGGCGACCCTGACCCAGGGCACCAAGGTGCAGGACGCGCCGGATGCCGGCGTGTTGGTGACCTCGGGCGGCGCTGTGACGTTCGACAAAGTGAAATTCAATTACGGTGGCGAGCGTCAGGTGCTCGATGGCTTGAGCCTGAGCATCCGCCCCGGGGAAAAGATCGGTCTGGTGGGCCGCTCCGGTGCCGGCAAATCGACGCTGATCAACTTGCTGCTGCGTTTCTATGATGTCGACAGTGGCGAGATTCGGATCGACGGCCAGAACATTGCGCACGTGACTCAAGACAGCCTGCGCAGTGCCATTGGCATGGTTACGCAGGACACTTCGCTGCTGCACCGCTCGATTCGCGACAACATTGCCTACGGCCGGCCCGATGCCACCGACGCGCAGATCCGCCGCGCGGCGGCCAACGCCCAGGCTGACGAATTCATCAGCCAGTTGAGTGATCGCCAGGGTCATACCGGTTACGACACTCTGGTGGGCGAGCGCGGGATCAAGCTGTCCGGCGGCCAGCGCCAACGGGTGGCGATTGCCCGGGTGATGCTGAAGAACGCACCGATTCTGCTATTGGACGAAGCCACCAGTGCGCTGGATTCGGAGGTTGAAGTGGCGATTCAGGAAAGCCTCGACGACATGATGCAGGGCAAGACCGTGATCGCGATCGCCCATCGACTGTCGACGATTGCGGCGATGGACCGGCTGATTGTCATGGATGACGGACGCATCATCGAGCAGGGCACCCACGCCGAATTGCTGGAGAAAAACGGCGTGTATGCACGGCTGTGGGCGCATCAGAGCGGCGGCTTCCTGGGTGAGGACAAAGGCGTGATCGAGGCGGTGGATCAGGCCTGACCCACCGACGTTGCTCGTGCCGTCGGGGCAGGGTGACGCGACGTCATCAGGCCGATAAAGGAGATTGCCAGCGCCAGACCAATAGTGGTGGTGACTTCGGTGCGGTGCTGCGGGGTGATCATCATGACCGCCAGCGCCGCACAGATGAAGCCGATCACCAGCCACGTCAGCCAGGGAAACAGCCACATGCGGAAGGTCAGCTCGACCTTGCGCTGTTGCAATATCCGCCGCATGCGCAGCTGCGACACCGCAATCGCCAGATACACCAGCAAGGCAATCGCCCCGGAACTGGCCAATAGAAACTCGAACAGCCCGGCGGGCATGAAGTAGCTCCATACGGTGATCGATGCGCCCAGCACGGTGCTGGCGATCACGGCGGCCCGTGGCACGCCAGCCGCGGAAGTCGCCTTCAGCGCTTTTGGTGCATCGCCTCTACGACCCAGCGAGTACAACATGCGCGAGGCAATGTAGATCGAGGAGTTCATGCAACTGGCCACGGCGATCAGGACGACGACGTCGACCATGAACTTGGCATTTGGAATGTTCATGATTTCCAGGGCGCGCTGATACGAGCCCACCGAGGCCAGCAACGGATCATTCCAGGGCACTACGGAGATGACCACGAAGATCGACAGCAGGTAAAACACGCCAATGCGCCAGATCACCGAGCGGGTGGCCTTGGCGATGTTCTGCGCCGGGTTATTCGATTCGGCAGCGGCAATGGTCACCGCTTCAGTGCCGATGAAGCTGAACATGATCGTGATGAAAGCGCCGACCACCGCCGACAAGCCGTTGGGCGCAAAACCGCCGTGCGTGGCCATCAGACTGCTCAATCCGCTGACTTCACGGTCGGGAACCCAACCCATCAACACGGCAAAACCGACACCGATGAAGCCGATGATTGCCACGACCTTGGCCATGGCGAACCAGAACTCGAACTCACCATATTTGGACACGCTGAACAGGTTGGTCACCACCAGCGCAATGATCGATCCCAACGCGAACAGCCAGGCATCGACCTGCGGAAACCATTGGTTCAACACATGCCCGGCTGCCAGCGCTTCGATAGGAATGACCAGCACCCAGAACCACCAGTACAACCAGCCGATGGTAAAACCGGCCCAGCGGCCGATGGCCTGGTCGGCATAGGTGGAGAACGAACCGGTGTCCGGATTGGCCACCGCCATCTCGCCGAGCATGCGCATGACCAGCACGACGAGCAAACCGGAAAACAGATAGGCGAGCAGCACGGCCGGCCCCGCTGCGGCAATGGCGTGCCCTGAACCGACGAACAAACCGGCGCCGATAATCCCGGCGATGGACAGCATTGTGACGTGACGAGGCTTGAAGCCCTGCGCCAATTGGCTACTCGAATCCATGGAGTTCGGGCTGATCATCGGTATTTTTATTCTCTGCTGATCGACATTTAAGCGAATTGAACGGGCACCCGATCGAGCACCATCGTTGCCTGCTGAAACTCCCGAAAGAAGCCCGTCCAACCGCCGCAGTTCTTATCAACCCCATGATCCGAGCGGGGTCATTTGATACGAAGACACGGCACCTTAGCCGGCCTTGTCGCTGATTCAGTAGCCTGATTGCGCCATGATCGTGTCTGATATCGACATGTGAATACCATGGGGTCGTATTGGAATTTTCTACGAATCTCTCAGCTATTCGACCGAACCGCGCATCAGCAGGGAAAAGATCGATGCGAATATGTCAACATTCAGGGCGGTAGATCAGATAGCGTCCGCCGGCGAGTGGCTGACTATTACGATGGGGGCTTTTGGACAGGGGCTATGCAATGGATCTGAAGTTCAGTCATGTAGATGTACTGGTCAATAATCTCGAGGAAGCCTGTGCTTACTACGCACACATACTAAACGCCAGGATTTCCAAAACGCTTGTCTGGGAGCGGGGCGGTCTGCATGTTCGCTACGCGATTGCACTGATAGGTCAAGAACGTTTCATGCTGGTGCAACCGTTGGCAGGCAATCTGAAAGAACTTTTGGATTCTTCAGGTGAAGGCATGATTTACCGCCACTGCTACTCAACGAAAGATATCGAAAAAGCCTATGACGAGCTGATGGACGCGGGTGTTCAGCCTCAAGACGAAAATGGAGCGCCATTGCCTCGCGCGAATCTGCAATCCCCGGCCGGCACACGCATTATCTGGTTACCAAAGCGCTTCGGGCATTTCTCTATCGAGATACTCGAAGAAAAGGCGCTGGAAGCGTTTATCGAGACTGCGTTTATCTGAAAAATAGCGGCCACTCCTGGATTAAGTGACTTGGCAATGGCGGCGAGCTGTGCAGTGCCAACGCCAGCTTTTATTCGATTGCAGCCCTTCGCTAACAGGCAACAACTGGGATAGGTCGGCCAAAAGCAGCCGTTAGGGAAAGACGGATCTACAAAGCAGGCACTGCCTGCCATCGGATCAAGTTCGCTTGAGTTGGAACGCAATCTTAATCGCGGCTTCAGCCTGGCCAGCGAGCAAAGCTATTTGCGGGGGGATGAGAACCTCGCCCCAAGACAAGTTTGTCGCGACGGACACAATCAAATGCAGCTCGTAATGGCGTCCGTTTAACTCGGTTTTGACCCAAGCAAGAGTGCTACCTAGAGTGTCAACTGTTACTGGGATAGAGATAAACCTGCTTTGGTCCGTCGGTCGCACACCGCCGCGACGACATTCAAAGTGAACAGCCATCCGTTCATAGGTCTGAGCGTCAATGCCATGCACGACGACGAAATAGTTTGAGCAATCATATTGGTCCACCGTAGTAATCATAAATTTACAGTCCAGTGCAGAGACCAATCTGTGTTGATATCTAAGCAGCAAAAGTTTTCTTGGGGCCGGTTTCTGCCATTATCCATTATTGACTGACTGCCTTGGGTCCGTAATCAGTCGACCGGTTGAATCCGCAGCCGATAGCTGCCACCCACAAACAACTGTCATAGGCCAAAAGCCGCCCACCAGCAGCCAATAAATCTGCCGTCCTCACTCGCCACAAAGCGTTACTCACCAAGCCACCATTCAAGTACCGGCAGTTGCCGGGGCTCGCCACACACCGGGCGCGATACATTGCGCACATGCCGGGCACCGAGTCGCTCGTAGAAGGCTTGGGCCGACGGATCGGACTCCACCGACAAGGTGGACACGCCCAGGCCGCGTGCCACAGCCAGTGCATGCTCCACCAGGCGTCGTCCGTGGCCTCCGTTCATGGCCGACGGGTCGACCCAGCAATGCTCCAGTTGCCAGCCATCCTCGTCGCGCTCCAATCCATAGAATCCCAGTGGCGGGCCATCCGCCGCGACCAGCACCGCGTAATGGCCGGTCAGATGTGCCGGGGTTAACGTCAGCGCCGGTTCCCAGGCCTCCATCCATGCTTCGGGATAACCCCAGTGGGCCTTGCTGCGCCGGGCCAGGGCACTCAGCGCCGGTGCATCCGCGCCACGGCATAGCCGCAGGATCGGCGTCTCGTCCGCCAATAACGCTCGCGCCGCCGGGTCAGTGGCCAGCAGGCTGTACTGGTGCAGGCTGAGGAAGCGCTCGTCCTTGTACTCCAACTCCCGCAGGGTTCCCTCAAACACGAAACCGAGCCGCTCCAGCAGGCGGGCGCTGGCGGGGTTTTCCGGCTCGACGTCGGCGTGAATGCGGTGGACGCCGAGGTTGCTCAAGGCGAAGCGCAGAAGGGTGGGCAGGCAAGCCTGCATCAGACCTCGCCCCCAGTAGTCCGGCATCAGCCAGTAGCCGATATCCAGGCTGCGATCGGCATGAGACCAATCATTGAAGCCACAGGCGCCCACCAATTCATCGCGCCCCGGCAGTGCGATGCCCCACCAGATACCCCGGCGTTCTTCCAGCAATGCGTCGTACCAGCGCATCTGTTCGTCCGTCGCTTCGAGGCTGTTGTAAGACACGCCATAGTGGGCAATCACCTGCGGGTGAGACAGCCCGGCGAAAATCGCATCGACATCACGACGATGAATTCGCCGCAGCGTGCAGCGTGGCAGGAAAAACTCGGGGAAATCAGCAATAAGGTCCATCAAATTCACTGCGCCAGGTGAGTGCAGGAATACTCGCAGCAAAGTGGCCAGACGCACAGATACAGTCAGGGAAGGGCTGGGCGTAACAGACTGACACTCATGCCGAACTGCTGGAGAGGAAGGGCGTTTATACGCGGCGGCGTGCGCATCAGGTCGGAGCTTTTGGGTCTACAGTCTTGTGTATCGGGCACTGGAAGCAATTGAAATGAACCTGTCATCTTCGCTCTCACCGCCAAGGTATGTCTGCCTGCTGGGCTATGGCGGTTTACTACCGTTTATTGGCCTTGTGCTACTCATCCTCACATCTTTGGAATATCGAATGTTTTGGGCGGTAGCGCTGGTCAACTATGGCGCTGTCATCCTCAGCTTCATCGGCGCCTTGCACTGGGGGTTCGCCATGTCAGTGCAAAACATGAGTGACGAACTGCGCCGCGACCGGCTTATGTGGAGTGTCATGCCGGCCCTTGTCGCTTGGCTCAGCACGTTACTGCCGGTGCCAGTGGGTTGCTTGCTGTTGATCATCGGATTTGTCGTGCACTTCTGGCAAGACCGGCAGTTGGTTCGGGTTGTGAGCCTGCAAGCCTGGTACCTGCCAATGCGATTGCGCCTGACGGCCGTGGCGTGTGTTTGCCTGCTGACTGGCGCAGTTGCTGTAGTCATTCATTCGTGAAACCGCGCCTGCCCGAATCGTCTGCAGTGAGAGTGTCTTAACAAGATCATGGATGAGCAACTTGCCGCCTCACGACGGCAAGTTGCATCAGGCCCTACAAGGTAAACGACAGCGCGGAGAAAACCATCCCGCCGCTGCCCGCCCAGCCCATGCAAAACTGCCCGGTCTCGGCTTCGCCACGACTCATCGCATCGAAGATGCCGTAGGGGATGGACGCGGTAATGATGTTGCCGGTCTTATGCCCGACGTGGTGCAGCTTGTGATCAATACCGATCAGTTGCCCAATGTGCTCCCACATCTTGGGTGAACCGGTATGAATAAATACTTTATGAACATCCGCCGCAGAGACGTTTTGCAAGTTGAAGACTTTTATCGCTTCGTTGCGACCGTCTTCATGCAAGGCTGCTGCGTAGGAATTGAATTGATACTGGCCGCCGGTCGGTGAAATACGCGGAATATCTTCCTCATTACAGAACAGTTTCCAGTCCGGCAGGGAGATGGTCGACAAGTCACTCAAGTCCGGCCGGTTGATGTACGAGAACTTGAAGTTGCCGGGGGCTTCATGACTGAGGATGGTGACCGTGACAGCTTCGCCAATGGTAAAACTCGGAAACTTGTAAGCCAGTTCCGCCGACGACTGTAAAGAGAAGTTCTTGGGCATCACCGGCCCGCCAGCAGACATGCCAAATTCCATATTGACGATCGCCGCGTAGCGAATCTCGCCGGCCTGCATTTTACTGTTGATGACATCCATGGCGGTCACCCAGCCGTTGCAGGCGTCCACCACATCGAAGTTTCTGCAGCTCAGCCCCAGCGCCTTGGCGATGAAGGTACTGTTGGCCGGCTCGATGAAGCCTCGCGTGACGTTCGGATAGATCAGCAGGTCCAGATCGGCCTTGTCGATATTGGCTTGGGCGAGCGCGGAGTTGAATGCTGTCTCCATGAGTTCCATCGGCGTCTCGTCGGCGCCCAGCCAGTGCCGCGTGCCGCTGCCGCTTTTTTCAAGCAACTTGCTGATGGTCTTCAAGGTTTTTGGCAAGTCTTCCTGGAACGTATCTTTAGAGTGTTCCTCGACCAGGTTTATAACGTCTTGATTGCTGATAATGCGTGACGGGAGAATCCCGGACAGCCCAACTATTTTCATATGACTTCCTTGTTGAAAGTATGCATCCGTGGGCAATGGCTGCGGATGAGCAAACCCTTACTCATCCCTGTAAGGAGCCACTGGCGGCAATACTTTTAGCACAAAGAAAATGCGGATCAAGAAAGTTGTTGGTTATTTTCCTCAATCGAATTGAATCATGATCTGAGTCAATTTAACGCGTCATTCCTTATAAACGAGCGCATCCACCACAACCCCGAACGCGGACGAATGTTCACGACGATTCGGGTAGTAAAGGTGGTAACCGGCAAACGGTTGGCACCAATCCTCAAGTACGCGCACCAGTGTGCTGTTGGCCAACTGGCTCATGACCATGTCTTCCGGCAGAAACGCCAGCCCGCAGCCTGCCTCCGCCGCACGCAGGATCGGCATGCTGCTGTTGAACGTCCATTGCCCCTCGACGCGCGCCTTGAGTTCGTGACCGTCTTTTTCAAAATCCCATTGCATCAGGCTGCCGTGGGTGGGCAGGCGCAGATTGATGCAGTTGTGCGCAGCCAGATCGCTCGGTGCCTGCGGGATCGGTCGGTGCTTGAAATACTCGGGAGACCCCACTACCGCGATGCGCAATGACGGACCGATCGGCACGGCAATCATGTCCTTCGCCACCTGATCGCCCAGACGCACGCCGGCGTCATAGCGCTGTGCAACGATGTCGGAAAGGGCATAGTCGACCGTGATTTCGACCTTGATGTCCGGGTAGTCGGGCAGCACCTTCAACAGCTTCGGCCAGAGGATATTGTTGGCGGCATGTTCGGACGCCGAGATCCGCACATTACCGACCGGGGTGTCGCGAAATTCACTGACCGCAGCCAGTTCCAGTTCGATCTCATCGAAGCGCGGCGCCATCGACTGATACAAGCGCTGGCCGGCCTCGGTCGGCGAAACGCTGCGTGTGGTTCGCGTCAACAGGCGCACGCCCAGCCGAGCTTCGAGGGCGCGCATGGTGTGGCTCAGCGCCGACTGCGAGACACCCAGTTGTGCGGCTGCGCGGGTAAAACTGCCTTCGCGGGCGATCACCACGAAGGCTTGCAGGTCGTTGAGGTTGGCGCGGGACATTGATGAGGGCCTCTCATGAGGGACGCGGGATTATTCCATGAAAGCAGGTTGCGCATGGATGCGCGACCCTCAAGGCGCTCATCACAGGGTGCGTGCGTAAAATTCGCTGAGCTTGCCAATCGCCGCATCAACATATTGCGGCACCCAGTAGGTTTCGATATGCGTCGCGCCATCGAGAATGAACACTTCCTTGTCCGAGGTGCCGGTGGCTTTGGGGAAGGCATCCTGAGTCATGTACAGGCTGTCGGCCTTGCTGCCGGCGATCATCAGCAAGGGTTGATTGATCAGTTCAATGTGGTCGGTGGCGTCGAAACGCATCAAATCCAGCAAGCTGCTGGTGGTGTATTTGAAGGTCGAGTTGGGGTGTGCGTGGGTTTTCCAGTAGTACTCGTAGCCCTGGCGATACAGTTCGAAGGGCAGTTTGGCTATCTGCTCATCGGTGAGGTTGGCATCGCCCGAATACAGCACTGCACCGCCGGCCGCTTCCTGCGCGCGGGCTGCTGATGCCTGTTGCAAACGTTGCTGGATGCTGTCGATTTGCGAGTCGTTGTAGCCGTTGCGGCGTACCCGGCCCGAGTTGAACATGCTTACGGTCGCCAGCGATTTGAAGCGTTTATCGGTTTGCGCCGCCGCCAACGAATAGCCGCCACCGCCGCAGATGCCAAGCAGGCCCAGACGCTTGTCATCGACACCGGCAAACTGGCTGATGAAGTCGGCCATGCCGTGGATGTCCTCGATGCGATACGCCGGTTTATCGATGCTGCGCGGCTGACCACCGCTGGCGCCCTGATAGGCCGCATCGGCCGTGATGGTGATGTAGCCCTGTTCCGCCAGGCGCTGGGCATACAGACCGGCAACCTGTTCTTTGACGCCGCCATTGGGGTGTGCAACGACCACGGTCGGGTAAGTCTTCTGCGCGTCGTAGTTGGCCGGGGTGTACACGTTGGCGGCGATGTCCAGACCATTGAGCGAGTACTTGACCGGGTGGATATTGACCTTGCCCGGTTCGTTCTTGCTGATCGCGCCGTCGTAGGCGAGGGTGAAAGGGTTCTTTTTGTAGTCGGCGGCCAAGGCCTCGCCCGCCGAGAGGCCGACCAATGCCGACATGAGCGTGGCTTTGAGAGTGTTCTTCACGTGAAGCTCCTGAGCAATCAATTAGGGCGGCAGTTGCAAAAGTGTTGGGGTCAGTCCAGCTGTTTTTCTTTGAGGAATTGCGCGACCAGGTCAGCGATCTGCACGTTGTTCAGATCCGACATGGGGAAGTGGGTGTTGCCGTGAATGCCAATCTCCGGCAGGTGGATCAGTCGCACATCACCGCCATGTCGATTGACCGCGTCACGCCAAAGCCGGGCCATTTTCAAGCGTGCGCGCCAACTGTCCTGAGCAGGCAGGTCGACGGCCTGTTCCGGGATGTTATCGCCGTAGAGGATCAGAATCGGAATGCGCGTCAGCGCCATGAATTGCTCCATGGGCACCGCTGCGCCTTGCACCGTGTCGAACGCGCTGGGAATCGGCGCCGGCACTTCACCGTCAGCAAACACGAAACTGCTGCCCGGTTCGAATGCCACGATGGCTTTGACCTTGTCGTTCTTGATCGCCGTCAACCAGCCCGGCCCGCCACCTTGCGAATGGGTGAACAAAATCCCCGGGCCGATTTTGTCGAACAGCGCCGACACGCCGTCGGAGACCACGCCCATGTCGAACGGCCCGGTGTTTGGCGTCATCGCCCGGAAAAACTGCTCGCGGGTTTGTGCGTCCTGTGCCACTTGTACGCCATTGAAGTAGTTGGGCCATAGGCCGATGCGGAACTGGTTGAACCACAGTTGTTCGTCAGGCACAGGCTTGAGTGTGGTCTCGACCATGCTGCGTCCGGCATCGCCACGCCGAGGCTGATCGATCAGATAGACGCCGTAGTGCCGGCGCAGAAAGATGTTCTGAAACCCCTCGCGGCCATCGGCAGTGGTTTCCCAGGTCTTGGAAAATTGTCCCGCGCCGTGCCACATGACGATGGGCAGTTTTCGCGCATCGACCGGGATCTGATAGAACGCGTAGGCGTGGTCACCGTGGTAAGTCTGGCCGTTGGGCGCCATCGGTTGGCGCGGGTTGAAAGTGCCCGGTGCCGTGATCATCGTTCCGCCAGCGGCGAAGCTGCCTTGCTTCTGGATCAGCAGCGGGCCTTCGGAAGGGTTTGCGCAGGCCGCCAGCAGGCTCAACAGTGAGAGGCACAGCAAATGTTTTGCAGCTTTCATGTCATGCCCCCGAAGCTGCGAGGGCTTGGGTCAGCGCGGTGTCGGCACGTTCAGCCGTCTGCGCATCGCCGTGTTTTTTCAGCAGCTCGGTAACCTGGCGCAATTGTGCCGCGCTGAGACCGACGCGCAGGCTCGCCGCCATGTGCGAGCGCAGCTGCGATTCCACCCCAGGCGTGGCTGCCAGCGCCCCGACAGTCGCCAGTTCGCGGCTTTGCCAGTCGAGGTTGTCGCGCTCGAAGATGTCGCCGAACAAGTGTGTTTGCAGGAAGCGGTTGATCACCGGAGCAAACTCGAACACCGGGCCTTTGACCGGGCCGCCGGAGATTCTGGTTTGATTCGCGGTGCCGGCGGCCAGCAGTTCGTCACCGGTCGGGATAGCGCGGCCCGGCTCGCGTCCCGGCGCATCATCGATGCCGCGCTGTTGGCGCGCCTGCACCACCGTCATCAGCTCGTTCAAGGCGTTGAGGCTGCGCGGGAAGCCGACATACGCGTAGAGCTGCACCAGAATTTCGCGGGTTTCGCTGATGGTCAGGCCGGCATCGAGTCCCTGGTTGAGCGCGGTGTTGAGGTGAGGCATGTCACTGGTCGCCATGAAAGCCGCGATCAGTGAAATCGCTTGTTGTTGGCTCGACAATGTCGTTGCGCTGGCGGGTGTGTTGGTCATGGTTTGCGCTGCCTCGGCTGCTTGAGTGGTAACGCTGAAGATCGCCGCAACGCCCAGACAAAGCGCCATGAGTGCGGAGAGGGCGGTGCACTTGCGTGCGTCAGTGGTCATCATGAAAGGTTCCATCCATTGCAGGTCACTGCGGTGTTGCTGGATCGTACGGAGGATGGTTGTGGCGATTAACCCCGAAAAGGCGCATGGACTCCTGAGCAAAACTCATGAGTCAACGTTGCCATCACCGCTGGAGTCCTGACTCGGCCCCGCTGTTACGGGGCCCGGAGGTCAGATGATGGTTTGCCGGAAGAGTCCGAACGAACAACTTCGACACATTCTGTAACTTCATTGGCCGGCGTATTGCGCCTCCGAGACTTGCTCGGCCCAGGTGACGGTCTGGCCGTCCTCGGCTTCAGCAATGGCGATGTGGGTCATGCCACTGTTGGCCGTGGCGCCGTGCCAGTGCCGGGTGTTCGGCGGAATCCAGACAGTGTCGCCCGGACGGATTTCCTGACGCGGGCCGCCCTCTTGCTGCACATAGCCAACGCCAGCGGTGACGATCAGCGTTTGCCCCAGCGGATGGGTGTGCCACGCCGTGCGTGCGCCAGGTTCGAAGGTCACCGTGCCGCCGGCGATGCGCGCGGGCGCGTCACCTTTGAACAAGCCATCGACGCGCACAGCGCCGGTAAAGTTTTGCGCCGCGCCCTTGATCGAGGGCTGGGTACCGTTCGGGGTAACGCGGATTTCACTGGCAGCCTGGGCTTCTGCGGTCATGAGTGAGAAAGCCACGAGTGGCGCGATCAATCGGTTCATCGGATCAACTCCGGTCAGGCAATGAAAGCGGCGCCGCACGCAGCGCCGCGTTGGGCAGACTCAAAGTCCGGTCATTTTCAGTGCCGACTCCGGCAGGCGTTCACCGTGCACCTGAATTTGCGCCATCTGCTCGTTGATCACGCGCAGATCATCTGCGCTCAATGGCAACTCGACCGCGCCCAGGTTTTCTTCCAGGCGATGCGGTTTCGTCGTACCCGGGATCGGCACAATCCACGGTTTCTGTGCGAGCAACCAGGCCAGGGCCACTTGTGCCGGCGTGGCGTGTTTGCGTTGCGCGACGGCTTTCACCACATCGACCAGCGCCAGATTGGCCCTGCGCGCTTCAGGGGAAAAGCGCGGGACGACATTGCGGAAATCGCTTGCGTCGAACTGCGTGTGCTCGTCGATCTGACCGGTGAGGAAACCGGCGCCCAGCGGGCTGAACGGAACGAAGCCGATCCCCAATTCTTCCAGCACCGACAGCAGTTCCAGCTCCGGGCCGCGCCAGAACAGCGAATATTCGCTCTGTACCGCCGTGACCGGTTGCACCGCGTGAGCCCGGCGTATGGTCTCCACACCCGCCTCAGACAGGCCAAAATGCTTGACCTTGCCCTCGGCGATCAGCGCCTTGACCGTGCCGGCGACGTCTTCGATGGGTACCTGCGGATCAACGCGGTGCTGATAAAACAGGTCGATGCAATCGGTGCGCAGACGCTTCAACGAGGCCTCGGCCACGGCGCGGATATGCGCCGGGCGGCTGTTGGTGCCGCCGCCGCGTGCGCCGGTGATCAGGTCGATATCGAAGCCGAATTTGGTAGCAATGACGACTTGCTCGCGGATCGGCTGCAAGGCCTCGCCCAGCAGTTCTTCATTGGCGAACGGGCCATACGCTTCAGCGGTGTCGAACAAGGTGACGCCTTGCTCGTGGGCCGAACGAATCAGCTTGATCATGCTGGTTTGGTCGGCAGCCGGCCCGTAGGCCGACGTCATGCTCATGCAACCAAGGCCCAGTGCGGACACTTTCAGGCCATTGCCCAACGTGCGGATTTTCATGATGTCACTCCGTACAGAATTCGATTAACGCGTGAGGGGGTGATCGCTCAGCCAGCCATTCACGCGCTCCATGGTCTTGCGCTCTTGCTCACCCTCCATCACAAAACCTTCCAGAACCTTAGTCTTCGGCGCGTGCTTGACGAGCACGCTGCGACTGTTGCCCAAGCCATAACCGCCGTGGGTGTTGAAGGGGATGAGGGTCTTGCCGGTCAGGTCGTGGGCGCTGAGGAAGGTGCGCACGATCGGCGGCGCGGTTTCACCCCAGATCGGAAAGCCGAGATAAATCGTGTCGTAGTCGCTGAGGGCGTGAACCTTGTTTTGCAGTTCGGGTTCGAAGCCGCTGTCACGCTCCTGACGCGCCTGTTCCACGGTTTGCAGATAGTCCTCGGGGTAGGCGTGGGCCGGGCGAATCTCGAACAGATCGGCACCCAGCCCACGCTGGATCAGCCCGGCAACCACGCGGGTATTGCCCGAGCGCGAAAAGTACGCGACCAGAATCCGCGAGCCTGAGCGCGGTGTTGCACTGGCGCCTTGCGTGTCGGCGAGCGACAGCAGCGGAGCGCTGGCCAGTGCGGCGATCACCGTGCGCCGCAGCGGATCGTGATCGTTGCTCATCGACCGACACGCGCTTTAAGGGCCTCGGGATAGCGCTCGCCTTCGATGCGGATCTGCGCCAGCGCAACATCAATCGCCTTCAGCTCGGCTGCATCGAGGGTGATGTCGGCGCCGCCGAGGTTTTCTTCCAGGCGATGCAGCTTGGTCGTGCCCGGAATCGGTACGATCCACGGTGCCTGCGCCAGCAGCCAGGCCAAAGCGATCTGCGCCGGTGTTGCGTGTTTCTGCGCGGCGATCTGGCGAATCAATACCACCAACCCCTGATTGGCTTGCAGCGCCGATTGGCTGAAGCGCGGCACGATGCTGCGAAAATCGTCGCTGCCGTAAGTGGCCTCCGCCGACACCGTGCCGGTGAGAAAGCCCTTGCCCAAAGGGCTGAATGGCACGAAGCCGATGCCCAACTCCCAAAGCGTCGGCAGGATTTCCTGTTCGGGCTCGCGCCACCACAGCGAGTATTCGCTTTGCAGCGCCGTGAGCGGCTGCACCGCGTGCGCACGGCGAATGGTCTGTGCACCGGCCTCCGACAGGCCGAAATGCTTGACCTTGCCTTCGCTGATGAGGTCTTTCACCGTCCCGGCGACGTCTTCGATCGGCACGTCCGGATCGACGCGGTGTTGGTAAAGCAAATCGATGTAATCGGTTTTCAGTCGGCGCAGCGAACCTTCGACGGCGACCCGAATACGTTCGGGCCGGCTGTCCAGAGTCTGCTTTGTGTTGTCAGCACCGACGGCGAAGCCGAATTTGGTGGCGATCACGACCTGGTCACGAACCGGGGACAGCGCCTCGCCGACGACTTGCTCATTGAGATAAGGGCCGTAAAACTCGGCGGTATCGAAGAAGGTGACGCCTAGATCAACGGCCTTGCGAATCAGCGAGATCGCTTGCGGCGTTTCTGTCGCTGGACCGTAGCCATGGCTCAAGCCCATGCAGCCAAAGCCCAAAGCTGACACTTGCAGTGAACTGTTTCCGAGTGTGCGCTTGTGCATGTCGATCTCCCGTCAGACGTTGGGAGCACAGTAAGCGAGCGTGAGTAAGGGCACTAGACGGGTAAATCGGCAAGGGTTTATGAGGCTCACTCATCAGTCACTCGATGTGTCGACCGCGCTCTGCCGGCATCTGAATGTGACGTTGCGAGCAACGGTCTCCCAGAAGGGATAAATACCTTCCATGCCAATTTCTGTCACATCGTTGCGTAAAAGCCTCAAGATGGCCCTAACATCCACGATAAATAGGGAACTATTAACGTCCACAAATAGACTGAGCTGCTGTTGCGACGTCGCACGAAACAATTTCTACAAAAAATGGAGCACACAATGGGCAGGGCACGCGATGAGTTTGATTTCTGGTGGGGTACGTCCGGGTCGTGGGTGGAGCCGCCGAATGTGCGCCGCAGCGGCACCAGCGGTGTCCAGCTGATTGTTCAAGGTGACAAGACGTTTTTTGTAAAGCGTCAGACCGGCCATTTGTTCCGCAGTCTGCGTTACCCCACTGGCCGACCCACCGCATTGCGTGAAGGCGTTGCCCTCTCAAGACTCGAGCAACTGGGCGTGAATGCGCCAAGGCCGGTATTTTATGGCGCGAGAAAAGTCGACGGCCTATGGCAGGGTGTTCTGGTGACCGAAGACCTGGGTGGCTTCATCGATCTGGATACCTGGTATGGCCAGGGCGCTGCAAGCCTGTTGACCACAGCGCAACATCTGCGACTGCTTGAACGTTTAGCGCAAATGCTGGCGCGGCTGCACTCGGGCAAATGGCAGCACGGTTGCATGCGTTCCAAACACATCTTTATCAAGGCGTCGATTACTGACGCTGACTTCGATTTCGAACTGGCGCTGCTGGACCTGGAGAAGTCTCGCGGTCGTGCTACGGCAATGGGCGCGGCGCGTCACGACATTCCTCAACTCAGACGGCATTCTTTCTGGGATGAGTCGCAGTGGCGGCATTTCCTTTCCTGCTACGAGCAAGCCCTTGGCAGAACTTTGTAAGAAGGTTGTGCGGCAGTGACACCCGCTCAATCTGCGTGTCCCACGGCGCCTGACAATAGCACCAGCGAACGCCGTCCGGATTGGTACTGGGCGCGCTCAGGCGTGGGTTGGCGGGCGACCGCAACAGTCGCCCGCTGACTGCTCAGATTTGCGCCTGGCCGCCGTCAACAAACAGCTCGATACCGTTGACGAAACTGGCGTCATCCGAGGCCAGAAACAACGCCGCACTGGCAATTTCATCAGCCTCACCGACACGCCCCATGGGAATCAGCGACGCCAGGTAGTCGAGCAAGCCCTGCTGTTGAGCGGCATCAGGGCCGGCCAAATCAACCAGGCCAGGCGTGCGGGTGGCGCCGGGGCTGATGGTGTTGACGCGCACCTGGCGGTCTTTCAAATCCAGAATCCAGTTGCGGGCAAACGAGCGCACGGCGGCCTTGGACGCGGCGTACACACTGAAGGCGGCCGTGCCCGAACTGCCTGCCGTAGAGCCGGTGAGAATCACCGAGGCTTTTGGAGCCAGCAGCGGCAGCGCCTTTTGCACAGTGAACAGCACGCCTTTTACGTTGCGATTGAAGGTGTCGTCGTACTGCTGTTCCGTGATGTCACCCAGCGGCAGCATGGATCCACCGCCAGCATTGGCGAACAGCACGTCGATTCGGCCGTGGGTCGCGCCAATCTGGCGATACAACGCGTCCAGCTGATCAAGGTTGGTGGAGTCCACCTGCACGCCGGTGGCGTTGCCAACTGCGGTAACAGCGGCGTCCAGTTCTGCTTGGCGACGGCCCGTGATATAGACGTGAGCGCCTTCCTGAGCGAAGCGTTTGGCGGTGGCCAGACCGATGCCTGTAGTGCCGCCGGTTACCAACGCAATTTTGCCTTCGAGTTTGTTAGTCATGGTGTTTCTCCCGTATTTCGATTGAGTGAGTTGCGGTGTGGGAGAAGCTTATCGACGGGGAAAAACTTTCAAAATAGAATTGCCTGAAACCTATCGTTGCAGAAATGAAATGAGCAGACTTCCGGATTTCGAAGGGTTGGCAATGTTTGCCAAGGTGGCCGAAGAGGGCTCGTTCGCCGGCGCGGCGCGCGTCATGAGCGTGTCGGTGCCGACGGTATCGCGGGCGGTCGCGCGGTTGGAGGCGCGCCTGGGTGGGCGCTTGTTCAACCGTACGTCGCGGCAACTGGCACTTACTGAATTCGGCGCGAGCATGGCGGCCAAGGCGGGTGAGATTTATCGGCAGGCTGAAGAGGTGGAAAGCGAGGCTCAGGATTTATCGGTCCAGCCCCGCGGCCAAGTACGCTTGGCGATACCCATGTCGTTTGGCTTGCGTTGGGTGGCACCGCTGATGCCGCAATTGCTGCGCCAGTATCCCGAGCTGTCGATTGACTTGCACCTTTCAGATGCCTCGGTAGACCTGATCGCCGAGGGCTTCGATGCCGCCTTGCGCATCGCCGTATTGCCGGATTCCTCGCTGGTTGCACGGCGACTGTGTGCCGTCACTCAATACCTGGTCGCTTCACCGGCTTATCTGGACGCTCATGGCCATCCTGGCCACCCCCGCGAACTGGCGTCCCGCACGTGCCTGAGTTATGCCTACCGGGCCCGCAGCCAAGTGTGGCGGTTCACCCATAAAGACGGCAGCGAAGAAGACGTGGTGCCCAGCGGCCCGCTGAGAGTGACCAACTCGGATGCGTTATTGCCGGTGTTGCTTGAGGGCTTGGCTATCGCCGAACTGCCGGAATTTATCGCCAGCGAATACTTGAAAGACGGGCGCTTGGTGGTGGTGTTACCGCAATGGAGCATGGCCCGTGGCGGTTTGTATTTCGTCACTCCCTCGGCGCGTACACGGCCAGTGAAAATCAAAGCGCTGTCGGACTTTTTTGCCGAACATCTAAGCCAGCCTGAATGGCGATGGCCGTCATGAGACGTTGCGCACATGGCTTTCAATTATGAAACGATGATTTTCATTAACGTCTGTTTTTGAAATCGAAGGGGTCCCTTAACGTAGTCAGGTCAGCACCGCAGTGTGCCCGTCCCTTATGCGTTTCGGAGAAAGTCGTCATGAAAAATGCCGTGGAGTTACTGCAAAATTACCTGGATGCCATTCAGACGCCGTACCTGGCGGCAGCACTTTTCGCGGAGGATGGCGTGCTCGAGTTGCCGTACCTGGCGTCGCTGGGCATACCCCATCGCGTTCAAGGCCCTGCCGCCATCGAGGGATTCATCGGCTCGTTGCTCGGTAAAGTGCCGGATTTCAAATTTCGCAATGTGCGCTTTTTGATCGACACACCCGATCAGGCGTTTGCCGAATACAGCGTAGAGGCCTTGGTGCCTGCCACTGGGCGCCTCTACCGGCAAATGTACGCCGGCCGCCTGGTGGCCAAGGACGGCAAAATTCAGCTGCTGCGCGAATCCCTGGATACCGTGGCCGCTGCCAAAGCGTTCGCGCCGGTTGATTCAGAGCGAGGCTAATAAGTCGCGATTATTCCGGTATGGCGGGCAGGGATTGTGCGCTTCTGGCCGCCATTGGCCGCTCACGGATGTACGCTTTCGGCCCAGAGTTTTTAAAAACTCTAGTTACCATCCTGTAAAGCCAGTTCAGGGAGCCTGACCTGTGGGGCCCAGTTTGGCTTCATCGTCGAACTCAGACACCCATCTCAAATGTGAATGAAGGGTTGTCTCTGTACCATTATTTTTGCGTATTCATTTGCAAGGGAAGCCAATGAAACGGGGCGCATCAGAACGAGGGTTTCTGGGGCAGGGCAGAGGCGTGGTTGCGGCCATGGGTCAGGCATGAGTGCCCGGGTCAATCAACAGGCGCAACGTCTATTGGAATGCTGATGGTTGCGAGAGTGACAAGTTGGCTAAAACAGGCGCTGGTGCGTGCTCAGCACATAAGTCACGCACCAGACTCGTTTGAATAATTACCACTGACCGCTTCCGAGACAGGCGATTATTTCCCAGCCACTGAATTCCCACCAGGAATAGCGCTCATCGGAGCAACTTCTGGCCAGACTGGCCGTCTGGATTTCTCCGGCTTTTCGCTGGGTTGCGAAAGGCGTGTCAATCGAGGCGGTCGCCTGCTTGACCGTCTGTGGAGCAGTGATGGTCGTTGGATGCACGGCAGCGTTTGTGACGGTTGCGGCGAAAGCAAGCGTCGCGCAGATGGCCAGAGTTGTCATGGGCTTTTTCATGTTCGAATCCTTTCAGTTAACTGACAGCGGGCTTATACAGCGGCCCCGACCTGCCTTCTGAACAGATCGGGCATTCGCGTAATGTGACGCCAGAAAAGCCTATCACTGCGCTATCTCCAGAACAGTCGCACAACTTTGCTATTGACAACTTGTTGAACGGCCAGTCTTCGTCAAGGGCGCTGGATCGAGTCAAATAATCTGAACCCCGCCTGAACGCCCACGCCTAACGATCAGCTTGTGTTTATTCGCACAGGCCCGGTGCCAATACCGGCACATTTCGAGAGGTTGTCAACGTGGCTAAAGACGAGAAGAAAAGCAAAAAAGACGATGCTTCGAAAGCCAGCAAGGACTTGAAAGACAAAAAGTCCTCGCCGGAAAAGAAATCGGCGGCAGCCTCGACGCTTTCCAAGTCTTCCGACAAGAAAGACAAGAAGAAAGACGCCGAACCGAAAAAGTCTGCCAAGAAAGCCGATAGCAAGCCGGAAAAGGCCAAGGATGCAAAGAAGGCTGACAAGCCGGCGAAAAAGAAGAAGTAATACCTGCGACTCGCCAGGGCATTGCGCCCTGGCGTGCATCTGTTCAAACAGTCTCTTCAGCCCTGCGCGCATCCCCCAACGAATCACGCTGCATCGACTGCAGGTTTTTCTCGATGGTTTCGCACAGGGCCTCCATCTGAATCTGGTGCTCGCTGTGGCGAAACGGGCTTTGCAGGTCGGTGCCGATGCGCTCGATGGCCAGCAACATGAAGCCCACCACGGTCGAGGCGAGCGGGGTGAACCAGCCCAGCGACTCCACCAGTCCAACTGGCACAATCAGGCAGAACAGCGAAATAAACAGGCGCGGGAAATACACATAAGGGTAGGGCAGCGGGGTATTGGCGATCCGCTCCATCCCGCCCTGGCTGTTGGACAGATCAACCATGGTCGATTCCAGCCGCGCCAGCCGAATGCTGTCCAGACGCCCGGCCTTGTATTCCCGGGCCAGCAACGATGCGGAGCCGGTGAGGATGTCGTTGGCGAAGTTGTTGGTGGTGCCGCTGCGGGCGAACTCATCTGCCGGGATAAACGCGCGGACCTCCTCCGGGCAAGGCTGACCTTGCAGGTGCGCGGCGAGGCAATTGACGTACGCCACATGGCGGCGCAACAGCGTCGCCTTCACCGGGTTCACTTCGTTATCGGGATCATCCAGCAGCGTCAGCACCTGCCGGGCGAAGCTGCGCGAGCTGTTGATCATCATGCCCCACAGCGTGCGCGCTTCCCACCAACGGTTGTACGCGCTGCTGTTGCGGAAACTGATCAGCACCACCAGCGCTGAACCGAGCAAAGTCAGAGGCATCAGCGGCAGGTTGATCTTGGCGTTGAGGAACAACATGAAGTCGACGGTGACGGCGATGTCCCAGAGCAACAGCCAGAACAGCGACCAGCCCACGTAGCCCATGGTCTTGATGATCAAACGGTATTTTTTGACGATGGCTGCTTTCAAACGGAAACCTCGTGGCGAGCGGTAAGCGTTAACGCCCTAGCTCCGACGCAGGTTTGGGGGTAAAGGTTCGGTGTTGACTGAGCATCTTGGTTACGACAATTGTCAGGCAATAAAAAACCCGGTCATTACGCCGGGTTTTTTATTGCCTGCAGTTCTGCCAGAAGTCAGAGCGAAGCTTTCACCTGCAAGCCAAACACCAACGCATTGTCGATGTCCTGCCCGGAAAAGGCCCCCGGCTCGATGATGTATTGCAGGTTCGGGCGCAGTGTCAGCCAAGGCGTGGCCTGGTAGCCGTAGCCGAGTTCGATCAACTGCTCGCCACTGTCCAGGTTCGGGAACTGCGTGCCATTGGCCATGGCAGCGTCCTGTTGTACGTCGCGGCTGCGCGGGTTAGGTACGGCGCGGCCGTAGCCCAGAGCGACGGTGTCACGCGGGCGACCTTCGAACGGCTTGTACAGCACCAGACCGGTGCCATACCACTTGCTGAATGGCGAAGCCGCCTCGCTGGCTGCCGAGTATTGGCCGAACGCATGCAGGCTGCGGCCCTCGGACGATTGCGAACTCCATACCGCCTGATCAATCAGCAGGTAATGCCCGCCACGCCCGGAGACTTCTTTGTCGCTGCCGATGCGTTTCACGTCCGAGCTGTCGTAGTAGTAACCCAGCTTGTATTCGCCGGGCAATTGGCCCGCGTGCTTGTACACCAGCTCGATCGGCACCACGGTGCCGGTGGTGTGTTTAGGGCCCAGATGCCAGGCGCGGCTGGAGTTGCCGTTGCTTTCCGGGTCGACGTTGAACGCGGCCACGCGCAGTTGCCACGATGGGGACAAGTCGTACTTCACCCGCACGCCCAGGTGCGCGTTGGGGTAGTTGGTCCAGCCACTGCCGCCGGACATGTTCAGCGGATGGCCGCAGAAACCGGCGTTCATGAAGTTGCACAGAATGCCGCTGTCCAGACCACCGAGGTCGTTGCCCATGGCCATGTAGCCGAGTTTTACGTTGAGCGCCGGGGTGAACAGACTGCGCTCGTAGCTCAGTTCGGTCAGGCGGGTGTAGAGGCCGCCGTAGTTTTCCTGGATCGGCAGACGGTTGCCAACCAGGTCTTCGGAGGCGCTGTTGCCGCGGCGGTCGTTGATGGTCAACTGGACCTTGCCGGCGTTCTCCACGCCATACAACTTGCTCAGATCAAACTGGGCGCCGAGCTTGATGTTCTGCGAGTAACGGCCGGAGCGATGCAGGCCGCCATCGGCGTTGTAAGCCATTTCGCCGGTGTAATCGCCGGTGAACTTGATCCCGTCCTGGTCCATCTGGTGGCGCAGGCCACCCCAGTCACCGGTCAGGGTATTGCGGGTCAACAGGTTCGAATCGGTATCGGCGAAGGCGGGCAGGGTGGTGCAGGTCAGGCCCAACAGCACGCCGTTGACCCAGCCGTTACGAGTAAAACCAAACATGGAGATCTTCCTGCTCAAAGCGGTAGCGATATCGGAAAGCGGCGCGGCACCCTCAGGTGCCGCGCGCAAAAAGAAAGCGCCCGTGTTCAACACGGGCACTGCGGTTTACGGCAAGGCGTAAGCCATCACGTAGTCGCCGCGATCGGTCGACTGACGCGCGCCGCCAGCGGTGACAACGATGTACTGCTTTCCGGTTTTCGGCGAAACGTAGGTCATCGGACCGCCCTGGCTGCCGACCGGCAGACGCGCTTTCCAGATTTCCTCACCGTTGCCGCTGTTGAAGGCGCGCAGGTAGAAGTCCTGAGTACCAGCGATGAAGATCAGGCCACCTTGGGTCGACAGGGTGCCGCCCAGGGTTGGCAGGCCGATCTTGATCGGCAGGTGCATGCGGATGCCCAGCGGACCGGTGTCTTCAACGGTGCCGACCGGAACCTGCCAGGCGACTTTCTGGGTCTTCATGTCGATCGCGGTCAGGGTGCCGAACGGTGGAGCCTGGCAAGGAATGCCGGCCACCGACAGGAAGCGGTTTTTGTTCACCGCATACGGCGTGCCTTTGAGCGGTACCGCGCCCATGCCGGTGTTCAACGCTTCGCCACCGGACGAGGCTTGAGCCTTGTTCTGCGACGGAATCATCTGGATCCACAGACCCAGGCGCATGTCGTTGACGAAGATGAAACCGTGGACCGGGTCAGTGGAGAGGCTGCCCCAGTTCATACCGCCCAGCGAACCCGGGAAGCTCAGCGATTTGTCGGTACCCGGCGCGGTGTACAGGCCGTCGTAACGCATCGATTTGAAATCGATCCGGCACAGCAACTGGTCGTACGGGGTGGCGCCCCACATGTCCGACTCAGTCAGGTGCTGGGCACCGATCTGCGGCATGCCCACCGATTTCGGCTGGGTTGGCGAGTACGGTTCGTTCGGGATGTTCGCGGCTTTGACCGGGACTTCTTTAACGTCGGTCAACGGCTTGCCGGTGGCGCGGTCGAGCACGTAGATCTGCCCGGCCTTGGTGCCGATGACCAGCGCCGGAACGGTTTTGCCGTCCTTGGTGAAGTCGATCAGGCTCGGCTGCATCGGCAGGTCGAAGTCCCAGAGATCGTTGTGCACGGTCTGGAACACCCAGCGTTCATCACCGGTGGTGGCGTCCAGCGCGAGCACCGAGGCGCCGTAGGTGTGATCGAGTTTGCTGCGCTCGACACCATAGATGTCGGTGGACGAGCTGCCCATCGGCAAGAACACGGTGTTGGTCGCCGGGTCGTAGGACATTGGCGCCCAGCTGTTCGGCGTGCTGCGCACATACGTGCTGCCATCGGCCGGGGCCTTTTTATCCTGCGGGTTGCCCGGGTCGAACGCCCAGCGCATGGCGCCGGTAATCACATCAAAACCACGGATCACGCCACCCGGCATGTCGGTTTGCACGTTGTCGGCCACACGACCGCCGACCACCACGGTGGTACCGGCCATCAGCGGAGCGGAGGAGAGCTGATAGTAGCTGTCCGGCACATCGCCCAGACCGGCCTTCAGATCAACCTGACCGTTGTTACCGAAACCCTGGCAGAACTCGCCGGTGTCGGCATCGACCGCGATCAGGCGAGCGTCGATGGTGTTGGTCAGCAGACGGCGCTGGCAATTGGCGGCAGGCGCCGGTTTGGCTTCGATGATGCTCGAATTGCTTGGCTGAGCGATGGCCTTGGTGGCATCGAAATAGGCCATGCCACGGCAACGCTGCCAGACTTTCGATTTGGCGTTGATCGCGTTCTTCCACAGCTCTTTGCCGGTGTCGGCATCCAGCGCGATCAGGTTGTTGTGCGGGGTGCAGATGAACACCTTGTTGCCGATTTGCAGCGGGGTGAGCTGGTCTTCGGCACCGTTGCCATCGCTCTCGGCGACGTCACCGGTGTGGTAGGTCCACGCCACTTTCAGTTTGTCGACGTTGTTGCGGTTGATCTGGTCCAGCGCAGCAAAGCGGCTGCCGCCTTCGGTATTACCGTAATGCGCCCAGTCTTTTTGCGCCTTGTCTGGCTCAACCGGCGTCAGGCCCGGGCCCGTGCCGGTGGCAGCGACAGTCGGATGCGCGACGAACATGTTGCCGGCAGCCACCGCCAGCCCCACGGCCAGGACAGCGGCAACGCCGTAAGCGCCACGCCCCGGCACGCCACCGTTGGCACGCTTGAGCAGCGGGTAAACCAGCGCCACCACCAGGCCTACGGCGCTGAACATGAACAGGCGCGAGAACACCGGCCAGAACACCAGCCCGGCATCGCTCACCGCCCAGATCGCGGTCCCGACCAGAAATGCCGCGAACAGCCAGGCGCCGGCCGTCTTGAAGCGAGCGATCAGCAGACCGGAAACGGCCATCACCAGACCGCCCACGAGGAAGTACCACGACCCTCCCAGGCTGACCAGCTTCACTCCGCCAGCCGCAAGTGCCAGGCCGAGCAGGGCGATGATCACCCCCAGCCCGACCAGAATGAATTTTGATATGCCCGAGAGGCCTTGACTCTGCTTCACGTTGAATGTCCCGTTGAAATGAGGCGTGCATTATATAGTTAGGTAACTACCTAGTTAAATCACTAATTCAGAATGAAGCATAGAACAACGCCGCTACGCAGGTTTGCGGGCAGGCGTGAGCGCTCACGGGACCGGCAAGGGCTGGTGGAGCGTGAGGCAAAGTCGCTATATCGACTGAACAAATGGGATTTTTGACAGGTATAAATCAAAAGGAGGGAGAGTGAATCGATAAACGCCGATTCGACATGCCAGTCATCAACCGACGTACGGCTGCTGCCGTTTCGACTCACGAGAACGAAGGCAAAGAAAGGACAACACGTCGGGCAGACACTGAGATCAGTGGGCGCGCAATACTGTAAAAATGACGTCAGACGTCCTTGAATTCCTCTACGAGCAGCTCCGCAAATTTTTCTTTTGCTCGATGAGGTCCACTGTTTTTATTCCATATAAAATAATTCTGTATTGGGTGCAGGTCGTCAAATACATGGCCGCTTATGTCACCGATCCTGCGAAACTGTTCAAAAACGCCTCTGGGCACTAACGAAACACCCGCTCTTGAGCTGACACACCCAAGAATGGTTCCATAACTGGCAATGCTAGTTATGGGGCTAACAACACCATGCGCTTGCAGCCAGTTTTCCAGCGCCTTTCTATAAGGACAGCCTTCAGGCCACATGAATATATCCGTGCCACTCAAGTCCTGCGGATTATGCACGTGCCCCGCAGCTGAAGAGGCAATCAATACCAGTTCTTCCATGTAGATTTCGATACTTTCAATATCAGGATGATCCTGATTGACAGCAATGATGGCACCGTCGAGTTTATGATCAACCACATCATTCAATAACTGCGACCAGTCACCGGTGCTGAACTGCATTTGCACAGATGGATAGAGTTGATGAAACTTTGAGAGCAACTTTGGCAGTCTGCCGGTGGCCGATGACTCTATTGCCCCGATCTTCAGGAGTCCTGATGGCGCCGCCGCAGGATCGAGCGCTCTTTGTGATTCCTGGCATAAAGACAGGATTTTGTTTGCATACCCAAGAAACAATCTACCGGAAGGGCTGATAACAAGCCCTCGACCTTTCCTGATAAACAAAGATACCCCAAGTTCTTTTTCCAGAAGTTTGATTCTGTTGGTAATGTTGGACGGCACACAGTGCAGTAATTCAGAGGCGCGAATGATACTTCCGTGATCCGCTACAGTCTTGAACATAGTAAGTTGAGAAAGCTCCATGCCATTGCTCACTTATAATGAAGGGTTTGATCATTATAAGTCACTTGTCGAAACCCTTCAAGTCACATATTGTTTAAAGCCTGATCTGATTGTGGAAGTTTAAATCAGCGGATTAACTCGGCATATCTTTAGGGAGAAGGATAAGCTCATGAACTCAACCATGTTGCAGAGTCGCGTTGACGCATTTAATAGTTACAGATCCATGCAAGAGTTTGGTGAAGCTTTTATAGACGCTCTGCCAAAGCATATCAGGAATTTGAAAATACCTGGTCGAGTGATATTGCAGAATCAGCGCAGACAGCCCGTATTGGCAAACGTCACGCATATCCCTGACATTCAGGATGCCATGCTGGAAGTGCTTAATCATCCCATTACCCAGGATGCCCAGCGCCATGCCGAGAACGCATTTGAAGCGTTTCTTGAAAAGGCCGCAATGGATTCGGCTGTTCTGAAATTCTTTAATGGATGGAATGAAACACATAAAACCACCAGCTTGGTCTCTGCAAAAATAATTATGCGACTCTCAGCAGACGCACTATCCGTATCTGCTGAAAGACACATCGAATATCTGAATGTCATGGCACACATGCATGAAGTTGCGAAAGACGACTTCGGGCTCGGGCACCCTGGGCATGATGGCATGTTCGAATACATGACTTCAGCTTTTAACGCGACTGCCTGGATTGAAAATCAACACAAAGTTCGAGAATGCAATGAATTCTCAGATTTTCTTTACAGTACTGGAATCTCAGAACACAAATCAGCTCTGAATTCGATAGAGCACAAGAGTTCAATCATGGATGCCATGATGGTTTCTATCGCTTCAGAACTTTGGAATGGTCGTGAATATAATTTCATCGCTCAGTACATTGAAGCAAAGTTGCTTGAAGTCAATCCTCTGCTAAAAACAGATATTCAAGCTCTACGTAACGCTAAAGGTTATGTGATGGGGCACTCAGGCGAAGTCGAAAACAAACATGGTCTTCATGCGTTGGCGGCCGCGCAAGCGTACGGCCGAGCGATGGATATACCTTTCAAGCTCGGTCGCATGAAAGGCATCATGCTCAACTATAATGAGCGCGTAGGAAGAGCTTTCGAGGCCATGCATCGATATCTTACTGCGGAAAATTAACCTGGAGAATGTTGTGATACTTTGCGGAGAACTTCAGTCCCGAAAGGATCTCCTGAATGGATTTTGAACAAGCGTTGTTCGCTTTAGGCTTTTTTGCATTCTGTGGTGGTTTGATAGATGCAGCGGTAGGTGGTGGCGGGCTTGTACAGCTGCCAGCACTTTTGCATGCGCTTCCTCAATATAGTTTGGCAACCGTATTTGGAACCAATAAGCTGGCAGTTCTTGCGGGCAATCTTTCTTCGATATACAGCTATACCAAAAGAATAAAAATTGTCTGGAAACTGATGTTGCCCACCATGCTGTCGGCATTCGTTTTTGCGTTCATTGGCGCGTTTTCAGTGTCAATCGTTCCCAAAAAAATCATGGAGTTCGTTGTTTTTTTTGTTTTGATAGCGATGGCGATCTATACGTTCGCGGAAAAAAGATTAGGCCTGATCAGCACTGAATTTCATTGCGGAACAAAGGAAATTGCGTGGGGCATTTTTTTTGGTGGCTTGATTGGTTTTTATGACGGCGTCTTCGGTCCGGGTAGCGGCAGCCTTCTGCTATTCATTTTCGTCAAATATTTTGGCTTTGATTTTTTAAATGCCTCCGCCTCCGCAAAGCTGGTGAATCTGGGCACATTCTGCGCGGCGCTCATGTTTTTTGTACCAACGGGAAATGTTCTGTGGGCGGTAGGTGGCGTCGTAGCACTGTGCAATATTGCCGGCTCGCTGACTGGCGTTTTTCTGGCACTGCGGTATGGCAGTGGCTTTATTCGGATCTTTTTCCTGATTCTGCTGGTTTTCCTGATTGGCAGAATGGGGCTGTCTCTATTTTCATAGATGAAATCCAGCCCCATTCAGCACTCCAATGAACATTGGCTGGTGCGTTTGATCACCCACGGTTATTGCGCAGAATCGAGAAATTCAACGCCGCTGCCACACACAACCAGGCCAGATAAGGAAACAGGATCAGCCCGGTGATCACATCCAGGCGCAACGCCATAAACACCATCACCGCAACCACCAGCCACAACACCAACAGAATCACCATGGCGGCCAACACCTGATGCGCGCCGAAGAACACCGGCGTCCACAGTGTGTTCAAGGCGATCTGCGCGGCCCACAGTGCCAACACGGTCTGACTGCCGGGAATCAGGCTCAAGCGATAACCGGCCCAGGCCAGCAATAGATAGATAATCGTCCAGGCCACCGGAAACGCCCAATTGGGTGGGGTAAATCCGGGTTTATTCAGTCCTTCGTACCATGACCCGGGTTTGAAAATCACCCCGGTACTCGCTGCAGCACCGCACGCGATCAGGAAAATCAGAAACGTCACCATTTATTACTCCTTGGCCGCAGCCACTCTCTCTGGGATTACAGCGCCGCAACGGTCGCTCATTCGGATTTCATCGCCAGCAGGTCGCTGACCCGCGCCACCAGCGTGTCGACGGCGAAAGGCTTGGTCAGCACCTGCATGTCCGGGCCAAGCTGACCGGCACCAATCACCGCGTTTTCCGCGTACCCGGTAATGAACAGGGTCTTCAGGTTCTGGCGGATTTCCCGGCCGGCATCGGCCAGTTGCCGACCGTTCATGCCACCCGGCAAGCCGACGTCGGTGATCAGCAAGTCGATGTGAATGTCCGAGCGCAACATCTTCAGCCCGACCACGCTGTCAGCAGCCTCTATCAAGGTGTAGCCGAGATCGCCGAGCACGTCAGTCAGCAGCGCACGCACCGTAGGCTCGTCGTCCACCACCAGAATGGTCTCGCCTGCCTTGGGCACGGCGGCCGGCGCGTTGTCCTTGTGATCCTGATTCGGCAGCGGTTCGCCATGATAGCGAGGCAGATAAATGCACATTTCTGTGCCCCGGCCGACCTGCGAATGCACGCGCACCTGGCCGCCGGATTGCTTGGCGAAACCATAGATCATCGACAGTCCCAGCCCCGTGCCCTGGCCCAGCGGTTTGGTGGTGAAGAACGGGTCGAAGGCCTTGGCGATGACATCGGCGGTCATGCCGGTGCCGGTATCGGTCACGCACAGGCACAGGTATTCGCCCTCTGGCATGTCCAGGGTGCGCGCGGTCTCGCCGTCCAGCGTGCGGTTGGCGGTTTCGATGGTGATGCGCCCACCGTCCGGCATCGCATCGCGCGCGTTGATGCACAGGTTGAGCAGAGCATTCTCCAACTGACTGGCATCCACCAGCGTTGGCCAAAGCCCCGGCGCGGCTCGGGTTTCCAGGACGATGCTGGGGCCAACCGTACGCTGGATCAGTTCGGTCATGCCGGTCATCAGCGTGTTGACGTCGGTGGGGCGCGGATCGAGGGTCTGGCGTCGGGAGAACGCCAGCAGCCGGTGGGTCAGGGCGGCGGCACGCTTGACCGCGCCTTGGGCGGTCATCATGTACTTGTCGACTTCGTTCAGTCGTCCCTGGCTGATGCGTGCGCCCATCAACTCCAGTGCGCCGGAAATGCCGGCCAACAGATTATTGAAGTCATGCGCCAGGCCCCCGGTCAGTTGGCCGACGGCTTCCATTTTCTGTGACTGACGGAGTTTCTCTTCGGCTTGCATCAACTCTGCAGTGCGCGATGAAACGCGTTGCTCCAACGTATCGTTGAGCGCGCGCAATGCAGCAATGGCGCGGTCGCGCTCCGCTTCGACATTGCGTCGCTCCTCGACATCGATCAGTACACCGGGAAAGCGCAGCGGCGTTCCATCATCAGCACATTCAACCCGGCCGTTGGCCTCGATCCACTGGTACTTGCCGTCCGTGCGACGCACGCGGTACTGATGGGAGTAGGCGCCACCGCGGCCGATGGCTTCGTTGATCGCGCTGGTCAGTCCATCGCGGTCTTCGGGATGCACGGTCACCATCACTTGTTCGAGGCTGAGCCCTTCGCGGCCCAGCGCCGGGTCGAGGTCAAACACCCGGGCGAATGCTTCGTCCACGGCGAAACGATCGGTGAGCAGATCCCAGTGCCAGGTGCCGATAATGGCCCCCGCGGCGAGCGCCAGTTGCACACGCTCGACGTTCTCCCGCGCGATGGCCTCACTGGCTCGCAAACGCTCCTCGGCGTCACGCCGCTGGGTGACGTCGTTGAACAGAATGGCGATCTGCCGGTCGGCCGGATCGCCGACACGCACGGCGCGCACGTCGAACCAGCGCTCGAAGGTGTTGGCGTAATTCTCGAAGTTCGCCGGTTCCCCGGTCTTGGCCACATGGCCGTAGGTTTCAAACCAGAAGCTTTCCAGATTGGGCGCGAACTCGGTCACCCATTTGCCGCGCAGGTTGACGCCGCACTGGTGTTCGAACGCCGGATTGGCTTCGACAAAGTAGTAATCGACCGGCTTATCGTCAGCGTCGAACTTGACCTTGACGATGGCAAACGCCGATTCGATGGTTTCCAGAATGGTGATGAAGCGAGCCTCGCTGCGGGCGAGGGCATCCCGACTGGCTTGCAGCTGCGCCGCCATGTCGCGCTCGAGGTCAACGTCCTGTGTGTCGACCTGAGTGCTTTGAAGCGCCGCACGCAATCGCCTGACTTCTGACTCGAGCGCTTCGCGACTAAGGTGTTCAAGGGTATCCATGTGACCTGCTTTGTTGAATGTTCAGGGGCTGGCTGCATAGAGCGCGTAAGCACAACACGGGCAGTGTCATTGCGCTCTCAGGGGACTCGAGCGCCGATCATCCGTTGACCGGGCGCGTTGTGCTTAAGTTTCACCGCCGGCGCAAGCGAGCGCTGATTTCAGATCGATTCGCCGTTATCCAGACGCGCCAACAGGTTCTGCCCGCGTTGCCACAGCGCCTCCAGCTTGGCTGACGGCATGCGGTCGAGGTTCTTGTACATCATCGCCATGCGCTGATTGCCGCGCAGCTGTTCACCGTGGCGCATCAGAAAATGCCAGTACAACGCATTGAACGGGCAGGCATTGTCCGCCGTACTTTCGCTGACCTTGTAGGCGCAGCCGCGGCAGTAGTCAGACATGCGATTGATGTATTGGCCACTGGCGCAATAGGGTTTGGAACCGAGGTAACCGCTGTCGGCATGCATGACCATGCCCAACGTGTTGGGCAGTTCGACCCAGTCGAAGGCGTCCATATAGATCGCCAGGTACCACTCACAGATCTGGCTCGGCGCAATGCCAGCGAGCAGGGCGAAATTGCCGGTGACCATCAGCCGCTGAATGTGGTGCGCGTAGGCATGCTGCAGACTCTGGCCGATGGCCTGGCGCATGCAGTTCATCTGCGTGGCACCGGTCCAGTAGAACTCCGGCAGTGCACGGCTGTTGCCGAAGGCGTTGCCCAGTGCGTAGTCCGGCATTTTCAGCCAGTACACGCCGCGCACGTATTCCCGCCAGCCGATCAGTTGCCGAATGAAGCCCTCGGCGGCATTCAGGGCAATCCTGCCGGCCCAATAGGCCGACTCGACGTCGCTGCACAACCGCCGCAAATCCAGCAGGCCGATATTGAGCGCGGCGCTGATGCGTGCATGAAACAGGAACGGCTCGTCACTGGCCATGGCGTCCTGATAGTCACCGAAACCCGCCAGGCCATAATCCAGAAAATAGTCCCACAGCGCCTGCGCGTCGGCATGGGTGACCGGGTAGTTGAAATCATCGAGTGCACCGTAGTGCTGACTGAAGCGCGCCAGCACCAGATCCAGCACCTCGCCGGTGATGGCGTCGTTACTGAAACGGATCGGGTAGGGGGCTTTCACACCTTTGGGCAGGGACTTGCGATTCTCGGCATCGAAGTTCCACGCACCGCCCACCGGCGTGCCATCGCCATTGAGCAGCAAGCGACTCTTGCGGCGCATCTCGCGATAAAAGAACTCCATGCGCAACTGCTTTTTCCCCGCAGCCCAGGCGGCGAACTCGGCGCGACTGCACAAAAAACGCGAATCGGCGTGCCAACAAACGGGCAGGCCACAATCCTTGATCGCTTGTTCCAGGCGCCAGTCACCGCACTCGGTGACGTGTACTTGCTCAACCTGCAAGCGCTGTTGCCAGCGGCGTAATTCCCCCGGCACCGAACCGCTGTTGTGCGGATCATCCAGCGTCACATATTCGACACGAATGCCCTGGTCTCGCAACGACTGGGCGAAATGGCGCATGGCGCTGAAGATCAGAGCAATCTTTTGCGGATGGTGCGGTACATGGCTGGCTTCTTCCATGACCTCGACCAGCAGCACGGTGTCGCGCTCGCTGTCGAGCGTCTGCAAGGAGGCCAGATCGAACGACAACTGATCGCCCAGCACCAGGCACAACCGACGATTCGGGTTCATTCAGTGCGGTCCGGCAGGATTCGTTTCATAACGGCGTGGCCATCGAAAACGGAATGCGCAGCTCTTCGACCGGCCCGGTATCGCGGCCACACATTTCGTCGTGCACGCATTGCTGCACCAGCACGCACGGGAATGCCGGCACGGTCTGCAGCAAGTCACGCAGATGGGTGATTGAACGCAGGTGCATGGGTTTGGCCGCGTCGTCGAGCAAGGTGAACTGACCGTGATCCAGGCGAACCCGGGCCAGATAAAAACCACCTTCAAGCGACAGCAACTCCAGCTCACGAATTTCGCTGTTGGCCGCGCGTTCGGTCAGGGTTTGCAGATTCATGCTTCACTCCTTGCCTACCAGGGCAGGCGTTGTCCATCGTAGGCAAAGAACTGGCCACTGTCGGCCGGCGTCAACTGGTCAATCAGGTTCAGTAGCTGTTCAGCGGCAACGTCGGCGGGGCGGGCGCTGGATGCCCCGCGAAAAGGTTGCGACAACCTAGACACGACCGTGCCCGGGTGCAGACTCAGCAAGCGGCTTTGCGGGCGGGTGCGGGCCAGTTCGATCGCTGCGGTCTTGATCAGCATGTTCAGCGCCGCCTTGGAGGCGCGATAGGCGTACCAGCCGCCCAATCGGTTGTCGCCGATGCTTCCGACCTTGGCCGAGAGCAGCGCCATCGCCCCTTGGGGATCAAGCAGCGGCAGAAAATGCCGCAACACCATCGCCGGCCCCAGCGTGTTCACTTGAAACACGGCTTGCAGCGCATCGGCTTCGATCGCGCTGTAGCTCTTTTCCGGCTTGATCCGCTCACGATGCAGCAGGCCGGCAGCGTGCACGATCAACTGATAGGGCGCTTCTGCGGCCAATTCGGTGCCTGCGCTAGCGATCGATTCTGGCTGCTCGAGATCCAGCGCTGGAACGGTATGGCGCCCCAGTTCACGAACGCCGGCACAGCGCGGGTCCTGACTGAGCTGCTGGCAAAACGCGCGGCCGATGGCACCACTGGCGCCGATCACCAGGGCACGATAATCATCGCCCAGGGACGTCATGCTGAACGCGCTGTTCATTGACTGACTCCGGCACCCTGACGGCGGAAGAACAAGGTCACCTGGCCAACTTCAACCCCGAGCTTGGACATGCGGGTGCGATTGATCAGCGTGTCCTCGTCCATCTGGTACATCCAGTCGTCCATGCTCATTTCATAGGTCGAGCCATCAACCGGCAGGTTCAGGCGATACCGCCAGTGCAGCGCATTGCCGGCCACCTGACCTGTGGCGACGCCCACTACATCACCTGCGCGCCCGCTCCAGCGTCCCTGGCCGTCGGGCGTCAGGGTCCAGACGCGGCGTTGGCGCGTACCGTCGCTGTACAGGAAGCGCTCATCAAGAATCAGGTTGTCACCTTCACGATGGCTGACGATGTTGACCTCGAAGCGCTTGACCACTTCCCCGGAACGCTTTTGAAACATCCCCCAGGCTTTCACCGGCTGGCTGAAAAAGCGCTGCAGATCCAACGCCGGTTGCTGATCGGCGTAGCGACTGACATCCACGCTGCCGCAGCTCGCAACGCCGAGTATCAGAGCCAGCAAGAGCACAATTCGGGTCATTGACGTTCTCCCTGAAGGCACAGGCAGGAGGGTGAAATTGGAAAGATCATGCTTGTACAGCCTACTTTCGCTGTACAGGTTTATCGTACCCATCGAGGGTCGAACATCAACTTCGCCGCCCGATCAATTGCAGGAACTCTTGACGCGTGGTGGTGCTGTCACGAAACGCCCCGAGCATCACCGAGGAGGTCATGACCGAATTCTGCTTTTCAACGCCGCGCATCATCATGCACATGTGCCTGGCCTCAATGACCACGGCCACGCCGGCGGCATCGGTGATCTGCTGGATGGCCTCGGCAATTTGCCGGGTGAGGTTTTCCTGGATCTGCAGGCGCCGGGCGAACATGTCCACCACGCGCGCCACTTTCGACAGCCCGAGCACCCTGCCGGTGGGGATGTACGCCACGTGCGCCTTGCCGATGAAAGGCAGCATGTGGTGCTCACACAAGGAATAGAGCTCGATGTCACTGACGATGACCATCTCATCGCTTTGCGATTCGAACAGTGCGCCGTTGGTGACGTCTTCCAGGCTCATCGTGTAGCCGTTGCACAGATACTGCATCGCTTTGGCCGCACGTTTGGGCGTGTCGAGCAGACCTTCACGCTCGGGGTTTTCTCCGACGCCGACGAGAATTTCACGGTAATGGCTGGCTAGTAGTGGGTTCATTCAGAGGACTCGCAGCAGTGCTGTGCGTGAGGGCCAATCCGTAGCGCAAGAGTTGTACGCAATTAAGTTCTTTGTATAGGTTTTACTCAAGATAGGCTGAAAAAATCCGCCTGACAATCAATCGGCAATCTTTTTTATGCAGATGCGAACACCTCACATCGCAGCGTGCGAGGTTGCGCGTTTGGCGCAGAGGGGAAAGCGCTCCCGGGCAGTGGGAGCGCTGGGCGAATTCGCGGAATTATTCGCTGTAGGTCGGGTAATCCACATAGCCTTCGGCATTGCCGCCGTAGACCGTGGCGGGGTTCAGCGGATTGAGCGGCCAGTCATTGGCGATGCGCGCCGGCAGATCCGGGTTGGCCATGAACGGACGGCCGAACGCCACCAGGTCCGCCAGCCCCGATTCGAGCAATTGCGCTCCGGATTCAGCGTTGTAGCGTCCGGCGTAAATGATGGCGCCGCTGAAGGTGTCGCGCACTGCGCGGCGGAACGTTTGCGGCATCGCGGGCGCGTCGTCCCAGTCCGCCTCGGCGATGGACAGGTAGGCAATCCCCACGTCCTCAAGCACCTTGATCGCTTCAATGTAAGTGGTGTGCGGGTCTTCCTCGACCATGCCCAGATAAGTGCGTGCTTCATCGGTGGTGGTGAACAGCGGCGCGAACCGCACGCCGACTTTTTCCTTGCCGATGCACTCGGCGACACCCGACACCACTTCGCGCAGAAAACGCAGGCGATTGTGCAGCGAGCCACCGTATTGATCGGTGCGCACATTGCTGTGCGCAGAAATGAACTGGTTCACCAGATAGCCGTTGGCACAGTGCAATTCGATCCCGTCAAAACCGGCATCCATCGCATTGCGCGCCGCCTGAATATAAAGCTGAACCAGTGCCTGGACTTCATCGGTGCTCAGCGCTCGCGGTGCGGATGGCTTGACCAGCTCTCCAGCGCCCGGCGTGGTTTCAATGAACACGCTGACCCGTTCAGTCGCGATGGCGGAAGCGGATACAGGGGCCGCGCCGTCGGGTTGCAATGCGGTGTGGGACACACGTCCGACGTGCCACAGCTGGGCGAATATCACGCCGTTCCGGGCATGAACCGCTTCGGTGACAATGCGCCATCCGGCAATTTGTTCAGGCGTGTGAATCCCGGGGGTCCAGGCGTAGCCCTGACCGCGAGGCTCGATCTGCGTGCCTTCGGTGACCAGCAGACCGGCGCCGGCGCGCTGCTGGTAATACTCGGCCATCAATGCGTTGGCGTCATTGCCCGGTTGCGTGCTGCGCTGGCGGGTGAGGGGCGGCAGGACGATGCGGTTTTTCAGGGTGTGCTGGCCCAGGGTGAAAGGCGTGAAGAAAGGGCTGTTTTTCATGGAATTCCTGTTTTGGCCTTATTAGACCAGTCGACTAGTAATGCGGCAAAAAAAACACCGTGCGTGATGCGCACGGTGTCCGGGAGGCTGGTGGCTCAGGCCAACAGCTTCAACAACGTTTCAGCAACGGCTGCCGAGCTGGCAGGGTTTTGACCAGTCACCAGTTGGCCATCGATCACCACGTGAACCTGCCAGTCAGCCACTTTGGAGTAGCGCCCGCCAAGACGCTGGAACTCGTCCTCGATCAGGAACGGCACGACATCGGTCAGGCCCACAGCGGCTTCTTCAGCGTTGGTGAAACCGGTGACGTCCCGGCCTTGAATCAACGGCTTGCCATCGGCAGCCGTGACGTGGCGCAGCACACCCGGCGCATGGCAGACGAAACCGTGGGGTTTGTTGCTGCGGTCGAAGGCTTCGATCAGTGCGATCGAGTGTTTGTCCTCGGCCAGATCCCACAGCGGGCCATGGCCACCGGGATAAAACACAGCATCGAAATCCTCAGCGCTGACATCCGCCAGACGCCCGGTGTTGGCCAGTGCCTGTTGGGCAGCAGGGTCCTTGCGAAAGCGCTCGGTTTCAGCGGTTTGCGCATCGGGCTCATCGCTTTTCGGATCGAGCGGAGGCTGGCCGCCAGCCGGCGATACCAGGGTGATCTGTGCACCGGCATCCTTGAAGGCGTAGTAGGGGGCCGCGAACTCTTCGAGCCAGAAGCCGGTTTTCTTGCCGGTGTTGCCAAGCTGATCGTGGGAAGTCAGAACCATCAAGATTTTCATAGAGCGCCCTGTGGTGGTCGGGTGTCCTCGACGGGTTCGTCTGCGACACCTTGGAAGGAATGACGGGCACAGCATAGATTCATATTAGACCGGTCGTCTAGTAAATTTTTTACGGCGGTGTTTCCGCGCGATCACTGTGGCAAACTCCTGCTCATCAGAAATATACGACTGGTCTAATGTTTGGTATTTTGCGCCCCATGAAACCGACCTACGACGATACCCGCCAACACCTGCTCGACACCGGCCACCGCATGATGGCCGAAAAGGGCTTCACCAGCGTTGGCCTGAGCGAGATCCTGCAGACCGCCGGTGTGCCCAAGGGCTCGTTCTATCACTACTTCAAATCCAAGGAACTCTACGGCCAGGCGTTGCTGGAGGATTACTTCGTCGGCTACCTCGCAGATATGGAGCGACGCCTGACACTGCCGGGGCTCAGTGCCTATGAGCGGCTGATGGATTACTGGCAGGGCTGGCAGAACCGCTGCACCCTGGAAGGTCACGGCGATGAATGCCTGGTGGTCAAGTTGAGCGCGGAAGTCGCCGACCTGTCCGAGTCGATGCGCCTCACCTTGCGTGACGGCGCCGAGCGCATCGTTGCGCGGATCACGACGTGCCTGGAAGCAGGGCAGCTGGATAAAAGTGTGCCGGATGCTGATGCTCGTCAGCTGGCGGAAACCCTTTACCAGCTCTGGTTGGGCGCCAGTCTGCTGAACAAGCTGCAGCGCACCGGGCAGTCATTGCAGACCTCGATGGTGATGACGAAGCGGCTTTTGCAGCGGCCATCAAACTGAAGCGCCAGGCCTGTTGAGCGCCCCCGATTCTGGTGGCCTCGCCCTCAAGGTAGCGCGTAGATCTTGAACAGCTTCTTCGCCGCTTCGCCGGCGCCATCCAGGTATTTGTCGTACGCCTGCTCGATGTCGCCGGCGCGGTACATTTCACTCAGCGCAGTGTCGACCAGCAGACGGAAATCTTCGTCGTTTCGATCCAGTGCCATGGCCGTCGGCGCGTACTCGAAAATCCGCTCCAGCAGCACCAGGTGACCTTCCGGGTCATTCCTGCTCAACAGATGCTTGAGCACCATGCGCTCAGCAAAGAACGCACTGGCTTTGCCATCGGCAACCTGTTTGAGGCCTGCATCGGCATTCTCCACCGTGACCAGCGTGGCCACCACGCCGAGCAAACGCATCTGCTGGTGTATCCACGCCTCGGTCACACCGCCGGCGATGGCAGCATACGTTTGATTGGACAGCCCAAGGTTTGCGGTGGCACGCCACGTTGGCCCGGTATGGGCCACCTTGCCATTGAGCACATTAAGCAACGGCTGGGAGGCGTCCTCGCGCACCACGGCCGAGAGACCGGCGGTGTAGACCGGCACCGAGTAGCTGACCTGCGAGCGCCGCGCCAGTGTCGGAGGGGTCGGTGTACAGAGAATGTCGATCTTCCCCGAATTGACGGCATTGATTTCGTCGTTGAGAGATACAGGCTGGTACGCAATCTTCAGCGCGGGCAACGCCAGTTCGCTTTTGACCTTTTCGGCGATTTTCAAACAGAGGTCGATGGCATATCCGCTGGCTTTATCGGCGACCTGCTCGCTGAACGGCGCGAAGTCAGGCAAGTAACCGAGGGTGAACGTATGGCTCGTGCGGATGCGCTCAAGCGTGCTGCCATGGGCCATGACTGGCAATAGCGTCAGTAGGCAGACGAGTAGCAGCGGGTGGGATTTGCTCAGTTTCACGTTCATGTGCGGGTTCCTCGAATTCAGCTGTCTGAGCCGTCACGATGACGGCGGTCAAGGATTGTCGGCCCGCGGGGGAACCGGCACAGGCACGTCGACAAAACGTTTGGCGAGGAAGCCGTAGAGCAGGTAGCCGAACACCAGAACCAGAATGCCGCCGAACACCGCATCTTTGCCGCAGGCATACAACGCGTAGAGGGAGTACGCCACGGCCACCACCAACAGCAAGGTATTGCGGGTGTACACGCTGGCACTGACCTTGACTTTGTACATCATGACCAGCAGCCCGGTGGCTGCCGTTACATAGGGAATCAGGTTGGTCACCGCGGCGAGGCTGACCAGTTTGCCGAACTGCGCACTGGCGTTCGGCGAAATGGTCGACAGCGCCATCAAGGTCTGCAGCACGCCGCAGACCAGCATCCCGACGATGGGGGCATTGCGGGCGCTGACCTTGCAGAACAGTTTGGGAAACATGCCTTGGTCAGCCGTCATCTTGGCGGTTTGTGCCAGGGTGAACTGCCAGCCCAACAGCGAGCCCACGCATGCCATCACTGCCAACGCCATGATGATGTGGCCGACCGTCGGGTTGAACATATGCGCATAAACCAGCGCGAACGGCGCGGACGAGTTAGCCAGCTCGGCATTGGGAATGATCCCCTGAATGACGGTCGTCGAGAGCACGTAGACAACCGCCGCTCCCAGTGTGCCGAACAGGCAGGCCAGCGGCACCGTACGCGTGGGGTTTTCCACCGCGTCAGAGGCCTGGGCGGCCGATTCCATGCCGAGAAAGGCCCAGAGTGTCAGCGGAATTGCTTTGCTGATCGCTTCGGAAATGGGCAGGTGGTAAGGGTTCCAGGCGGCGATCAGCAGATCGGGTTTGAACCAGAACCATCCGATAAGGCTCAAGCCGGCGACCGGAATGATCACGCCCCAGACCGTAATCGCACCGATCTTGCCGGTAACGCCGGGGCCGCCAAAATTTGCCACGGTGGTTATCCAGAGCAAGCCGACCGTTCCGATGAACAAAGGAATGGCGCCGCTTCCCAGCCAAGGCATGAACGACGTCATGTATCCCACTGCGGAGATGGCCACCGCCACGTTGGCGATGGCCAGTGACAGGAAATACAGATACGAGCAGAGGAAAAATCCCGACTTTGCGTGCGCCTCTTCGGTGTAGGCGGATAACCCGCCCGAGCGCAGACAAAAGATGCCGCACTGGGAAAAACAATATGCAATGGCCATGGAACCGACAGCGGTGACGATCCATGACAACAGCGAGACCGCCCCGAGTTGCGCCATGCTGGTCGGCAACATGATGATGCCCGAGCCCATCATGTTGACGGTCACCAAAGTGGTGAGTCCCGTCAGGCTCATTTTCTTGTTGGTGTCGGTCATCGAAACCCCCTCGATCGGCGAAGTGCATCCGCGCCCAGCCCTTGAACGCACTGCAGCGTGGTCATGGTCAATGTTCGCCGACGGTTGAGGTCAACGTGTCTGCCTTGTTTATCCAGCCTCCGCCCGTTGCCTTGTAAACATCGATCATGGCGGTGAACACCGAACCCCGGGTCCGGGTGTAGGTCAGCTCGGCGTCGAACAGACTGCGCTCGGCATCCAGCACTTCTATGTAGCTGGTATAGCCGTTGTCGTAACGCAGCCGGGCAAACCGGGTGTAGGTGCGCAAGGCTTCGACCTGATTGCCTTGAGAAGTCATTTGCTCGCGGGATTTGCTCGCGGCAACCAGGGCGTTTTCAACATCCCTGAAGGCTGACTGGATCGACTGTTGGTAAGCCAGCAAGGTTTGTTTTTGAACGGCCTCGGCCTGTTGCACCTGGCCGGCGATCCCGCCAGCGGTGAAGAGCGGCATGCTGGCCGCGACCCCGTAAGACCAGGTGGCGGCCGGCCCGGTGAACAGGTTGGACAGTTGGTTACTGACCGAGCCCAACAATCCGGTCAGCGATATCGTCGGGAAATACAGTGCCTTGGCCGCACCGATTCGGGCGTTGGCGGAAACCAGATTCAACTCGGCTTGCCGCAGATCGGGGCGGCGCTCAAGCAAGTCCGAAGGCAGCCCGGCGGGCACCAATGGCAGCGACAGTTGTGTCAGCTCACGGCCTCTGATGATCGGCCCCGGATTGCGCCCAAGCAGCACCGCCAGATTGTTTTCCTGTTGCGCCACCAGTGACTCGAATTGCGCAACGGATGCCTGGGTGCGCTGGAATTCCGAAAGGTTTTGCGCCAATTCCATTTCAGAAATGGTCCCGGCACCGAAACGCAGCTTGAAGATTTCGTAGGAGTCGCCACGGGCCTTGGCCGTGGTGCGGGCGATTTCCAGTTGGCGGTCAAGATCGCGCAGCGCGATGTAACTCGATGCCACCGACGAGACCAGGCTGAGTATCACCGTCCGCCGACCTTCTTCCGAGGCCAGCAAGTCAGCCCGCGCCGACTCATTGAGTCGCCGCAAGCGCCCCCAGACGTCAAGCTCCCAGCTCACACTCAGGGTGGCCTGATAATTCTGGTAAATCGGGTCGACGCTGGAGTCCAGCGGTACCGGGCCATTGTCGCGTGGCGCGCGGGAACGACTGCCTTGCGCGGCGGCGCCGATTTGCGGAAACAGCTGCGAACGCGCCACACCGTAACGGCCCTGAAACTCCTCGACCCGGGCGGCGGCGATCTTGATGTCTTTGTTCTGCGCCAGCGCGCTGCGGATCAAGTCATTGAGCACCGGATCGTTGAACTGTTCCCACCACAACGCGTTGGACAGGTCGTTGGCCTCTTGCTCTGCGTAGCGATAGGCCGGCGGGGTGTCGGTGGCCGGGCGCTGGTAATCCGGGCCGAGCATGCAGCCGCTGAGCCCCAGACAAATCAACCACGACAAATGGCATGTGCGCATTCATTCCCCCTCATGTCTGTGCAGGGGAGCGCCACCGGGGATCTCTCCGGGCGATGTGAGCGAAGGCGGCGGGGTGGTCTGTTGCGGCGCGCCTTTTTTCTCGGTCAAGCGTTCAACCAGGTAGTAGAACAGCGGGATGAAGAAAATGGCGATGACTGTTGCCGCCAACATCCCGCCGATGACACCTGTGCCGATCGAGTGTCGGCTGTTTTCCGATGCGCCGACGGCAATGGCCAATGGGACACACCCCAGAATGAACGCCAGGGACGTCATCACGATAGGCCGCAGCCGCTCCCTGGCGGCGGTCATTGCCGCATCGTAGGCAGACATGCCGCTTTCCCGGTTCAGTACCGCAAATTCGAAAATAAGGATGGCATTCTTCGCGGCCAGGGCGACCAGCATGGTCAAGCCGATCTGGAAGTAAACATCGTTGCTCAACCCGCGAATCAGTACCGCGAGCAGGGCACCGAACAACGCAAAGGGCACCGCCAGCAATACCCCGACGGGCAGGGACCATTTTTCGTACTGCGCGGCCAGGATCAGGAACACCATGACCAGGCCGAAGATGAACACCTGAGAGGAAGCGCCCCCGCTTTTTTTCTCCTCGAAGGCCTCGCCACTCAGGGCCAAGGCATAGTCATTGGTCATGATTTCAGCGCTGATCTCTTCCAGCGCCTTGAGTGCCTGACCGGAGCTGTAGCCGGGCGCGGCGTTGGCGGTGAGCTTGACTGCCGGGAAGTTGTTGAAGCGCGTCAGCAGGTCGGGGCCGATGACGTAGCGGGTGGTCAGCAGCGCTTTGAGCGGCACCATCCCCAGGTTCTTGCTGCGCACATAAATCTGCTGCAAGTCTTCAGCCTTGAGTCGGTAGCTCGGTTCAGCCTGCAGAATCACCTGCCACAAGCGGCTGTACTTGTTGAATTGAGACACATACAGAGAACCGAACATGGTTTGCATGGTGCTGTACACGTCTTCCACCGGCACCCCCAGCGTCTCGGCCTTTTCGCGGTCGACATCGACCAGCAATTGCCGGGAAAACACATTGAAGGTCGAGGTGATGGCGCCGAGTTCCGGACGCTGCCTGGCTTTTGCGACAAGCATGCCGACCATCTCGGCCAGTTGCCCGACGCTGGCGTCGCCCTTGCTTTGAACCCACACCTCCATGCCGCCCGTGGTACCGAGGCCCGGTATGGATGGCGGGTTGACCGGCAAAATGATCCCGCCCTGTACTGTGGAAAAGGCCCGGGCCGCTTTCTGGATGAGCGCTGGAGCACTCTGTTCCTTGATGGTTTGCGAGTCCTTGTAACGCTCTTCGAAATCCTTGAACCCGACGAAAAAGGCACCGGCATTGTTCTTGTTCTGGCCATCGAGCAGGCTGTAGCCGTTAACGATTGCGACACCCTCGACGGCCTCGTCATGCATGAAGAAATCACTGGCGACCTTGCCCACTTCAGCGGTGCGATCCAGGCTGGCGGCATCGGGCATGATCAGCGCGCCCAGCAGATACCCCTGATCCTCCGGTGGCAGAAAGGCACTGGGAATGCGCTGCGCCATCAGCGCAATCAAAACGATCATGCCGGCGAACAGCAGCAACGCCAGCACAAAGCGTTTGATCATGAACGCCACGGCACGCGAATAGCCTTCGGTCATGCGTTCGAAGCTACGTTCGAACCAGCGGAAAAAAGCGTTCTTTTCGCCTTGGTGAGGTTTGAGCAGCAGGGCGGCCAAGGCCGGTGAAAGCGTCAACGCTACCAAGCCGGAGATCACCACGGAGATGGCGATGGTGATCGCAAACTGTTTGTAGAGCTGCCCGGTGATGCCCCCCATGAAAGCCACCGGCACGAACACCGCACACAACACCAGCACGATCGCGACCACCGGGCCGGCCACTTCATCCATGGCGCGTTTGGCGGCGTCCTTGGGGTTCATCTTGTGTACGTGCATATTGCGTTCGACGTTTTCAATCACCACGATCGCGTCGTCGACCACGATGCCGATCGCCAGCACCATGCCGAACAGCGTCAGCATATTCACCGAAAATCCCAGGGCGGACATGCCGATAAAGGTGCCGACAATCGACACCGGTACGGCGAGTACCGGGATCAGCGTGGCGCGCAGACTCTGCAGAAAGATGAACACCACCACGACCACCAGCACCAGCGCTTCGAAAAAGGTGTGAATCACCTCGGAAATCGATGCGCGGGTGAACGCGGTAGTGTCCATCACGATCTTGTATTCGATCCCTTCGGGAAATGTCGTTTTCATTTGTGCCAGGGTCGACGTCACCGCTGCCGAGACATCGAGGGCGTTTGCCCCCGGTTGCTGATACACCGCAATCAGCGTGGCGGGACGTCCCTGATAGGTGCTGCGCAGCGAATAGTCCTTCTGCCCGAGTTCGGCGCGCCCCACGTCCTTCAGACGGACGATGGCCGCGCCGTCGTTGCTGGCGCGCAAGATGATGTTCTCGAACTCCGCAGGCTCCGTCAGGCGGCCCTTGGTGGTCACCGCGAACGATTGCTCCACGGCCTGGCCGGTCGGCGATTGCCCGACACGGCCGACGGCGAATTGCTGGTTCTGGTTGGCGACCGCTGTCTGTACGTCAGCGGCGGTAATGCCCAGTTGCGCCATGCGATCGGGTTTGAGCCAGATCCGCATGGCGTAGTCCGGCGTGCCGAAAATGCTCGCCTGGTTGGCCCCCGGAATGCGCTTGATTGCATCCAGAATGTAGAGGTTCGCGTAGTTGGCGACATAGGTGCTGTCATAGCGCTCGCCGGCAGAATACACGGCAAGCACCATCATGAACGCGGAAGATTTTTTCTGTACCTGAATGCCTTGGCTCTGGACGGCGGAGGGCAGTTGCGGCAAGGCCAGATTGACGCGGTTTTGCACATCGACCTGGGCAAGGGACGGGTCGGTGCCAATCTCGAAGAACACGTTGAGGGTCATGTTCCCCGTCGCCGAGCTCGACGAGTTCATGTAGATCATATTGTCGGCGCCGTTGACCTGTTGCTCGATCGGCGCTGCCACGTTATTGGCCACCACTTGGGCATCGGCGCCGGGGTAGGTTGCCGAAACGGTAATTTGCGGTGGGGTAATATCCGGGTACTGGGCCACCGGCAATTTGGCCATGGCCACCGCGCCGGCCAGGGTGATGATGATTGAGATCACCGAAGCGAAAATGGGGCGATCAATGCAGTAGTGGGAAATACTCATGGGCTGTGCCCGGTGTCTTGCTGCGTGCTGGCAGCCATCGGTTTTGTCGGCGTCTGGTTAGCTGGCGGGGCAGGAGGGGCAATGATGTTCAGCGGCCCTCCGGGCGTGACTCTGATCGCACCGTCGACCACGATCCGTTCACCGGCCTGCAACCCTTGGGTAATGAACCAGTCATCGCCGTGCCAATCACCCACTTCGACCACTCGTTGCTCGGGCTTGCCCGCAGCATTGATCACCCAGACGAAGTGGCTCTTGGCCCCCTCCAGAACGGCTTTTTGCGGTACGACGATGGCGTTCGGCCTGGTAGCGCCGATGGCCCGCGCCCGCACGAACTGGCCGGGACGCAATTGGCCGTTGGGATTGGCGACCACGGCGCGGACCAGAAAGGTGCCGGTGTCCTGACTGTAGGAGGGCGCGGCAAAATTCAGTCGCCCCTGTTCGGGCAGCACCGAGCCGTCGGCCAATACCACTTCCACGACAAATTCACTGCGCAGCGGGAATATGAGGTGCCCGGAAGCAATCTCTTCGCGGAACTTGAGCGTCTCGTTTTCCGAAAGACTGAAGTTGACGTAGATCGGGTCCATCTGCGAGACGGTGGTCAGCAGTCCGGACTCACCGGGTGTGACGTAACTGCCTTCCTGCTTTTTGGCAAAGCTTGAAAGACCGGTAAGCGGGGAGGCGATGGTGGTGTAACTGAGGTTCAGCTGTTCGGTTCGCACCGACCCTTCGGCGGCCAGCACGGCGGCTCTGGTCTGACGCTCATCGCCGACAGCATTGTCCAGGTCCATCTTGCTGACAGCATTCTGCGCCGCCAGCGGCCGGACACGGGCGAGGGTGGCTTTGGCCACCTCCCAGCGTGCCTGCTGTTGAGCCAGTTGCCCCTGGGCCGAGAGCAACGAAGCTTCAAAGGGCTTGCGGTCCATCTGAAACAGCGTCTGCCCGGTTTTTACCAGGTCGCCTTCGGTGTACAGCCGTTTTTCCAGGAACCCGGCAACCCGGGCGCGGATCTCCACTTCGCGGGAGCTTTGGGTTTGCGCAACGAACTCGAAGGTCACCGGTGTCGTGCGTGCGGTGACCGTCATGATCGTGACATCAGGCGCTTGACGGGCGAGGGTCGGGGGTTCTTTGCCGCAGCCGGCGAGCAGGCTCAGGCTGCCGACGATAATGGCGACGGGCAAGCCGAGTTGCCTGCCAACACTCATGTTCCTGCCCATATTCTGCTCCGTGAAGGTTTCTCGGACAGACGCTTAGCCATTTGTTGATCACAACGCTAGCACCGGCATTCAGTGGCATTTCTGACAATTATCAAAGAACACGATTTGCCAGCCGCGAGACCCATGGGTTGGCACTCAAACCATGGAGCAGCACACTCAGTAAAACGGTACAGGCTGCTACAGCCACCAACGTACGACCGACTTGCAGAGGGTAGTCCAGAATCATCACGGCGAAGACAATACTTGCCAGGCCGCGCGGGCCGAACCAGCCGATGAACAGCCGGGTTTCGAAGTCGAAGTCAGTCCCTGCCAGACTGATGAGCACAGGCAGTACGCGAACCACGGTCAGGCTGAGCACTGCATACAACCAGATATTCAGCGTGAAACTGCTCCAGGCCCAAGGGATTACCTGCGCGCCAAATACCACCCAGGTAATGACGGAAAGCAGGCTGGCGAACTCTTCACTGGCCTTGAGCAGATCATGCTTTTGTTCAGCAAACAGATAACTGGCGAGCAGGCCGCCAACGAACGCCGCGATAAACCCGCTACCACCTGATGCTTGCGCGGTGGCAAAGCAAACCAGCGCCAGTCCGGGTAGCGTCAGCTGCGACCACATGGGTGTTTGCCAATGGCGCTTCCCGGCGTAACGCTGCAACAACCAGGCGATCAACGTCAGGGCGACGCCGACGAGCGCGCCAATGCCAAGCTCCTCGGCAACCAGCTCCACCGCCAGCGAGACGGGCGACCGCGTCTGTTCTTCGATCAACAGGGCCAGGAACATCAACAGCACCGGCACGCAGATGCCGTCATTGAGCCCGCTCTCCACGTTCAGTCCTTCACGCACGGATGCCGCCACCTTCGGGTTGCTCACGACAGCCTTGCCCAGTGCGGCATCAGTGGGCGCCAGAAGAGTCGCCAAGATGGCCAGTTCGATCGAGGGAATCTGCGGAAACAGCCAGATGCCGACCAGCCAGCCACCGAGCATGGTCAGCGGCAGCCCGATCAACAACAAGCGTAGCGGTAATCCTTCGTGGGCTTTCAGCACCTTGAGATCAGCGTTGGCGGCATCGCTGAAGAGCACAATTGCCAAGGTCAGTTCGGCCAGGATCCGGAGGCCGTCCTTGTCGATCCGGGGCAGCAGCAGGCCCAGGAATGCCGGGCCAAGCATCAGCCCGGCGAGCATGAACATCAGAGGCCCATTGAGCAGGCGCGACTCGAAACGTCCGGCAAACAGGCTATAGACAAGAAGGAAGGCGGCAAGCAGTGCCAGGTTCTGATACATCGGTCACCTGCCTGTCCGGGTTCAGAGAGAAGGGATAAGGCAGGTTTAATTCATTGCTCGTAGCGTCTTCTGATAAAAATCAATGGATGTGAGGATTCCCCAATCGACTACCTGATCAACTCCTGCGTCGACGTTCCAATAGAGAGAACAGGTACATGCCGGCCAGCATGGCCAACACGAATACGATGATTTGCCCGTGCCCGGTAAGCAGAATAGCGACGGCTGGCCCAGGGCAGATTCCCGCCATCCCCCAACCGATGCCGAACAGCAGGCTGCCGCCAATCAGGCGGGCATCCAGCTCCCGTTTCATCGGTAGCTGCATGGGGGCTCCCAGCAAGGATTGCTTATTGTTCCGCGCCCAGTTCAGCGGGATAACCGCCACGGCGATGGCGCCTCCCATCACCAGTGCAAGTGACGGATCCCAGGCCCCGGCCACATCCAGGAAAGCCAGTACCTTGGCGGGGTTCGCCATGCCTGCCAGGAGCAGCCCAAGGCCGAAGATCAGTCCTGCGAAAAAAGCGCTGAGCTTGATCATTTTCAAGCCCCCACGACATGACGAATGACGTACACCGTTGCAAAACCGGCGAACATAAAGCACATCGTTGCCGTGATGGATCGAGCAGACAGTCGAGAGATCCCGCAAACCCCATGACCACTTGTGCAGCCAGAGCCGTAACGGGTGCCCACGCCGACGAACAGTCCCGCAATGATCAGCGTCGGCCATTCTGCCTTGATCTCGATCTGCGGCAGTACGGCAAACACTCCCCACAACAGTGGCGCGAGCATCAGGCCAAGAAGAAACAATGCCTTCTCGCTCCAGCCCTCACTGCCAAATTGCATCACGCTGCCAATCAAGCCACTGATGCCGGCGATGCGACCATTGGCGAGCACGAATACCGCGACCGCCAGGCCTATCAAGGCCCCTCCGCCCAAGGCAGTCCAAGGCGTAAAGTTCAGCCAATCGATGCTCATTTTGTAGCTCCTGCACAGAAGTGCTGATTAAAAGCCAAACATCACCGCGCGTGCCGTGGAGCTGTTGATTCGCTTGCCGGCGTGTTTTGCGTCATTTCAGGTGGCCGCCCAATCGGTTCGATGCTGCAGCAGAAAATCGACGAATGCCCGGACCCGCTGAGGAACGTAGCGGCCATGAGGGTAGAGCAGGGTGTAAGGCCGGGAGCGCCCATTGTAGGGCTGGAGTACCTCGACGAGGCGCCCATCGGCCAATTCGTTCTCGACAATGAATCGGTAAGTCTGGAACAGACCAGCACTGTGTTTGGCCAGAGTAACGCCGCCCAGCACATCGTCCGAGCAGCAATAGCGGCCCTCTGTGAAAACCTCCCGATGTTTGCCATCGACCTCGAACAGCCATGAGATGCGACGACCGCTGCTGGGCAGTTCAAATTGAATGCACTCGTGAGTGACAAGGTCATCCAGTGTCGTTGGCGTGCCGGCTCTGGTCAGGTATTCAGGTGTCGCGACCACGACCAGTTGTGCGTCCTCCAGCAAGCGGGCGATCAGGGTCGAGTCCGGTTGAGCTCGGACCCGAATCGCCAGATCGTAGCCTTCCGCCACAAAGTCGATATTTCGGTTACCCAAATGGATATCCACGCTGACGTCTGGATAAAGCGCCCGAAACTTCGGCAGAAGCGGCAGGATCCGGTGATGCCCATACGTGGTCGGAAGACTGATGCGCAGCCGCCCTGAAGGCGTCGATTGAGCGCCCATGACTTCTTGCTGTGCTTCCACCAGTTGCGTCAGGGCCTGTCGGCATTGTTCATAGAACACCCGGCCGGGTTCAGTCATCCGGATGCTGCGTGTGGTTCTGACGAAGAGACGTGATCCCAAACGCTCCTCAAGACGCAAAATCGTGCGGCTTACTGCTGCAGGCGTCACACCGGCTACCTGCGCGGCTGCTGTGAAACTGCCCGTTTCCGAGGCCAGGCAAAATAGCTCGATGCTTCCTAGCTGCAGGTCATCAAAATGACGCTTCATATTCATCACACCGAGTATTCGCGAAGTGCCCAAAGCATACCGAGGTCGATGACGCAGTGGCGAGGACCGCGGCTTTTATTCATTACATGGCGTCATAAATGAAGTAACCGAGCGCGCATTTATTCATTCAAGGCCAGCTTTTAGAGTTCATTCCACTTGCGGTCTCATCATGCCGATGAGACGCGAACTGGAGACTTTTCCGTGCCTTTCATCAACGTTCGTATCACCCGTGACGGCGTTACCAAAGAACAAAAAGCACAGGTGATCGCCGAGATCACCCAGACCATGCAGACGGTGCTCAACAAAGACCCGCACCTGACGCACATCGTGATCGAGGAAGTCGATACCGATAACTGGGGCTACGCAGGAATATCCACGACCGAGTACTGCCAGTCGCTGGTGGAGCCCAGGTAATGCTGAGGCACCTGAAACCGCTTTTTTAAACTATCGAGGCATTATCATGAGCCATTCAAAAAAAGTCGTTGTGGTCACTGGCGCATCCCAGGGTCTGGGCGCGGGCATCGTCGAAGGTTTTCGTAAACTCGGTTATCAAGTGGTGGCGACTTCGCGCTCCATACAGCCGTCATCGGATCCGGACATCCTGACCGTCGCCGGTGACATTGCCGATCCGGCGACGTCCGAGAAAATCATTCGCGAAGGTGTAGCGCGTTTTGGCCGCATCGACACGTTGGTGAACAACGCCGGGATCTTCCTCGCCAAGCCGTTCACGGCCTATACCCGCGAAGAGTATGTAAATACCGTGGCCACCAACATGGGCAGCTTCTTCCATATGTCGCAGCAGGCGATTGCCCAGATGGAGAAGCAAGGCGAGGGCGGTCACGTGGTCAGCATCACCACATCGCTGGTCGATCACGCCATCGAGGGCGTGCCATCGGTGCTGGCGTCGCTGACCAAAGGTGGGATGAACGCCGCGACCAAATCCCTGGCGATCGAGTACGCCAAGCGCGGCATCCGCGTTAACGCGGTCTCGCCGGGCATCATCAAGACCCCAATGCATGGCGAGGAAAGCCACGCCGCACTGGGCCGCCTGCATCCGGTCGGCCACATGGGCGAAGTGCAAGACATTGTCGCAGCGGTGTTGTATCTGGACAGCGCCCACTTCGTCACGGGCGAAATCCTGCACGTCGATGGTGGTCAAAGCGCCGGCCACTGATGGAAACGGCGGCCTGGCTAACCAGGCGACCGGCAATCTGAAGCAAGAAGCCGCCATTGGCGGCTTCTCCCATCACATTTGAGGGGCGTTGCGAGCAGCGATCGCGACGGTGGTCGGCGAATCTGCAAGTGGGACGAATTGCCGTGTCGCGCCATCAAGTGCATCGATGCATCCGGCTTCGATGTCGTAAACCCAGCCGTGCAGATTCAGCCGCCCTTGCTCGAGCGCGAGGGCCACTGATGGATGCGTACGCAGATTCGCCAGTTGCGCGATCACGTTTTCACGCACAAGGCCATCGAGCTTGGCGCCGGGCGTATCGAACTCATGCGCCGCGTTAATCGCTTTCGCGGCGTCCGCGTGACGGAGCCAGTTAGCAACCGCTGGCAGGTGGTCCAGACAAGTGCAGCGCGAAATCGCGCCCATCGCGCCGCAGTCCGAATGGCCGCAGATCACTATGTCCTGGACGCCCAGCACCGCGACCGCATATTCGACGGTGGCCGAAACGCCGCCGGGCTCGGGGCCGTAAGATGGCACAATATTGCCGGCGTTACGAATCACGAACAGTTCGCCCGGTTCACGCTGCGTAAGGAGTTCCGGCACAACACGACTGTCCGAGCAGGTGACAAACAGCGCCTTGGGATTTTGTGCCGTCGCGAGCTGCTTGAACAGCTCGACACGCTGCGGATAAACCTCGCGCTGAAAGCGCAGAAAGCCGTCAATGATGTCACGCATGAAGTTCTCCAAACCCGATTAACAGATGGGGGCACAAGCACTCGATGTGCTGTCGCGCCGCGGTGGCCGGTATTATCGCAAACGTTGCGCGTGTTAGCTGTACTTGACTTGATGTCTGCAATCTACAGGCATTGGTGCAGGAGGGACGTAACGTAATACGCTATTTAACATAATATACATTACACGTAACAAGATGTTTCCGAATCAGCCCGGTTGCACGCCACATTCAATCCAGAGGCTCACCTGAAGCCGCATTTTCCAAAACCTCGGTATGGCCTGAAATTTGTGAGCATCAATCAGCATCCCGCGTCAGCTTTTCTATCAGTATCCGGTGCTGTGGAAATTGCGCAGTCAGTCTGCGTCTGTCACCCATCTCCATATCCGCGAAATCAAATCCCGGCGACACGGTTTCGCTGATCAAACCAAATCCATATTCACCCTCAAGCAGTCGCGATGCTTTCCAGATGCCACCAGGCACGTGCATTTGCAAAAGCTGTCCCGCCAGAATATCGCTACCCATCACCAATGTTTGAAGCGAACCGTCACCTGCGATCATGCTGTACTCGATGGGATCGCCCAAATGGTAGAAATGCAGGATGTCCGATTGGTTGAAATGAAACTGGCCCACCGGCGAATCTTCAGTCAGCAAGTAATAGATCGAAGTCACCAAGTAACGTGGGCCACGGGTGGTTTGCAGCATGGCACGATGATCTGTTTGAAAAGTCCTGCGAAAATAGCCGCCTTCAACATGAGGCTGCAGATCCAGTGCAGCAATCACGTCCACGATCTCTGTTTTCCCTCGATTCATGGCCTGCTCCATTGATTGAAAGGCAGATAGGCTGATAGCTCTACTAAACGGCTATTTAGTGGAGTTAACAGTATTTCGACGAATATCGAAGACAATTGCCTCCAATTCAACGATGTAACGCATGCCCACGTCAGGGACAATCGCTAGCGCTTCAGCGTCTCGCTCGGCAGCTCTTTGAACAGCGCCCGATAACTGTTGGAAAACCGCCCCAGATGCCAAAACGACCAGTTCATCGCCACTTCGGCCACGGTGGTTTCCGTGGGCCGACGATTGAGTAATTCGCGGTGTGCACTGTTAAGCCGGCGCAGGCGCAGCCAGTGGCTCGGGGTCATACCGGTGTAAGCCTTGAACGCCTGCTGGAATTGACGCAACGGCACCCCTGCCACCTTCGAAAGCTCAAGCAGGTTGACAGTCTCTTCCGGCGAATCCGCTGCCCATTCCCCTACTCGCTTCATGATCGTCCGCTCTTCAGTACGACGCTGCAAACCGCCTCGATCAAGACGGGTGTGAGCGTTGTCGAGAATGAACAGACAGTCTTCGAGCAGTTGCTGAGTCAATGAGTTTTTATCAAACGGATCAACAGCTTGCGACAACTTCGTGAGCGTTGAGCTTAACCAGCGACTGAACAAGGCGTTCTGCCCGCAGTTAAGCGGCGCCATGAACAGTCCCTCGAGTTTCGCCACATCCAGACCGTGTTCCCGGACGAATTGCGGGCCGAACACCACGGCAATTTCCTGGTAGTTCTCCGGGGTGATCCAAATGTTGCGGCTGTCTTCGTTAAGCAGGTAAAGCGCGTTGTCACTGCGATCAAAACAGAACGCTAACGCACCCGATGGCGCACTGAATGCCTGCTCGACGCGGGTGTTCATCTGTTCTTCGTAGACCTGCACACCTTCCAGATCCAGATAGCGAATCTGCCCGGCGAAATGCCCGGGCGACATCTGCTGGTAATGCTGAACCCAACCCGGCGTAGCGCGGATTTGTTCGGTGACATCAGCGGTATTGAACGCCTGAACCTGAAGCGGATTACACGTTGTCATGGGAGACCTTGCGCACTCTTTTGGTGCGCTTTGGTGCTGCTTAAAGTGGATAGATGGAACTACAAGGCACGCCCAAGATAGTCGTCAACGCGCCACAGGGGAAGGGGCGGAAGATGAAACCCGCCCTCCCCGGCGTCTATAAAACCAATAACGAGGTCTTTATGAATGCCCCTTTCGATCAGCTGTTCACATGGCTGAAAGATCACAAGATTACCGAAGTTGAATGTGTGGTCAGCGACCTGACCGGCATTGCCCGCGGCAAGATCGCACCGACCAACAAGTTCCTGCATGAGCGAGGCATGCGCCTGCCGGAAAGTGTGCTGCTGCAAACGGTAACCGGGGATTTTGTCGACGACGACATCTACTACGACCTGCTCGACCCGGCCGACATCGACATGGTCTGCAAACCGGTGAGCGATGCCGTGTATGTGATTCCATGGGCCATCGAGCCGACCGCCATCGTCATCCACGACACCTTCGACAAGTTCGGCAATCCAATCGAACTGTCGCCGCGCAACGTGCTGAAAAAAGTCCTGCAGCTGTACACCGACAAGGGCTGGAAGCCGATCGTTGCACCGGAAATGGAGTTCTACCTGACCCAGCGCTGCGAAGATCCGGACCTGCCACTCAAGGCACCACTGGGGCGTTCGGGCCGTGCCGAAAGCGGTCGGCAGTCGTTCTCCATCGACGCCGCCAACGAGTTCGATCCATTGTTCGAAGACGTCTACGACTGGTGCGAGCTGCAAGGTCTGGATTTGGACACGCTGATCCACGAAGACGGCCCGGCGCAGATGGAAATCAACTTCCGTCACGGCGACGCCCTGGATCTGGCCGATCAGATCACCGTGTTCAAACGCACCCTGCGCGAAGCGGCGCTCAAGCACAACGTCACCGCGACGTTCATGGCCAAACCGATTGGCGACGAACCTGGCAGTGCCATGCACCTGCACCAGAGCGTGGTGGAAATCGCCACGGGCAAGCCGATTTTCGCTGATGCCGACGGCAAGATGAGCGACTTGTTCCGCCATCACATCGGCGGCCTGCAAAAGTACATTCCTAAAGTACTGCCGATGTTTGCGCCCAACGTGAACTCGTTCCGCCGCTTCCTGCCGGACACCTCGGCACCGGTCAACGTCGAGTGGGGCGAAGAAAACCGCACTGTCGGTTTGCGTGTACCAACCTCCGGGCCGGAAGCCATGCGCGTGGAGAACCGTTTGCCGGGCGCCGACGCCAACCCGTATCTGGCGATTGCCGCGAGCCTGCTGTGTGGCTACATCGGCATGGTCGAAGGCATCGAACCGAGTGCCGCCGTCGAAGGCCGCGCCTACGAACGCCGCAACCTGCGCCTGCCGATCACCATCGAAGACGCGCTGACGCAAATGGAAGAGTGCGACACCGTTGCCCGATACCTTGGCAACAAGTTTGTGCGCGGCTACGTCGCGGTCAAACGCGCCGAGCATGAAAACTTCAAGCGCGTAATCAGCTCCTGGGAGCGCGAGTTCCTGCTACTGAGCGTCTGAGCAACACCCACAAACCCTGTGGGAGCTGGCTTGCCAGCGATTACGTCGGCACAGTCGACATCATTATCGACTGTCCCACCGCTATCGCTGGCAAGCCAGCTCCCACAAGGGGCCGTGCTCACCCGAAAAACTCCAATAACTCCAAGAGGTGTCGATATGCGTCTATTGAAATCCATGGTTCCCGCCGCACTGGCGCTGTTGTGCAGCACCGCAGCCCTGGCCCAGCCCCAGGTCAGCGTCTACAACTGGACCGACTACATCGGTGAAACCACCCTCGCCGACTTCCAGGCCAAGACCGGGATCAAGGTGATCTACGACGTGTTCGACTCAAACGAAACCCTGGAAGGCAAACTCCTCGCCGGTCGCACCGGCTACGACGTGGTGGTGCCGTCCAACCACTTTCTCGCCCGTCAGGTAAAAGCCGGCGCGTTCCTCAAACTGGATCGCGAGCAGCTACCGAACTGGAAAAATCTCGACCCGAAATTGCTCGAATTGCTCGAAAAGAACGACCCGGGCAACCAGCACTCGGTACCGTACCTGTGGGGCACCAACGGCATCGGCTACAACGTCGACAAGGTCAAGGCAGTGCTTGGCATTGATCACATCGATTCCTGGGCCGTGCTGTTCGAGCCGGAGAACCTGAAGAAGCTCACCCAATGTGGCGTGTCGATGATGGACTCGGCGGACGAAGTGTTCCCGGCGATCCTCAACTACATGGGCATGGACCCACGCAGCGAGAACCCGGAAGACTACAAAAAAGCCGAAGCCAAACTGCTGAGCATCCGCCCGTACATCACTTACTTCCATTCCTCGAAATACGTTTCCGATCTGGCCAATGGCGACATCTGCGTAGCCTTCGGTTACTCCGGCGACGTGTTCCAGGCGGCCAACCGCGCCAAGGAAGCCAAGAATGGGGTGAACATCGCCTATGCGATTCCGAAAGAAGGCGCCAACCTGTGGTTCGACTTGCTGGCGATCCCGGCCGACGCCAGCAACACCAAGGAAGCCCACGCCTTCATCAACTACCTGCTTGATCCGCAAGTGATTGCCAAGGTCAGCGCTTCGGTCGGTTACGCCAACCCGAACCCGGCCGCCAAGCAGTACATGGACCAGGCGCTGGTGAACAATCCCGAGGTGTACCCGTCCCAGGCAGTGCTGGACAAGCTCTACATCTCCTCTACCCCGCCCCAGTCGATCATGCGTCTGATGACCCGGTCCTGGAGCAAAGTGAAGTCGAACAAATGAATCAGTACACGCAAGAACACGCCCGCTCCTATTACGCGGCTTCGGCCCGGGCCAGTACGCCCTGGCCGGCACTCGACGGTGACCTCACCGCCGATGTCTGCGTGATCGGCGGCGGCTTCACCGGGGTCAACACCGCGATTGAACTGGCGCAGCGCGGGCTGTCGGTGGTGTTGATCGAAGCCCGGCGCATCGGCTGGGGCGCCAGCGGACGCAACGGCGGCCAGTTGATTCGTGGCATTGGTCACGAGGTCGAAGGCTTTGCCCGTTACGTCGGCAACGACGGCGTGCGTTATCTGCAACGCGCCGGTATCGACTCCGTGGAACTGGTGCGCCAGCGCATCACCGAGCATGCCATCGAGTGTGACCTGCGTTGGGGCTTCTGCGAACTGGCCAACACCCCGGCGCAGTTCGCGGCGTTCAAGGACGAACAAGTCAGCCTCGACGAACTCGGCTACCGCCATGAAACCAAGCTGGTCGGCCCCGAGCAAATCCGTCAGCAAGTGGTCAACGCCGACGGCTACGCCGGTGGTCTGATCGACATGGGCTCCGGCCATCTGCACCCGCTGGATCTGGTGCAGGGCGAAGCGCGTCTGGCGGCGTCCCTCGGTGTACGCATTTTCGAGCAGAGCCCGGTCCAGCAGATCATCCACGGCGAAACGGTTGAAGTGCGCTGCGCCACCGGCAGCGTCCGCGCCGGCAGTCTGGTGCTCGGTTGCAACGCGCATCTGGATGAACTCGAGCAGCAACTCAGCGGGAAGGTCCTGCCCGCCGGCAGTTACATCATCGCCACCGAGCCGCTGTCCGAGGAACGTGCCGCGCAATTGATCCCGCACAACCTCGCGTTGTGCGACCAGAAAGTCGGCCTCGACTATTACCGGCTCTCGGCGGACCGACGCCTGCTGTTTGGCGGCGCCTGTCACTATTCCGGTCGCGATCCGGCGGACATTGCCGCCTACATGCGCCCGAAAATGCTCAAGGTCTTCCCGCAACTGGCGGACGTGCGCATCGACTATCAATGGGGCGGCAAGATTGGCATTACCGCCAACCGTTTTCCGCAGGTCGGGCGGCTCAAGCAACAGCCGAACGTGTTCTACGCTCAGGGTTATTCCGGTCACGGTCTGAATGTCACGCATTGGTGCGCCAAGCTGCTGGGCGAGGCCATTCACGCCGGCCACAGTCAGGGCATGGACGTGTTCAGCGCGGTACCGCACATGACCTTCCCCGGCGGCCCGGCCTTGCGCTCACCGCTGCTGGCACTGGGCATGTTCTGGTATCGCCTGCGCGAAATCCTCGGCTAACGCTCGCCCCTGCAGAAGCTGCCGAAGGCTGCGATCTTTTGATCTTTAAAATCAAGAGATCGTAGCCTGCGGCAGCGCCTGCACAAATCCGCATCAGCCCGTGAATTTGCTCTATCGCCAAGCACTTCTATATTGATGAAGTGCTTTTGCGTTCCTGACGCTCAGCATCCACAAAACCGAGGAGGACATGGATGAAGTCGTCAGCCGCCGATGAACCACGAGCACCGGGCCACGCGCCGATCAAGACCCGGCGTTTCAGCATCTCCCTGGTGTGGATCGTCCCGGTCGTCGCGGTGCTGGTCGGCATATCGCTGGTGGTGCACAACCTGCTGCAGGAAGGCCCGACCATCGTCGTCAACTTCAAGACTGGCAGCGGCCTGGTTGCCAACAAGACCGAGGTCAAATACCGCAGTGTGGTGATCGGTCAGGTGACGGATGTCGAATTGAGCGGCGATCAGAAGAGCGTCGACGCCACAATCAAACTGGCCAAACAGGCCGAAACCTTCACCCGCGAAGACTCGGAGTTCTGGGTTGTGCGCCCACGCATCGGTGCCGGCGGCGTTTCGGGCATCGATACCTTGCTTTCCGGCGACTATATCGGCGCCGACATCGGCCAGGCCAACAACCGCGCCAAGCACTTCAAGGGGCTGGAAAATCCGCCGCCGATCACTTACGGCGAACCGGGCAAGCGCTTCATGCTGCATGCCTCGGATCTCGGCTCGCTGGATATCGGTTCCCCGGTTTACTACCGCAAGATTCCGGTGGGCCAGGTCGTGACCTACACCCTCAATCCCGAGGGCAAAGGCGTGGACATCGAAGTGTTCATTCACGCACCGAACGACGCGTTCGTTACCGAAAACACGCGCTTCTGGAACGCCAGCGGCATCGACATCAATGTCGGCGCCAATGGCTTCGCGGTGAAGACCGAATCGCTGTCCACCATGCTGGTTGGCGGCATTGCCTTCCGCGCGCCGGATTACAGCCCCAACGATGTGGCCGCCAGCGAAGACAAGGATTTCGAACTGTTCGCCGATCAGCAGACCGCCCTCGCCCCGCCCAACGGCAAGGCGCAATACATGGTGTTGCGTTTCGAGCAGTCGTTGCGCGGGCTCAAGGTCGATGCGCCCGTCGAGTTTCTCGGCATGGAGATTGGCCGGGTCGTTGGAATCAACCTCGACTTCGACGCGAAAAAACGCACTTTCCCGCTTAACGTCGGGATCGTCATTTACCCGCAGCGCCTCGGCCAGGCTTACAAAAAGATGCTGACCGAATTCAAGCACGATCCCAACGACGAAGCGGCCGGCATTCGTCTGCTCGGCACGTTCGTCGACAACGGTCTGCGCGCTCAGGCCCGCAGTGGCAACCTGCTGACCGGGCAGTTGTATATCGCGCTGGATTTCTTCCCGAAAGCCGAGAAAGTTGCATTCGACGCAACGGCCCGACCGGTCGCCTTGCCCACCGTGCCCGGCAGCCTCGAACAATTGCAGGAAAAACTCGAAGCGGTGGTCGACAAGCTCAACAAACTGCCGGTCGAGCGGATTGCCGGCAACCTCGACAGCAACCTCGTCGAGCTGCGCAAAGGCCTGCAACAGTTCAATGCGAAAACCCTGCCGGGCGTGCAAACCACATTGGCCGACGTCAGCAAGACCTTGCAGTCCGCCAGTTCGACCCTGGCCGAGGATTCACCGCAGCGCGAGAAACTCACCGAGACCCTCGACGAACTCGGGCGCATGTCGCGTTCGCTGCGTGAGCTGTCGGACTATCTCGGTCGCCATCCGGAATCGCTGATTCGCGGTCGTCCCGACAACGCAGCGCCGCTGGATCTGAAAGGACCGCCACGCAATTGAGCCCAGGAGCTATCCCATGGCTGTACCGCTGAAGATCACCGTGCTCGCTGCGTTCATGCTCCTTGGCGCCTGCCGCAGCGAGCCGATCAACTTTCACACCCTGACGCTGGTGGAGCTGTCGGCGTCCCGGGCCGGCGCGCAGATTCCGATCGAGGGGATCAGCGTGCCGCCGCAAGTCGACCGCCCGCAAATCGTCATCCGTCAGGGCAACAATGGCCTGGCGATTCTGGAAACCCAATGGTGGGGAGCGAGTCTGGCGGATGAGTTGCGCAGTGCCTTGAGCGATCAACTGAGCAATACCGGCAGTCGTGGCAATGTTTCGGTGCGTATCGATGTGCAGCGTTTCGACTCGATCCCCGGACACTATGGGCTGATCGACGTCAAATGGCGCCTGCGCCCGAGCGGTGCGGCGGACAACGCTCTGCTGACCTGCCATTCAACCTTGCAAACACCCTCCGGCCCGAGCATCGACGAACTGGTGGCCGCGCAACAGAACAACGTCAAACGCCTGGCAGCCCTGATCAATCAGGCAGCGGGCAACGCTCGCTGCCCGTCAGCCTCCTGAGCCGCCGACAGCGTGACCGTGAAACGGCAGCCATTAGGCTCGCGAGTGACCAACTGAACCTGCCAGCGTTGATGGCTGCAGATCCGCTGCACCAGCGACAACCCCAGCCCAAGGCCTTCACCGCGCTGTTCGTCACCGCGCACGAACGGCTGGAACATCGCGTGACGTTTTTCTTCCGGAATACCGATGCCGCTGTCCTCGACCACAAAGCTGTCTTCGAGCAGGGTCAACCGGACAAAGCCCTGATCGGTGTAATGCCAGGCATTGCGCAGCAGATTGCCCATGACCGACTGCAAGAACGTCAGGTCATAACGCGCGCTGCCCGCCAGTTGCGGCTCGTAGATAAACTCCAGACCCTTTTCGCCAATCAATCGCCCCCAGATTTCTACCTGGGCGTCGGCGATAGATTTGAGTGTGCAAGTGGATTCGGTGCCGAGCTCCTCCGGCTTGCGCGCCAGCATCAAGAAGGTCTCAACCAGTTGGCGCATTTCTGCGCTGGCCCGGGCGATGCGTTTGACTTGTTGGGTGGAGCGCGCATCCAGCGAAGGGTTGGCCAGCAACAGCTCGCAGGAACTGGCCAGAATCATCAGCGGTGTGCGCAGTTCATGGCTCACGTCACTGGTGAAAAGCTTTTCCCGGTTCAGGGTTTCGCGTAACCGGCCGAGTGTCTGGTCGAAAGACAGCGCCAGCGCCCCAACCTCGTCATCGGCGTAATCCGGATGCAGCGCCGGTGCCAGTGCGATCAACTGGTCACGATGACGCACCTGCCCCGCCAGGCGAATCACCGGCGCCATGACTTGCCGCGCCAGCAGCCTGCCGAGCGCGACCGCCAGCATGACGCTGAGGATGAACCCGACTATCACCACCACGAACAGCAGGTGTTCACGTTGTTCGAAGCTTTCCTGATTGCGCAACAGCACATATTTACGGCCGCCGACCGCCTCGACCATCGCATAGAAGTCGTCGCCGTTGAACGTGATCTCTTGAAACCCCACGGGCAGTTCCGCCAGTTGCGGTGTCAGCGCCATGGGCCCGGGGCCGTTCTCGAAAAAAAACAGTTCGCTTTTTTCCGGCTCGTGGCGCCACTGGTTGATGTCGTCCATCGCCAACAACCGGCGCAAGCCACCGCTGAGGGCGGTCATGGTCAACTTGTGCTCCACGACATGCACGGTAGCCACAATGCCCATTGCGAAGACACCGGCCACCACCGCGCTCATCAAGGCGAACACAATCACAATCCGATTGGCGAGGCTTTGCTTGAGGTCCATCCGGTTCAACGACTCCAGTGCTGAGGTAAGGCGGCAAGGGCCCGCGCGACGCCATTGCCCAAAGCTCGCAGCTTCGCCTTGCCCGGCGCTCTTGTTAAGTACTTAAAATAACAAAACGCTTATTTGAGTTTAGTTATCAAATAGGCGTTTCCGTTAATACCTGCTCTTGCCTCGCAAATTTTTCACATGTTCTTCACTGCTCCGCCACGACTCTGAACGTAGTGTTCAGCAGCCATTCAAGCAGACCACCGTAAAGTAACTAACCTCCTGGAGCTTACGTTGCACTTTGCGTGTGAACTGAATGGAACTCGGGAATGACAAGGGGCAACGTCGTGGTTGAATTAGCACAAGTACAATCAGCACCCAAGAGGTCGTACCTCTCGCGTCCGCGTGCCTGGGCAGCCATCGTAGTCGGCGTGCTGGTGATCAGTCTGATTTGTGGCTTTGTCTGGCTGCAGCGTTCACCGGCCAACCTGCGCTATGTCAGCGCATCTGCCACCCAGGAGTGGGTCAAAGCCTGGCAGGCTGGCGAGGTCGTCGCGCTGGTCCGCCATGCCGAGCGTTGTGACCGCTCGAGCAATGTTTGCCTGGGGCCGGCAGACGGTATCACTCAGCTGGGCAGTGCCTCTGCAGCCACCGTGGGCCGGGCCTTTACGCAACTGGGAATGCAGCAGACTCAGGTGTTCACCAGCCCGCTGACGCGCACTGCACAAACGGCTCACTACATGTTCGGTCGCGACGCCGTGGCCGCGGAATGGCTGGAAACCTGTGGCCCAACGATGCGCAATGAGGTGGTGGCGCACAAGACCGCAGGACAGAACATGATCCTGGTGACCCACAGCGGCTGCATCGCCGATTTCGAACGGCAAACCGGTTACCCACGCGCGGTCGCCGCCGAATATGGCAGCACGGTTTTAGCTCGAATAGATGCGCAAGGCAAACTTGAAGTAATCGGCATCATGAACCCTGAAGGCTGGCAACGATTAGCCAAGTAATCTTCCGACTTGATCAAGTAAAAAACACTCGGGCAATGCTCTGGCACAGGCTATTGGTGCTTATGAAATTGTAATAAGAAATTTTTTTCACTTTGAAAAACTGGAAATATTTCATTTTAAAGCTTGTCTTTTCGAGGAGAACTTAACGCTGGAAGCAGACCCGTTCTCTGAATACAGGACACGCCCTTCGGGCGTGCTCGCCTCTGCATTCATTCAACCCAGTGCCGCGCCTGCAACGGATATCGCCAGGCGCAACACTGAAACGCACACTTTGTACTGCACCAAGGTCCAGTCATGACGTCTGAGAACAAACCGTTGCACCATGCAGCGTTGAATTTGCCGCGCCTCCACCAGAGCACTCTGATCGAACGCTTTGCGATACCCGGGCTGGTGCTGGCATTCGTGATGTTTTATCTGCTGCCGCTGATGACCCACGGCCTGTGGATTCCCGATGAAACCCGCTATGGGCAGATCAGCCAGGAAATGCTGCAGAGCGGCAACTGGGTGGCGCCGCACTTCATGGGCATTCGCTATTTCGAAAAACCGATTGCCGGCTACTGGATGATTGCCATCGGCCAAGCCATTTTCGGTGAAAACCTGTTTGGCGTACGCATCGCCTCGGCGCTCAGCACGGGCGTGAGCGTCTGGCTGGCCTATCTGCTGGCCCGTCGCCTGTGGAACAACCCGCGCATCAGTGCCGCTTGTGCCCTCCTTTATATGAGCTTCGGCCTGATCGCAGGGCAGGCTGGCTATGCCAACCTCGATCCGCAATTCACCTTGTGGGTCAACCTCAGCCTGGTGGCGATCTGGTTTGCCATCGACAGCAATACCCCGCGCGCGCGTCTGGGCGGCTGGGCATTGTTGGGATTCGCTTGTGGCATGGGTCTGATGACCAAAGGTTTCCTCGCTCTGATGCTGCCGGTGCTGATTGCCCTGCCCTACATGATCTGGCAGCGACGCTTTGGCGAGTTGGTGCGTTATGGCCTGGTCGCCGTTGCGGTGGCCGCGCTGGTCAGCGTGCCATGGGCACTGGCCGTGCATTACCGTGAACCGGATTTCTGGCGATTCTTCTTCTGGCACGAACACATCCGGCGTTTTGCCGCCGGCGAAGATGCACAGCACGCACGGCCATGGTGGTTCTACCTGCCGTTGCTGTTTGCTTCTACCTTGCCATGGGCCCTGCTGTTGCCTTCGACGCTGCTGCGCACCTGGCGCGAAAAACGCGATCCGAAAATCGCCTTCCTCGCCTTGTGGTTCCTGCTGCCGCTGGCATTTTTCAGCGCGAGCAGCGGCAAACTGCCGACCTACATCATGCCGTGCATGCTGCCGTTGGCCCTGTTGATGGGCTACACGGTAATGAACTGGATAGCTGACCAGAACGGGCGCGTCTTGCGCATCAACGGTGTGGTCAACGTGGTGCTGGCCATTGCTGCGCTGGTTGCACTGATCTACCTGCAAGCGACCCGTGAAATTTACGAACACACCGAAATGTTCAGCCTGTCGCTGGGATATATCGTGTTGCTCGGCTGGCTCATTGCCGGCGCGCTGCAAACCGTGCGCCCACTGACGCTGTGGGCGATGCCGGCGCTGGGCATCGGCTTGCTCGTCGCACTGCTGCCTGCCGCCATGCCGGCGACCATCGTCAACAGCAAGATGCCGGATCAGTTCATTGCCGAACACCAGCAGGAACTCAGCCAGACCCGCTCGTTGCTGAGTAACGACCTGGGGGCGGCTTCTGCGTTGTCATGGCGCTTGCGTCGCCCGCAAGTCGACCTGTTCAACACCGTTGGCGAGCTCAAGTACGGCCTCGATGACCCGGCCATGGCGTCACGCAAGGTCAGCCTCGACGGTGTAGGCGAGTGGATGACCGAAGCGCGCAAAAAAGGCTCGGTGGGTGTGGTGATGCGCGTCAACAGCACCTCCGACGAACAACAACTCGAGCTGCTGCCAATAGACGGCAAGCACTACCGCCGTGGGCAAATCGAAATCCTCATTTTCAGCCAGAGCCAGCCATGACCCAGACCAGGACTGAACGCAGGCAGTTGCTGCTTCTGCTGGCCGCGACTGCCCTGCTGTTATTGCTCGGTCTGGGCAGTCGCGAGCTGTGGGGGGCGGAAACCCGCTGGGCCAATATCGCCTTGCAGATGCTGCAGAGCGGCGACTATTTCGATCCCTATCTCAAAGGCAGTCCTTATTACGACAAACCGCTGCTGTCGTACTGGCTGATCACCGCCACCGCCTGGTTCACGGGTGGACTGGGGCCTTGGTCGTTGCGCCTGTCATCGGTGATTTCCGCGTGGTTCAGCGTGTGGCTGGTGTACCTCATCGGCGAGCAACTGTTTCGCAAAGGCACCGGGCTGATTGCCGGATGGATGCTGGCGACCACGTTCTACTTCGTGTTCTGGGCCCGAGTCGCCACTGCCGACATCCTCACCGTTTGCGGTGTACTGGCGGCCGTCTGGTGGTACTGGCGCGGCCCGGATGACACCCGCTTCTGGCGCTACGTAGTGTTCTTCGGCCTGCTGTCGCTGACCTCGCTGTTCAAGGGCCTGATCGGTTTCATCCTGCCGGGGCTGGTGCTGCTGCCACACCTGCTCAGTGAGCACCGCTGGAAACGTCACCTGAACCTGCGACTGTTCGCGGCGATAGTGATCGCCGGGGCGTTTTACATGACGCCGTTCGTGCTCTCGCACTTCTACGGCGCGCCCAACTACGAACAAAGCGGCCTGGGGCTGGTACTGCGTGAAAACGTTGTGCGGTTTTTCCAGCCGTTCGATCAGTTCGGGCCGATTTACACCTACTTGATCTACCTGCCGGTCTACACCCTGCCCTGGGCGCCGTGCTGGTTGATCGCCTTGTGGGTGGCCGCGCGCAACTGGAAGCACATCGAACCGGATACCCGCTGGCTGATTCAAGGGCTCGCGTTGCTGATGCTGTTCTTCACCGCCAGTGGCAGCCGCCGCAGCTATTACGTCTTGCCGCTGGTGCCCCTCGCGCAACTGCTGGGTGCCTGGTGGGTGACCCGGCGCATGGCCGCTCGCCACAGCGAAGGCCGCGGGCTGAAGATCGGTTTCGCTGTCACCACCGTGTTGCTTGCCGCGATATTGGGTGTGCTTTACCCGTGGACCAACAGCGGCGGCGGTGTCATCCGCTTCGGCGAACAGGTTCGCGAGCAGGCCAGTCAGCAGGCACCGTTGAATCAATGGCGCATGGTCATGGTCGAGGTCGACAACAAAGTGCCGATGTACCTGCAAACCGGTGGTGCACCGTTCTACTACGTGCCGGAAACGATCCAGGACTTTCCGCACAATGGCGACACAGCAACGCTGATCGCCTGGCTGGAACGCACCAGCGGAGAACGGTGGGACCCGCAACGCACAATTTTCGTGGCGCAATACCGTTCCGGTGACGCCGTGCCGCTCGATGCATTGAAGGCTGACCATCAGGTCATTACCACCACGCCCACCCGTGGCGAGCAGGTCTTTCACGGGCGGGAAGACCAGAGCGTGGCTTACATCCCCCACTCCTGAGCGATGACGTTAAGACAAAAGTAGAGAGTCGCGGTAAATTTGAATGGCAATGACAACTATTAACGGCTTCTTTGACGTTTTTTTCTCATTTGCCACCCTACATTGCCGCGACTCGACACTTGCAAATCGTTCGCATTGTTTCCTGCGAGGGTTTGCTCATAACGTCTGAAAACAGGAGCTGCCCGAATGAATCCACGCTTTCCATCCTTCTTCAAGCGCGCATTGCTGGCCACCGCGTTGCTCGGCACCGGGCATGCTGTTGCCGCCGACTCGGTGGGTCTGGTGGTTTACAACGCGCAGCATGAAACGCTGACCAAGGCCTGGGTGGCCGGTTTCACCGAGGAAACCGGAATCCCGGTGACCATTCGCAACGGCGATGACACCGAGATGGGCAACCAGCTCGTGCAGGAAGGCGCCGCCTCGCCGGCAGACGTATTCCTCACCGAGAACTCCCCGGCGATGGTGCTGGTGGACAACGCCAAATTGTTTACGCCGCTGGCGCCCGCGACCCTTGAACAAGTCGACGCTGCCTACCGTCCGGCCCACGGCAATTGGGTCGGCATCGCTGCCCGTTCCACCGTGTTCGTCTACAACCCGAACAAGCTGACTGAAAAAGACCTGCCCAAATCCCTGCTCGACCTCGCCACCCCAGCCTGGAAAGGCCGATGGGCCGCCTCCCCGGCTGGCGCGGACTTCCAGGCGATCGTCGCCGCTGTGCTGCAACAGAAAGGCGAAGCCGCCACGCTGGAATGGCTCAAGGGCATGAAGACCAACGCCACGATCTATCGCGGCAACAGTGCGGTACTGAAAGCGGTGAACGCCGGGCAGATCGACAGCGGCGTGATTTACCACTATTACAGCTTCGTCGATCAATCCAAGACCGGCGAGAACAGCAAAAACACCCAGTTGTACTACTTCAAACATCAGGATCCGGGCGCGTTCGTCAGCACCTCCGGCGCCGGCGTGCTGGCATCGAGCAAGCATCAGGATGAAGCGCAGAAGTTCGTCAAATACATCACCAGCAAGGAAGGTCAGGAAGTGCTCGAAACCGGCACCTCCTTCGAATACGCCGTGGGTAAAGACGCGCCGTCCAATCCGAAGCTGACCCCGCTGAAAACCCTCGATGCGCCGAAAGTCGATGCGTCGACCCTCGACAGCAAAAAAGCCGTCGAGCTGATGACCCAGGCCGGGTTGCTCTAAGTGATGCCCGAAACCTTGCCTGCACCGGCCGTTGCGACGGCCCCCGCCAGTCTCCTCCACCCGCCCCGCACGCTGGCCGGGCGCGGCAGTTCGTGGGTGGTGAGCTCGGCGGTGCTGGTGTCGTTGCTGTCACTGCTGCCGATTGCCTTCGTGATCGGCGTGGCGTGGTACACCGGTTGGGCGACCCTCGAAGCCCTGGTGTTTCGCCCGCGGGTCGGCGAGTTGCTGATCAACACCGTGCTGCTGGTGCTGATCACCTTGCCGCTGTGCATTGTGCTCGGGACAACCCTGGCCTGGCTGACCGAACGCAGCAATCTGCCCGGCCGGCGTCTGTGGTCGCTGCTGGCGGTTGCGCCACTGGCCGTGCCGGCGTTCGTCCACAGTTATGCGTGGGTCAGTTTGATTCCGTCGATCCACGGTCTGCCGGCCGGCGTGCTGGTGTCGGTGATCGCCTATTTCCCGTTTCTGTATTTGCCGATTGCCGCGACCTTGCGCCGTCTCGATCCGGCGATTGAAGATGTCGCTCAGTCCCTCGGGCTGAAGCCGTGGGCGGTGTTTTTCCGGGTGGTGTTGCCGCAATTGCGCCTGGCAATCTGCGGTGGCGCGTTGTTGGTCGGTCTACATTTGCTGGCCGAATACGGCCTGTACGCGATGATCCGTTTCGACACGTTCACCACGGCGATCTTCGATCAGTTCAAATCGACCTTCAACGGCCCGGCCGCCAACATGCTCGCCGGGGTTCTGGCGCTGTGCTGTCTGGCGATGCTCACGGCGGAATCCGCTGCTCGTGGCCAGGCGCGTTATGCGCGGGTCGGTTCCGGCAGCGCCCGGGATCAGCGCAGTGTGCAACTGGGGCGTGGCGCGACAACCTTGGCGCTGCTGCTGCAAACGCTGACGTGCTTGTTGGCACTTGGTGTGCCGTTGCTCACGCTGGGCCGCTGGCTGGTGGCCGGTGGTGCGCAGGTCTGGCAAGGCGACGAGCTGTTGCCAGCCTTGCTGCAAACCCTGTCGTATGGCGTGGCCGGCGCATTGTTGACCAGTGTCGCGGCGATTCCCATTGCGTGGCTGTCGATCCGCTCTCCGGGCAAGCTCCAGCGCTTGCTGGAAGGCTGCAACTACATCACCAGTTCACTGCCCGGCATTGTCGTTGCTTTGGCGCTGGTCACCGTGACCATTCATTTCGCCCGGCCGATCTACCAGACCACCATCACGGTGCTCTTGGCCTATCTGCTGATGTTCCTGCCGCGGGCGCTGGTCAGTCTGCGCGCCGGTTTCGCGCAAGCCCCGGTCGAGCTGGAAAACATCGCACAAAGCCTTGGCCGCTCGCCGTTGCGCGCATTGTGGCTGATCACTGTGCGCCTGGCGGCTCCCGGCGCGGCGGCAGGTGCGGCGCTGGTGTTCCTGGCAATCACCAATGAGCTGACCGCAACCCTGCTGCTCGCGCCCAACGGCACGCGCACCCTCGCTACCGGTTTCTGGGCGATGACCAGCGAAATCGATTACGCCGCCGCAGCGCCTTACGCGTTTTTGATGATCCTGCTTTCACTGCCGCTGACGGCCATTCTCTATCACCAATCCAGGCGTACCGCTGGCCGATGAACGCTCTCGAACTGCACAACCTCAGTAAAACCTTCGGCGCGCAGAAGGCGCTCGACGACGTCAGCCTCAACGTGCCGACCGGCAGCCGCACGGTGATCGTCGGCCCCTCCGGTTCCGGCAAAACCACGCTGTTGCGGATGATCGCCGGGTTCGAATTCCCCGACAGCGGCAGCATTACGCTCAACGGCCAGACGCTGGTCGATCGCAGCCACGCGGTGCCGGCCTATCAACGGCAGATCGGCTACGTGCCGCAGGACGGTGCGTTGTTCCCGCACATGACGGTGGCGGCGAACATCGGCTTCGGTCTGGCCCTGACCGGTGCGGCCCGCACCCAGCGCATCCTCGAGTTGATGGACAGCGTGGCGCTCGACGCCAACATGGCCCACCGTTGGCCGCATGAGCTGTCGGGCGGCCAGCAACAGCGGGTCTCGCTGGCCCGCGCTCTGGCGCAACAACCACGACTGATGCTGCTGGATGAGCCGTTCTCCGCCCTCGACACCGGCTTGCGCAGTGCCATGCGCAAAATGGTCGCGCGCCTGCTCGAAGACGCCGGCGTCACCACCATTCTGGTGACTCACGATCAGAGCGAGGCGTTGTCGTTTGCCGATCAATTGGCCGTGATGCGCAGTGGCCGGCTGGTGCAGTCCGGGCATCCGATGGATCTCTACCGCTATCCGGAGGATGAACAGACCGCGCACTTTCTCGGCGAAGCGGTGGTCCTGCCCGCGCAGATCGAGGCGGGTTGGGCGCATTGCGACCTGGGTCCGGTGGCAGTGAACAGCAACGGTTTCAGTGGCGCCGCGCAAATCATGCTGCGCCCCGAACAACTGCAGATCGCCGAGGTGGCCTCTGACAGTTACGGCTGCCACGCGCGGGTCACCGACCGTGATTTTGCCGGCAACACCTGCACTTTGACGGTTGAACTGAGTTCATCCGCGACTCAGGATCCGGCCCGTTCGATTCTGGTGCGCAGCACCGGCATGCACGCACCGCCCGCCGGCAGCGCGGTGCAGCTGTCGGTGCTCGGTGCGGCGCATGTGTTTGGCCTGAACTGATCAGAGATCGAAGCGATCCACCGCCCGCCGCCGCTCGTTGTCATCGCGCACATCGTAGTTGGCGGTGGTCTGGATGTTGCTGTGATGCGCCAGTTTCTGCGCAATCGACAGGTCGTGCTCCTCGATCACCCGAGTGATGAACGAGCGACGGAAATCGTGGGGCATGATCTTCACCCCGACCTGCATACCCCGTTGGCGGGCAATGTAGTAGATCGCATGCTTGGTAATGCGCTCGCGGGTGATGTGGCTGCCACGGCGAATGCGGTTGAACAGAAAGGCATCGTCGCTCTCACCTTCCTTGAGCTGCGAACGGCGCAGTTCGAGCCACGCATCGAGCTTGCTGAATGCCCACGCCGGGGCGTACTTGATCAACTGCTTGTTGCCCTTGGCGGTGACGCACAGGCTGCGCTCTGTGAAGTCGACCTGATTCAGGTCCAGGTCCACCGATTCCGACTTGCGCATACCGGTGCCGTACAGCAACGCGATGATTGCCGCATCGCGCAGGCCCTGCGGGCGCGGGTCGGCAGCGCAGACTTCCATCAATTCGTGAATCAACGTGCGCTTGAGATTGCGCCCCTGGGACAACCGTGTGCCGGCAATGCCCTTGACCGAGCGCATCTTCAAAAGATGTTCCTGGCTGATCAGGCTCATGCGCCAGGCCTCGTTCATGACGCCGCGCACCGCATTCACATACAACGAAGAAGTGTTCGGTGCGTAGTTGTCTGCGCGTAATGCAGCAACCAGTGCAACAACATCTTCTGGTTGCAAGGCATGCCAGGGAATCTCTTCGACATTCATGTCTTCAAAGCCCAGGCGATCGGCCGCATCTTGCAGCACGTAACGCATGGTCAATTGGCTGGAGGGCGCCAAACGCGCGAGGTACAGGCTCATCGGGTTGGTTTTTGGAGCGTCGGGGGTTGCAGCAACTAAATCAATCAAACGTTAAACCTTGAGTAAAAAATGTACAGCACTACAACAACTAACAAATGCAATGTACTTGAAGTAAAGAAGGTACTTGAGCGGCACTGTCGGACAAAAAACTGCGATGGACGGCAGAAGCCTGAACAGCGGCTGTATAAGTGACAGATAAACGATTCGCCAACCGGTTTTTCATGTTCCTTTCACAAAAACCGGCATAACCTTAATTCCCATAGGTTCGGTAGTGGCTATGCCCCAACCTGCCGGGCAAATCGTGAAAAGTCAATCAATCCCCGACGTCATGCTTTTTTTGCCAAGTTATTGATGCAGGAGCGCTTTTCTGTGTCTACGCTGTGGTTGGATCCAACAGTTGCGTGAGTCCATCCTTTTATTTTTTGCAATGAGGTGCCCATGAGTCAGGCGTTTCTCCCCTTCTCTCGCCCCAGTATCGGCGATGAGGAAATTGCCGCTGTCGAGCAGGTGTTGCGCTCGGGCTGGATCACCACGGGGCCGAAAAACCAGGCACTCGAAGAGCAATTTGCGCAGTACGTGGGTTGCAAGCACGCGGTGGCCTTGTCTTCGGCCACCGGTGGGATGCACATCACGCTGCTGGCCCTGGGCATCGGCCCGGGCGACGAAGTCATCACCCCGTCGCAGACCTGGGTCTCGACCGCCAACATGATCTCCCTGCTGGGCGCCAAACCGGTGTTCGTCGATGTCGACCGCGACACGCTGATGACCGACGCTGCACGCATCGAAGCGGCCATCACCCCGCGGACCAAGGCAATCATTCCGGTGCACTATGCCGGCGCAGCATTCGATCTCGATCCGCTGTATGCCCTGGCCGACAAACACGGCATCCCGGTCATCGAAGACGCCGCCCACGCAGCCGGCACGCGCTACAAGGGGCGTCACGTCGGTTCGCAAGGCACGGCGATCTTCTCGTTCCACGCGATCAAGAACATGACCTGTGCCGAAGGCGCGATGTTCGTCACCGACGACGAAGCCCTCGCCAGCCGCGTGCGCATGCTCAAATTCCACGGCCTGGGCGTCGACGCCTATGACCGTCTGACCGGTGGCCGCAAGCCGCAGGCACAAGTGATGGAGCCGGGCTTCAAATACAACCTGGCCGACATCAACGCCGCGATTGCCCTCGTGCAGTTGCAGCGCCTGGACGAAATCAACGCCCGCCGCACCGAACTGGCCACGACCTATTTGCAAAAGTTCGAAGGCCTGCCAGTGCAACCGCTGGCCCTGCCCGACTACGCCCAGCAACACGCCTGGCACCTGTTCATCCTGCGCATCGACAGCGAGCGTTGCGGCATGGACCGCGAAGCCTTCATGAAGGCGTTGCAGGATCAGGGCATCGGCACCGGTATCCATTTCATCGCCACCCACTTGCACACCTGGTATCGCCAGCGTGACCCCGACCTCTACCTGCCCAACACCGAATGGAACTCGGCGCGGCTGTGCTCGATTCCGCTGTTCCCCGACATGACCGGTCAAGACCTTGACCGGGTGGTCGGTGCCATCGCACACATCATGGAAAAACGCCTGTGAAACCTTATCCAATCCGTAGCGTGTCGATCGTCATCCCGGTCTACAACGAACAGGAAAGCCTGCCCGAGTTGCTGCGTCGTACCGAGGCGGCCTGCCGCCAGTTGCATCACGATTTCGAAATCGTGCTGGTCGACGACGGCAGCCGCGACGAATCGGCAAACATGCTTGAAGAAGCCGCCGGGCGTGAGAACAGCCCGTTCGTGGCGGTCATTCTCAACCGCAACTATGGTCAGCACGCCGCGATCATGGCCGGTTTCGAACAGTGCAAGGGCGACGTGGTGATCACCCTCGACGCCGACCTGCAGAACCCGCCGGAAGAAATCCCGCGACTGGTGGCCGAGGCCGAAAAAGGTTACGACGTGGTCGGCACCGTGCGCGGCAATCGTCAGGATTCGGCGCTGCGCCGTTATCCGTCGAAGCTGATCAACCTTGCCGTGCAGCGCTCCACTGGCGTTGCCATGAGCGACTACGGCTGCATGCTGCGCGCCTACCGCCGCACCATCATCGACGCGATGCTCGCCTGCCGCGAACGCAGCACGTTCATCCCGATCCTGGCCAACAGCTTCGCCCGTCACACCACCGAAATCGTCGTGGCCCACGCCGAGCGTGAACACGGCGACTCGAAATACAGCCCGATGCGCCTGATCAACCTGATGTTCGATCTGGTGACCTGCATGACCACCACGCCGCTGCGTCTGCTCAGCATCGTCGGCTTCGCCATGGCCGGTCTGGGTGTGCTGTTCGCCGTTGCGCTGATCGTTCTGCGTCTGGCCTTCGGTGCCGGTTGGGCCGGTGACGGCATGTTCGTGCTGTTCGCCGTGCTGTTCGTGTTCACCGGTGGCCAGTTCATCGGCATGGGCCTGCTGGGTGAATACCTGGGCCGCATGTACAGCGATGTCCGCGCCCGTCCACGTTTCTTCATCGAAAAGGTGTTGCGCAGCCAGCCGGCCGCTCCGGCCCCTGCCGTCACCGTTGATGGTCTTTCTTCTACCGCTACTTCTTCCACTTCCGATCAGGTTCTCTCATGAGTGCAAAAACTGTTGTCTTCGCCTACCACGATATTGGCTGCGCCGGCATTGAAGCCCTGCTCAACAGCGGCTATGACATTGCAGCAGTGTTCACTCACGCCGATGATCCGAAAGAAAACGCGTTCTATGCCTCGGTTGCACAGCTGTGCGCCAACAAAGGCATCCCGGTGCACGCCCCGGAAGACGCCAACCACCCGCTGTGGATCGAGCGCATCGCCAAGCTGGACCCGGAGTACATTTTCTCCTTCTACTACCGCAACCTGCTGAGCGAGCCACTGCTGGCCCTGGCCAAAAAAGGTGCATTCAACCTGCACGGTTCGCTGTTGCCGCGCTACCGCGGCCGCGCTCCGGCGAACTGGGTGCTGGTCAACGGCGAAACCGAAACCGGCGTGACCCTGCACCGCATGGTCAAGCGCGCTGATGCCGGCGCCATCGTTGCCCAGCAGCGCGTTGCCATCGACCGCAGCGACACCGGCCTGACCCTGCACGCCAAACTGCGCACCGCCGCCAGCGACCTGCTGCGCGATACCCTGCCGAACATGCTGCAAGGCAAGATCACTGAAACCCCGCAGGACGAATCGAAAGCCACCGTGTTCGGTCGTCGCACCCCGGCGGACGGCAAACTGGTCTGGGCCAAACCGGCCGAAGAACTGTTCAACCTGGTGCGCGCCGTGACCCGTCCTTACCCGGGTGCGTTCTGCGCCGTGGGCGAGCACAAACTGATCGTCTGGAGCGCCGACGTCGTCAAGGGCAACGAAGGCCAGGCGCCAGGCCGCGTGATCAGCGTCGATCCGCTGCGCATTGCCTGCGGTCAGGACTCGCTGGTGATCAACGCCGGTCAGCGCAACGACAACGGTCTGTACCTCAGCGGCCCGCAACTGGCCAACGAACTGGGTCTGGTGGATGGCTCGCTGCTGCGCGGCGCCGAATCCGGGCGTGCGCCACGTCGTACCCGCGTGCTGATCCTCGGTGTCAACGGCTTCATCGGTAACCACCTGTCCGAGCGCCTGCTGCGTGACGACCGCTACGAAGTCTACGGTCTGGACATCGGCTCCGACGCGATCGACCGCCTGCGCAGCCACCCGAACTTCCACTTCGTCGAAGGCGACATCAGCATTCACTCCGAGTGGATCGAGTACCACATCAAGAAGTGCGACGTGGTCCTGCCGCTGGTGGCCATCGCCACGCCGATCGAATACACCCGCAACCCGCTGCGCGTATTCGAACTGGACTTCGAAGAAAACCTGAAGCTGGTTCGCTACTGCGTCAAGTACAACAAGCGCGTGATCTTCCCGTCGACCTCCGAAGTCTATGGCATGTGCCAGGACAAGAACTTCGACGAAGACAGCTCGAACCTGATCGTTGGCCCGATCAACAAGCAGCGCTGGATCTACTCGGTCTCCAAGCAACTGCTGGACCGCGTGATCTGGGCTTACGGCGCCAAGGGCCTGAACTTCACCCTGTTCCGTCCGTTCAACTGGATGGGTCCGCGTCTGGACCGACTGGATTCGGCCCGTATCGGCAGCTCCCGCGCCATCACCCAGTTGATCCTCAACCTGGTGGAAGGCACGCCAATCCGCCTGTTCGACGGTGGCGAGCAGAAGCGTTGCTTCACCGACATCGCTGACGGCGTTGAAGCACTGGCGCGCATCATCGACAACGACAACGATGTCTGCAACGGTCAGATCATCAACATCGGCAACCCGGACAACGAAGCCAGCATCCGTCAACTGGGCGAGGAGCTGCTGCGTCAGTTCGAAGCACACCCGCTGCGTCACAACTTCCCGCCGTTCGCCGGTTTCCGCGACGTGGAAAGCAAGGCGTTCTACGGTGCCGGTTACCAGGACGTGGAGCACCGCAAACCAAGCATTGCCAACGCCAAGCGCCTGCTGAACTGGGAGCCGACCGTGGAAATGCGCGAGACCATCGGCAACACCCTGGACTTCTTCCTGCGTGAAGCCATGCTCGAAATCGCGGACAAGAAGTAATGCAGGCAGGTCTTCGTATCGATGTCGACACCTACCGCGGCACCCGAGAAGGTGTGCCGCGTCTGTTGGAGATGCTCGACGAGGCACAGGTCAAGGCAACGTTTTTCTTCAGTGTCGGCCCGGACAACATGGGCCGGCATCTGTGGCGCCTGATTCGCCCGCAGTTCCTCTGGAAAATGCTGCGTTCCAACGCTGCCGGCCTGTACGGCTGGGACATTCTGCTGGCCGGCACCGCCTGGCCCGGCAAACCGATTGGCCGTGATCTCGGGCACCTGATGCGTCAGGCCCGGGACGCCGGTCACGAGGTTGGCCTGCACGCCTGGGATCACCATGGCTGGCAGGCCAATGCCGGTCGCTGGAGTGACGCGCAACTGATCGAACAGATCCGTCGCGGCGTCGACACCTTGAGCGACATCCTCGGCGAAAAGATCCAGTGTTCGGCCGCCGCCGGTTGGCGTGCGGACGAGCGCGTGATCGAGGCCAAGCAGACTTTCGGCTTTCGCTACAACAGCGATTGCCGTGGGCAGAGCCTGTTCCGTCCGCTGCTGGCGGACGGCACACCGGGCACGCCGCAGATTCCAGTGGACCTGCCGACCTTCGACGAAGTCGTCGGCCCGCACGTGGCGGCGAAGGACTTCAACGCCTTCATCCTCGACCGGTTCCAGTCGCAAGCACTCAACGTCTACACCATTCATGCCGAAGTAGAAGGGATTCTGATGGCTCAGGACTTTCGTCAATTGCTGGCCGATGCACGCCAGCGCCACATTGACTTCCAACCCTTGGGCAACTTGCTGCCCGAGTATTTCAACACCTTGCCCGTGGGCCGCGTGCAACGCGGTGCGCTCGAAGGCCGCGAAGGCTGGCTGGGAGTGCAAGGCGCATGACCAGACGCTGGGCACTGCCGCTGTTGGTCGGCCTTTGTCTGCTGGCCTATCTGTTGCCGTTGAGCACCCATGGCCTGTGGATCCCCGACGAAACCCGTTACGCACAGATCAGCCAGGACATGCTGCTCAGTGGCAACTGGGTGTCGCCGCATTTCATGGGCCTGCGTTATTTCGAGAAGCCGATTGCCGGCTACTGGATGATCGCCATCGGCCAGGAACTGTTCGGGCAGAACCTGTTCGGCGTGCGCTTCGCGTCGGCCCTCAGCACGGCTTTGAGTGTGTTGCTGGCCTACCTGGTCGCACGCAGGCTATGGAACGATCCGCGCAAGAGCTTCGTCTGCGCCCTGCTCTACATGAGTTTCACAGTCGTCGCCGGTCAGGCCGGGTACGCCAACCTCGATCCGCAATTCACCTTCTGGGTCAACCTGAGTCTGGTGGCGCTGTGGTTTGCGCTTGACAGCAAAAGCACCGGGCACCGCCTGGGCGCCTGGGCGCTACTGGGGCTGGCCTGCGGCATGGGCTTCATGACCAAGGGCTTTCTCGCCTGGTTGCTGCCGGTGCTGATCGCGTTGCCGTGGATGCTCTGGCAGAAACGCTGGCGTGAATTGCTGGTGTTCGGTCCGGTGGCCATCGCCATCGCGATCGTCGTCAGCTTGCCGTGGGCACTGGCGGTGCACGCACAGGAACCGGATTACTGGCGGTTTTTCTTCTGGCACGAACACATCCGCCGCTTCGCCGGTGACGATGCGCAGCACGATGCGCCATGGTGGTTTTACCTGCCGCTGCTGGTGGCGTTCAGTCTGCCGTGGGTTGGCCTGTTGCCGACCGCGTTCAAGCAAGCCTGGCAAACCCGGGCCCAGCCGAACATGGTTTTCCTGCTGTTGTGGCTGTGGTTGCCGCTGGGCTTTTTCAGCCTGAGCAACGGCAAGCTGCCGACCTACATCCTGCCGTGCCTGCTGCCATTGGCACTGCTGCTGGGCAATGCGCTGGCTGATCGTCTGCGTCTGGAACAAGGTCGGGCGCTGGGGATCAATGGTCTGCTGAACCTGCTGCTGGGTGTGGTCACGCTGATCGCACTGGTTTACCTGCAACTGAACAAACCGGTGTACGACCACGAACTGCACAGCATGGTGCTGGTGTTCATTGCCTTGATCGGCTGGATCATCGCCAACCTGGCGCAAGCGTTCCTGCCGCTGCAATGCTGGGCGGCACCGGCGCTGGGCAGCCTGCTGCTGGCCGGGATCCTGCCGGCGGCGTTGCCCAAATCGGTGGTGGCCAACAAAACCCCGGATCAGTTCATCCGCCATCACGTCACTGAACTGTCCGGTGCCACGCACTTGCTGAGCAACGATCTGGGCGCCGCAGCGGCACTGGCCTGGCGCATGAAACAACCAGAGGTCGCGCTGTACAACACGGTCGGCGAACTCAAATACGGTCTGTCCTACCCGGAAGGTGCTGAACGCCGACTCACCAAAGACAACGTTCAGCAATGGGTACGTGAAGCGCGCCGCAGCGGCTCGGTCGGCGTGCTGATGCGCGTCAAGGGTCAGGACGAACTTGAAGAACTCGATCTGCTGCCTAAAGACGGTACCCGTTACGAATCGGGCAATCTGGTGATCATGGTGCTGCCCAAGGATCCGTCATGAGTTGGTTGCTGTTACTGACGGCGTGTCTGCTGACGTGTCTGGGGCAAGTCGCACAGAAATTCGCCGTGGAGAGCTGGCGCGGCGTTGAGTCGTCGTGGGCTGACAAACTGCGTTCGCCGTGGTTGTGGCTGGCGCTGTTTTCACTCGGCAGCGGGCTGCTGGTCTGGCTGCTGGTGCTGCAACGTCTTGAAGTGGGCATCGCTTACCCGATGCTCAGCCTCAACTTCGTGCTGATCACCCTGATCGCCCGCTTCGTCTTTCGCGAGCCCATCGACCGCCAGCATTGGCTGGGCGTGGTGCTGGTGATCGGTGGCGTGGTTTTGCTGGGGCAACAGTCATGAACCAGGCACGAGGTATCGGTTTTGCGCTGGCCAGCGTGGGTCTGGTCAGCGCTGCCCAGTTGGGGATGCGCTGGAGCATGACGCGCCTGCCGCAACCGGAACAATGGCTGGCGGCGTTGAGCACTGGCAGTGTCGATCTGTCGGCACTGGCCGTGGTGGTGGCGGCAATTTTCGCCTACGCCCTGTCGATGCTCTGCTGGCTCGCGGCCTTGCGCGATCTGCCGCTGGGGCGGGCCTATTCACTGTTGAGCATCAGCTATGCGCTGGTGTACCTGCTGGCGGCCAGTCTGCCGCTGTTCAACGAATCGTTCAGTTTCACTAAATCGCTGGGCGTGGCACTGGTCATGCTCGGGGTCATCACTATTAACACTCGTCCGTCTCGTGCGCCCGAATTCAGGAGTGCTCCATGAAAATCACAGTATTTGGTAGCGGTTATGTCGGTCTGGTGCAGGCCGCCGTGTTGGCCGAAGTCGGTCACGACGTCGTGTGCATGGACATCGATCAGAAGAAAGTCGAACTGCTGCGCCAGGGTCACGTCAGCATCTTCGAACCGGGCCTGTCGAGCCTGGTGCGCGAAGGTCTGGACTCCAGCCGCCTGCATTTCACCTCGGATGAAAAACTCGCCGTGCAGCACGGTCGTGTCGCATTCATCGCCGTGGGTACACCGTCCAGCGACGATGGCTCGGCTGACTTGAAATACGTGCTGTCGGTGGGTGACGCGGTGGCGCGCCACCGTGAGCAGCCGCTGATTCTGGTGGAGAAATCCACCGTACCGGTTGGCACCGGCGACACCCTGCGTGCGCACATTCAAGCCGCGCTCGACAAGGCCGGTCGTGAGCTGCAGTTCGATATCGTCTCCAACCCGGAATTCCTCAAGGAAGGTTCGGCGGTGTCCGACTGCCGTCGTCCGGACCGCATCGTCATTGGCTGCGAAGGTGACGACGTGCGCGATGTGATGCGCGACCTGTACTCGCCATTCAACCGCAACCACGACCGTATCATGTTCATGGACCTGCGCAGCGCCGAGCTGACCAAATACGCCGCCAACTGCATGCTGGCGACCAAGATCAGCTTCATCAACCAGATCGCCGAACTGGCCGAACACCTGGGCGCCGACATCGAATCGGTCCGTCAGGGCATCGGTGCCGACACGCGCATCGGTTACCACTTCATCTACCCGGGCTGCGGTTATGGCGGCTCGTGCTTCCCCAAAGACATGCGCGCGCTGATTCACAGCGCCGAGCAGGCGCACTGCTCCAGCGACCTGCTGCAAGCGGTCGAAGCGATCAACGAGCGGCAGAAGCACAAGCTGTTCGACCGTATCAACGCGTTCTATAAGGGTGACCTGCGCGGCAAGACCTTCGCCCTGTGGGGCCTGGCGTTCAAGCCAAACACCGACGACATGCGCGATGCGCCGAGCCGCGTGCTGCTCGATTCGCTGTTCGCCGCTGGCGCCAGTGTGCGCGCGTTCGACCCGGAAGCCATGCAGGAAACCCAGCATCTGTACCCGAACGAAGAAAAACTGATGCTGATGGGCACCCCGGAATCGGTGCTGGCCGGTTCCGATGCGCTGATCATCTGCACCGAATGGCAGCAATTCAAGGCGCCGGATTTCGACCTGATCGAGCAACGCCTGAAAGCCCCGGTGATCTTCGATGGCCGCAACCTGTACGACGCCGAGCGTCTGGCGCGCAATGGCTTCAAGTACTTCCCGATCGGCCGAGGCGATTCGCGCAAACTGCCGATGCCACTGCAGCAGTGGCCTAACAAAGCGGAAGTCGCTTGATCACGTTGTCGCCTGTCATCCGCCGGCAGTCCCTGATCGCAGGGCTGCTGGCACTGCTGTTGTTTATCGCCGGGGTTTACGGACAGGCTCCCATTGGCTTCGATTCACGTTTTGTGCTGTTTGCCCAAGAGATGCTCAGGCACGGGCCAACGGTATTCCCGACGACCTACGGGCAGCCGTACGCCGATTATTCGGCGCTCTCGACGCTGTTCATCTGGCTGTTGTCGCTGCCCTTCGGCGCGATCAATACCCTGACGGCGTGGCTGCCGAGCGCCATTGCCGGCGGCGTGATCGTGACGTTGATGTACCGCTTGCTGGCGGTGCATTCGCAGCGTTGGGCGTTGATCAGCATTGCGCTGCTGATGCTCACCAGCACCTTCGTCACCGAAGTACGCGCGGTGTCGCAAGACCTGATGCTCGCAGCCGTGGCGCTGTCGGTGTTTTATCTGGGTTACGCGCACGACCACTTTGGCTCGCGCCGACGCTGGCCGCTGATCTTTGTCCTGTTGCTGCTGGGTTTTGGTATCCGTGGGCCGATCGGCCTGGTGGTGCCGACCGGCATGCTCTGCAGTTACTACCTGCTCAATCGTGAGTGGAAACGCCTGTTGGTGTTCGGTGTGCTGGCGTCGATCCTGCTCGCCGCGTGCGTGGGGCTGCTGTTGTGGCTGGCCAGACTCAGTGGCGGCGAAGCGTTCCTGCAAGACGTGATCCGCATGCAGTTCATGGGGCGCATGGACGGCAGTGAAGGCGTCAGCGGTTCGCTGTATTACTTCACCAGTTCCATGGGCAACTACGCACTGGCGTATCCGCTGGCGATCCTGGCGTTGGCGGCGACCTGGCTGAGCAAACCGCATCAGCGCGGGCCGGCCTTGCGTCTGGTGCAATACTGCGCGGCTGCCGGGCTGATCGTCATGGTTGGCCTGTCGATTCCGCAGGCGAAGAAGGCGCGTTACCTGCTGCCGATGTTGCCGATGGCGGCGATCATCGCGGCGTACCCGTTTCAGGTGCTGCACGGTCGGGTGTTCCGCGTATTGCGTGGGTTGATCCAAGGCATTTGGCTGGTGACGCCGGGACTGTTGATGGTGGCCCTGCTGGTTGCCAAACGCCGCTTCCCCGAGCAGCTCGACGGTCTGACTCTGGTGCTGATCGTACTCGGTGTTCTGCAATTGCTCGCGTTGTCGCGCCTGTTGATGCCGCGTTGGCGTGCCGAAGTGCTGGCGCTGTGCTCGGTGCTCGCATTGTGGATGGTGTATGCCGCGGTGTTCGAACCGGTGGAGCGACGCTTGTACGACACGCAGGCGTTCAGTCGCGACGCGTTCGCGCAGGTGCAGCAGAACCCGGCACCGCTGGTGCTGCACGGCATGGGCAAAGACGCCAAGGCGATCAAGTTCATGGTCAACGTCGAGCAGGACCTGCAACCGCAGTTCACCGAAACGGTGCAGCAACTCGAAGCCCTCAAAGGCCCGGCCTGGCTGATGATGGACAGCAAGGACCTGCAATCGCTGCAGGGCACCTCGCTGGCGGGTCTGCAACCGGTACTGACCGGCCGTTTCGACAAGAACGATTACGTGCTGCTGTACCTGAAACCCTTGTAGGAACTGATTGAGGCTGCGATCTTTTGCGCTTTCGGGAAAAAGATCGCAGCCTGCGGCAGCGCTTACAGGGACTTTTACCATGAGTTTTGTTGTACGCCGGGCGCGGCAGAGTGATGCCGACGCCCTCCCCGCCATTGAACGCTCGGCCGCCGAGCTGTTTCGCACAGATCCGACCCTCGCCTGGCTGGCCGACACCGACGTGGCCAGCGCCGCGCAACATCGCCAATTCATCGACCATGCCCACGTCTGGGTCGCCGAAACCACCTCGGCGCAGCTCGCAGGGTTTATCCGCGCGCAGGATGTTGGCAAGCAACTGCACATTGAGGAACTGTCCGTCGGCCTGGTGTTTCAGGGTCAGGGCGTGGGCCGTCAACTGCTGCTGGCCGCGATTGAACATGCCCGCCGCGAGCAGATGCGCGCCGTGACCCTGACCACGTTCCACGACGTGCCGTGGAATGCGCGGTTTTATCAGCGGATGGGGTTTGTGGAAGTCGCACCCGGTGAGCACGAAGCGCATTTGCTCAATGCCCTGCAGAACGAAATCGAACAGGGTTTTGCCGCCGAGCGACGCTGCGCCATGCAGCTGAGTTTGCCCTGACAGGACAAATCCCTTGTAGGAACGAGCCCGCTCGCGATAGCGTCCTGTCAGTCAACTGCGTTGGCGCCTGACACTCGGTATTTGTGGGCAGGCTCGTTCCCACACGGGTTTCATCATAAAAATAAGGACATTTGCACTGCCGTGGCCACCTACTCCCGCCTGATACGCCGACTGATGATCACCTCGCTGAGCATCGTCATCAGCCGTGCCCTGATCAGTCCGCTACTGACCCTGTTCCTCAGTAACAAACTGGGCCTCAACCCGCAGGACGTCGGTCTGCTGTTGGGCATCGCCGTGTTCAGTGCCACGCTGTTGTCGCTGTACGGCGGCTACATCATCGATCGCCTCGACAAGCGTCAGCTGTTGATCCTGACCATGCTCTCCAGCGGTGTCGGCCTGATGCTGCTGACGTTCGCGCAGAATCTGTACCTGGTCACGCTGGTGCTGATCATCAGTGAAACGGCGTCGGCACTGTTCCTGATCTGCTCCAAAGCGATGCTCAGTGAAAACCTGCCGGTCGGCCAGCGGGTCAAGGCGTTTTCACTGAACTACACGCTGACCAATATTGGCTACGCCGTTGGCCCGATGATCGGTGTTGTGATTGCCGGGGTTCAGCCTTCAGCGCCGTTTATCGTCGCCGGGCTGATTGCCGCCGGCAGCGTTTTCCTGCTGCTGGGCGTGTCCCGCGAGACCAATACGCTGTCGCAGGCCAGCCCACCACAGAGTTTCCTGAACACCCTGATCATCCTGAAAAACGACCGCACGATGATCCTGTTCACCCTCGGTTGTCTGCTCAGCACCCTGGTTCACGGGCGCTTTACCCTGTACCTGTCGCAATACCTGCTGGTGACCCATACCCAAGAACAGACACTCGACACCATGGCCGCCCTGCTGGCCTGCAACGCGATCACGGTGATCCTGCTGCAATACCAGATCGGGCGCTTTCTCAAGCGCGAGCACCTGCGGTTCTGGATTGCCGGCGGCACGGCGTTGTTCATCGTCGGTCTGATCGGTTTCAGCCTGGCGGACAGCCTCGTCGGCTGGTGCGTGGCGATGTTCATCTTCACCCTCGGCGAGATGATCATTTACCCGGCGGATTTCCTCTTCGTCGACACCCTCGCGCCGGAGGCGCTGCGCGGCAGTTATTACGGCGCGCAGAACCTCGCGGCACTGGGCGGTGCGCTGAGTCCGGTGATGTGCGGGTTTCTGCTGATGCACACGCCGGCGCCGAGCATGTTCTACGCCCTGAGCGCTTTGGCCGCGCTGGGTGGGTATCTGTGTTTTGTCAGTGGACGCCGCGTGGCCATAATTCAAAAATAATGCACTGAAGCAGCATTTATATGAATTTGTCAGCATCGAATTTGCACGGCACACTGTGCGCGTTCCTCCCCCAATAGTTGGAACGCTTCGAGGACTTTCCGAAACGGACAAGTCCTTTTTTTTGCCCCGAATTTACTGCAAGGACCCGATTCACATGCTCGCTCGCTGGTTCCCCGCCGCCATCAACACCCGCCCCACCGAATGGAGCCGCGCCGCCATCGGTATGGCCTTGGGCACCTTGTTCAGTGTCTGGGCGTGCAGTCAGGTATTCGGCCATGAAGTGGCGTATCACCTGATCGGGCCATTGGGCGCTTCGGCGGTGCTGTTGTTCGCCGTGTCCTCCGGTGCGCTGGCGCAGCCTTGGTCGATCATCGGCGGCTATCTGTGCGCCAGTGTCATTGCGTTGCTGGTGGCTCATGTTCTTGGGCGAACCCTGGGCAGTGCCTGTCTGGCGGCAGGCATGGCGCTGATTCTGATGTGCTGGTTGCGTTGCCTGCACCCACCGGCCGGCGCACTGGCGCTGACACTGGTGCTGGCCGATCCCGCCACCATTGCCCTGGACTGGAAAGCCATGGAACCGGTGATGCTCGCCGCCGCCTGCATGCTGCTCAGTGCGCTGGCCTACAACAACCTGACGCGCATCCGCTATCCGAAGCGCCCGGCCGAACCCGCGCCGCTGCAGACTCCCGTCGACAGTCAGTCAATTATCGCCGAGGATTTGAAACGGGCACTGGCTGAGATGGAGGCCTTTATCGACGTCACTCCCGAAGACCTCGAACAACTGATCCACGCCAGCGAGCTGCACGCCAAACGCCGCAGCATCGGCGAAGTCTTCACCTGACACCTCACTCTCCCTGTAGGAGCTGTCGAGTGCAACGAGGCTGCGATCTTTTCAAGATCAAAAGATCGCAGCCTTCGGCAGCTCCTACACAAGCACATCCGATTTTTCCCTAAGGCAAAAACGCAAACTCCCCCTGCACATATCCCCGTTGTACACGGCAAATTTGCACTGTTACGATCCGTCAACGCTCGCGCGCGAGCTTCTCGAATAAAGACAATAAAAGCAGGGAGTTAGTGATGACTGCTCAGGCTTCATCCCCGCGGACGCCGTCCATGGATGCCACGCAAAACGACGTGCTGGCCGAGGTTCGCAACCACATCGGTCACCTGACCCTCAACCGCCCCGCCGGTCTCAACGCCATCACCCTCGACATGGTTCGCCAGTTGCAGCAGCAACTCGATGCCTGGGCCGCTGATGCCAATGTGCACGCGGTGGTACTGCGCGGTGCCGGTGAAAAAGCTTTCTGCGCCGGTGGCGATATTCGTTCCCTGTACGACAGTTTCAAAAGCGGCGCTACGCTGCACGAAGATTTCTTCGTCGAGGAATACGCCCTCGACCTGACGATTCATCACTACCGCAAACCGGTACTGGCGTTGATGGACGGTTTCGTCCTCGGCGGCGGCATGGGCCTGGTGCAAGGTGCGGACCTGCGGGTGATCACCGAGAAGAGCCGTCTGGCGATGCCGGAAGTGGCCATTGGTTATTTCCCCGATGTCGGCGGCAGCTATTTCCTCTCGCGCATTCCCGGTGAACTGGGGATCTATCTGGGCGTCAGCGGTGTGCAGATTCGTGCGGCGGATGCGCTGTATTGCGGGCTGGCCGACTGGTTTGTCGACAGCCGCCAACTGGCGAGCCTCGACGAACAACTTGATCACCTGGAATGGCATGACACGCCGCTCAAGGATCTGCAGGGCCTGCTGGCGAAAAACGGCGTGCAAACCCTGAGCGATGCGCCGCTGGAGAAGTTGCGCCCGGCCATCGACCATTTCTTCGCCCTGCCGGACGTGCCGAGCATTGTCGAGCAACTGCGCGCAGTCACTGTCGCCGACAGCCATGAGTGGGCGACGACCACCGCTGACCTGCTGGAGACCCGCTCGCCGCTGGCGATGGCCGTGACCCTGGAGATGCTCCGTCGCGGTCGGCAACTGAGCCTGGAACACTGCTTCGCCCTCGAACTGCATCTGGATCGTCAGTGGTTCGAACGCGGCGACCTGATCGAAGGCGTACGCGCTCTGCTGATCGACAAAGACAAGACACCTCGCTGGAATCCGCCGACCCTCGCCGCGCTGGACGCCGGGCACGTCGCGAGTTTCTTTAACGGTTTTGATGAGAGCGGGAGCTGAGCCATGCACGATCTCGAACTGACTGAAGAACAAGTAATGATCCGCGACATGGCCCGGGATTTTGCCCGTGGCGAAATCGCACCTCACGCACAAGCCTGGGAAAAGGCTGGCTGGATCGACGACGCGCTGGTTGCGAAGATGGGCGAACTCGGTTTGCTCGGTATGGTGGTGCCCGAGGAATGGGGCGGCACTTACGTTGATTACGTCGCCTATGCGCTGGCCGTCGAAGAAATTTCAGCCGGTGACGGCGCGACTGGCGCATTTATGAGCATCCACAACTCGGTGGGTTGTGGGCCAGTCATGAATTACGGCAGCGAAGAACAGAAACAAACCTGGCTGGCCGACCTCGCCAGCGGTCAGGTCATTGGCTGCTTCTGCCTCACCGAACCGCAGGCCGGCTCCGAGGCGCACAACCTGCGCACCCGCGCCGAACGGCGCGACGGCCAGTGGGTGATCAACGGCGCCAAACAATTCGTCAGCAACGGCAAACGGGCGAAACTGGCGATCGTGTTTGCGGTGACCGACCCGGATCTGGGCAAGAAAGGCATTTCTGCGTTCCTGGTGCCCACCGATACGCCGGGTTTCATCGTTGATCGCACCGAACACAAGATGGGCATCCGTGCCTCCGACACCTGCGCAGTGACCCTCAATAACTGCAGCATTCCCGAGGCCAATCTGCTGGGGGAACGCGGCAAAGGCCTGGCGATTGCCCTGTCCAACCTCGAAGGCGGCCGCATCGGCATTGCTGCGCAAGCCTTGGGCATCGCCCGGGCGGCGTTTGAAGCGGCGCTTGTGTACTCCCGTGATCGCATCCAGTTCGGCAAGCCGATCAACGAACACCAGAGCATCGCCAACCTGCTGGCCGACATGCACATGCAAATCAACGCGGCGCGCTTGATGATCCTGCACGCGGCGCGTCTGCGTACGGCGGGCAAGCCGTGTCTGTCGGAGGCGTCGCAGGCCAAACTGTTCGCCTCGGAGATGGCCGAAAAGGTTTGCTCGTCGGCGATTCAGATTCATGGCGGGTACGGGTATCTGGAGGATTATCCGGTCGAGAAGTACTACCGCGATGCGCGGATCACCCAGATCTATGAGGGGTCGAGCGAGATTCAGCGGATGGTGATTGCGCGGGAACTGAAGAACTACCCACTGTAAAAGCAAAAAGATCGCAGCCTTCGGCAGCTCCTACAGGAAACCGGTGTAGGAGTTGCCGAAGGCTGCGATCTTTTGATGTTGCCTCAAAAGCTTCGCGAGCAGGCTCGCTCCCACAGGGGATTTGTGTACGACATAAATCCCCTGTGGGAGCGGGCTTGCCCGCGATAGCGTCAGTGAGAACGCAACATTACTTACCGGTAAACTCCGGCGCGCGCTTGGCCACAAACGCCGCCATCCCTTCCTTCTGATCCTGCGTCGCAAACGCCGCGTGGAACACCCGGCGCTCGAAACGCACGCCTTCAGTCAGGTTGACCTCAAACGCACGGTTGACGCTTTCCTTGACCATCATCGCAATCGGCAGCGACTTGCTGGCGATCACCGCGGCGACCTTCAGCGCCTCGTCGAGCAGTTCATCGCTCGGTACGATCCGCGCAACGATGCCGCAACGTTCGGCCTCCACCGCATCGATCATCCGGCCGCTGAGGCACATTTCCATGGCCTTGGCTTTGCCCACCGCGCGGGTCAGGCGCTGGGTGCCGCCCATGCCCGGGAGCACGCCGAGGTTGATTTCCGGTTGACCGAATTTGGCGTTGTCGCCTGCCAGAATGAAGTCGCACATCAACGCCAGTTCACAGCCACCGCCAAGAGCGAAACCGTTGACCGCAGCGATGATCGGCTTGCGGCGGTTGGCCACGCGGTCGCTGTCGCTGAACAGGTCGTCCATGTAGATTTGCGGATAGCTCAGCTCGGCCATTTCCTTGATATCAGCGCCGGCGGCGAAGGCTTTCTTCGAACCGGTGATGACGATGCAACCGATGTTCGCGTCTGCTTCCAGAGCATCAAGGGCGTGGTTCACTTCGCTGACCAGTTGCGCGTTCAACGCATTCAGCGCCTGCGGACGGTTCAGGGTGATCAGGCCGACGCGGCCATGGTTTTCCAGCAGAATTGTTTCGTAGCTCATACATGACTCCTGAATTTGTACCCTGTAGGAGCTGCCGCAGGCTGCGATCTTTTGATCTTGTTTTTAACAATCAAAAGCAAAAGATCGCAGCCTGCGGCAGCTCCTACAAAGGGTTGGGGTTAAAGGTTGCGTGAGATGACCATGCGTTGAATGTCGCTGGTGCCTTCGTAGATCTGGCAGACGCGCACGTCACGGTAAATGCGTTCCAGCGGGAAGTCGTTGAGATAACCGTAACCGCCCAGCGTCTGCAACGCCATCGAGCAGACTTTCTCGGCCATTTCCGAGGCGAACAGTTTCGCCATCGAAGCCTCGACCAGCGCCGGCTGACCGCTATCGCGCAGCGCGGCGGCGTAATGCACCATTTGCCGGGCGACGGCGATCTGCGTGGCCATATCGGCGAGGCGGAAGGCCACGGCTTGGTGTTCGATGATCGGTTTGCCAAAGGTGTCGCGCTCGCGGGCGTAGTCGCGGGCCGCTTCGAACGCGGCACGGGCCATGCCCACCGCTTGCGAAGCGATACCGACACGTCCGCCTTCAAGGTTGGCCAGGGCGATTTTGTAGCCTTCCCCCTCTTCACCCAGCCGATTGCCCACCGGCACTTTCACGTCTTCAAACAGAATCTGGCAGGTGTCCGACGCGTGCTGGCCGAGTTTGTCTTCGACCCGTGCGACTTTGTAGCCCGGTGAATCGGTGGGCACGATGAACGCCGTGATGCCGCGCTTGCCGGCACTCGGATCGGTCACCGCAAACACGATCACGATCCCGGCGTTCTGTCCGGAAGTGATGAACTGTTTGCAGCCGTTGAGCACGTAGTGATCGCCCTCCAGACGGGCGCGGGTTTTCAGGCTGCTGGCATCGGAGCCGGCCTGCGGTTCAGTCAAAGCGAAGGCACCGAGCATGGCGCCGCTGGCCAACGGTTTGAGGAAGCGCTCGCGCTGGTCGTCGTTGCCGAACTTGAGGATCGGCACGCAGCCGACCGAGTTGTGCACGCTCATGATGGTCGAGCAGGCGCCGTCGCCGGCGGCGATTTCTTCCAAGGCCATGGCGTAGGCCAGGTAACCGGTGTCACAACCGCCCCACTGTTCCGGCACGAGCATGCCGAAAAAGCCCAGCTCGGCCATTTCGCCGATGGCTTCCTTGGGGAAACGATGTTCGCGATCCCACTCGGCGGCGAACGGTTTCAGCCGTTCCTCGGCGAACTGCCGGGCCATGTCGCGGATCTGGGTTTGGTCTTCGTTGGGAATCATGGTGGATCCTTAACTTAAATCCGGGTTACCACACAGAATCCTGTGGGAGCTGGCTTGCCAGCGATGGGGCCGTGTCAGTAAACATATTGACTGTGTGACCCACCGCCATCGCGGGCAAGCCCGCTCCCACAGGGTCCGGTGCCAACGTTAATACACGCATTCCACGGCCATCGCTGTGGCTTCACCGCCGCCGATGCAAATCGCCGCAATCCCGCGTTTCAGATTTTTCTGGCGCAGGGCCGAGAGCAAGGTCACCAGAATCCGCGCGCCCGAGGCACCGATCGGATGGCCCAGCGCGCAGGCGCCGCCGTGCACGTTGAGCTTGTCGTGGGGGATTTCCAGGTGGGTCATCGCGGCCATCGCTACCACGGCGAACGCTTCGTTGATTTCGAACAGATCGACCTCGTTCAACGCCCAACCGGTCTTCTTCACCAGCTTCTTGATCGCGCCAATCGGTGCCACCGGGAACAGGCCCGGCGTGTCGGCAAACGCAGCGTGACCGTGAATCACCGCCAGCGGTTTCAACCCGAGTTTCTGCGCCTGCGACTGACGCATCAGCACCAGTGCCGCCGCGCCGTCGGAGATCGAGCTGGAGTTGGCCGCTGTCACCGTGCCGCCTTCGCGGAACGCCGGTTTCAGCGAGGCGACCTTGTCCAGCTTGGCTTTCGGCGGCTGCTCGTCGTTGCTGATCAGCCGCTGTTCCTTGCCGACGGTCACTGTGAGCGGAACGATCTCGGCTTTGAAGCTGCCGTCCTTGATCGCCTGCTGGGCGCGGGTGGTCGAGGCGATGGCAAACGCATCCTGGGCTTCGCGGCTGAAGTCGTTGGTTTCGGCACAATCTTCGGCGAAGGTGCCCATCAGACGGCCCTTGTCGTAGGCGTCTTCAAGGCCGTCGAGGAACATCGAATCGAGCACGCGGCCATGGCCCATGCGGTAACCGGCGCGGGCGCGGTCCAGCAGGTACGGCGAGTTGGACATGCTTTCCATGCCGCCAGCGATCACCACGTCGGCGCTGCCGGCCAGCAGCATGTCATGGGCGAGGATGGTGGTTTCCATGCCCGAACCGCACATCTTGTTGACCGTGGTGCAACGCGTGGATTTATCCAGCCCGGCGCCCAGAGCCGCCTGACGGGCCGGTGCCTGACCGAGGCCGGCGGGCAATACACAACCGAACAACACTTCGTCGACCGCGTCGTTGGCGACGCCGGCCCGTTCAACTGCGGCCTTGATCGCGGCGGCACCGAGTTGCGGCGCGGTGAGGCTTTTCAGTTCGCCCTGAAAACCGCCCATCGGGGTACGGACGGCACTGACGATAACAATCGGATCGTTGGCAATAGTCATGACAAATCCTCCTTACTTGGCGGCCATGCGCAAGGCGCCGTCGAGACGGATCACCTCACCGTTGAGCATGCTGTTTTCGATGATATGCCGAACCAGCGCGGCGTACTCGGCAGGTTTCCCGAGGCGCGGCGGAAAAGGTACGCCAGCGGCCAGCGACTCGCGCACTTCCGGGGTCATGCCGGCCATCATCGGGGTTTCGAAAATGCCCGGAGCGATGGTCATCACGCGGATGCCGAAACGTGCCAGTTCACGCGCGGCCGGCAGGGTCAGGCTGGCAATCGCGCCTTTGGAAGCAGAATACGCCGCCTGACCGATCTGGCCATCGAACGCCGCGACCGAGGCGGTATTGATGATCACCCCACGCTCGCCATCGGCATTGGCTTCGCTCTCGGCAATGGCCGCTGCGGCCAGTCGCAGCATGTTGAAGCTGCCGATCAGATTGACGTTGATCACTTGGGCAAAACTCGACAGCGCATGCGGGCCGTTCTTGCCGAGGATCTTTTCGCCACGGACGATACCGGCGCAGTTGACCAGTCCGTTGAGGCTGCCGAAGGCTTTAACGGTCGCCTGCACGGCGGCTTCGGCAGCGGCTTCATTGCTGATATCGGCCACCACACTTTGCGCGCCAAGGCGCTGGGCCTGCGCGGCGACGGCTTCGGCATTCATGTCCACCAACATCACTTTGGCGCCGGCGTTGACCAGCAATTCGGCGGTGGCGGCACCCAGGCCGGACGCGCCGCCGGTGACGATAAAAACCTTGTTCTCGATCTGCATGACGGACTTCCTGATTCAAGCTGAAACGTTGTGCGCCGCGGCCTCTTGAGCCTTGGCGATTTCCTGGTTGCGCAAGATAAAGCGCTGCAATTTGCCGCTTGGGGTTTTCGGCAATTCGCTGACAAATTCGATTTCACGGGGGTACGAATGCGCGGCCAGACGCTTGCGCACGTGTTGGCGCAACTCTTCGGCCAGCGCCGGTTCGGCGCGGTATTGCGGGTTGAGCACGACGAAGGCCTTGACCAGTTCGGTGCGCTCCGGATCGGGCTTGCCGACCACGGCCGCTTCGACCACTGCCGGGTGCTCGATCAGCGCGCTCTCGACGTCGAACGGGCCGACGCGGTAGCCAGAGGTGGTGATCACGTCATCACTGCGCCCGACGAAGCTGATGCTGCCGTCCGGGTTCCATTCCACCGTGTCGCCGCTGAGGTAGTAATCGCCGACGAAGGCCTTGGTCGGCACACCCTCGTAGCCGCCGAACCAGCACATCGGCGACTGCGTGCGGTCGATCGCGAGGATGCCCGGCTGGCCGACGCCGAGTTCGTTGTGGTGCTCGTCGAGCACCACGATGCGATGGCCTGGTGAAGCGAAACCGGCGGCGCCGAGGTGGATCGGATGCTGCAGACCGTGGTGGTTGCACAGGACCATGCCCAGTTCGGTCTGGCCGTAATGGTCATGAATCACTACGCCGAGGTTGTCGGCGAACCAGCGAATCACTTCCGGATTGAGCGGTTCGCCGGCGCTGCTGACAATGCGCAGCTTGCCCTTGATCGACTTGGCGAATTCGTTGCCACCGGCAATCAGCAAGCGGTACGCGGTCGGCGAACCGGTGAGATTGGTGATGCCGTATTTGTTGATTACCCGGCAGGTGCTTTCGAGGGTGAACGGGCCATCGTAAAAGGTGATCGGATGCCCCATCGACAGCGGGCCGGTGACGCCGAAATAGATGCCATAGGCCCAGCCCGGATCGGCGACGTTCCAGAACGAATCTTCAGGGCACAGATCCACCGCGTCGCGGGTGTAGCTCTGGAACGCGACGATGGCCTTGAGCGGCACCGACAGCGCTTTCGACGGGCCGGTGGTGCCCGAGGTGAACATCAACAGGAACGGATCGTCACCCGTCAGCAGGACCGGTTCGCAAACGCTGGAATAGTTGGCCAGCTCGGCCCAGAAACTGAAGTCGCCACGGACGATGCCCTGGCCCTTGGCGCCGCCGACGCTGACGATGGTCGGGCATTCGCTGACTTCAGCGAGTTTCGGCCGGTTGACCGCGTCGGTGACCACCACTTTGGCGCCGGAACTGTTCAGGCGATGCTCGATGGCCTTGGGGCCGAACGCGGTGAACAGCGGCTGATACACCGCGCCGATGCGCCAGGTGGCGAACACGGTGATGAGCAATTCGATGTTGCGTGGCAGCAGGCCGGCGACCTTGTCGCCCTTCTGCACGCCTTGTTCGAGAAGGAAATTGGCGAAGCGCGCGGCTTTGTCTTGCAGTTCGCTGAAGGTGTACGTGGCACTGGCACCGTCGCGGCCTTCCCAGAACAGCGCGATGCGCCCCGGCAAGGCATGGCGGTCGCAACATTCGACGCAGGCGTTGAGCGCCTCCAGCGTGCCGCTGAGCGCCGCGTCCACGGTGTGCTGATAGTTGAACTGTTTGGTGGCAGACAAGTAATCGCGCATTGCCAGAATCCCTCGGTGTTTTTATTAGGCTGGGAACCGTAAACAACACAGGGATAGTCGCGCTGCGGCGCTGAAGCGGCAATGGTCAAAGCCATCAAAGTGGCTGACTGGTTTGGCCATGTTTCAAGGGATGTGTTGCCTTGACCGGCCCTATCGCTGGCAAGCCAGCTCCCACAGGGTTAGCGCAAACTCTGTGGGAGCTGGCTTGCCAGCGATGGCGCCGGGCCAGGCGACAGATGCTCTGAATCAGACCACTTCATTAAGGATCAACGTACGGTAATGCCCCGGATTGGACCCCGACCACTTGCGAAACGCCTTGTAGAACGAACTCGCATCGGCAAACCCCAGCCGCGTGGCGATCTCGACGAAGCTGATCGACGGCTCCGCCAGCCAACTGATCGCCAATTCCTTGCGCACGCTGTCCTTGAGACCCTGATAGGTCTGCCCTTCCTCGGACAAACGCCGGCGCAGAGTCGAAGCGGACATGCACAGTTGCTGCGCCAGCGCCTCGGTCTCCGGCCAATGTTCGGCGGGCAACTGCCGCAGATCCTGCTTGATCCGGCTGGCAAGGCTCTCAGGATCGCGGTACTTCACCAGAATGTTCGCCGGCGCATGGGCCAGAAAGCGTTTCAGTTCTTCAGCCGTACGCTTGATCGGCAGGTCGAGGCAGTCAGCAGCAAAGATCATCCGCGTGCGCGGACGCTCGAAGCGCAGGTTTTCCGAGAACATCACCCGATAGTCGTCGCAGAAATCCGGCTCGGCGCAGCGCAATTCGATCGCCAGAATCGGAATCCGGCGCCCCGCCAGCCAGCAGGCCACGCCGTGGACGATCATCCAATAGGTGAAATAGGTGAACGCGCGGCGCGGTTCCGGGTCGTCTTCGAGCAGGACGATTTCCGCCAGGCTCTGCTGATGCACCAGTTGCGCGGGCATTTTTTCCAGCATCAGCGAGAGAAAACTCAGGCCCATGTTCAGGCCGGCGGCCAGCGTCGATTGCGCCATGGCGCTGCGGCAGAGGAATTCGAGGCTGCCGGACCTGAGCCGGCGCGGATCCATGCCAAAGAACTCGTCATCGCCGCGCCGGGCCAGCAGACGCCAAAGTCTGGCGTATTGCGAGGCGGGCACCCTGCCCTGTTCGCTGTGCAGCAGGGCCGGCGCAACCCCGACCTTGTTCAAGACTTCATCCGTGGCCACGCCCGGGGCACAACTTTGCAGCAGCGCTTCACGCACCAGCTGCACGGCGATGGTGTCTTTTTCCGACATGGAGCGAGGCAGACCTTGTGGTTTTCGAGTGACGGGCATCTTAACGCAGGATGCGAATTCAGCACGAATCCCCTGTAGGAGCTGCCGCAGGCTGCGATCTTTTGACTTTGATTTTTAAAAAAAAGATCAAAAGATCGCAGCCTTCGGCAGCTCCTACAGGGGGGGCTGTGCGGGGGACGAAAAACAGGTCGTTCAGCGAACGTTCAGGTAAATGTCAACCATCCCCATTTGGGAATGTGTGTCATTATGTTACAACTTAGCCACCTATCTAAATTACTCGTGGTTGCCTGAATGCTCGTTCCCTTTCTGATCATGCTGCGCGAAGGCATTGAAGCCGCGCTGATCGTTGGCATCATCGCCAGCTACCTGCAACAAACCGGTCGTGGCCAATGGCTGCCGGCGGTGTGGATCGGTGTCTTCCTCGCCGCGGCGCTGGCGCTGCTGGTCGGCGGCGGCCTGGAACTGGTCAGTGCCGAATTCCCGCAGAAACAGCAGGAATTGTTCGAAGGCATTGTCGGACTGGTCGCTGTGGGCATCCTCAGTTCAATGGTGTTCTGGATGCGCAAGGTCGCGCGTTCGATCAAGCATTCATTACAGGCCTCGCTGGATCACGCCTTGACCTCGTCAAAGCATCAAGTAATCGCACTGATCGCCATGGTGTTTTTCGCCGTGGCTCGCGAAGGACTGGAAACCGTGTTCTTTCTGCTCGCGGTATTCCAGCAGAGCGAAGGCCCAGGCGCGCCGATCGGTGCCCTGCTCGGCCTGGTGCTGGCAATCGTCGTCGGTTTCCTGATCTACAGCGGCAGCATGCGCCTGAACCTGTCGGCGTTCTTCAAGTGGACCGGGTTGTTCATTCTGGTGGTCGCCGCCGGAATCCTCGCCAACTCGGTGCAAGCCCTGCATGAAGCCGGTGTGTGGAACCACCTGCAAAGCGTGCTGTTCGATTTCAGCGCGACGCTGCCGATGGACGGCCCGCTGGGTTCGGTGCTGACCGGCATGTTCGGGTATCAGGATGCGCCGACCGTCAGCACCCTCGGTGCGTACCTGATCTATCTGGTGCTGGCGCTGGTGATGTTTTTCTACCCCGCCGCGCCGGCCTCAAGCGCAGACACAGCCGGCAAATCGTCTTCCGTTTCCAGCCAATAAGGGCACCCATGTCAACGCCTAATACTCCTCAGGCCTCGCCTCCCCGCGCCTTGCGCTGGGCGGTGGCTGGTTCGGTGGTCGTGATGATCGCCGCCGGCGGCTTGTTCTACTACGCCTCGAAAATGGCTGCGGCCAAGCGTCAGCACAACCATGATGAAGTCGTGGTCAACATCAACGCGCACAGCTGCGATCCGAATGAATTGACGGTTCCCGCCGGCCGCGCCAGTTTCCGCATCGTCAACCGCTCCGACCGCGCGGTGGAATGGGAAATCCTCGACGGCGTGCTGGTGATCGAAGAGCGCGAGAACATCGCCCCGGGCCTGAGCCAGGTGATCAACGCCAACCTGCAACCCGGCGACTACGCGATCACTTGCGGGTTGCTGAGCAACCCGCGCGGCGTGCTTCACGTAACGCCGACTGCGGCCTCCGACGCTGCCGCCAAGGCCAAGCCGTCGATGGTCGCTTTCGTCGGGCCTTTGTCGGAGTTCCGCGTGTATCTGGCCACTCAGGGCAGCGCGCTGATCAAAGCCGTGACCGCGCTGAATCAGGCAATTGCCAGCGGCGACCTGGCGCAGGCGCAAGCGCTGTACCTGCCGGCCCGTGCCGCTTACCAGCGTCTGGCACCTGCCGCGCAACGTCTGGCGGAACTGGACAACAGCATCAACGCTCGCGCCGATTACTTCGAAAAACGTGAGCAGGATCCAGCGTTCGTCGGCTTCCACCGCGTCGAATATGCGCTGTTCCAGCAGCGCAGCCTCGACGGCTTGGTCCCGGTCGCCGAGCGTCTGCTGGCCGACGTCACCACGCTCAAGCAACAACTGCTGGCCCAATCGCTGCCGCCGGAACAGCTGGTGAGCATCGTGGTGCGCAACCTCAACACCCTGGCCGACGTGCGCGCCGCCAGCGGTGAAGAGGAACGCTACAGCCACGCCGATCTCAACGGTTTTGCCGGCAATCTGGAGACCGCGCACAAAGTGGTCGAGCTGCTGCGGCCGATGCTGAGCAAGTCGGCGCCAGAGCTGCTGCCGAAAATTGACGCAGCGCTGAGTGATTTCGCCAGCGTACTGAACAGCTTCAAGGTCAAGGACGGCTACGCCACATACGACACGGTCAGTGGCGCACAACGCAAACAGATCGCCGACAAGGCCAAGGCACTTGCCGACGCTCTGGATGGCATCGACCCCGCCCTCGGCCTCTCCGGCCTGTAAGCAGAAGACGAATACTGATGAAAGAATTGCAAAACCTCGATGTGCAACGTCGCCGCCTGCTGCTGGGCATGGGTGTCGCCGGTGTCGCCCTGGCCGGGTCGGCCCTGAGCTGTCCAGCCATGGCTGCAGCCCCGGCGCAAGTCACCGAAGCGCCGAGCAGCGACAAGACCGAAGACCGCCACGACTTCCACGGCCTGCACCAGACCGGCATCGTCACCCCGCGCCCGGCGTCCGGCATGTTCGTGTCGTTCGACGTACTGGCCAGCGATCGCGAAGACCTTGAGCGGCTGTTCCGCACCCTCAACGAGCGCATCGCGTTCCTGATGAAGGGCGGCCCGGTGGCACAGGTCGATCCGAAACTGCCACCGCCGGATTCCGGCATCCTTGGCCCGATCGTGACCCCGGACAACCTGACCATCACCGTCTCGGTGGGCGAGTCGCTGTTCGACGAGCGCTTCGGCCTGGCCGCCGCCAAACCGAAGCGTCTGCAACGCATGGTCGGCTTCCCCAACGATGCACTGGAGGCCGATTGCTGCCACGGCGACTTGAGCCTGCAATTCTGCTCGAACACCGCCGACACCAACATTCACGCCCTGCGCGACATCGTCAAAAACCTGCCTGATCTACTGCTGGTGCGCTGGAAACAGGAAGGCAGCGTGCCGCCGCAAGCCCCGGTCAAACCGGGTGTGCCGGCGCAATCGGCGCGTAACTTCCTCGGTTTCCGTGACGGCTCGGCCAACCCCGATTCCAACGACGCCAAGGCCATGGACAAGATTGTCTGGGTGCAACCGGGCAGCGATGAACCGGCCTGGGCGGCGCACGGCAGCTATCAAGCGGTACGGATCATCCGCAATTTCGTCGAGCGCTGGGACCGTACGCCGTTGCAGGAACAGGAAAGCATCATCGGTCGGGTCAAAACCACGGGCGCGCCGGTGGGCGCCCACCATGAAACCGAGGTCCCGGATTACAGCAAAGACCCGCAAGGCAAGCTGACCAAGCTCGACGCGCACATCCGCCTGGCCAACCCGCGCACCGCCGCGAGTCAGGCCAACCTGATCCTGCGCCGGCCGTTCAACTACTCCAACGGCGTAAACAAGAACGGCCAGCTCGACATGGGCCTGCTGTTCATCTGCTATCAGGCCGACCTGGAAAAAGGCTTCATCACCGTGCAGACCCGCCTCAACGGCGAGCCGCTTGAGGAGTACCTCAAACCGGTCGGCGGCGGTTACTTCTTCACCCTCCCGGGTGTCACCGGCGACAAGGATTTCATCGGTCGCTCGCTGCTCAACGCCACCCAACCCAAAACAGCTGCCTAACCATAAAAAACCTCGGAGCCGCTCCATGAAAAAGTCGCCACTCGCGTTATTGCTGACCCTCGGTTTACTCAACACCCCGTTGTCGGCGTTCGCCGCAACAGCACCGCTGGATCTGGTCGGCCCGGTGTCGGACTACAAGATCTACGTCACCGAGCAACTGGATGAACTGGGCAGCCACACCAAGCAGTTCACCGATGCGGTGAAGAAAGGCGATCTGGCCACCGCGCAAAAGCTCTACGCGCCGACCCGCGTTTACTACGAGTCGATCGAGCCGATTGCCGAGCTGTTCAGTGACCTTGATGCGTCCATCGACTCGCGCGTCGACGACCACGAAAAAGGCGTGAAGGCTGAAGATTTCACCGGTTTCCATCGCCTCGAATATTCGCTGTTCTCGGAGAAGAGCACCGAAGGCCTGACGGCGCTGGCTGACAAGCTGGACAGCGACGTCAAAGACCTGCAGACCCGCGTCGCCGGCCTGACCTTCCCGCCGGAGAAAGTCGTCGGCGGTGCGGCCGCGCTGTTAGAAGAAGTTGCCGCGACCAAGATCTCCGGTGAAGAAGATCGCTACAGCCACACCGACCTGTATGACTTCCAGGGCAATATCGACGGTGCGAAGAAAATCGTCGACCTGTTCCGTCCGCAGATCGAAAAGCAGGACAAGGCGTTCGTTGCCAAAGTCGACAAGAACTTCGCCACCGTGGACAAGATCCTCGCCAAGTACAAGACCAAGGACGGTGGTTTCGAGACGTATGACAAGGTGAAGGACAATGATCGCAAGGCGCTGGTTGGCCCGGTCAATACGTTGGCGGAAGACCTGTCCACGTTGCGTGGCAAGTTGGGGCTGAACTGACGGATTTGAGTCGCCAGTAAAAAAGATCGCAGCCTTCGGCAGCTCCTACAGGGTGTTCACATACCCAATGTAGGAGCTGCCGGAGGCTGCGATCTTTTGCTTTTAACGGTTACAAAATCCGGTAAAGCAACCGCTCAATCCGCACCCGACTGACCCGCTTGAGAAACTTCGCCACTCCCGCCGGGTACTCCGGCAAGGTTTCCAGATTCTGGAAGCTGGCAATCCGTGTGGTGTTGCGGAAAATCTCTGCCTGCTCCTTCGCCCGTGGCTCAAGCCACTCGCCTTGCGGATCATCGATCAGCAGCGCGTTTTCCAGGTCGAGACGAAACGCCCGCGGGTTGAGATTGTTGCCGGTCAGCAGCGTATAGCGCTGATCCACCCACATGCCTTTGAGGTGATAGCTGTTGTCGCCGTCACGCCAAAGATGCAGGTTCAACTGGCCGCTGTCGATGTTGCGCTGATGACGCTTGGCGAAGCGGCGCAGGCTGATTTCGTACAGGTACGGCAGCGCCGCAATCACCTTGAACGGCTCGCTCGGCGGAATGTAGAAATCGTTGGCGGTTTTGTCGCCGACCACGATGTCGATCGTCACCCCACGGGCCAGCGCGCGGTTGATCTCGCGGATGATCGGCAGCGGCAGATTGAAATACGGGGTGCAAATCGTCAGCTGCTGTTGCGCACTGGCGATCAGTTCGACAATCACCCGGTTCAACGGGTTGTTCTTGCCCACGCCCAGCAGCGGACTCACCGACAGGCCGCTATGCGCGGTACTGCCGGCGCTGGTGTCGTACGCCGCGTATTTGAGACGGCTGCGCAGGTCGCCGATGTCGTTGCGCAGGCTGCGGGTGGTCGGCAGGTTCGGCAGGTCGAGGCGATGCACAGCCTTGGATTCGATCAGACCGTGTTTGACCAGATGATTCATCGAGTCCGCCAGTTCGCGGCTGTGCAGTACGTGGTAGCGGTCGAAGCGGTACTTGTCGAACTTGTGCAGGTAGACGTTGTTCAGGCTCGCACCGCTGTAAACCACACAGTCATCGATCACGAAGCCTTTCAGATGCAGGACGCCGAACAGTTCGCGGGTCTGCACCGGCACGCCGTAGACCGGCACTTCACTCTGATGCGTGCGGGTCATTTCCTGGTACCACGCCGAGTTGCCCGGCTGTTTGCCGGCACCGATCAACCCGCGCTGGGCGCGCAGCCAGTCAACCACCACGACGATCTCCAGCTCCGGGCGCTTGAGCTTGGCGGCGTGCAAGGCATCGAGGATTTCCTGACCGGCCTCGTCGTGCTGCAGATACAGCGCAACGATGTAGATGCGCCGGGTCGCCTCGGCGATTTTCTCCAGCAGGCAACGACGGAACTCGGCGGCGCCGGACAGAATGGTCACGGCCTCGGCAGTCAGGGGAAAGCTGCGCAGTTTGGGCAGCAAAGAGCGTTTGAAAAGCAACGGCATAGGGCTCGCAATGGGTCGAATCCGAAGAACCCGAGAGCTTACACCATCAACCGGTTCGGGTCTTGTGAGTGTCTGTAAAGAGATCAAAAGATCGCAGCCTTCGGCAGCTCCAACAGGGATCATTGTAGGAGCTGCCGAAGGCTGCGATCTTTTGATATTAAAAATAGCTTGCGAAAGGAGAACGATCGTTCTACTGTTCGCCACATGAACGAAATCACTGACACCTCGACCCGCGACATCATTCTGGATGTCACCGAAAAGTTGATCTACAAAAGTGGCATTGCGGCCACTGGCATGGATCTTCTGGTGAAAACCGCCGGCGTCTCCAGAAAAAGCATTTACCGCTACTTCGCCAACAAGGAGGAGCTGACCGTCGCCGCCCTGCAACGCCGCGACATGCGCTGGATGCACTGGTACCGCAGCGCTGTCGATCAGGCCGAAACCCCGGCCGACCGCCTGCTCAACCTGTTTACCGTGCTCAAAAGCTGGTTCGCCTCGGAAGGCTTCCGCGGCTGCGCCTTCATCAATACCAGTGGCGAGACCGGTGACCCCGAGGACCCGGTGCGCCAGGTCGCCAAAGACCACAAACAGAAGCTGCTCGACTACCTGTGCGAGCTGTGCACCGAACATGGCGTCGAAGATCCGCAACGTCTGGCCAGGCAGTTGCTGATCCTGATTGACGGCGCCATTACCGTAGCGCTTGTGATGGGTGATCACAGTGCCGCTGATAATGCGCAATGCATGGCGCGTAAGTTATTGGACCTGTAACGCCTTAAATAAGCCTGAACCGTTGTTTAATCGTTTATTAGATCGGGAGACTGACAATGTCGACTGCTGCCCAAGTGCGTCCACCGCTACCGCCGTTCAATCGTGAATCGGCTATCGAAAAAGTTCGACTGGCCGAAGATGGCTGGAACTCCCGCGACCCGGAGAAGGTGTCGCTGGCTTACACACTCGACACGAAATGGCGCAACCGCGCCGAGTTCGCCAACAACCGTGAAGAAGCCAAGGCGTTCCTGACCCGTAAATGGGCCAAGGAACTGGATTACCGCCTGATCAAGGAACTCTGGGCCTATTCGGATACGCGGATTGCCGTGCGCTACGCCTATGAGTGGCGCGACGATTCGGGCAACTGGTTCCGTTCCTATGGCAATGAAAACTGGGAGTTCGATGAGCACGGCCTGATGTTCCAGCGCTATGCCTGCATCAACGACATGCCGATCAAGGAAAGCGAACGCAAGTTCCATTGGCCGCTGGGTCGGCGTCCGGATGATCATCCGGGGCTGTCGGACCTGGGTCTGTAAGTTCACGGCAATCCCTGTCGCAGTATGCGGAGGCTGCGAGATATTGGCTTGTTCGAAAGCAACAAGGTCAATGGATCGCAGCCTTCTTCCTGTTTCAAGATGATCGCCATCGATTTATCGCGAAAATGTCTAACTGACTGTCATTTATGACAGTAGTCACAAGTCTTGATTGACTGAATGATCGGAGCGTACCGCCAACTTCATGATCGTTGAGGACTCTCTATGAAACAGACCAATCGCATCAAAAATGGTGATTTCAGCAGCGGCAACTTCGACTACTGGCGTCCCAGGGGATATGACACGCCAATAACCGTAGAACTTCGCGAAGGCAACTTTGCCGCTCGAATGGTCGGCGGCAGAAATCAAGGACAAAATCTGGCTGCTGAAATTTTCAGCGTTAAGCCCGGAGCTTTCAAGTTCGATTTCGACATCGAGGCACCCGATGCCGTGCCTCTTGAAGACACCCAGCATAGAACCTTTCACATCCAGGGCCGCGAGACGGCAGACAACCCGCTGATTAATGCATTCGTCGTTTATACCATCTGGATGACCAATGCTCAGGGCGAATCAACTATCTGGACCAGCTGGCGATACGTCGATCGGCAATCACAGACAATTACGGTGGAAGGCATTACGCCAGAGGGTTACGGCCGGGTGGATATTCAGGTCGCCATACCCAGTGATCCGTTCGGCAACAAGGGCTGTTATTTTCTCGACAATTTTCAGTTTTTGACCCTCGACTAAAGTGAAATCCCGACGCCCATGACGAGAACTGATCCGTGTCGCAGGAGGCCTGTGTTACGGGCTATGATGACGCCCCGTTCCTTCCTGCCACACAAGCCGATTCCATGCCTTTCGAACTCAGCGTTGACCTCACTACCCTGGCCGTTCTGGCCCTTGTCGCTTTCATTGCCGGCTTCATCGACGCCATCGCCGGCGGCGGTGGTCTGCTGACCACGCCCGCGCTGCTGACGGCCGGCCTGCCGCCGCACCTGGTGCTGGGCACCAACAAACTCAGTTCGACCTTCGGCTCGGCCACCGCCAGCTTCACCTTCTACCGACGCAAACTGTTCCATCCTCGGCAGTGGATGCACGCGATCGTCGGCACCCTGGTCGGTGCGCTGACCGGTGCTGTCGTCGCGCACTACCTGCCGGCGGAATGGCTGAACAAGATGCTGCCGGTAATCGTCTTCGCCTGCGGCCTCTATCTGTTGTTCGGCGGTACGCCAAAAGCGCCGCTGGACAGCGACGCGCCAATCAAGAAGAAATGGCAATCGAGCCAAGGCTTCAGCCTCGGTTTCTACGATGGCGTGGCCGGCCCCGGCACGGGTGCGTTCTGGACCGTCAGCAGCCTGCTGCTCTACCCCATCGACCTGGTCAAGGCCAGCGGTGTGGCGCGCAGCATGAACTTCGTCAGCAACATTGCGGCGCTGTCGGTGTTCATGTTTTCCGGGCAAGTGGACTGGATCATCGGCCTGAGCATGGGCCTGTCGGTGATGGTCGGCGCATTCTTCGGGGCGCGCACCGCAATCAGCGGCGGCGCCAAGTTCATTCGTCCGGTGTTCATTACCGTGGTGCTGGGCCTGACCGTGCGCCTAGCCTGGCAACACTGGTTCAGCGTGGCCTAAACGGCGCGCCACGTAGACGTCGATCAGGTAACGGGCAATCGATTTTGACGCCGGCAACGGCGGCAGATCGTGCACGTTGAACCACTGGGCGTCTTCGATCTCGTCTTCCTGGCAGACGATCTCGCCACCGGCATATTCGGCATGGAAGCCCAGCATCATCGAATGCGGGAACGGCCAGCACTGACTGCCCATGTACTGGATGTTCTTCACCTCGATGCTGACTTCCTCGCGCACCTCGCGAATCAGACAATCCTCGGCCGATTCGCCCGGCTCGGCAAACCCGGCCAGCGTGCTGTAGACCCCGGTGACGAAACGCGGTGAGCGCGCCAGCAGGATCTCGTCACCACGGGTGACCAGCACGATCATGCTCGGCGAAATCCGCGGATAACTGCGCAGCTCACACGGCTGGCAATACATCGCCCGCTCCCTCGGCACCTGCATCATCGCCTGGCCACAGTTGCCGCAGAAGCGATGTTCGCGCGCCCAGGTGCCGATCTGCGCGGCATAACCCAACACCTTGTAGACGGTGTGATCGCCATCGAGCATGAACGCCCGTAGCCCCTTCCAGTTGCAGCCCGGCACTTCGCTGTGACTGTGCAGCTCCAGCAGATACACCGGCTCGCCATCGAGATGGCCAATGCCATGCTCGGCGAGGATCGACAAGTCCTGACGCTTGAGCCATTCCCGCGGGAACAGCGCGCCGTTGTCATCGAACAGAAAGCCTTCGGGGCTGCGCGCCACGGCCCAGCCGCCGGGTTGATCGGTGTCCAGTACTGCAGTGGTCCAGCGAGCTGTCATGGTTTCTCAATCCAGAAATTCGGGTTTCTGTTTACTCATATGGGCGGCCATGGCCACGCGCAAGTCGGTGGATTGCAACATGGCGGCGTTCCAGGTGGCAACGTATTCGAGGCCGTCGTCGATGCGATGGTCACGCATGTAGCTGATCATTTCCTTGGTACCGGTGACCGCGATGGGCGATTTGCGGGCGATGTCGCGAGCAATGTCCATCACGCCTTCAAGCAGCAGCTCCTTGTCAGCATAAACGCGATTGACCAGACCGAGGCTGCGCGCTTCATCGGCACCGAACGTACGACCGGTGTAAGCCAGTTCACGCAGCATGCCGTCACCGATGATCCGTGGCAACCGTTGCAAAGTGCCAACATCGGCGGCCATGCCGATATCGATTTCCTTGATCGAGAATTGCGCGTCCTCGGCAGCGTAACGCATGTCGCAGGCGGCGATCAGGTCGATGGCACCACCGAGGCAATAGCCCTGAATCGCCGCCAGCACCGGTTTGCGGCAATTATCGACGGCGTTGAACGAGGCTTGCAGGGTCAGGATCTTGCGCCGCAGCAGACGCGCATTACGGCCGACGTCCTTGCCCAGCTCATTGGCGACGCCGGCGAGCATCATCAGGTCGATGCCGGAGGAAAAGTGTTTGCCGTTGCCGCTCAGCACCACCACTCGCACTTCATCGGTGTCATCGATCCACTGGAAAATCTCGACGATCTCGCTCCAGAACGCGGCGTTCATCGAGTTGATCTTTTCCGGACGATTGATCTGCACGTGCGCGATGTTGTCGGCCAGTTCGACGCTGAAGGCGGTGTATTGAGTCATGGCAGTGATCCTTTACCGGGCAGAAAATGAGGCCCGAACTATAACAAGGCATCACGAGGGCGGTTCGGCCAAATGCGGGACTGGGTCGAGAGATGCAATGTCAGGGCTGGCCTCTTCGCGGGCAAGCCCGCTCCCACAGGGTCAGGTTTGATCACAGACTTTGTGATCCGCCCAAGACCTGTGGGAGCGTGGCTTGCCCGCGATAGGCTCACCGCCGATCTAACTAACCTTCACCGCCACATAAGCCGCCGTCTCATAAGGCACCGTCAGCACATGCCGCCCACGCAACGCCGGCTCCGAGGCAATCAGCGCGCGAATCTGCTCATCGACCTTGTCCCGCTGCGCCTGCGGCAACGCAGCAATGAAACTGGTGGAGCGCACCCGATTGAAAATCACGTCCTCCGGCGAGCCGGTATGTCCATGGTGGAACTGCTGCAATTGCAGCGGCCCGAACGCCGGATGCGGAAACACCTGACGCCATTGGCCGGTGTAGTAACGCGGCGTGTCGCCTTCCAGCGCGTTAACGATAGCATCGAGTTTCGGCACCCAACTGACTTGCGTGTCGCGCAGGTTCCAGATCAGGCCAAGCTTGCCGCCGGGCTTGAGCACCCGGGCGATTTCGCTCAAGGCCTCGGGCGTGGCGAACCAGTGAAACGCCTGCGCGCAGACCACTGCATCCACCGACGCATCCGGCAGTGGCAGATCGGTCGCCGTACCGCTCACCGCCAGCACCTGCGGCCAGGCGGCGGAAAGTTTTTCCAGCATCTGCGCCACCGGTTCCACGGCGATCACCTGCGCGTCGGTCGCCACCAGCCGGCCGGTGAACTTGCCGGTACCGGCACCCAGATCGATGACCGTCTTGTGACTGTCCAGACCCAACGTCTGGGTCAACCACTGGCTGACCTGCGGCGGGTAGTCCGGGCGGCCCTTGATGTAGGTGTCGGCGGCAGTCTTGTAGCCGGCAGCAGCGGAGTGATGGACCTGATCTTTCATGGCAGTTCCTCGTATGGCAGCGCGGTGGCATCGTCAGGCGCTGGATGGACGGCTGGCGTTCTTGAGCATAACGCCACAATTTGCGCTTACCTTGAACAGAGCCTGACAAAGCAATGAATAAAAAGCCGTGCTGTGGTGTTCAAAGTGAAACATAACCTTCTGTGGAGCCTTGCCCATGACTATCCGTTCCGTTATGTTCGCCGCCCCGTTGCTGCTGGTGACCACGCTGTCTGCATCGATGGCGTTTGCCAACGGTGATGAAAGTGCGCCCGTGCAGAAACCCAATTGCCCCAAAGGCCAGGTCTGGGACAGCAAATCGCAGAAATGCGTGATGCAGACCAGCCGTGCCGTGCCGGATGCCGACCGTACCGATTACGCCTACAGACTGGCCAAGGACGGTCGATACGAAGAAGCCCTGGCCCTGCTCGACACCCTCAAACAACCGAACACCGCCAAAGCCCTCAACTATCGCGGTTACGCCACGCGAAAACTGGGGCGTACCGATGAAGGCATCGGCTATTACCTGCAATCGGTGAAACTCGATCCGCAGTACGCGCAAGTGCGTGAATACCTCGGCGAAGCCTATGTAATCAAAGGCCGCGTCGACCTGGCGCAGGAACAGTTGCAGCAGATTAAATCGATTTGCGGGACTTCTTGCGAGGAATACCAGGACCTGGCTGAAGCCATCAACGATTCATCGAAAACCTGAAACAGATAAAGGAACGCCATCATCGTCAGCGATCAGGCATTCAGAGCGGAACTCGGACAGCATCTGGCGCGACTGTGGCGCTACGGCCTGCTGTTGTCGCGCAATCGGCACGTGGCCGAGGACCTGGTGCAAGCCACATGCGTGCGGGCTCTGGAACGTGCCGGGCAATATGTAGCCGGCACGCGCATGGATCGCTGGTTGCTGAGCATCCTGCATTCGATCTGGCTCAATGAAGTGCGCGCCCGCCGGGTGCGTCAGGGTGCAGGCCAGGTCGATGCCGACGGGCAACTGGCCTTCGACGGCGAATACGCCGCACAAACCCACGTCATGGCGGCGCAGGTGATTCGCCGGGTCGATGCGTTGCCGGAAACCCAACGCGAAACCGTATACCTGGCTTACGTCGAAGGCCTGTCCTACCGCGAAGTCGCCGAGATCCTGCAAGTGCCGATCGGTACGGTGATGAGTCGTCTGGCCACCGCGCGCCTGAAACTGGCCGAATACCCGCCGCTGCAAGCCGTGCCGACAACCACCGGAGGTGACCGCCCATGAACAAGCCCTCCGACGAACAACTGGTTGCCTACCTCGATGACGAGCTGGACCCCGCGTATCGCAATCAGCTCGACAGCGCAATTGCCGACGACCCGTTGCTCAGCCTGCGCGTGCAATGGTTCGAACGCAGCAGCCTGCCGTACAAGGAAGCCTATGACGAACTGGCGCAACAGGCACCGCTGGAACGTTTGCAGGCGCGCCTTGATGCCATCCCCGCCCCCCAGCGGCCGGGCCTGAGTCGGCGCTGGTTTATCGGTGCGGCCGCCGCGAGTCTGCTGGCGGGCGGCGTGTTGGCCGATCGCCTGTTTCTCGCTTGGCAGTCACAGCAGGCGCATAACTGGCGCGCCTTGGTGGGCGACTATATGGCGCTGTATGTGCCGCAGACGCTTGATCATTTGCCGGGCGACGAAGCCAGCCAACGCGCGCAATTGCGTGCGGTTGACGCGCGGCTCGGTCTGAAGCTGTCACCGGCGCTGGTGAAGTTGCCGGGCGCCGAACTCAAACGTGCACAAATGCTCGAGTACGACGGCGTACCGATTGCGCAACTGACCTATCTGGACGCCAGGCATGGGCCGCTGGCCTTGTGCGTGACCCGCTCCAATAGCGGCAGCCGGCCACTGGCGCACGAACGGCGCCATGAAATGAACGTGGTGTACTGGACCGAAGGCGAGCATGCGTGGATGTTGATCGGGCGCAACCCGGCGCCGGAACTGGAAGATCTGGCCTGGCGCTTGATCGAACGGTTGAGCGCATGAGAGTCGCTGCCACTATGCTGAGCGAGTGATTATCCAAGGAGGAACCACCGATGCAGATTTCACCCCGCAGCGCCCTGTTGGTCATTGACGTGCAGAACGACTTCATCCCCGGCGGCCAGTTGGCCGTGCCCGAGGGCGATCAGATCGTGCCGCTGATCAATCGCCTCAGCGGTCTGTTCAAACAAGTGATCATTGCCCAGGACTGGCACCCGAGCGGCCACGCGTCATTCGCCTCCAGTCACCCCGGGCGCAAACCGTATGAGGTGATTCAGTTGCCCTACGGCGAGCAGACCCTCTGGCCGGATCATTGCGTGCAAGGCAGCGCCGGTGCCGAGTTTCACCCCGACCTGAAAATGCCTCATGCGCAACTGATCATCCGCAAAGGCTGCAACCCGGACATCGACAGCTATTCGGCATTTCTCGAGGCGGACCGGCGCACCACAACCGGGCTGGCCGGATACCTGAAAGAACGCGGTATCGACACGGTGTACATGGTTGGTCTGGCACTGGATTTCTGTGTGATGTTCTCGGCGCTGGACGCGCGGGCGGCGGGGTTCAATACGTTTGTGGTGCTGGATGCCTGTCGCGCGATTGATATGGAGGGCTCACTGGCGACGGCCATGGAGCGGATGCAGACGGCCGGGGTTGGCTTGATTCAGTCAAACCAACTCATCTGACACAGCAACCGCATCCCCGTGGCGAGGGAGCTTGCTCCCGCTCGGCGGCGAAGCCGTCGCAAAAACGACAAATGCCGCCTGGCGGCAGATTGTCCAGGGCCGCTCCGCAGCCCAGCGGGAGCAAGCTCCCTCGCCACAGGTTTTCCTTCACTTTATTCAGGCGGCAGTGGGCAACCACAACCTGAACCGCGCCCCACCCAGCGGCGAGCTTTCCACCGTCAGTGTCCCGCCCTGCGCCTCCAGCGCCCGGCGGCTGATGGCCAGGCCCAGACCAAAACCACCGGTAGCGCGGTCGCGGCTGCGATCCAGGCGATAAAACGGCTCGAAAATTCGCTCCCGTTCGTCATCCGGGATACCGATCCCATCATCGTCGACCCAGATCCCGCAGCCATCAGGGCTGACCTGCACGCCAATCTGAATGCGTTTCTCGCAATAGCGCATGGCATTGCGCAGCAGGTTCTGGATCGCCCGCGCGGTCAGGCGCGGATCCAGCGTGAAGCGTTCGAGCTGACCGTGCAGCAGCACGTCGATGACGATGTCCGGCGATTCCAGCTCTTCATCGACGCTGCCCAGAATGCTGTCGATGAACTCATCCAGCGAAACCTCAACCTGTTCCGGTAATTGCGCCGGATTCTGCAGGCGGCTGTAAGACAACAGTTCCAGCACCAGTTCATCCAGTTCACGAATGTGTGCCACCAGCCCTTGCAGGCGCTCGCGACTGGTCGCCGGCAAATCATCGGACAGTGCCAGGGCCAGACCGAAATCCAGACGGGTCAGCGGCGTGCGCAATTCGTGAGACACCGCATTGAGCAGGTCGCGCTGCTGGTTGAGCAAATCCTCGATATCGCCGGCCATGGTGTCGAAGACATTGGCCAGGCTGCCGATGTTGGAGCTGGCGGGAATCTGCGTACGCTCGCTCAAGTGGCCTTTACCGAAGCGTTCGGCGGCCCCCTTGAGGCGCTCCAGATCACGCCAGTGCGGGCGAATCCACAACAGCAGGCAGGCGAGCATGGTCGCGCCGATCAGCACGTTGATGCTCCAGTACAACAGATTGACGTCCAACGGATCCGGCGGCACCACCATTTGCACCGCGACATCGTCGTTCAGCGGCGTGACCGCCAAGGTGCGCCATCCCCAATCGCCAATGCGCACCACGTTTTCCCCACGGCGCAAACGCGCCTGCTCGGGGGCGGTGAAACCGGCGTCGTCGATGCGCGCCAGAACGATGTGCAGCGGCTGGAAGTCCTTGTCCATCGACTGCGCCAAGGCTGGCCACTGGTCCTGTGGCACCGCGTGAAACTGACGGGTGATCAGCGATTGCAGGCCGCGCGAGTAGTCGAGGTTGTAGGTGATGAAGCGCTCGCGGAACGCCATGATCACCAGATCCGGCACCAGATAGATCGCCGCGCTGTAGGAGACGATCGTCACCAGATACAGGCGAAACAGGATTCTGAACATCAGCTCAGCATTCCCATTCGGAACGGCTGAACAGGTAACCCTTGCCCCACACGGTCTTGATCTTGCGCGCCTCGCCCGCGTGGTCGTCGAATTTGCGCCGCAGCTTGGAAATTGCCACGTCCACCGAACGATCGGTGCCGTTGAACTCGATGCCGCGCAGACGCTGCAGAATCTGATCGCGGCTCAGCACTTCACCGGCATGCCGGGCCAGCACCACCAGCAAATTGTATTCGCCGCTGGACAGCTCTACCGGCTGCCCGCGCCAGGTCACGGTGCGCTCGGACAAATCGATGCACAGATTGCCCATGACGATGCGGTCATTGACCGTCATCGGTTCACCGAGGCTGCTGCGTCGCAGCAAGGTGCGCACCCGGGCCAGAAGAACCCGTGGCTCGCAGGGCTTGGTGACGTAATCGTCGGCGCCCATTTCCAGGCCCAGCACCTGATCGTGGCTGTCGTCGCGGGCGGTCAGCATCAGGATCGGCAGCGTCGCCGAATCGGCCCGCAGCAGACGGCAGACTTGCAGGCCGTCGAGCCCCGGCAGCATCAGGTCGAGAATGACCAGATCCGGCGGATTGATCCGTGCCCGTTCACGCACATGGTCACCGCGACCGATCACGCTGACGGAATAGCCGTTGCGCTCCAGGTAGCTGGAAATCAGTTCGGCGAGGGCGGTGTCGTCTTCGACCAGGAGGATGTTGGGCATGGGGGTGTTCCAGATATTGCTGTGGTGGATGTCAGACCCTCTTCGCGAGCAGGCTCGCGCCCACATCGATTTTGCGTCGTTCACAAAACCTGTGTGGGGGCGAGCCTGCTCGCGAAAGCGGTCCAACCGTCACAAAAGAATTCAAGGCGTAAAGGATATACGCCCTCACCCGTCCCTGAGTAAAACCCTTACACAATTTCACACAGCGCCTACAAAGCTTCACCGCTACCCTCGGCGTCTGGCCTTAGGATGCGGGCTTCAATATTGGGGGTGGTACATGTCGAAAAAACTTCTGGCCGGGCTCGGCCTGATCGCTGTTGCGTCGTTGCTGAGCGCCTGTGATTCGTCTTCGAAGGCCGAAGAAGAAGCGCCGCCGGCCACCGTGCGCATCGAGACCATCGAGGCCCGCCCCCTGTCGATCAGCAGTGAACTGAGCGGGCGCATCGCCGCACCGCGCATCGCCGAAGTGCGTGCCCGGGTTGCCGGTGTGGTGCTGCAACGAACCTTTCGTGAAGGCAGCGACGTGAAAAAGGGTGACGTGCTGTTTCGCATCGATCCGGCACCGTTCAAGGCTGATCTTGATAGCGCCGAAGCTGCGCTGCGCAAGGCCGAGGCCAACGCCTTTCAGGCGAAGTTGCAAGAGCAGCGCTACGCGCAGTTGATCGACGACAAGGCCATCAGCGCTCAGGACTACGACAACGCCCGCGCCAATGCCCGGCAAGCCGCCGCCGATGTGGCCGCCAATAAAGCCGCAGTAGAGCGTGCGAAGCTGAACCTCGGCTACGCCACCGTCACCGCGCCGATTTCCGGGCGGGTCGGCCGTGCTCTGGTTACCGAAGGCGCGCTGGTCGGGCAGAACGAAACCACGCCACTGGCGCTGATCCAGCAACTCAATCCGATCTACGCCGACTTTACCCAGTCGACCCGTGAACTCAACGAACTGCGTCGCGCGTTCCGTTCCGGGCAGTTGCAGGCAGTCGGTCAGGATCAGGTCAAGGCCACGCTGATTCAGGATGACGGCAGTCTCTACCCGTTACCGGGCAAGTTGCTGTTCAGCGACATCACGGTCGATCCAGGCACTGGCCAGATCATCCTGCGCAGCGAGTTCCCCAATCCCGATCTCGACCTGTTGCCGGGCAGTTTCATTCGCGTACGCCTGCAACAAGCGACTGTGCAGAACGGCATCACCGTACCGCAACGTGCAGTGCAGCGTGACAGCGCAGGTATCGCTCAGGTGCTGACTGTCGACCAGCAGATGCGCGTGGCGCAGCAACCGGTGCAACTGGGCGCAGTGCAAAACGACCGCTGGATCGTCACCGGCGGCCTCAAGCCCGGCGACCGTATTGTCATCGAAGGCCTGCAACACGCCCGTCCCGGCGAAAAAGTGCAGATCGACGACACCCCTCTTCCCCTTGCCCAGACTTCTGGTCAGTAAGCAGGACGCTCTTCTATGCCGCAGTTCTTTATCGACCGCCCGGTGTTCGCCTGGGTTGTCGCCCTGTTCATCCTGTTGGCCGGTGCGCTGGCCATCCCGCAATTGCCGGTGGCGCAGTACCCCGACGTCGCGCCGCCACAAATCGAAATCTACGCGGTGTACCCCGGTGCCTCGGCGCAAACCGTCGATGAAAGCGTGGTCAGCCTGATCGAAGAAGAGCTCAACGGCGCCGATCACCTGCTGTACTTCGAATCGCAGAGCAGCCTCGGCAGCGCGACGATCAAGGCCACGTTCCAGCCGGGCACCAACCCGGAACTGGCCCAGGTTGATGTGCAGAACCGCCTCAAAGTGGTCGAGTCGCGCCTGCCGCAAGCGGTCAATCAGCAAGGTCTGCAGGTGGAAAAAGTCTCCGCCGGCTTCCTGCTGCTGATCACCCTGACCTCCAGCGACGGCAAACTCGATGACGTAGCGCTCAGCGATTACCTGGCGCGCAACGTGATGAACGAAATCAAACGCATCGACGGCGTCGGCAAGGCCCAACTGTACGGCGCTGAACGCGCGATGCGGATCTGGATCGATCCGCAGAAGCTGATCGGTTTCAACCTGACCCCGGCCGACGTCAACGCCGCCATCGTCGCGCAGAACGCCCAGGTATCGGCAGGCAGTATTGGCGATTTACCCAACCCGTCTACGCAGGAAATCACCGCGACCATTCTGGTCAAGGGTCAGTTGTCGACGCCCGAAGAGTTCGCCGACATCGTGCTCAAGGCCAACCCCGATGGTTCTACCGTACGCATCGGCGATGTGGCGCGGGTCGAGATCGGCAGTCAGGAATACCAGTTCGGCACGCGCCTGAACGGCAAGCCGTCCACCGCCGTTGGCGTGCAACTGGCCCCGGGGGCCAATGCGCTGGCGACCGCCACGTTGATCCGGGCGAAGATGGACGAGCTGTCGCGCTACTTCCCGGCCGGCGTCGAATACAAGATTCCCTACGACACCTCGCCATTCGTCAAAGTCTCGATCACCAAAGTCGTCTACACCCTCGGCGAAGCGATGCTGCTGGTGTTTGCGGTGATGTTCCTGTTCCTGCAAAACATTCGCTACACCCTGATTCCGACGCTGGTGGTGCCGGTGGCGCTGATGGGCACCTTCGCCACCATGCTCGCGCTGGGTTTCTCGATCAACGTGCTGACCATGTTCGGCATGGTGCTGGCGATCGGCATTCTGGTGGACGACGCCATCGTTGTGGTGGAAAACGTCGAGCGCATCATGGCCACCGAAGGCTTGTCGCCAAAAGACGCCACGCGCAAAGCGATGAAGCAGATCACCGGGGCGATCATCGGCATTACCCTGGTGCTGGTGGCGGTGTTCATTCCGATGGCTTTCATGCAGGGTTCGGTGGGCGTGATTTACCGGCAGTTCTCGCTATCGATGGCGACGTCGATCCTGTTCTCGGCGTTCCTGGCACTGACGCTGACGCCTGCCTTGTGCGCCACGCTGCTCAAGCCGATTGTCAAGGGCGAGCATCATGAAAAGAGCGGTTTCTTCGGTTGGTTCAATCGCCGCTTCGAGCAACTGACCGATCGCTATCAAGGCTGGGTCGGTTACGCGCTGAAGCGCAGCGGACGTTATCTGTTGATCTATGGCGTGCTGCTGATCGGCATGGGGTTGTGCTTCGCGCGGCTGCCCTCCTCGTTTCTGCCGGTCGAGGATCAGGGTTACACCATCACCGATATTCAGCTGCCGCCGGGCGCGAGCAAGAACCGTACGGTGCAGGTGGTCGAGCAGATCGAGGCGCACAACGCCAGTGAACCGGGGGTGGGCGACAGCACGGTGATTCTCGGCTTCAGTTTCTCCGGTAGCGGGCAGAATGCGGCACTGGCGTTCACCACCCTGAAAGACTGGTCGGAACGCGGCAGCGACGATTCGGCCACTTCGATTGCCGACCGCGCCAACATCGCCCTGAGCCAGATCAAGGACGCCATCGCGTTTGCGGTATTGCCGCCACCGGTTGACGGTCTCGGTACTTCCAGCGGCTTCGAATTCCGTCTGCAGGATCGCGGCGGTCTCGGTCACGCGACGTTGATGCAGGCGCGTACCGAATTGCTCGCCGCCGCCGAGAAAAGCCCGATCCTGATGAACGTGCGCGAAAGCGCGCTGGCCGAAGCGCCGCAGGTGCAACTGGAAGTGGACCGCAAGCAGGCCAACGCGCTGGGTGTGTCGTTCGCCGACATCGGCAACGTGCTGTCCACCGCCGTGGGTTCTTCCTACATCAATGACTTCCCCAATCAGGGGCGCATGCAGCGGGTGGTGGTCCAGGCCGAAGGCGATCAGCGCAGTCAGGTCGATGATCTGCTGAAAATCCACGTGCGCAATAACGCCGGGCACATGGTGCCGCTGTCGGCGTTCGTCCAGGCGAAATGGACCCAAGGCCCGGCGCAACTGACCCGTTACAACGGTTACCCGGCGATTGCGATTTCTGGCGAACCGTCGCCGGGGCACAGTACCGGTGAAGCGATGGCAGAGATTGAACGACTGGTCGCCCAAGGGCCGAAAGGCCTGGGTCAGGAATGGACCGGGCTGTCGCTGCAGGAACGGTTGTCCGGCAGTCAGGCACCGATCCTGCTCGGCCTGTCGCTGCTGATCGTGTTCCTGTGTCTGGCGGCGCTGTACGAGAGCTGGTCGATTCCGACCTCGGTGCTGCTGGTGGTACCGCTGGGCGTACTCGGTGCGGTGCTGGCGGTGACCTTGCGCGGCATGCCCAACGACGTGTTCTTCAAGGTCGGGCTGATCACGATCATTGGTCTGTCGGCGAAGAACGCGATCCTGATCATCGAATTCGCCAAGAGCCTGTATGACGAAGGCCACGACCTGATCGATGCAACGTTGCAGGCAGCGCGCCTGCGTCTGCGACCGATTGTCATGACTTCGCTGGCGTTCATCCTTGGCGTGGTGCCTTTGGCCATCGCCACCGGTGCCAGTTCGGCGAGTCAGCAGGCGATCGGTACCGGGGTGATCGGCGGGATGATCACGGCGACCCTGGCGGTGATTTTTGTGCCGTTGTTTTTCGTGGTGGTCATGAAGCTCGTCCAACGCTTCAGCAAACACCCTTGATCCCACTGCAGGAGCTGCAGGCTGCGATCTTTTGATCTTGATAGAACAGAATCAAAAGAATCGCAGCCAGCAGCGCCTACAAAAGCACGATAGCGTGCGCTAAGGTGCAGGGATCGATCATCACTGTGAATCCCCATGCGCTTTCTCGCCCGCACCCACCCTCGCCTGTCCGCCGCCGCCCTGGTTGGCCTTGCCACCGGCCTGCTGGTTCCTGCCGACGCCATCGTCAGCAAAATCCTCATCGGCTGGAATGCGGGCGTCTGGACCTACCTGATCCTGATGTTCTGGTTGACCGTTCGGGCGAAGGCGCCGGACGTCAAACGTATTGCTGTCATCGAAGACGAAAACGCCGGGCTGGTGCTGTTCGTGGTGTGTATCGCAGCCCTGGCGAGTCTCGCCGCCATTACCCTGGAACTGGCCGGTAGCAAGGATCTGGATACCCATCGCAAACTTCTGCATTACGCCTTCACCGCCGTCACCGTGGTAGGTTCGTGGCTGGTGATCGGGGTGATCTTCTGTGTGCACTACGCACGCCTGTTTTACACCTGGGACGGCAAGGAACCGGCCCTGCGTTTTGCCGAAGGCCTGACCACGCCCAATTACTGGGACTTCCTGTATTTTTCCTTCACCATCGGCGTGGCGGTGCAGACGGCCGATGTCGGCGTGGCTACCCGCGACATTCGCAAGATCGTCCTGGCGCAGTCGTTGATCGGGTTTGTGTTCAACACCGCGATTCTGGGCTTTTCGATCAACATTGCTGCCGGCCTGTTTGGCTGAGCATTGCGCAGATACCTCAATAACGCTGAGCACCGCCCGTCGGCGCCACGTTGAAGTACCACGCGCATTCACTTGACGGAGCGTCGGCTTCTGGTGTTTCCTGAAACCGGTTTCAGCGCCATCGCGGCGCACGAAACGAATAAATCCAATAATAAGGTTTCACACCGTGAACGACTTTTCCGCCGCCCAGCGCAGCCGCGTGACCATGCTCGATGTTGCCGAACGCGCCGGCGTGTCCAAGGCCAGCGTCTCGCGCTTCATCGGCGATGACCGCGCCCTGCTCTCCGACGCCATCGCCCTGCGTATCGAGCAGGCGATCAGCGAACTGGGTTACCGCCCGAACCAGATGGCCCGTGGCCTGAAACGCGGGCGCACGCGCCTGATCGGCATGCTGGTGGCCGATATCCGCAACCCTTATTCGATTGCCGTGATGCACGGGGTGGAAACCGCCTGCCGTGCGCATGGCTACAGCCTGGTGGTGTGCAACACCGACCGCGATGACGAGCAGGAACGCCAACACCTGGCGTTGTTGCGCTCGTACAACATCGAAGGGCTGATCGTGAACACCCTCGGTCATCACCGTGACGAACTCCACGAACTGCACCGGGAAATGCCGCTGGTGCTGGTGGATCGCAAGGTCGATGGCCTCAATAGCGACATGCTCGGGCTGAACAACGCGCAGGCTGTCGAGATGGCCCTGACGCACCTTGAGCAGCGCGGCTATCGCGATGTGTTGATGGTGACTGAACCTTATGACGGCACCAGTTCGCGGATCGAGCGGGTCAGCAGTTTTCAGGCGCAGATTGCCCAGCGTTCCGAATTGACCGGGGCCGTGCTGGAAACCGGCGACACACTCGCCACTGATCTTCAAACCTTTTTGAACACACCGGCTACCGGGCCTAAAGCACTGTTCTGCGCCAACGGCGTGGCGGCGCTGGCCTGCACCCTCGCCTTGCGCGAAATCGGTTGCGGGTTATTCGCGGATGTCGGGCTGATTGCCCTGGATGACCTGGACTGGTACCCGTTGGTGGGCAGCGGGATTACCGCCCTCGCCCAGCCAACGGCCGAGATTGGCGCACGGGCGTTTGAGTGTTTGCTCAAGCGTTTGCGGGGGGATGTCGAGGTAGCGCGCAGAGTGGATTTTGCGCCGGTGCTGATTGAGCGCGGTTCTACCCGAGGGAATGGTGGTGTGTGAGCTGACGCCTTCGCTGGCAAGCCAGCCCCCACAGGTGTTTGTGGTGTTAATGCAATCCATCCAATACCCCAGAACATTGTGGGAGCTGGCTTGCCAGCGACAAAGCCCGAAAGGCCATCACAGAACCACCTGATATTTTTTTTGAACAAAAATGAAACCGGTTTCAGAGGCAGATAACAATGAATAAACCCGCCGTTTCCATCAGCCTGTCCAGCTACGGCGCCGAGCTTGTGCGCCAACGCGGGCAAGATTTCTTCATCGACGTGCTGGCCGCCGCCGGTGCCGATCGCATCGAATGGCGCGAAGAGTTGCTGACCCGCGAAGTGCCTGCACAATTGCAAGCCGCCACCCAGGCGCAGGGGCTGCAAAGCATCTATTCGTCGCCGACCGAACTGTGGCTCGCCGGTCAGGCGCGGCCCAATCCCGAATTGATCAACGCCCTGCAACACGCCCAGGCGTTTGGCTCAAAATGGCTGAAAGTCTCACTCGGCTATTTCACCGACAACTGTGATTTGCAGGCGCTGCAGCAACTGCTGGGCAACAGTCCGGTGCAGCTGCTGGTGGAAAACGACCAGACCTTGCAGGGCGGCCGCATCGAGCCGTTCCAGCGCTTTTTCGCGGCGGTCGAGCAGCATGATTTGCCGATCAAGATGACCTTCGACATCGGCAACTGGCAGTGGCAGGACCAGTCCGCCGCCAACGCCGCACGTCTGCTCGGACGGCATGTCGGCTACGTGCACTGCAAAGCCGTGGCCCGGCGCGCCGACGGCAAACTGATCGCCGTGCCGCCCGCCGTCAGCGACCTGCATTTGTGGGAACAACTGCTGCGGCACATGGCCCAAGGCGTTATGCGCGCCGCCGAATACCCACTGCAGGGCGATGACCTAGTGGCAATTACCACCGAACATGTCGCCGCCCTCGCCCGCCTTGGCCAATCGCGTCTGGAGCCTGCCCATGTCTGAGATCGATATTCTGTCGTTCGGTGAAACCATGGCGATGCTGGTCGCCGAGCAGACCGGTGATCTGGCGGCGGTCGAACATTTTCACAAACGCATTGCCGGCGCCGACAGCAATGTGGCGATCGGCTTGTCGCGCCTGGGTTTCAATGTGGCGTGGCTGAGCCGGGTCGGCGCCGATTCCCTCGGACGGTTCGTGGTCCAGACCTTGATCGAGGAAGCTCTGGATTGCAGTCACGTCGCGGTCGATGACCAGCACCCGACCGGTTTCCAGTTCAAATCCCGTAACGACGATGGCAGCGACCCGCAGGTCGAGTATTTCCGCCGTGGCTCGGCGGCCAGTCATCTGTCCGTGCAGTCGATCAGCGACACTTTGCTCAGTGCCCGCCACCTGCACGCCACCGGGATTCCACCGGCACTGTCGGCCAGCGCTCGGGAAATGTCGTTCGAACTGATGACTCGCATGCGCCATGCCGGGCGCAGCGTGTCGTTCGACCCCAATCTGCGCCCGAGCCTGTGGGCCTCTGAGCAAGAGATGATCCGCGAAATCAACCGCCTCGCCGCCCTCGCCCACTGGGTACTGCCGGGTTTGAGTGAAGGTCGCTTGCTGACCGGCTTCGAAGATCCGGCGGACATCGCCGCGTTCTATCTCGATCAGGGCGCCGAAGCCGTGGCGATCAAGCTTGGGCCGCAAGGCGCTTATTACCGCACGCAACTGGATCAGGGGTTTGTCGCCGGAGTGCCGGTGGCCAACGTGGTCGACACCGTGGGTGCGGGCGACGGATTTGCCGTCGGCATGATCAGTGCCCTGCTTGAACATCAGAGCTTTGCCGAGGCGGTGCAACGCGCCAACTGGATTGGTAGTCGGGCGGTGCAGAGTCGCGGGGATATGGAGGGGTTGCCGACCCGGTCTGAGCTCTCCAGCGAATTCGAGGCCGCCATCGCTGGCAAGCCAGCTCCCACAGGGTTCGGCGGTGGGGATGCAATAGTCGACTTACCCGAGATACCTGTGGGAGCTGGCTTGCCAGCGATGAGGCCCGCTCAGACAACCCATTAATTGAACCTGCTGCGACAAAAACAACAAGCTCAGGAGCAACACCATGAAAACCACAACCCTCGCCGCCCGCCGCTGGTGGTACATCATGCCGATCGTGTTCATCACCTACAGCCTGGCGTACCTCGATCGTGCCAACTACGGCTTCGCCGCCGCGTCCGGCATGGCCGCCGACTTGATGATCACCCCGGGCCTGTCTTCATTGCTCGGGGCGCTGTTCTTCCTCGGCTACTTTTTCTTCCAGGTGCCCGGGGCGATCTACGCGCAAAAGCACAGCGTGAAAAAACTGATTTTCTTCAGCCTGATCTTCTGGGGCGGGCTCGCCACGCTGACCGGCGTCGTGTCCAACGCCTACTGGCTGATCGTGATTCGCTTCATGCTCGGCGTGGTCGAAGCCGCAGTAATGCCGGCGATGCTGGTCTACCTGTGCCACTGGTTCACCCGTGCCGAGCGCTCGCGGGCCAACACTTTTCTGATCCTCGGCAACCCGGTCACGATGTTGTGGATGTCGGTGGTCTCGGGCTATCTGGTGCAGCACTTCAGTTGGCGCTGGATGTTCATCATCGAAGGTTTGCCGGCGGTGATCTGGGCGTTTATCTGGTGGAAGCTGGCCGATGATCGTCCTGCTCAGGCCAAGTGGCTGAGCGATCAGGAAAAGCACGATCTGGAAAGCGCTCTCGCCGCCGAACAGGTCGGGATCAAAGCGGTGAAGAACTACGCCGAAGCCTTCCGTTCGCCGAAGGTGATCATTCTGGCGCTGCAGTTTTTCTGCTGGAGCATCGGCGTCTACGGCTTCGTGCTGTGGCTGCCGTCGATCCTCAAGGCCGGCGCGCAAATGGACATGATCGAGGCCGGCTGGCTGTCGGCGCTGCCGTACCTGGCGGCGGTGATCGGCATGCTCGCGGTGTCGTGGGGTTCGGACAAATTGCAGAAGCGCAAACGCTTCGTCTGGCCGCCGCTGCTGATCGCCTCCATCGCGTTCTATGGCTCTTACGCCTTGGGCGCGGAACATTTCTGGTGGTCCTACACGCTGCTGGTGATCGCCGGCGCCTGCATGTACGCGCCTTACGGGCCGTTCTTCGCCATCGTTCCGGAGATCCTGCCGGCCAACGTTGCCGGTGGGGCTATGGCGCTGATCAACAGCATGGGCGCGCTCGGTTCGTTCGGTGGCTCGTACCTGGTCGGTTATCTGAACAGCTCCACCGGTTCGCCCGGCGCTTCGTATTTGCTGATGAGCGGCGCGTTGCTGCTGTCGGTGGTGCTGACAATTTTTCTCAAGCCCGGCGCCAGTGATCGTGTCGTGGCCAAAGCCGTTGCCACGCGTCCTGTGCCGGCGCATTCCTGAAGAGATTTTTGCCCATGAAAAAGCAAGTCGTGCTGTACAAGAAACTGTCGCCAGCGCTGATGGCGCGCCTGCAACAAGCGTGTGAAGTGACGCTGATCGAAAGCCTCGATGCCGACGGGCTGATGAAGCTGCGCGACGCCTTGCCGAGCGCCCACGGTTTGCTCGGTGCCAGCTTGAAACTCGACGCCGCGCTACTCGATCTGGCACCGCAACTGCAGGCGATTGCCAGCGTTTCGGTGGGCGTCGACAACTACGACATCGACTACCTGAGCCGACGCAAGATCCTTCTCAGCAACACCCCGGATGTGCTCACCGAAACCACCGCTGACACAGGTTTCGCGCTGATCCTCGCCACGGCCCGGCGCGTGGTGGAACTGGCGAACATGGTGCGCAGTGGCCAGTGGCACCGCAACATCGGCCCGGCGCATTTCGGCACCGATGTGCACGGCAAGACCCTGGGCATCATCGGCATGGGTCGCATCGGCGAGGCGCTGGCGCAGCGCGGGCATTTCGGTTTTGGCATGCCGGTGCTCTATCACAGCCAGTCGCGCAAACCGGCAGTCGAGGAACGTTTTGCGGCGCAGTACCGCAGCCTGGAAGCGCTGCTGCAAGAGGCTGATTTCATCTGCCTGACCCTGCCGCTGACTGCGCAGACCGAAGGCCTGATTGGCGCCGAGCAGTTTGCGCTGATGCGCCCCGAGAGCAACTTCATCAATATCTCGCGCGGCAAAGTGGTGGATGAGGCAGCGCTGATCGACGCGTTGCGCCACCAGCGGATTCGCGCAGCGGGGCTGGATGTGTTCGAGCGTGAGCCGCTGAATCATGATTCGCCGTTGTTGCAGTTGAACAATGTGGTGGCAACCCCGCACATGGGTTCGGCGACGCATGAGACGCGGGAGGCGATGGCCAGGTGTGCAGTGGACAATCTGCTGGCGGCTTTGGCTGGGGAGAAGCCGGTGAATCTGGTGAATCCGGTGGCTTGGCAAGGCTGATATCTTCAGTGCCTGTTCTGGCCAAATCGCTGGCAAGCCAGCTCCCACAGGTTCTTCAGTGTTCATTACATTTCAGAACGACACAAAACCCTGTGGGAGCTGGCTTGCCAGCGATGAGGCCGGGACAGGCAACACAAACCATCAGGCACTACGCGCCTGCAACAGCTGCACCGCACACAACGCAATCCGCGCACAGGCATCCGCCAGCTGCACCCGATCCAGCACCAGCCCGATGCGAATATGCCCCGCCGCACTGGGCCCGAACGCCTCACCGGCCAGGACCGACACCCCGTAACCTTCCAGCAGCCGCTCGGCAAATGCCTGCGCACCAAACCCGGTCTGGCGCACATCGACCATCACGAACATCCCGCCATCGGGCCGGATCGGCTGCAACCCCGGGCAGCCGCGCAAATGCTCGCAGACCAGATCGCGGCGCAACCGATATTCCTCGCGCATCTGCGTCACCTCCGGCAGATCACCTGCCAACGCGACCTCCGCTGCTTTCTGCACGAAATCCGGCAGACCGAACAACATGCTCAACGACAGGTTCACCAGATGCTCGGCCAGCGCTTTCGGCCCGATCGACCAGCCGATGCGCCAACCGGTCATGGCGTGGGATTTCGACAGGCTGTTGATGGTCGCCGTACGTTCGGCCATGCCCGGCAGACTCGCCGGGCTGATGTGCTCGCCCTCGTAAAGCAGATCGCTGTAGACCTCGTCGCTGATCAGCCACAAATCGTGACGCATGCAGAGCGCCGCCAGTTCCTGCCAGATCAGCAGGGACAGGCTCGCGCCGGAAGGATTATTGGGACTGTTGAGCAACATCGCGCGGGTCTTCGGCGTGATCCGCGCGGCGACATCGGCGGGGTCAACGCGAAAGCCATTTTCCGGCCGTACCGGCACCGGCACCACCGTCGCGCCGCACGCGCCGAACACACCCTCGTAGGTCACGTACATCGGCTCGGCGACGATCACCTCGTCACCCGGATCCAGCAGGCATTGAGCGACCGAATACACCGCGCATTGCGCGCCGGGCAGCACGATCACGTGCTCGGCATCCACCACTTGACCGCTGCGCCGCTGGTGGCGAGCGGCGATCAGCTTGCGCAGCGCCAGTCGGCCACGCACTTCGGAATAATGGGTATCGCCAGCCAACAGGCTGTCGATGGCGCCGTGGATGATCGGCAGCGGCGTGTCGAAATCCGGATCACCCACGCTCAGCAGCAGAATGTCGACTCCCTCGGCGCGCAACGCCAGCGCGCGGTCATGAATCTGCCAGGCCGCTGCGCCCTCCCCGGCGATGCGTTGGGTCAAGGCTGAATAGCGCATGTACGTCTCCTGATGGCGCGGTCTCCAGCCTTCACCCTAGGTCAAATCACAAACCGCGCCACCATCGCATTCAAATCCACCGCCAGACGCGACAGTTCATGGGTCGCGGCGCTGGTCTGGTTGGCCCCGGCGGCCGATTGCGTGGCCAGATCACGGATGTTGACGAGGTTGCGGTCGACCTCACGCGAGACCTGCGCCTGTTCTTCCGAGGCGCTGGCGATCACCAGGTTGCGTTCGTTGATCTGATGGATCGACTGGGTAATCTGCTCCAGTGCCACGCCAGCGGCACGAGCCATTTCCAGGGTGGTCTGGGTGCGCTGGTTGCTTTGCTGCATCGACGACACGGCTTCACCGGTGCCGTTCTGAATACCGGCGACCATTTTTTCGATTTCCTGAGTCGATTGCGCAGTGCGATGGGCCAAGGCACGTACTTCGTCCGCTACCACCGCAAAACCGCGTCCGGCCTCACCGGCACGCGCCGCTTCGATCGCCGCGTTGAGGGCCAGCAGGTTGGTCTGTTCGGCGATGGCGCGGATCACATCGAGCACCTTGCCGATGTCGCGGCCCTGTGCGGCGAGGCCTTCGATCATTTGCGCAGTGCTCTGCACGTCATGGGTCATGGTCTGGATCGCGTCGACGGTTTTCACCACTTGATCGCGACCTTCGCGGGCGGCCTGGGTCGACTGGTTCGACGCTTCGGAGGTCGACACCGCGTTGCGTGCCACTTCTTCCACCGCGGCGGTCATTTCGTTGACGGCGGTGGCGGCTTGTTCGATCTCGTTGTTCTGCTGTTGCAGGCCACGGGAAGCTTCTTCGGTGACCGCGCTGAGTTCTTCGGCTGCGGCGCCCAATTGAGTGGCGGAGCCGGCGATCTGTTCGATGGTTTTGCGCAGATTGGTCTGCATCGTCGACAAGGCTTGCAGCAATTGTGTGGCTTCGTCTTTGCCATCCACTTCAATCGACTGGGTCAGGTTGCCGCCAGCGATGGTTTGCGCCGCCTGCACGGCACGGTTCAGCGGGGTGACGATGCTGCGAGTCAGCAGCAGGGCCAGCAGGACGGTGGCAAGCGCCGCGACAACAGCCACAATGACGATACCGGTAATGGCGCTGTCGTAGTGCTCACCGGCCTGCGTGGAGGCGACTTTGGCGCCTGCAGCGTTGATTGCGATCAGCTTGTTGAGCTGTTCGCCCATCTGGTCAGTGCCGTCCTTGATTCGCGTGTTGATCAAGGTGCGCATCTCGTCGACCTTGTCCTGACGCGACAGCTCCATCATCTGGTTTTGCGCTTGCAGGTAGTTGTCGAGCGTGGTCGCGAACGTCTGATACAACGCACGCTCTTCGCTCTCTGCCGGCAACGCGGCGTAACTGGCCTGAGCACTGCGCACCTTGTCCACCAGCACGCCGATGCGGGTTTGCGCTTCTTGCAGGCCTGCCGGGTCGCGGTTGACCAGAATCCGGAACGACAGGATCCGCAGGCGCAAAACGTTTTCCGTTACCACGCCAAGGTAGGTGACGCTGGGCAGTTGATTGGTCTCCATGTCGATGGAGGCCTGGCGGATGGTCGACATGCGGTTGACGGCGAACACGCCAAGGACAATCACCAACAAGGCGATAAAGGCAAAACCGAGGAAAGCACGAGGCGCGATATTCAGGTTACGCAGGGACATGGTTGGACTCTCGATAGAGGTAACTGCGAGCGTCCTTGCCGTCATCACTGGCCCTTGAGCGGGATCAGTCCGGCGGCACTGTTCGAGGGAATCTGTGTGCGCCTGACCTCTGTATCGGCTGGGCTTTAGGAAGATTTCGTGTAAAGCGAAAATATTTTTCAAGGTGTTTCACCACTGAAACACCCTGACACCAACCCTCTGTGGCGAGGGGATTCATCCCCGATCGGCTGCGCAGCAGTCGCAAAATCTCAAAACCGGTTGTTAGCGAAAAACGCAGGAGGCTGCTTCGCAGCCCAGCGGGGATGAATCCCCTCGCCACAACATCTTCACGCAGTCAGTTATTGACTTTGGCCATTTGCCAGACCCGGGCGATGTCCGTCGCCCGCTCGCGCAACAAGCGTGGAGCTTCGGCGCAGGCCTGCTCCAGGGTCATCGGGCCGCTGGTGACGGCGAATGCGGCGTCGATGCCGTGCTCGTAGAGTTCCTGATAACCCTCACCCAAGGTGCCAGCGATGACGATTACCGGGACATCGTGTTTTTTGGCGATCCGCGCCACACCAAACGGCGTTTTGCCGCGCAGGGTCTGCGCGTCGAAGCGGCCTTCGCCAGTGATCACCAGATCGGCGCCGTTGACCGCTTCAGCCAGGCCCACCAGCTCGGCCACCACGTCCACGCCTGCTTGAAATTGCGCGCCCAGAAACGCTTTCGCCGCAAAGCCCAGCCCGCCGGCCGCGCCGCTGCCCGGCTCATCGCGAACGTCTTTGCCCAACGCTTGCGCGCAGAAGTCGGCGAAGTGACCGAGGGCCTGATCCAGTTGTTGCACCTGTACCGGTGACGCGCCCTTTTGCGGGCCGAAAATCGCCGAGGCGCCATGCGGCCCGCACAGTGGATTGTTGACGTCGGCGGCGATGTCGAAGCGCACTTGGGCCAGACGCGGATCAAGCTCGCTCAAGTCCAGCCGCGCCAGTTGCGCCAAGGCCAGGCCGCCCGGTACCAGCACCTGACCTTGTGCATCGAGCAATTTCACCCCCAGCGCCTGCATCGCGCCGGCGCCGCCATCGTTGGTGGCGCTGCCGCCAATGGCCAGAATCACCCGTTGCGCGCCGGCATCCAGTGCGGCGCGAATCAGTTCACCGGTGCCGAAGGTGCTGGTGATGCAGGCATCGCGCTGCCCCGTAGGCACCAACTGCAAACCACTGGCCTCGGCCATTTCAATGATCGCGGTGTGGTTGTGCGGCAGCCAGCCCCATGCCGCATCGACCGGAGTGCCCAGCGGCCCGCGTACCCGAGTCCTGCGCAGTTCGCCTTCGCAGGCAGCAAGAATCGACTCCACCGTGCCCTCGCCGCCGTCAGCCATCGGGCATTTGACCAGCGTGGCGTGCGGCCAGACTTGCGCCAGGCCCAAGGCAATGGCCTCGGCAACGCCTTGGGCACTCAGGCTGTCCTTGAACGAATCGGGGGCGATGACGATCTTCATGCGAATTCTCCAGTTCCAATGCGCTTCATGCTGCCAGTCGGCACGCGCATTGACGCCTGTCCGCTGCACAAGGGCGGTTGGCGTTTATTGTTCATTTCTACAAAAGCCTTGGACTTGATGCCGAATGCTCTGGCCTCATCGCTGGCAAGCCAGCTCCCACAGGGATCTTCAGTGGCTACATAACTTGTAATCACCTTGTAAACCTGTGGGAGCTGGCTTGCCAGCGATGGCGGCCTTAAGAACAACTCACACCGCCGGATCAGTCTGCGGCAGTAATTGCACCCCAAGGTACAACGCCAACATCCCGTCCAGCCGCAACGGATCAACTCCGCTGATCTCGGCAATCCGCTCCATCCGGTAACGCAAGCTGTTGCGGTGAATGCCCAGCGCATCGGCACAGGCCTGGCTCTGGCCGTCGTGTTCACACCAACTGCGCAGGGTCGCGAGCAACTGGCCGTTGCCGTCCTTGGCGATGACCTTGCGCAACGGTTTGAGCAACTCATCCAGCGCATCATCGTTGCGATGGCGCCAGAGCATCACCGGCAAACGATAGCGATTGAGCGTCAGCAGTCGCGACTGCGGCAGCACCTCACGCCCATACGCCAGCAGATCGCCGACCCGTCGATAACAGCGGCGCAAACCGGCCAGCCCATCCGCCTGCCCGCCCACGGCGATGCGCAGAATGTTCCAGCCCAGGCCATCCAGCTTTTCCAGCAAACGATCATGCTCAACCGTCTGACTTGCGGGCCGGCACCACAGCAGCGATGACTTGGCCGAACTCACGCACCAGCTGTCCGGGTAGCGCGAGGTCAACCATGCGCTCAATGCCTCGACGGTTTGTCCCGGCCCTTGTTCCAGGCCCAGCTCGAACAGGTACGGCACCCGGGTCAACTGCGGCTTGAGCCCCAGTTGCTGCGCCTCATCGACCAGCCGCGGCGAGTCGCCGGCGTCGCTCAACAGCAACGCCAGCAGGTCATCGCAACGCTGGCGCCGCCATTGCTGCTCGGCCTGCTGATTGCGCTGACCAACGAGCATTTCGGCAGTCATGCGCACCAGTTCGGCGTAGGTGCGCAGTTGCTCCGGCTCGCCGGTAATGCCGAGTACGCCAATCAGGCGCTGATCGAGTAACAGCGGCAGGTTGATCCCCGGCTGCACACCTTTGAGATGCATCGCCGTTTGCGCATCGATTTCCACCACGCGGCCGTTGGCCAGCACCAGTTGCGCGCCTTCGTGACGGGTGTTGATGCGCTCCGGTTCGCCACTGCCGAGGATCAGGCCCTGGCTGTCCATGACATTGACGTTATAGGGCAAAATGGCCATGGCCCGGTCGACGATATCCTGAGCGAGGTCGTGATCGAGTTCGAACATGATCGGCAAAATCCTTAAGCAACGGCGGCGGACGGTTGTTCACCCGCACAGGGTCTGGCGGCAAACCCTGTGCTCAGGCACAAAGACAATCCGGCCAAAGGTGGCCGAGACTCTCAGGGCGATCAACGTTAACCTGTGCATCGCAAAAAATCATAATAAAGAGAGAGCCGCTATGTCGCAGAGCGCCGCAGCTACCCAGACCATCGACGACGGTAAAAACGCCGTCTACAAACGCATCACCCTGCGTTTGATTCCCTTCATTTTCATCTGCTACCTGTTCAACTACCTCGACCGGGTCAACGTCGGCTTTGCCAAGCTGCAGATGCTCGACGCGTTGAAATTCAGTGAAACCGTGTACGGCCTCGGCGCCGGGATCTTCTTCATCGGCTACGTGCTGTGCGGCGTACCGAGCAACCTCGCGCTGACCAAGTTCGGTCCACGGCGCTGGATCGCGCTGATGATGATCACCTGGGGCACGCTGTCGACCTGCCTGTTGTTCGTCACCACCCCGACCCAGTTCTACACCCTGCGCCTGTTCACCGGTGCGGCCGAAGCCGGGTTCTTCCCAGGTGTGGTGCTGTACCTCTCGCAGTGGTTCCCGACGTTCCGCCGTGGACGGATCATGGCGCTGTTCATGTCGGCGATCCCGGTCTCCGGCCTGCTCGGCAGCCCGTTTTCCGGTTGGATCCTCAACCACTTCGCCGCCGGCCAGGGCGGCCTGGCGGGCTGGCAGTGGATGTTCCTGCTGCAAGGCATTCCGACCGTGATCCTCGGCGCCCTCGCCTATTTCCTGCTGAGTGACAGCTTTGCCAACGCCAAGTGGCTGAGCCCGCACGAGCGCGCGGTGCTTGAAGCCGATCAGGCCGAAGACCTGGCGAACAAACCGAAAACCACCTCCGACTCGTTGCTTGCGGTATTCAAGAACCCGGCGATCTGGGCGTTTGGCCTGATCTACTTCTGCATCCAGAGCGGCGTGTACGCGATCAACTTCTGGCTGCCGTCGATCATCAAGAACCTCGGTTTCAGCGACAACCTGGTGATCGGCTGGTTGAGCGCGATTCCGTATCTGCTGGCGGCGGTGTTCATGCTGCTGGTCGGGCGTTCGGCGGACTTGCGCAAAGAGCGTCGCTGGCATTTGGTGGTGCCAATGCTGATGGGCGCCCTCGGCCTGCTGATCGCGGTGAACTTCGCCGCCAACCCGGCCATCGCGATCCTCGGCCTGACCCTTGCAACCATGGGCGCGCTGACCGGTCTGCCGATGTTCTGGCCAGTGCCGACTGCGCTGTTGAGCGCAGGCGCCGCGGCCGGCGGACTGGCGTTGATCAACTCGATGGGGCAGATGGCCGGTTTCCTCAGCCCGTACCTGGTGGGTTGGGTCAAGGACAGCACCGGGTCGACCGATGCCGCGTTGTATCTGCTGGCGGGTGTGATCGTTGGCGGCAGCTTGCTGGCGTTGCGCATGACGAGGACTCTGCGGGCTTAATCATCACGCTTTAAGATCAAAAGATCGCAGCCTGCGGCAGCTCCTACAGGAAAACGCGTATTTCCATGTAGGAGCTGCCGCAGGCTGCGATCTTTTTTCTTTACTGATTGCAACGCCCGAACTTGCCAATCACGGAAAAATCCCGCAAAAACGCACAGATCTTTAAAGGATTTTTACCAATGAGCTCGATTCTCGATCTGGAGATCTTCGTCCGCGTGGCCGACTCCGGCAGCATCTCCGCCGCCGCCCGCGCCCTGGAACTGACGCCGGCCGCCGCCAGCATTGCGTTGAAGCGCCTGGAAACCCGTCTCGGCATTCGCCTGCTCGCGCGCTCCACCCGCAGCATGCGCTTGACCGAAGAAGGTCGGCGCTATCTCGACAGTGTACGCATCGCCTTGTCCGCCTTGGCCGAAGGCGAACAAGCGCTCAAGCAACACGGCGAAGGCCTCAGTGGGGTGCTGCAACTGGCGGCGCCGTCGGATTTCGGGCGCAACGTATTGTTGGCATGGCTGGATGAATTCAAACGCGAACACCCGAATATTCAATTGCAACTGCTGCTAAACGATCGGCACGCCGATCTGTTTCGCGAAACCGTGGATGTCGCGCTGCGCTTCGGCGTGCCCAGCGACTCGACGCTGGTGGCGCTGCCGATTCTGCCGGCGCATCGACGAGTAGCCTGCGCCAGCCCGGACTATCTGGCTCGCCATGGCACCCCGCAACATCCCGGCGAACTGAACGAGCACAGCGCCGTGCTCTATTTGCGCAACGGCCGGCCTTACAACACCTGGCGCTTCAGTCGCGAGGACGAAACGCTGGAAGTTGAAGTCCACGGTGACTATCTCAGCGATGACGGCGAAGTCGCGCGGCGCTGGGCGCTGGCCGGGCATGGCATTGCCTACAAAGCCTGGCTGGACGTCGCCGAGGATGTGCGCGGCGGACGCCTGCTGACGCTGTTCGATGACTGGCATGGCGAGAGCGTGCCGTTCAATCTGCTCTGCCCGCATCGGGTCCAAGTGTCCGAACGCGTTCGGGTGTTACAGGCGTTTTTACAGACGCGTTGCGCAGCACTGAGCCGATAATTCACTTTGCCCCGTCGGATGCTTCTGGTATTTGATTGGGGTTTTCCCACCGATAAAAGGATTTCGGCATGAGCTATCGCACACTGGGGCACTCGGGGTTGCAGGTGTCCAGCCTCACCCTCGGCACGATGATGTTTGGCGAACAGACCAGCGCCGAGGATTCGCTGCGCATCATCGACAAGGCCTGGGATCAGGGCATCAATTTCATCGACACCGCGGACGTCTACACCAACGGCCGCTCGGAAGAAATTGTCGGCGAGGCGATCGCCCGCCATCGGCACGACTGGGTGTTGGCAACCAAGGTCGGTTTCGGCCCGGCGGACGGCGTGCCAAACCGCAGCGGTTTGAGCCGCAAGCACATCTTCAACGGTCTGGAAGCCAGCCTCACGCGCCTCGGTACCGACTATCTCGACATCTATTACCTGCACCGCGAGGACCACAACACCCCTCTGGAAGTAACCGTGTCGGCGATTGGCGATCTGATTCGTCAGGGTAAAATTCGCTATTGGGGCTTGTCGAACTATCGCGGCTGGCGCATCGCCGAGGTGATTCGCATCGCTGACAAGCTCGGTATCGACCGCCCGGTGATCAGCCAGCCGCTGTACAACATCGTCAACCGCCAGGCCGAGACCGAACAGATCACCGCCGCGCAGACCTATGGCCTCGGCGTGGTGCCTTACAGCCCGCTGGCCCGTGGCGTGCTCAGCGGCAAATACGCACCCGATGTCACTCCGGATGCCAACAGCCGCGCCGGGCGTCAGGACAAACGTATTCTGGAAACCGAATGGCGGGTTGAATCGCTGCGCATTGCTCAGCAGATCCAGCAGTACACCCAGGGCCGTGGCGTGGGCATGGTCGAATTCGCAATTGCCTGGGTGCTGAACAACAATGCGGTGACTTCGGCGATCGTCGGGCCGCGCACCGAGCAGCAGTGGGATGCTTACACCAAGGCGCAGGCGGTGCAGATCACGGCGGAAGATGAAGCGTTTATCGACTCGCTGGTGACCCCGGGGCACGCGTCGACACCGGGGTTCAATGATGTGAGCCATTTTGTGTCGGGCCGTAAACCGCGCCAGGCCTGAAAGCCTCACAAGCCGGGCATCAGCGGCGTCAGCAGATTACGAGGGCAACACCAATCCATTGTGGCAGCGAGCCTGCTCGCGAAGAGGCCGGCACATTCAACATCTGCGTTGTCTGGCACACCGCTTTCGCGAACAGGCTCGCTCCCACAGGTTTTGTGCTTATCTTCAGAATGTGGGAAATATTGAGCACTCGGCCAATATTCAGCACAAAAACCACGTATCCTGCGCGCCCTGTTTGATCACCCACCGCGAGGACAGTTTGTCTAAAGGTATCGCTCTATCGGTTTCAGCGTCAGTGCTGTTTGCCGTCATGTATTACTACACCTCGCTGCTCACCCCGTTGAGCGGCGTGGAAATCTTTGGCTGGCGGATGCTGCTGACCGTGCCATGCATGACCGTGTTCATGCTGGTCTCCGGTGAATGGCGGCGGGTGCTGGAATTGCTGCGGCGCGTGGCCGGCCCTCCGAAGCTGTTAGGTGGCCTGATCGTTTCGGCAGCGTTGCTCGGCGTGCAGTTGTGGCTGTTCATGTGGGCGCCGCTCAACGGTTATAGCCTCGACGTGTCGCTGGGCTATTTCCTGCTGCCGCTGGCGATGGTGCTGACCGGGCGCATCGTCTACGGCGACAGCCTGTCGTACCTGCAGAAAATCGCGGTGTTCTTTGCCACGCTGGGTGTGGCGAACGAGCTGTATCGGGTCGGCGGTTTTTCCTGGGCGACCCTGGTGGTCGTTGTCGGTTACCCGCTGTACTTCGTGCTGCGCAAACGCCTGAAGACCGACAACCTCGGCGGTCTGTGGGTCGACATGACGCTGATGCTGCCGGTGGCGTACTGGTTTGTACGCGGTGGCGAGCAAGGCTTTGCCGTGTTCGATCAGTATCCGGGCTTGCTCTGGCTGATCCCGCTGCTCGGTTTGATCAGTGCGTCAGCGCTGGTGGTGTATATCATTGCCAGCCGCTTGTTGCCGTTCAGCCTGTTTGGTCTGCTCAGCTATGTCGAGCCGGTATTGCTGCTCGGTGTCGCGCTGTTGCTCGGTGAAAGTATCAAGGCCGGTGAATGGCTGACTTACATCCCGATCTGGCTGGCGGTGGTGGTGCTGGTGTTTGAAGGCTTCAAGCACTTGATGCGGCAACGCCGCTCTTAAAAGCAAAAGATCGCAGCCTTCGGCAGCTCCTACATTGGATACATTCTCTGTAGGAGCTGCCGAAGGCTGCGATCTTTTGATCTTGAAAAAACCTGGCATAAGCCAGGCTTTTTTATGGCTTACTCGGTCGCGAGTACACCACGGCGCACCTGGTCACGCTCGATCGATTCGAACAGCGCCTTGAAGTTGCCCTCGCCGAAACCATCGTCGCCCTTGCGCTGGATGAATTCGAAGAACACCGGCCCCATCAGGGTTTCCGAGAAGATCTGCAGCAGCAGACGCTTGTCATCCGGGTTCGACGAGCCGTCGAGCAGGATGCCACGCGATTGCAGTTGATCCACCGGCTCGCCGTGGTTCGGCAGACGGCCTTCGAGCATTTCGTAATAGGTGTCCGGCGGCGCGGTCATGAAGCGCATGCCGATCTTCTTCAACTGATCCCAGGTCTTGACCAGATCGTCGGTGAGGAACGCCACGTGCTGGATGCCCTCGCCGTTGAACTGCATCAGGAACTCTTCGATCTGCCCGGCGCCCTTGGACGACTCTTCGTTCAGCGGGATGCGGATCATGCCGTCCGGTGCGGTCATCGCTTTCGAAGTCAGGCCGGTGTATTCGCCTTTGATGTCGAAGTAGCGGATCTCACGGAAGTTGAACAGCTTCTCGTAGAAGTTGGCCCAGTAGGCCATGCGGCCGCGGTACACGTTGTGGGTCAGGTGATCGATGATCTTCAGGCCGGCACCGACCGGGTTGCGGTCAACGCCTTCGATGAACACGAAATCGATGTCATAGATCGAGCTGCCTTCGCCGAAACGGTCGATCAGGTACAGCGGCGCGCCGCCAATGCCTTTGATCGCCGGCAGGTTCAGCTCCATCGGCCCGGTTTCGATATGAATCGGCTGAGCACCCAATTCCAGGGCGCGGTTGTAGGCTTTCTGCGAATCCTTGACCCGGAACGCCATGCCGCACACCGACGGACCATGCTCGGCAGCGAAGTACGACGCTACGCTGTGTGGTTCATTGTTGAGGATCAGGTTGATCGCGCCTTGGCGATACAGGTGCACATTCTTGGAACGGTGGGTCGCGACTTTGGTGAAGCCCATGATCTCGAAGATCGGCTCCAGGGTGCCAGGAGTCGGCGATGCGAACTCGATGAACTCAAAGCCCATCAGGCCCATTGGGTTTTCGTATAAATCTGCCATGGTGACGCCTCATCATTCTTATCAATTAACCAGAGTTAGTTGTCAGTAATGCTGAGACCGGCGGGTGGTGCGCAGGAGATGCCTCGCACACTGCGGGCGAGGAAGTCACCGTAGATCAGTTGAAACCCGAATATCTTCATTGTCGACCCAAGGCTCTTGCGGGCGAGGCTTCTGCTGCCAGAAGACGTTTATTATTGTATGCGTAACCGGATTCTACACAGCGTAAATAGGGTTGTCTGCCCTCTCTATAAAATCCGCCTTTTTCGCATCGGTGCAAGGGGTTTGTTGCACAGGTAAATTCCCGCCAGCACCAGCGCGCCGCCAAAGCACAGAGTCAAGGTCAGTTGCTCGCCAAGCAACAGCGCGCCGAGCAGCACTGCGGTCAGTGGATTGAGGGCAATGAACACGCCGGAACGGGTCGCACCGATTTTGCGGATGCCGTCGTAGTAGCCGATGTAAGCCAATGCCGAGCCGAACACACCGAGGTAGATCAGGCTCAGCCATTGCGGCGTGTCGAGGTTGAGCAAGGCTGCCGCGCTGACCTCGCCACGCAGCATTGCCAGCGCCCACAGCATCACGCAGCCGATCAATACCGAAAACGTCACCGTCTGCAGCGGGCCGAGTGCCTGATTCAACTCGCGGGAAAACAGCGAGTAAATACCCCAGCCCGCTACGCAACCGAGAATCAACAAATCGCCGATCCAGGCATTCGGTGTCACGGCGAGCAATTGCGGGTTGCGGCTGACGATCACCAGACTCGCGCCGCCAATGCACAGGGCGATGCCGGCGACTTTCACCCGGCCCAGGCGCTCCTTGAACAACAGCCAGGAAGCCAGGCCGATCACGGCCGGATTCAACGCGACGATCAACGAAGCGCGCGAGGCATTGATGTACTGCAGGCCATAAAAGAAACAGAGGTTGTAGAAAAAGATCCCGAAGAACCCCAGCAGCGTCAATTGCAACCATTGCCGAGGCGTCGGTCGTGCCAGCGGGATACGCGCAATCCATACAAACCCAAGCAACGCCACGCTGGCGAGCAGGAAGCGCAGGCTGGCGGCGAACAGCGGGCTGAGGCTGCCCGCCAGAAAACGCCCGGCGACAAAGGTCCCGCCCCAAATCATGGTCACGGCTGCCAGCGTCAGATAAACCGACCGATCAGAAACGTTATTGCGAGTTTGCTCCACGTTGCGCATGACGCTCCAAACCAGAGAAGCCAAAGGATGGCGTATCATTTACTTCATTCCCTCTCATCGTAAAATGAGCAAACACTCATGACCCTCACGCAACTGGAGATCTTCTCACTGGTCGCCGAACTGCGCGGCTTCACCCTCGCCGCCCATCGTCTGGGGATTTCGCAGTCAGCGGTATCCCACGCCATGAAATCCCTGGAGCAGGAGTTGGGCGTCGAGTTGTTGCGCCGACACCCGTCGCAGGTGGAGCTCACCGATATCGGCGAGCAGTTGCTCCAGCGCGCACGCGCCATGCTCGGCCTGGCCAACACTCTGCGCCAGGAGGCGGCCGATGCGCGGGGTATGAAAAGCGGTACGCTGCGCATTGGCTCGTTCGGCCCGACGGCGTCGATCAAGTTGCTGCCGAGAATTCTGCAGCGCTATCGCCAAGTCCATCCCGGCATAGAAGTACACATCGATGAGGGGCCGGACCGGCAGGTACTGCAGTGGCTGGAAGAGCGGCGAATCGACGTCGGTTTCGTGGTGTTGCCCGAGGATCGCTTCGACACTTTTGCGCTTGTCGAAGACCAGATGGTTGCCCTGCTCCCGCTCGGTCATCCACTGGCCGCAAGCGCGGCGCTGAGCCTTCAGGATTTATGTGCCGACCCGTTTGTGCTGACCGAGGCCGGTTCAGCGGAACTGGTTTCACGCCTGTTCACTGCCGCGCGCCTGCAACCGAACATTCGCTACCGCTGCTCGCAATTGCTCAGCACCCTTGACGTCGTCAGCCGGGGCGATGCAGTCACGGTCGTCGCCGAAGGCTCATTGCCAGACGAGCCAGCGCCGCGCTACGTGAAGAAGCCGCTGTTGCCGGCGGTGCAACGTCTGATCGGCCTCGCTGTTCTCGATCAGCGTCAGGCTTCGCCCGCCACGCGGGCATTTATCGAACTCGCCAAGCAGATCAATCAGCCGTGAGCGGCACAAGCGCCAGCGGCCATCTATCATCCCTTCTGACTCCGCTGTTCCTCACCGGTGCGCCGTTGCCAGGCCTGCATTCGAGCGTTCCACCTCATCGCAACAGGATGCGCCTATGCCCTTGACCGTCAGACCCCGCCGCAAACGTAGCGTACGCATTTTGGTGACCCTGCTTTGCGGAGTATTGCCCGTCCTGCTGGGCGGCGGGATTCTGTATATGCAAGCCGAACGGGCCTTGCAGCAGAGCACGCAAAACACCGCCGATGAGGCGTTGCGCCAATTCGAGCTGATGCTCGACAACACCGCCCAGGCTGCCAGCGAGTTATTGCCCCTGGCTGGCCAGCCCTGCGAAAGCGTAAAACTGGCTTTGCGCGAACAGGTGACCCGCCGGCCTTTCGTGCGCTCGACCAACCTGGTGTGGGACAACAACCTCTATTGCAGCTCGCTGTTCGGTGATTTCAAGGAAGCCGTGAATCCGGGCGACTATGCGCAAGGCAAACTGTGGTTGATGAATGGCAACCCCGTCACGCCCGACACCGCGCTGCTGGTGTATCGGCTCAGCGAAGGTCGTGGTGGCGCGCTGACTACGCTCGATGGCTATCACTTGAGCAACATACTGCGCTTGATCGGTCGGCAGACGCAGTTGGTGCTGCAGGTCGGCGACAACTGGCTGTCGGCTGATGGCAAAGTGCATCAGGGCGCCCTCCCGCCGCTGCCGATAGCGCAAAGTACGTTGGTGTCTTCACGTTATGCCTTCAGTGTCAGCGCAGGGTTCGCGCAAGGGCAAACGTGGCGCTACATGGCCGCCGAATACCCACCGCTGTTCAGCCTGCTGATCTTTTTCGGGGTGATCTCGGGCGCGATCGCTCACGTCCTGCAACGACGCGCCACCTCGCCCAGCCATGAAATGCTCCGCGCTCTGGAGGCCGGCGAGTTCATCCCTTACTTTCAGCCAGTGGTGCATGGTGACAGCAGGAAATGGTCCGGCGCCGAAGTGCTGATGCGCTGGAAACACCCCAAGGAAGGCCTGGTGCGCCCGGACCTGTTCATCCCGTTCGCTGAACATTCGGGGCTGATCGTGCCCATGACCCGCTCGCTGATGCAACAGACTGCCGCCCTGCTTGGCCCGCTTTCTGTGGACTTCGACCAACCGTTCCATATCGGCATCAACATCACCGCCAGTCACTGCCAGGACCTGGAGCTAGTGGAGGACTGTCGCGAATTTCTCGCGGGGTTTGCCCCCGGCAGTATCAACCTGGTGCTGGAGCTGACCGAGCGCCAACTGATCGAGCCGACCGACGTTACGCACCAGTTGTTCGAGCAGTTGCACACGCTCGGCGTAATGATCGCCATCGACGACTTCGGCACCGGGCATTCAAGCCTGGGCTACCTGCGAAAATTCAATGTCGATTTTCTCAAGATCGACCAGAGTTTTGTCGCGATGATCGGCATCGATGCGCTGTCGCGGCATATTCTGGACACGATTATCGAACTCTCGGCCAAGCTTGATCTGGGTATTGTTGCCGAAGGTGTAGAAACTCCGGCACAGGCTGACTACCTGACCGCACACAACGTCAACTTCCTGCAAGGCTATCTGTTCGGAAAACCCATGCCCGGCGCCGACTTCATCGCTGCATTAAGTGATCGTTAACTAAAAATAAATTAAGCCCGACGCTTCGACCCGACGCACCAAATTGATACAAAACACCACTGTTGTTACATGACGACAAGATCAGGATTTACTCTTGGCGCATTAACTACTACAATTTTTTCAGCCTGTGCAAGATTGACAGGTGAGCCATTATCACCGAGTCGCTTCAAGGCTCTTGGCTTATAGCTTTGTTTGCGGTTGGTATCAGCCAAACACACTATTGGAGTAAAGATATTGTCCAGACTCGCTGAATTTCGTGCAGCTGAAAAGGCCCTTCAGGAACAGCTCAAGCAGCTGGAATCGCTGAAGAACGATGCCGGGCTCAAGAAAGAAATCGAATTCGAAGAAAAGCTCCAGGGGCTGATGAAAACCTACGGCAAAGGCCTGAAAGACATCATCGCCATTCTCGATCCGAACCCGTCCAAGTCCGGCTTGCAAGTGTCCGCCGCACCAAAAACCCGCCGCGCTCGCGTGGTCAAGGTTTATCAGAACCCGCACACCGGTGAACTGATCGAAACCAAGGGCGGCAACCACCGTGGCTTGAAAGCCTGGAAGGAACAATACGGTGCAGCCACCGTTGATTCCTGGTTGCGCGGTTAATATTGCGCCAACAAACAAGCCCTGCTGTATGCAGGGCTTTTTTTTGACAATATCTAACAAAAGCAACGATTTCCCCCGCGCTAGTTATCAATCCGCTTTAACACCCACAAGACGTGAGGCTGAAAAACTCATGCCGGGATGTTGCGACGGTCACCGCTGCTAAACTTTGTGCTTAATGCCTTCGAGGTATCTAACCTGGCCGAGGTGAAACAGAGGCTTAAAGTTTCAAGCTGTTTCTCACGGCGACTATTTCGTCAGCGCTGGCCTTATAAATCTCAGCCTGACCCGCGTAAGAAAGTACATAAGCCTTATCCGCCCCGACCGCCGCAACCAATGTTTGCGACAACACATGTCGGCCATTTTCAGTGATCGTACAGGTGGTTTCCAGTGCGTCCAGAGCGCCGAGTTTCGCCGGGTGCACCTTATTGCACACACTCTGATAACCACCCTGGAAAAAGTCTTTCTGAATCGACTTGCGCATCTCCAGCAGCACGCCCGGCACATTGACCTGATGACCAGCTTCAACCTGAGTCATGGTCAACTCCATCACCATGACCTGATTGCCATCGGCGTCGTTTTTCACCGCACGCTGGCGCGACACCTGCGGCGGTGTGTCGGGCAATGCCTGGATTTCCCACCCCGCAGGCCAGGTGATACTCGGCTGATCGGCCCATGCCGGAGCGGCCAGCAGCGACGAGAAAAGGCAAACGAATAGCACGTTGAACGGTCGGATCATTACCAGAGGCACTCGCAGATTGAGCAGCAAAGTCTGAGGCCCGGTCGCCCCCAGAGCAAGCCGCGCATTCGGTTTGGCGATGCCGCCCCGCATGCGTATCATTGCGCCCATTTACTCGCCCCATTGTTACGGAGGGCCTATGAGCCTGCACGAACTGAACACTTTCCCCGGCGTCACTGCCACGCCAGACAGCGCAACCCGCAACTTCGTCTTCAACCACACCATGCTGCGTGTGAAGGACATCACCAAGTCCCTGGACTTCTACACCCGCGTTCTGGGCTTCTCGCTGGTTGAAAAGCGTGACTTCCCGGAGGCCGAATTCAGCCTGTACTTCCTCGCCCTCGTCGACAAGGCGCAGATCCCGGCCGACGCCGCGGCCCGCACCGAGTGGATGAAGTCGATTCCCGGCATCCTCGAACTGACTCACAACCACGGCACCGAAAACGACGCCGATTTCGCTTATCACAACGGCAACACCGACCCGCGCGGTTTCGGTCACATTTGCATTTCGGTGCCGGACATCGTTGCGGCTTGCGCGCGCTTTGAAGAGCTGGGCTGTGACTTCCAGAAGCGCCTGACCGATGGCCGCATGAAAAGCCTGGCGTTCATCAAGGACCCGGATGGCTACTGGGTTGAAATCATTCAGCCTGCGCCGCTGTAAAAAGATCGCAGGCCTCGCCAGCTCCTACACATCCTCTGTAGGAGCTACCGCAGCCTGCGATCTTTTGCTTCACCCATAAAAAAACCCATGATCGCTCATGGGTTTTTGCGTTTCAGCGACTGATGCTTACGCCGGCGCAGAAGTGCGGATCAAGTGATCGAACGCGCTGAGGGAAGCCTTGGCGCCCTCGCCCACTGCAATCACGATCTGCTTGTACGGCACGGTGGTCACGTCACCCGCCGCGAAGATCCCCGGGATCGACGTCTCGCCACGGTTGTCGACGATGATCTCGCCACGTGGTGACAGCTCGATGGTGCCTTTGAGCCAGTCAGTATTCGGCAGCAGACCAATCTGTACGAAGATCCCTTCCAGCTCGACGTTGCGCAGTTCGTCAGTTTTGCGATCCTTGTAACGCAGGCCGTTGACCTTCTCGCCATTGCCGGTGACTTCAGTGGTTTGCGCACTGGTGATCACGGTGACATTTGGCAGGCTGTGCAGCTTGCGTTGCAGCACCGCGTCGGCACGCAGTTGCACGTCGAACTCCAGTAGCGTCACGTGGGAAACGATACCGGCCAGGTCGATGGCCGCTTCGACGCCGGAGTTACCGCCGCCGATCACCGCCACACGCTTGCCTTTGAACAGCGGACCGTCGCAGTGCGGGCAGTACGCCACGCCCTTGTTGCGGTATTCCTGCTCACCCGGCACGTTCATTTCACGCCAGCGTGCGCCGGTCGCCAGGATCACGCTCTTGGCTTTCAGGGTCGCACCGCTGGCGAAATGGACTTCGTGCAACTCGCCGTTCTTGCCGGGAATCAGCTTGTCGGCGCGCTGCAAGTTCATGATGTCGACGTCGTACTGCTTGACGTGTTCTTCCAGCGCCGTCGCCAGTTTCGGACCTTCGGTTTCCTGCACGGAAATGAAGTTCTCGATGGCCATGGTGTCCAGCACCTGACCGCCGAAGCGCTCAGCCGCAACCCCGGTGCGAATGCCTTTACGGGCGGCATAGATAGCAGCCGAAGCACCGGCCGGGCCACCGCCAACTACGAGGACATCAAAGGCTTGTTTGGCGCTGATCTTCTCGGCCTGACGCTCGATGGCGCCGGTGTCGAGTTTGGCGAGGATTTCTTCCAGGCCCATGCGGCCCTGACCGAAGTTTTCACCGTTAAGATAGATGCTCGGCACGGCCATGATCTTGCGATCGTTGACTTCGTCCTGGAACAACGCGCCGTCGATGGCGACGTGACGGATGTTCGGGTTCAGCACGGCCATCAGGTTCAACGCCTGGACCACGTCCGGGCAGTTCTGGCACGACAGCGAGAAGTAGGTTTCGAAACTGAACTCACCCTTGAGCGAGCGGATCTGTTCGATCACTTCAGCACTGGCTTTCGATGGGTGGCCGCCGACTTGCAACAGGGCCAGCACCAGCGAGGTGAATTCATGGCCCATCGGGATGCCGGCGAAACGCAGGCTGATGTCGGCACCCGGGCGATTGATCGAGAACGACGGCTTGCGGGCATCGGTGCCGCTGTCGATCAGGGTAATTTGGCTCGAAAGACTGGCAACGTCTTTGAGCAGGTCAAGCATTTCCCGGGATTTCGCACCGTCGTCGAGGGAAGCAACGATCTCGATCGGCTGGGTGACCCGTTCCAGGTACGATTTCAACTGGGCTTTAAGATTGGCGTCCAACATACGGGCGATCTCCTGTGTCTTTATTCAAGGCGAAAAAAAGCCCGAGCGAATCTCGCCCGGGCTTTTTCAATGGGCGGTGCAGCTTACTGAAGTAGGTGCGGAGTCCCGCCCTGTGTTGCGTGCGTCACAGACTTAGATCTTGCCGACCAGGTCCAGGGACGGGGCCAGAGTGGCCTCGCCTTCTTTCCACTTGGCTGGGCAAACTTCGCCTGGGTGAGCAGCAACGTACTGAGCAGCCTTGATCTTGCGCAGCAGCTCGGAAGCGTCACGGCCAACGCCGCCATCATTCAATTCAACGATTTTGATCTGGCCTTCAGGGTTGATCACGAAGGTGCCACGGTCAGCCAGACCAGCTTCTTCGATCAGCACGTCGAAGTTGCGGGAGATGACGTGGGTCGGGTCGCCGATCATGGTGTATTCGATTTTGCCGATGGCTGGCGAAGTGTTGTGCCAGGCAGCGTGGGCAAAGTGGGTGTCGGTCGAAACGCTGTAGATTTCCACGCCCAGTTTCTGGAACGCAGCGTAGTTGTCGGCCAGGTCTTCCAGCTCGGTTGGGCAAACAAAGGTGAAGTCGGCTGGGTAGAAGAACACTACGGACCATTTGCCTTTCAGGTCAGCGTCCGAGACTTGTACGAAGTCGCCGTTTTTGAATGCGGTAGCTTTGAACGGTTTTACTTGGCTGTTGATGATAGGCATTGATGACTCTCCGTCAGGGTTGTGAATTCGATGGGTGAATCCTACCCACTCACTCGACGGATGGCTCATTGGCAAACCTGATGCTGCTGATTTGTTTTCGCTATTAGCTGACTGTATTAATAGAAGAAAACCATATCTACGACGAAGCCGGCTTATCCGTAATCCGAGCCATCCCGTGAAAGGGGCTCGCTTCAACATAGCGCATGGCTGACTTCATATCCTTCCAGCCGACATAGCTCATCAAGGATTTCAAATCCCAGCCACTTTGATGCGCCCAGGTGGCAAAGCCGCGACGCAGGGAATGACTGGTGTAGCGCTCGGACGGGATGCCGGCGCGCTCCAGCGCCTGACGTAGTAATGGAATGACACTGTTGGCGTGCAAGCCCTCCTCGCTCAGATGTCCCCAGCGGTCGATGCCGCGAAACACCGGACCGCGTACCAGCGCCGCCTCGGTGATCCAGTCGATATAAGCCTGCACCGGGCACAGCTTGAGCAGCGCCGGCGCCTGATACGTCTGCCCGAGGTTCTCGCGGTCGCCCTTGCTGCGCGGCAGATACAAGGTGATGCCGCTGCCGGCATGCGCTTGCACATGCTCGATCTGCAAGCGGCACAACTCGTCGCTGCGGAAGCCACGCCAGAAGCCCAGCAAAATCAGCGCCCGGTCGCGACAGGCCTTGAGCAACTGCGGGCGATCTTGCTGCTGCCGCGCACTGCGGACTTCCTGTTCAAGCCAGTCGACCACTTGTTGCAGATCGTGCAATTGCAGCGGCTCGGCCTGTTTTTCCTGCGCCGGATGCAGTGCGCGAATGCCTTTGAAGACCTTGCGCACCACTGGCGCCTTGGTTGGGTCGGCAAAACCCTGGCTGTTGTGCCACTGCGCCAGCGCCGACAAACGCAGCTTCAGCGTATTGATCGACAGCACGCCGGCATGCTCGACCAGATAACGCGCAACGCTATCGGCCGTCGCCGGCAGGAATCCACCCCACTTGACTTCAAAGTGTTCAATCGCCGAACGATAGCTGCGGCGGGTGTTGTCACGGGTGGCGGCTTGCAGATAGCGATCAATCTCGCTCATGGACAGTGTTCTCGCTGGCGTACTGATTCAGGGCGCAAAAAAGCAATTTAATCACCTGACATTGGGTAATACCAGTATATCCCGCCTGTTATTAATCAAACATTTAACTTTATTTTCAGCGTGGTACACTGCGTACTTTGGTGGCATGTACCACAGTACGAAACGGTAGGAGTTCACATGGCCCGTGGCGGCGTAAATAAGGCAGTGGTGCAGATCGCGCGCGCAGCGATTCTGGCCCGAGGCGAACACCCCAGCATCGATGCTGTACGCATCGAGCTGGGCAACACCGGTTCGAAAACCACGATCCATCGCTATCTGAAAGAGCTCGATGACGGCAGCCAACCGGTCGTAGCGTCCGCAGAACCGATCAACGATGAGCTGACGGCGCTGGTCTCACGCCTCGCCCAGCGCCTGAAAGAACAGGCACAAGAGCCCATCGAACAAGCGCGCGAGCAGTTCGAAGAGCAGCGTGAAACCCTGGAAGCGGAACTCAAACAGGTACGCCAGGCACTCGAACAACTGGAGCATCAGCACGACATCCAGGGCGCAGCACTGGCCCGGGAGTCCGAGGCGTTGAAAGAAACCCGCTCGATGCTGCAGACCGAGCAAACCCGCAACGCCGGACTCAATCAGGCACTGGCCGACTTCGAGTTGCGCCTGCAAGACAAGGACGAGCAGATCCGCTCGCTGGAAGAAAAACATCTGCACGCCCGCGATGCTCTCGAACATTATCGCAATGCCACCAAAGAGCAGCGCGAGCAGGAACAGGCACGTCACGAAGGCCAGCTTCAGCAATTGCAGATGGAGCTACGTCAGGCGCAACAAAGTGCACTGGTGCGTCAGGACGAGATCACCCAGCTGCATCGCGACAACGAACGTCTGCTCACGGAAAACCGTGGTACCCAGCGCGAACTGAGCCTGATGCAGGACCAGCTCAAGCACAGCAACCAGCGTCAGGATCAGTTGCTGGAGCAAGCCACTCGCGTCGACAACGAACGCACCCTCCTCCAGGAACGCTTGCGCGTGGCCCTGCTGGAGAGTCAGACGCTGAAACAGGATGCCGACGAACAGCGGCAGCTCAATCAGTCACTGGAGAAGGAATTGACCAAGACTCAAGCGAGTCTGGAAGACAGCTTGCGTCTGGCGGCTACCGTTGCGGCAGCGCCAGACACAGCCAAGGCGAAAGACGCTTAAGCGCCGACCGGCGTACGCATAGTGACGAACTCTTCGGCGGCCGTCGGGTGCACCCCGATTGTGTCGTCGAAGTCACGCTTGGTCGCGCCAGCCTTCAGAGCAATCGCCAGACCTTGCACGATCTCACCCGCGTCCGGGCCGACCATATGGCAGCCGAGCACTTTGTCGGTCTTGCCGTCGACCACCAGTTTCATCAGGGTTTTCTCCTGACATTCGGTCAGCGTCAGCTTCATCGGGCGGAAGCGGCTCTCGAAAATCACCACTTCGTGGCCCGCTTCCCGCGCCTCTTCTTCGGTCAAACCGACAGTGCCGATGTTCGGCAGGCTGAACACCGCCGTCGGGATCATCTTGTAATCCACTGGACGATATTGCTCCGGCTTGAACAAGCGCCGCGCCACCGCCATGCCTTCGGCCAGTGCAACCGGCGTCAGTTGCACGCGACCGATGACATCACCCAACGCCAGAATCGATGGCTCACTGGTCTGATACTGCTCGTCGACCTTGATAAAACCCTTGTCGGTGAGCTGCACATCAGTGTTTTCCAGGCCCAGGTTGTCCAGCATCGGACGGCGGCCCGTGGCGTAGAACACGCAGTCGGCCTCCAGTACGCGGCCATCCTTGAGGGTCGCCTTGAGGCTGCCGTCAGGCTGTTTGTCGATGCGCGCGATGTCGGAATTGAATTGCAGATCCATACCGCGCTTGGTCAGCTCTTCCTGCAAATGCTTGCGCACCGAACCATCGAAACCACGCAGGAACAGATCACCGCGATACAGCAGCGTGGTGTTGGCGCCCAGGCCGTGGAAAATCCCGGCAAACTCGACCGCGATGTAACCACCACCAACCACCAGTACCCGCTTCGGCAGCTCTTTGAGGAAGAACGCCTGATTGGAGCTGATCGCGTGTTCGTGCCCCGGAATCTCCGGAATCTGCGGCCAGCCACCCGTAGCGATCAGGATGTTCTTCGCGGTAAAGCGCTCACCGTTGACCTCGACCTCATGCGGGCCGACGATCTTCGCGTGGGCTTCGTGCAGGGTGACGCCGCTGTTGACCAGCAAGTTGCGATAAATGCCGTTGAGGCGATTGATCTCGCGGTCTTTGTTGGCGATCAGGGTCGTCCAGTCGAAATTGGCTTCACCCAGGCTCCAGCCGAAACCGGACGACTGCTCGAAGTCTTCGGCGAAATGCGCGCCGTACACCAGCAGTTTCTTCGGCACGCAGCCGACGTTGACGCAGGTACCGCCCAGATAACGACTCTCGGCCACCGCCACTTTCGCGCCGAAACCGGCCGCGAAGCGCGCTGCACGTACACCGCCGGAACCGGCACCAATTACATAAAGGTCAAAATCGTAGGCCATTGCTATCTCCTCGGCAGGCCAACAGCATACCCGCCGCCGTCCATTGGGCAAGCGCCGTGCGCAGCTTTTCGCCCGTCTCGGCGAAGTCGGGAAACATGTCCAAATAATAATATTTCTTGTTTGATACTAAATCGTCGGGCTGCACCTCGTCTTTGAACCAACGGATTTTTTCCCTCGAAGACAAGGAGTCGGCTGCGATGTTCGCGCCCATTACCCGTTCCATGACCCTGACTGTCGGCTTGTTCAGCATGGCGTTGAGTCCCGATCTGCTGGCTGAAACCGACCCTGAAACAGCGCCACAATCCGCCGCCCAGGCGCTGGAACTGGACGCCACCAGCGTCAGCGCTGAAGGCCTCGGCCTCAATACCGAAAACACCCATTCCTACTCCACCGGCGCGATGAGCACCGCAACGCGGCTGAACCTGTCGATCAAGGAAACCCCGCAATCGGTGTCCGTGGTCACGCGCCAGCAGATGGATGATTTCAAGCTCGGTACCTTGTCCGAAGCCATGCGCCAGACCACCGGCATCGTCGTGCAACACAACGACTCGGACCGAGTCAGCTATTCGGCGCGGGGTTACCCGATCAACAATTTCCAGATCGACGGCATGCTCAACACCTTCGGGCGCATGAAGTCAGACTCGGACACCATCATCTACGACCGCATCGAAGTGGTCCGCGGCGCGACCGGTCTCACCACCGGCGCCGGTGATCCCTCCGCCACCATCAACATGGTGCGCAAACGCCCGACTGCCCAGTGGCAGGCATTGGCCGGGGTCAGCGGTGGCAGCTATGACAACTATTACAGCTATGTCGATGTTGGTGGGCCGCTGGCTTTCGATGGCCGGCTGCGCGGGCGCACGGTGCTGGCCTATCGTGACAGCCAGTCGTTCCGTGACAAATACGCGCTGCAACGCGAAGTCGGCTACGGCATTCTCGAAGCTGATCTGACCGATTCCACGGTGCTAGCCGTCGGTTACGACTATCAGGACAAGCAGGTACAAGGCACCTCCTGGGGCACCGTGCCGTACTGGAACGCCGACGGCAGCAAGGCGGGCCTTGGCCGGTCAACGAACATGGCGACCTCCTGGAGTTCCTGGCCGCTGAAGGACAAGACCGCATTCGTCACCCTGGACCAGCAATTGGGTGATGGCTGGAAGCTGAAAGCGGCCTACACCCACCGCGAAAGTGATACCGACGGCAAGGTTTATTACGGCGGCAGCGGATTCCCCGAGGCCGACCGCAGCGGCATGACGGCCTACATGGGGCACATGCTCGGCACGCAGAAAATGAGCGTGTACGACTTCAACCTGGCGGGGCCGTACCAGTTGTTCGGCCGCGAACACGAGATGATGTTCGGCTACGGCGAGGCGGAAAACCGCTCGACTTCGCCCTACGCCTTCAACAGCCCCCAAGCCGCCGACTACGGCAAGATCCGCGACTGGAAATACATGGGTGACATCGGCAAATTCGCCGACACCGTTACCGGCCTGCCGGGCGCGCGAGGCATCACTCGGCAAAAGGCCGGTTACCTCGCGACCCGCCTGAGCCTGACCGATGAGCTGCATGCCGTCATCGGCAGCCGCTATGGCAGCTGGGACGAATCCAGCACCGATTACTACTATGACGCGCAGCAAAAACTGAGCAGCACCGATGCCACCCATCAGCGTCAGAACGATATCTGGACGCCCTACGCCGGCCTGCTTTATGACCTGACGCCGGAGTACACGGCTTACGTGAGCTACACCGACATTTTCAAACCGCAGAGTAAACGCGACAGCAACCGCAATTACCTCGACCCCGTGGTTGGCAGCAACTACGAAGTCGGGCTCAAGGGCAGCCTGCTCGACGAACGCCTGAACCTGGCGACAGCAGTGTTCTGGAGCAAACAGGACAACGTCGCCGAGCGCGACAACTCGGTGCCACCAGACCCGGTGAGCGGCGAGGAGTTTTTCAAGTCCGGCGGCAAGGGCAACAAGGTCAATGGCTTCGAGGCCGAAGTGTCCGGCGAAATCCTCAATGGCTGGAACATGACCGCCGGGTACACCTACACCCATTCCGTCGACGGTGAAAAACAGCGCAGCAACACCGCTCAACCGCTGAACATGCTGCGGCTGTCCACGGCCTATCGCTTGCCGGGCAACTGGCACGCACTGACTGTCGGTGGCGCGGTGAACTGGCAGAGCGAGGTCTATGGCGCGGCCAACCGCCCGATCGGGCGCGGCGCCAACGGCCGAATCATCACCGAACCGGCGCGTATCACTCAGCAGGCCTACAGCGTGGTCAAGCTGATGTCGCGTTATGAATTCGACAAGCACCTGTCGGCATCGCTGAACGTCGATAACCTGTTCGACAAGAAGTATTACGACAACGTCGGCTTCTACAACGGCGTGTACTGGGGCGACCCGCGCACGGTGACGCTGAGCCTGGACTGGAAGCTCTGACCCATCCAATCAAACCAAACCCTGTGGTGAGGGGATTCATCCCCGATGGGTCGCGAAGCGGCCCCACGCTCGAGGTGACGCGCAATGCGTCACCCAATCCCCTCACCACCGCTGTTAACCCCGAGTTAATGCCGCGCCGGGACACTGTGCCCCGAGATCTGCTTCATGGACGAACGGCTCCCACGTTTTTCAGTAGGAGGCACCATGAAAACCACCACCGCCATTCTTGCCGGGCTACTCGCCCTCGGTTCCGCCAGCGCCTTTGCCGAGGGCGGCGCCGAACGCATGCGGCATTACTACGACAACTTCCCGGTCCACCACGCGCCAAGCGAACAGCCGACCGATAGCAAAGCAGCGGAACTGAAGGTTCCGAACGATCAGACCGCGCAAGTCACCGAGTCTTATCGCAACTGATTCACCGAGCAACCGATGGACCTCCGATGGCTCCGCTCTGGCCTCGGAGACGACAGTTGGGCGCCCTGTCCCGGGCGCCTTTTTTTATGCCTGCAGATCCTTGATCCAGAACAGCATACGGCCATGTTCCGGGTCGAACATGCCGGGGGCGAAGCCGAACTTTTGATAGGCGTTCTGCGCCACCGCATTGCCTTCGAGCACTTCCAGGGTGATCTTGCAGCAGCCGCGCTGGCGGGAAATCTCCTCGACCTTGCGCAGCATTTTCTGGCTCAGCCCGAGGCCGCGAAATTTCGCCAGCACTGACACATCGTGAACATTGACCAGCGGTTTGCAGGCAAACGTCGAGAACCCTTCAAAGCAGTTCACCAGCCCTGCCGGCTCACCACCGACAAACGCCAGCACGCTGAACGCGTGGGGCCGGCGGGCCAGCTCTTCAGGTAGACGACGCAGCAGCTCGGGGGCAATCGGCTGACCGCCGCCCATCGGATCTTCTGCGTAATGATTGAGCACAATGCCGATGGCTTCGGCGTGCAGTGGATTGGTGTAGCTGGCTTGCAGCACAAGTATTTCTGCGGAATCCATTTCCATCCCCGATCAAAGCCCCGGCGTGCAAGGTGCGCACCTGAAAGGCACCTCGACCTTAACGCGAGGCTGCCTGGGTCACAACCGGAGAAACGCTGATAGCAAACGCCTGCAGGAGCTGCCGCAGGCTGCGATCTTTTGATTTTCCAGCGTCAGCGCCCCCAGATCAGCTCCTCGGTCCAACCCAGTTCGACAAAATCCTGAGCACGCAAGCCGCTCTCGCCAGCGCAGAAAAACTCATCCAGCTGCGGCGGTTTCACCGAAGTTGCGCTGAGCATCGCATGCACTTGCCCACGATGATGGATCTGATGCTCGAACAGGTGCGAAAGCATGCGCAGGCGACTGTCGTGCTGCGGCGTTTCCCGGGCGATGGTGACGATCCGCCCCAGATCGGCATCGCGCAGTTGCTCACAATAAGCGATCAACCGACGGTCCACGTGCGCCTGCTCTTCACGCAGCGCAGAGGCCTCGGTAAAAGGCTCGTCACGGTTGAAAAACACATAGCAGTCGGGATGCGGCTCGTCACCGCGCAACTCGCGTTCCAGCGCGTCGACGTAGAACCAGTCGCACGTCAGGATGTGATTGAGTGTGAGGCGGATGCTCGGAAAAAAACTCACCCGTGGCGCTGCCAGAGCCTCAGCGTCGAGCTGGGCCCAAGCGTTGCCAAGGCGGTGATTGGCCCACGCGTTCTGGTAGGCCATGGTCAGTAAATGATGCGACAGCGGTTGGCTCATGTTCGCGCCCTCTTCGCTCAGGATTCGGCAAAACGCTGCAGCTGCATCTCCTGCAATCGGCTGAGGGTGCGCCGGAACGGGAATTCCAGATAACCCTCGGTGTACAGCGCTGCCATCGGCACCTGCGCCTCGATGTACAGCGGGACTTTACGGTCGTAACACTCGTCGACCAAGGCGATGAAGCGACGCACGCCGTCGTCGTGCACCGACAGTTGCGGCAGTTCGCGGTCGCCGGCCACCACCTGCGCCGAGCCGTCCTCGGTACCCCGCGCGATACGCCCTTCGCGTTTCTGTGCGCTGAGGTTCGGCACGTCGCTCAACAGAATAGACCGATAGCGGTCGCACAGCGCGATGAAGTCCATCGCGGCAAACGGTTGCTCGCAGAGATCGGCGTAGCGGCACCAGAGCACCGATTCGCTGGCCTGCACCACGTTCAACAGGCGATGGCCGACGGGCACCGGCGCGTTGCTGGCGGGCTGCCCGGCGTTGAGCGACTGGAAGACCTGCTGCAGCGCGCTGTCCTGCCCCGGCGCGACGACAAAATACCGCTGCAGACCCGCACCCGGATGCAGGCGATGATCCTCGGCACCGTTCACCGCCACCACTTGCATATGCGCCTTGATCGCGGCAATCGCCGGGACAAAACGATCACGGTTGAAGCCGTCGGCGTACAGCTCATCCGGCGGCAGGTTGGAGGTGCAGACCACCACCACGCCTTCGTCGAACATCACCTGAAACAGCCGCCCGAGAATGATCGCATCGCCGATGTCGTTGACGAACAGCTCATCGAAACACAGCACGCGCACTTGCGCCGCCAGCTCTTTTGCCAGCGCTCGCAGCGGATCGGCGATCCCGGTCAACTGGAATGAGCGCTGGTGCACCCAGCCCATGAAATGATGAAAGTGCTGCCGTCGGGCCGGCACCCGCAGGCTCTGATAGAACTGATCCATCAACCAGGTCTTGCCGCGCCCGACCGGGCCCCACAAATACACGCCGGCGACCGAACGGGCACCGGCATGCAAGGCTTCATGGCATTTTTGCAGCGCCCAGACCGCATGTTCCTGGGCTTCATCCTGGATGAAGCCCTTGTGCTCGATCGCGTGTTGCCAGGCGCTTAAAGGAGAGTCGAAAGTCATGCGCGGCAGTATATATCCCTGCAGGAGCTGTCGAGTGCAACGAGGCTGCGATCTTTTGATTTTGTTTTTCAAGATCAAGATCAAGATCAAAAGATCGCAGCCTTCGGCAGCTCCTACAGGGAATTGTGTTTTTAAAGGTCGACTTTGTGTCGGGCGGCGTAGAGGCAGAGCATTTCCATGGCCAGGGTGGCCGCTGCCAGCGACGTCACGTCCGCATGATCATAGGCCGGTGCCACTTCCACCACGTCCATGCCCACCAGATTGATTCCGCGCAAACCACCGAGGATTTCCAGCGCCTGCAGCGTGCTCAACCCGCCACACACCGGAGTGCCGGTGCCCGGGGCAAAGGCCGGATCGAGGCAGTCGATATCGAACGTCAGATACACCGGGTGGTCGCCAACCCGTGCGCGAATTGCCTCGACAATCGCCTCGCAACCCCGCCGATGTACCTGACGTGCATCAAGCACGGCAAAGCCCTGATGATCGTCATTGGTGGTGCGCAAACCGATCTGCACCGAGCGCGCCGGATCCACCAGCCCTTCCCTGGCCGCATGCCAAAACATGGTGCCGTGATCGACACGTTTGCCGCCCTCGTCCGGCCAGGTGTCGCTGTGCGCATCGAAGTGGATCAGCGACAGCGCGCCGTGTTTGCGGGCATGGGCCTTGAGCAACGGATAGGTGATGAAGTGGTCGCCGCCAAACGTCAGCATCGCGCTGCCGGCATCAAGAATGCGCTCGGCGTGGGCCTCGATGCTTTCCGGAATCGTGTGCGGCGAGCCGTAATCGAAGTCGCAGTCGCCGTAGTCGATCACCGCCAGATGATCAAACGGATCGAACGCCCACGGCCAGTGGCGTTCCCAGGCGATCCCGGTGGAGGCGGCGCGAATCCCCCGAGGCCCGAAACGCGCGCCCGGGCGGTTGCTGGTGGCCGTGTCGAACGGAACCCCGCTGACGGCCACGTCGACGCCGCGCAAATTACGGCTGTAGCGGCGACGCATGAAACTGGTGATCCCGGCGTAAGTGCTTTCGGCGGCAGTCCCGTACAGGCTGTCACGGGTCATGGCTTGGTCGTTGAGCATCGGCACGTCCATCGGTGTGCTCCTTTGATTATTGATGGCTACGGAAAGTGGTCCACAGACGCGTGCGCTGACGCATGTCCTTGAGGCTCATGCTGCGGTCGGCGTACAAGCGCTCGCGCATTTCGGCGGGTGGATAGATGTCCGGATCATTGCGCACCGCCTCGTCCACCAGCGGCGTTGCAGCCTGATTGGCGGTGGCGAAAAACAGCGTGTTGGTCAGCTCGGCGACCGATTCGGGGCGCAGCATGAATTCGATGAACGCCCGCGCCGCCTGCGGGTTCGGCGCGTCCTTGGGAATCGCCAGGTTGTCCTGCCAGATCAACGTGCCTTCGCGCGGAATCCGGTAAGCGACCTCGTACGGTTTGCTGGCCTTGTGCGCCTGATCGGCTGCCATGCTCACATCGCCGTTGTAGGTCAGCGCCAGGCATACGCTGCCATTGGCCAAATCGTTGATCTGCCGGCCGGTGGCGACGTACAGCACTGACGGCTGGAGTTTCTGCAACAAGGCTTCGGCGGCGGCCAGATCATTTTTGTCGGTGCTGTAGGGATCCTTCCCGAGGTAATGCAGCGCCAGACCAATGACCTCCTGCGGCGAATCGAGCACAGCAATTCCGCAGTCCTTGAGCTTGCTGGCGTACTCGGGTTTGAACAGCAGGTCGAGGCTGTTGAGTGGCACATCCGGCAAACGCTTTTTCACCGCCTCGACGTTCAGCCCCAACCCGAGCGTGCCCCAGGTATAAGGCACGGCGTAGCGATTACCGGGATCGACGGCGGCAAGTTTTTCCAGCAGATCGGGATCAAGGTTGGCGTAACCCTTGAGGCCCTCATGGGGAATTTCCTTTAACGCGCCCGCCGCCAATCCACGGGCCAGCACGCTGGACGACGGCACCACCACGTCATAACCGCTGCCACCGGTGAGCAGTTTGGTTTCCAACACCTCGGACGTATCGAAGGTGTCGTAGCGCACATGAATGCCGGTCTCCTGCTCGAAACGCTGCAGCGTCTGCGCCGGCACGTAATCGGCCCAACTGTAGAGGTTGAGGGTCTTGTCCTCGGCCTGTGCCTGGATGACCACGGACAACAACAGCGCGGGAAAACACAGCTTGAATACGGGAGCCATGACGAACACCTGACCGGAGGAAGTGGTGGCAGGATGCGCCGTCGGATACATTGCAGAAATAACAAGTTTGTTAACCTGACTTTATCCGGGAGTAATGTGATGCTCGGTCAGCTTCACGACGTCGACCTGCAGTTGCTGCGCCTGTTTGTGCGGGTCGTGGAATGTGGCGGCTTCAGCGCGGCGCAAGGTGAGCTGGGTCTGAGTCAGTCGAGCATCAGCCAGCAAATGGCCAAGCTGGAAACCCGCCTCGGTTATCGTCTGTGCAGCCGGGGCAAGGGTGGTTTCAGCGTGACGCCCAAGGGCGAGCAATTGCTGATCGCGATTCGCACGCTGTTTGCATCCATCGAGACCTTCCGCCATCAATCCAACGGCGTCGCTGGACGGTTGATCGGTGAGGTGCGGCTGGGCCTTTCCGAAGCCGTCGATCAGTCGGTACTGCTGCGGGTGGCGGATGCAATCCGGCGCTTTCGCGAACGCGACGAGTCGGTGCGCATCGAGTTGATCAGCGCGATGCCTGGGGAGATGGAGCGCCTGCTGCTGCAACAGCGGCTGGACCTGGCCATCGGTTATTTCTCACAGGTGCAGAGCGCTTTCGATTACCGCGAACTGTTCCAGGAAACCCAGCATTTGTATTGCGCGCAGGGGCATCCGCTGTTCCGCGTGGATGAGCCGGATGATGCAGCGTTGCAGGCCTGCGACCGGGTCGATCATCCGTATCGGTTCATGCGCCGTGGCGAGCCGTTTGCGGACCAGCGCTGTTCCGCGCGTTCGGAGCAGGTCGAAGGTACCCTCGCGTTCATTCTTTCCGGCAAGCACATCGATTATTTGCCCGATCACTATGCGCGGGTCTGGGAGGACAAGGGACTGCTGCGCGCGCTGCGGCCTGGGGAACTGAGTTTCGAAGTGGCGTTTCATCTGGCACGACACCGCGCACAGGTGCCGGGGGATGCGCAAAAGGCGTTTGAGGAGGATTTGCTCGCAGCCTTTGTTTAAAGATCAAAAGATCGCAGCCTGCGGCAGCTCCTACAGGAATGCAAAATGTAGGAGCTGCCGCAGGCTGCGATCTTTTGATTTAAGGGGAAATCCTTTTCAAACCCAATAAAACCTGACCTTTCAGGCAATTTTTGCTCGTTGCCCTCGCCGCCCTCTTCCGGCATCCTGCGCCTCCATTTTCTGACCCGGCCCCGCCTCACGGCGCGCAAAACACCATGACCGCCTCTGAAAAAGTCCCGCGCAACAACGATCTGATCTACGGCCTCAACGACCGACCGCACTTGACCGCCACGGTGTTCGCCGCACTGCAACACGTGCTCGCGAGCTTCGTCGGCATCATTACCCCGACCCTGATCATGGGCGGCGCCCTGGGCCTGCAAAGTGAAATTCCTTACCTGATCAGCATGGCGCTGTTCGTCTCGGGCCTCGGCACGTTCGTTCAAGCCAAGCGTTTCGGCCCAGTGGGTTCCGGTCTGCTGTGCCTGCAAGGCACCAGTTTTTCCTTTATCAGCGTGATTCTCAGCGCCGGTTTCATGGTCAAGGCACGTGGCGGCGGTACCGATGAAATTCTCTCGACCATTTTCGGTGTGTGTTTCTTCGCGGCATTCATCGAAGTGGTGCTCAGTCAGTTCATCGGCAAGCTCAGGATGCTGATCACTCCGGTGGTCACCGGCACCATCATCACGTTGATGGGCCTGTCGCTGATCAAAGTAGCGATGACCGACATCGCCGGCGGTTTCGGCGCGCCTGATCTGGGCGCAGCCAGCCATGTGTTCCTGGCCGCATTGGTGATCGGCACCATCGTTGTGCTGAACCGCGTCGACGTGCCGTTTCTGCGCCTGGGCGCGATCGTCATCGGCCTGACCCTCGGCTACGTGGTCGCATGGCTGATGGGCACCGTGGATTTCGCCTCGATGCCCGAAGTGCCGCTGGTCAGCGTGCCGGTGCCGTTCAAGTACGGCTTCAATTTCGACTGGGTGGCGTTCGTGCCGGTGGCGGTGATCTTCCTGGTTTCGCCACTGGAAGCCGCTGGCGACCTGACCGCCAACTCGATGATCTCGCGGCAACCGGTCAAGGGCCCGCTGTACATTCGCCGGATCAAGTCCGGTCTGCTCGCCGATGGCCTCAATTCGGCCATGGCCGCTGTGTTCAACAGCATGCCGATGGTGACCTTCGCGCAGAACAACGGCGTGATCCAGTTGACCGGCGTCGCCAGCCGCTACGTTGCATTCTTCATCGCCGGCCTGTTGGTGCTGCTGGGGTTGTTCCCGATGATCGGCGCGGTGCTGCAACTCATGCCCAAACCGGTGCTCGGCGGCGCCGAACTGGTGATGTTCGGCACCGTGGCCGTGGCCGGGATCAAGATCCTCGCCGAGGCCGGCCTGCATCGGCGCAACATGCTGATCGTGGCGATCTCCGTGGGCATGGGCCTGGGCATCGCCGCCGTGCCGGAAGTGCTGCGCGAGTTGCCGCAAGCGCTGCGTAACATCTTCGAATCGCCGATCACCGTCGGTGCGTTGTGCGCTATCGTGCTGAATATCTTCCTGCCGGAAGAATTCATTGAGCTGGAAGAAGACGATTTCGATCCGGAAGCGTCGATTCTGCAGGTCATGGAAAACCCCGATCTGCCGGCCAAAGCTGAACCTGCAAGCGCAGCGGCGGTCGCACAGTTGAACCGCTGACGCGACGCCATGAAAAAAGGGCTGAACCGGCAACGGTTCAGCCCTTTTCGTTGAGAGACTGTTTATGCGCCGCGTCCACGCCGTCATCCTGTCCCTGCTGCTGTTGTCCCTGAGCGCCTGCGCGCTGTTTCCCAACCGCGATCCGGTAAACATCAACGTGGTCGGCCTCGAACCGTTGCCGAGCCAGGATCTGGAAGTGCGTTTCGCGATCAAGCTGCGGGTGCAGAACCCTAATGAAACGGCCATCGATTACAACGGTATCGCCCTGGATCTGGAGGTCAACGGCCGCCCCTTGGCCTCGGGCGTCAGTGATCAGACCGGCTCGATCCCGCGCTTCTCGGAAACCGTGGTCAGCGTGCCGGTCAGCGTTTCCGCGTTCTCGGTACTGCGCCAGACTCTGGGTTTGAGTCAGACACAAACCCTCGATAACCTGCCTTACGTCTTGCGCGGCAAACTCGCGGGCGGGGTGTTCGGCACCATGCGTTTTGTCGACAGCGGCAAGCTGAGTTTGCCAAAGGCCACTGCTGCGACGTGGTAAATACACAATTTTGCGACCGCTCATAAATACCTGTGGGAGCTGGCTTGCCAGCGATAGGGTCGCGTCAGCCAATATCGTCGTTGCTGACAGTCCGCCATCGCTGGCAAGCCAGCTCCCACAGTTTTTTCAATCAGCTCGACGTTATGCGGTGAACCGCACGCCGGGTTTGGCGCGTTCATCAACCGACAGCTCAAACACATCCGGCCGCGCATAGTGGCCAACCACGTCGTAGTCATAGCGCGCCCGAACCAGCTCATCAGTATCGATCTCAGCCGTGAGCAGCCCCGCCTCGCCACGTAACGGCCCGGCCAGCACATCGCCCATCGGCCCGACAATCACACTGCCGCCGGCAATCAACGGCCGATCCGCCGGCCAGTTGGCAATCTCCACGCCCAGCGCGTTCGGTGAAGCCTGCACCTGACAGGCACTGACCACAAAGCAACGGCCCTCATGGGCGATGTGGCGCATGCTGACCTGCCACATCTCGCGCTCGTCCACGGTCGGCGCGCACCAGACCTCAATGCCTTTGGCGTACATCGCCGTGCGCAGCAGCGGCATCATGTTTTCCCAGCACACTACCGCACCGAGTTTGCCGACCTGCGTGTCGAGTACCGGCAGCGTCGAGCCGTCGCCCTTGCCCCAGATCAGTCGCTCGGTGCCAGTCGGCATCAGTTTGCGATGCTTGGCCACCAGCCCTGCCTGCGGATCGAAATACAACGCCGTGCAATACAACGTGCTGCCGGCGCGCTCGATCACGCCGATCACCAGATTGGCCCCGGTGCGTGCCGACAAACCGGCCAGTGCTTCAGTTTCTGCCCCCGGCACGTCAATGGCGTTGGCGAAATAGCGTGCGAAGGCCTCGCGCCCCTCGGGCAGGCGATAGCCCAACTGAGTGCCAAAGCCCTCGCCTTTCGGATAGCCACCGAGCAACGCTTCCGGCATCACCACCAACGCCGCGCCGGACTCGCTGATCGCGTCTTCCCAACTGAGGATCTGTTCCAGGGTTTCACCCTTGCCACCGGGCAAGGCGCCAATCTGCAGGGCGGCGACGATTGATTTGGGCATTGCAGTCACTCCATCAGGTTCAAGTGTTGCCGATTCTGCGGCGGCGCGGGATCATGAATAAAGACCGATTCACTGCTGAATGATATGAGCCAAATGAATATCGCATCCGTCGACCTCAACCTGCTGAAAGTCTTCGAAGCCTTGCATGAGGAGTCCAGCGCCAGCCGTGCGGCGCTGCGTCTGGGCGTGACCCAATCGGCGGTCAGCGCGGCATTGCGCCGGTTGCGCGACGTGTATGGTGATCAATTGTTCGTGCGCACCGGACGCGGTCTGGCACCGACGCTCAAGGCCAATCAACTGAAGCCGGTGGTCAGCGAGGCGCTGAACAAATGCCGGCAAAGCCTGGCGATGGTCGACCCGGCGGCCCATCACTATGACGGCCGTTCGGTGACGGTAGGCCTGTCGGATGACTTCGAAATTGCCTATGGCCGGCGCCTGATCGAAGAAATCGCCCGCTGTGCACCCAAGCTGCGGCTGATCTTCCGCCAGACCCACAGCCAGATCGTCGCTCGCGCCCTGATGGAGCGCAGCATCGACCTGGCGATCACCGCCGGCGGGTTTGCCGAGCGCTTGCTCAGTCGTCTGGTATTGGGTGAAGGGGATTATGCCTGCCTGGTCGATCCGGACAGTCTGGCGCCCGGTCAACAGGGCATCGATTTGCCGGAGTTCGTCGCTCGCGAGCACATTCTGGTGTCCTCGGGCGGTTTTATCGGCATCACCGATGAGGGGCTGGCGGCGCTGGGGCTGAGCCGGCGGGTCTGCGCCTCGACCACCCACTTTGCCGCGCTGCCGCATCTGCTCAAGGGCAGCGACGCCGTGGCAACCATCCCGACCCATGCCGCCCAGGCCATTGCCGGGCTCAGCGGACTGATGCTGCTGCCCTGCCCGCTGGCGCTGCCGCGTTACCCGATCGAACTGGGCTGGCGCACCAGCACGCAGATCGACCCGGTGGTGATCAAGGTGCGTGAGGCGATTGTCGGGTGTTTCAACGCGGACTGAGGCGCATGTTACTTGTTGGCTGCCATCAGGCGATTGACTTCACTGCGCACCATGTTGGCGAATTCCGGCGGGGACATGCCATCCAGCTCGGCGCGCACCCACTCGGCCCATTTGCCCTTGCGCTTGGAGCGTTCGCCGAACAACCGCGCGGCTTCGCCTTTGGCTTTGCCCAGATTGTTCTGCCAGAGTTCGAACAGACGGGATTTCTCGTCTTCCAGCGCAGCGCGCTCGGCGAGGGATTTGTCGGCCAGATTGAAACTCATGGGGAAATACCTGCTGCGTAAAATGGCGACATCTTACACGCTCGGCGGAAATCTCCCGCGCAGGTTTTTCTTTCGCACCTAAAATCAGTGCAACTTTTCCGTCAACGCCACACTCCATTGATCACTGTTCATCCATCTGCAAGGAGTCACCCAATGGCCCGCAAATCCCGCGTGCAAGCCGTCGAAGACCAAATCAAGGATCAGGCGTTCAGCGAACTTCAGGCTTTGATCGAAGAGTCCGACAAACTGCTCAAGAGCAGCGCCTCACTGGTGGGCGAAGAAGCCGAGACCCTGCGCGGACAGATCGCTCTGAAACTGCAACAGGCGCTGGACTCGGTCTCCAGCGTGCGTGAGCGCACCAAACCGGCGGTCGAGGCCACCGAGAGCTACATTGGCGGCCATCCGTGGCAGACCGTGGCGATTTCCGCCGGTTTTGGCCTGGTGGTGGGCTTGTTGCTCGGTCGTCGCTAAGCGACGTTCGCCAGAGCGCATTGTTCAAGGCCTGACAATAAATCTGTGGCGAGGGAGCTTGCTCCCGCTGGACTGCGCAGCAGTCCCCTATTCTCAAGCAGACAAAGGGGCCGCTTCGCAACCCAACGGGAGCGAGCTCCCTCGCCACATTGCTTATCTGACCATTATTCCCCCGCCAGTTCTCGCAACTGCGCCAGCGTCTGCTCATCCAGAACGATGCCTTCGGTCAGTGATCTCGCGCGCTGCAAATGCCGACGATCGCCCGGCAAACGTTTCAACCCCACACCGTGCATCTGCCGCACCAGCTCTTCGCTGCGCTCGGCAAACGGTTGCCCGGCAGCTTTGCTTGGATCGATGACGATCAGCAACTGCCCGGTCCACGGTGTTTTGGCCCCGGGATGGTTCGACCAGTCGAATTCGAAAGAAAAGTTCCCGCCTGTCAACGCCGCGGCCAGCAGCTCGACCATCATCGACAGCGCCGAACCTTTGTGGCCGCCAAACGGCAACAGTGCGCCGCCCTCAAGAATGGCCTTCGGATCCTGCGTCGCCTGACCCAAACCGTCCACACCCATTCCGGCGGGCAGCCGTTCACCCTTGCGTGCGGCAATCTGCACGTCGCCGTGAGCAATGGCGCTGGTCGCCAGATCAAACACGATCGGTGCTCCGCCTGCGCGGGGCGCGGCAAAGGCAATCGGGTTGGTGCCGAACAGCGGTCTGTCGGCGCCATGGGGCACCACGCAGGTCATGCTGTTGACCACGCTGAGCGCCACCAGGCCTTCCTCGGCGAACGGCTCGACGTCCGGCCAAAGCGCCGCAAAGTGATGGGAATTGCGAATCGCCAACACGGCAATCCCGGCGTTGCGCGCCTTTTCCACCAGCAGCGACCGGGCAGCGGCCAGCGCCGGCTGGGCAAAACCATTGCCGGCATCGACTCGCACAAAACCGGAGGCCACGTCCTCGACCACCGGCACCGCCTGACCATTGACCCAGCCACTGTTGAGGGTCGAGACATAACCGGGGATACGGAACACGCCATGACTGTGTGCCCCGTCACGCTCGGCACCGGCGCAGTTGGCAGCCAGGGTGCGGGCGACGGACGCCGACGTACCATGGCGCAGAAAAACCTTTTCAAGCAATTGCGTCAACGCTTCGAGCGAAAGTGTGGACGCAGCGAGGGAAGACAGGGGTTCGTGTGGCGCAGACATCTGAAGCTCCAGACTAATTATTGGAGGGAACAACAGCGTACGAATATCCAGCCCACCGATTAACCACGTCAGACACGGGTGCTGTCAACCGTTGCGGTGAAGGCGTGTCGCAGCAAGCACACGGCGCTGCCGCTTGTGCGGTAACTATGTACCACCCGCGTCATCTGGCCGGTCATTAGTCTCGAGTCTCAATTTACCGGTGCACCGGACGGTGCCCTGAACGAGACCCGATGATGCCTGCTCCCCTGCCTCCCCTGCTGTTCCTGTCCTTTCTCGACTCCCCCGGATTGTGGCGTGAACTCGGCAATGTCCATCACTTGTCCATCGCTGACTTCCATTGGCTGAACCACGTGCAACTGGCCACCCATGCATTGCGCAGTCAGCAAATCCCGCCCATGCTTGCCCATCGAATCCTGCTCAACACCGACGATACGCCTGCAGTGCCTCTGGCCGGCAGCTTCATACTCAGTGCCACCCCCGAGGATCGCGGCGTCATGTTGTACACCCCCTTCGACGGGCTGAAAAAACATGCCAGCCTCGCCAGCCTGACCGCACACCTGGAAGAGCGCCTGAACCGTGTCACCGAAGATGACCGGCTGCTGGCGTTGCTCGCCCTGTCACAGCGCAAACGGCTGGTTGAGCGACGCGCTGTCAGCGTGTCCTACCAGCTTGTCGAGGGCGATATCTTCGAAGATCAACGCGCTGCCATCGAACACTGCTTGCGACTCAACGCTCAGGCAATGCTCGATGAATTGATGCAACTGCCCGAACTAGACAGCCTGCTCCAGAGCATACTGGACGTACTCCTGACGCCGACCATGCGTGGCGTCGACCAGACCCGCACACGCGCGAACCATTACACAGCCGCCGCAGCAAGCGGTCCGGCATCGGCCGACCGTCCTTCACGGAGTGGGTTTGAAGCGCTGTCACTTGGCGATGCGCTGCTGTTGCACTATCGCCACACCGGCTGGCCGATTGGCCAGACCCATGAGTTTTCGCACCCGGACCGGACAGTCCAGGCCAGTGATCAGCAACACTGGGAAACAGCCATCACCACGGCTTCGGGCAAACTGCTGGTATTGCTGTATCAGCAAATGGAGCGCTATTGGAATGGGCCCAGCGCTGGCGGGGGCCCGCGGCGCAGCGTATTTGCGCAAAGCATTCGACAGCAGGCGCTGGCTGACTTTTTGCTCAAACGCGAAGCTGGCATTATCGAGCAGCACACCTTCGACAGCCTGCTGACCTCGTTGGGTTTCAGCGACGGTCCGGCACGCCGCGCGACGCTGGAAACCGTGCGCTTGTGGGAGCATCAGGCAAACTTCGTGGAGCTGGCCGGCGCGCTGATGATCAGCCATTCCGACAGTTGCCTGTATACCCCGACCCACGGCTTGCAGGTGCTCAGGGATTACGAAGATCTCAAAGCCATGCTGCTCAGCAAATTTGCCAGCACCGGGCACGAAGACGAACTCTACGGCCTGTTGAATCTCGATGAGCGGCAACGCTTCCTCGGTTTCGACAAGCCGCAGGTTTCCGGCCAATCGATTGCCGGAGATGTTTTCAGCGTGCTGCTCGAGTTGATCATCACCAAGCAGCGACAGAACATCGACTATGCCCTGCAGTGGTATCGGCACAGCGACGGCGCCGTGGATATTCGCGCGCTGTTCGACAAGGCCCTGGACATCCGTTCGATGCTCCACGAGCGGCTTGAGACCCTGGATGCCCACGGGCGCTGGAGCACCCGGCCAATGCTCACCGGCAACCAATTACCTTCAAGGGTGCTGGCGGACACCGCCGCGGGCGAAGTGCGCAAGTTCGGCAGCATCATGCCCACCCTCGCCGCCGACTTCGCCGCCCAACCGCTGACCGTCACGGCGCTGCAGCGCACCTACCTGCAAGGAATCGCCGCGAAGCTGGCGCACGCCCTGTCTGTCGGCATCACAGGTGAAGCACGGTTGAGAGTCCTGAACGGGACGCTGAGTCGCCATGAGCAAGCGCTGGTCGACACCGTGTTCAATCCGGATCAACCGGATCGCAGCCGCCGCAGGGCACTCAACGGGTTTCAGCCGGATGCCTGGTCATTGACGTTGCAGGTCGCCGGGCAAAGCGAAATGCTGCCGCTGGCCAACTGCGTCCTGCTCACGGAACGCGGTGGCCGCGATACGCAGCACTCAGGACGCGCGATGGTGTGGACACCAGCCCTGGGCCTGGAAGTCTTCCGCTCGATCGAGCATGCCAGACAGGTTTTGGACCAGCGACTGGCGGATCCGCAAAAACGCCTGACGCTGTTGGAAAACCTTTCCCCCCGGCACCAAGGGTTCCATCAACGCTACACGCTGGGACAGTGGCAGCTGATCAGCCGCAGTGTCCTGCTGGATCGGACCGAGTCGGCGATCGAACATTTTCTCCAGCGCTGTGAACAGGTACGGGGCCGTCAATGGCCAAAGCCGCGGGAAACTCAAATCCTCAGGACGCTGAGTGAGCAAGTCGTAGAGACCAATCTGCAGCGCGCCACCGCTCTGGCGCGGGCGATCGGCAAACAGCATTCGTTGCCTGCCTGGCTGGGCATGGCCACACTTGAAGCGCAGCAGTTGCATCTGGAGCTGCTGGAACAGTGGCGCCACAGCGTCATTGACGATCAGGATTATCTCCACGCCCTGCCAACCGTGCGTGACTACATCAGGCAGACCCTTCAAACGCTGTTGAGAACCCGCTTGCAGAGGCAGGATCTCGACCCCGACCAGATCACCATCACCCCGGCACAGACGCTGATCGGGCCTGCGATGTGCCTGACCGATTTCGCCTTGAACCATGCACATCTCGCACAGAGCACGGCATTCACCCTCAGCTCGGGTACCGACCGGGCGCTGCCGACAGGGCTTGACCAGCAAGCCGTCAGGAGCCTGCTGCTGTCCCTGAACGTAGCAACGACGTTTGCCGATAAAATCATCTCGGCGTTGTCCGCCAGTGACGTCGCCGCGGCACAACGCAAACAGCGTTTCCTCCACCAGCTGCCGTGGCAGTTGCTGCAGCATGCCCATCAGTTACAACTGCAACAGCGCTTGTCGCCGAAGGCCTTCGGCTTGATTGCTCAGGTGTTCGACATGCCCGACGCCGTGGCCCGCGCGACCGTGCAAGGGGCCGATGCCATTGCCCGGCCGCTGGCGCTGATCAAGACCGCCGGGGCTGCAGCGGTCAAGGCGTTGGGCCTGTACTTGATCGGACCCGCAGGAAAACCCGGTCCCCAAGTGTTGTATGCGCCCTACCATGGTGAATACGCATTCAGTGAATTCGAGGATGAGGCGTCAGTCATCGCCGCGCTGAATACGCCGGGCTCACTGCAGGACTTGTTGCTGCGCCGCTTGCCGGAAACTCAACGTTCGATCTTCAGCGCGTTGTTCAACGCAAGCAGCGGCCAGGCGAGCGAGATGACCCTGGCCACCACCCCGGTCAACGGTAACTGGTTGCTGCAGTTGTTCGACGATAACCTGGCCTTGCTGCCACGCTTGCTGAGCGGCCATTCAATGCCGTCGGCGCAGACGGACTGGGACGCCGCAAAGCACCTGTTCAGTTCAGGCATCCAGTTGGTCCGGGGCGTGCTGCCGGGCAAACTCGCCTGTGCGCAGTTTCTCTGGCAAAGCTACAAGGATTTCAAGGGCTCGGCCGAAGCGTTGCAGGATCACCACTGGAAACGTGCACTGGAAACCTTTACCGCCGGCGCAGCGGAAATGATCAGCCTCGGGCGGCTGGCTCTGGAGTCACGTCTGGAATCTCAAGAGGCGGTGCCGCCGCAGCCAACCGCGCCGAGCGCCCCCGTCCTTGCGCAGATCAAGCCGACCGATCCGCAGCGCACCGCGTTGCAGGCATTCGAAACCTCGAAGATCGCCCTCAAGGATCTGACCCATAATGCTGCCGAGGGCACGTATCAGGACCTGAAAACCAAAGCGACCTACGCCCCCATTGCCGGCAAAGTCTATCCCGTGGAGCGGCCGGGAGTCGTCTGGCAAATCAAGGGCGCCGGCCAGCCCGGTTCAGTGTTGCAGCACACCGCTACGCGGCAGCTGGTGCTGGATCCGGATCGCCATACCGTGCATTTCGGCAAGGCCTTGTCGAAGATGGTCAACCATTACACCACCCATCGCCAGGCCCGGTACATGCTGAATATCGAAGCGCAAGGCATGGAAGAAATCCGCGCCCGCCATCCGGAAAAAGCACTCATGTTGATCGAGGCAATTGATCTGGCCCGGCATTACGCGTTCAACAGCCTGCACAATCTTGTTCAGTTAAGAAACGATGTGCCGGGCACCCGCCTCGATACTTTTCTCAAGTCGTTTTTTGACGTGCAACGGATTGATGCCGACATGCTCCACAAGTTGAAGCTGTCCATCGTGCCGATCTGTAATGCATTGGTCGATCCAACAGAAGACCTGTTGAATACTCGTCGCTTTGTGGTCGGCTCGAACAGACAGCCCGACTCGGGTGTAATCGCCTTTGTACTGGATGGCGATTTACTCAAGAAAGTCCATTTCACCGAAAAATTCTTCAATCAAGAACTGGAGTGGTACAACACCGGGCTGACCGAGCCCTTCAATGTCGAAGGGCATGCACGGGCCGCGACGCTCATCCACGAGTTTTCCCATCAGTTCAGCAAGACCGTAGATATTGCCTCGCTGGAAGCGCGGCGCCCGTTTGCTGATCTGATTGCTACGGTGACCGGTTACGGAGCTTCCCGCAAACAGTTGCAGACACGTTTTCAACGCGAAGCTCTGTCACTGTCTACCCCCCGTGAAGAGCTGTTCTCGCGCTGGAGCCATGAACTTCAGGAGTGGCTGGATATCGACATGATTGAAGGCATGAATCATGTACGCAAGGAAATTCTCAAGACCACGCGTACCACGAATCTGGATGACGCGCGGACGGCTTTTCTCAACCCTTCCAACCCGACTCCACGCATCGACACGATATTGCGCAATGCCGATTCGATCGCCTTTCTGATCTGTGAAATGGGCCGCCAGCTGGATCCAGTAACCCAACCTCACGGAGGGCTCAACTGAGGTAAAAAAAATGCGCAGGCGGTTGGCCTGCGCATTGTTTATCGCGGGGTAAGGTCAGTCTTTCTGGTCGCGCAATACATTGCCCGAGGCACCATCGATACGGAATTCATACACCGAACCATCGGCCTTGCGTCCCTCACCTTTCCAGTAGCCGTCATTGTCGGCCTCGATTTCATAGACTTCGACGTAACCGGCCTTGGTTTTCACGATCTCGATAGCCTTTTCGATGGTGACCCAGCCCGCACCGGGACGGTCAGCCATGGCAGCACCGGCACTGAACAAGGCGGCGGTGGCGATTGCAGCGGCCAAGGTTTTTTTGATCATTTTTTCACTCCATTTGTGGATGATGTTCGTCTAACGTCCTGTTTTTGGGCGCCACACGGAAAAATAAGTTCCACTTTGCTGGGCAATTGCCATGACGGATGTTCTCGGCACCCGACCCGCAAGGTTAGAATGCAGCAAATCAGGACGAGTCAATGACCCAAGAATCCCTCTCGGAAGCCGAATATGATGCAATCACCGATGCCGCCGCGCACTGGTGCATGCGTCTGCACGCCGCAGACTGCTCCACCGAGGAGCGTCTGGCTTTCGAGCAATGGCGCGATGCGCATCCGCTGCATGCGTTCGAATATGACGCCATGCTGGAAATCTGGGACGTTGCCGAGCACTTGCCCCGTCCGCAGGCGCTGCCGAATGTACCGCTGAATAAAGCGGTTCCCGCCTGGCGTCGCTATGCAATTGCGGCGAGCGTGTGCGCACTGGCCTTGCCACTGGCCGCGTACAGTGGCTGGAATCTGGGCTGGTTGCCCAACAGCTATCAGCACTTCGAAGCCACCGACAATGTCCGTCAAGTTACCTTGAACGATGGCAGTCAAGTCGAACTCAACCTCAACACCGAGCTGACTTTCAGCAATTACAAGGACGAACGCCGAGTCACCCTGAAAAAAGGCGAGGCGTTTTTCGAAGTCAGTCATGACCTCTCCCACCCGTTCGTGGTCAGGGCCGGCGAAGGCAAGATCCGCGTGACTGGCACCCGCTTCAATGTCTGGCTCTACGAAGATCAGGTGCGGGTCAATCTGATCGAAGGCTCGGTGCTGGTAACCAGCAACGCCGCACTGCCCGGCGACGGTCTGCGCCTTGGGCCCGCCATGCAGGCGCAGTACCGGCATGGCGATTACATGCCACAGATCAGTCAGACCTACGCCAACGACAACGCTCTGGCCTGGCGCAGTGGCAAACTGGTGCTCGACAACCTGGCACTGAATGAGGCCTTGCCGCTGATCAATCGCTATCTGAGCAAACCGTTGAAACTGGCTGACGCCAGTACCGGTGCCATCCGTGTCGGCGGTGTCTACAACGTCAAAGAACTCGGCGGCCTCGTCAACACCCTGCCCAAAGTGTTGCCGGTCTACCTGACCCGTAATACCGAGGGTGATCCGGTAATCAATTCGATGCCGCGGCAGCCGCCGAAGACCTGAAACCCGACACCACCTGCCAGGGTGAACCCAGCGCAATAAAAAGCCGCTGTCCCCATTCAGGGGGCAGCGGCTTTTTCGTTCAGGCTGACTTACTGCGCAACCACCTCAGCGCTCTTGCCCGCGACTTCGCGAACAGTCTGCAGTTGATACTGCGGATCGGCAGCAATCTGCTGCTCAGTGAACGGCAACACGCTCCACTGCTTTTTCGAAAACGCCTGGGTCTGATCCCGGGAATATTTCGACTCGGGGTCGCTCGACAGCGAGAACGCCAGCAGCCCCTGAGCATGCGGACCGTTGTCGTCAAAGCTCACCACTTGCAGATAACTGGTACCGCTGATCACTTCGAGTTTGCCGTCTTCACGCGGCACGCTCTGGATCGCGTTGTAGATTCCCAGCGTCCCGGGCCCGCCGTGGATCGCAGTTTGTCGAGCGCCGCTGCTCACCACCTGAATATCGCCCCAGCGGGTTTCAGGCTTGAGACCCATTTTCTGCGCAGTGGCAGCCGACGCCAGCAGCGCTTCACGCAGTTCCTTGCTCACGGCCGGTTGCTCGATCGCCAACCCGCGTGGCGTATGTTGCGGGTCTTTTGGATCGAACGGCACCCGCCAGACATCCGGCGACGCTTGCAACGCCTGCATGATGTTCTGGAAGTGCACCAGACCAATGCCCGAATCCAGATTCGCCCGGCCATCCCAGCCCTTGAGGCTGACGCAAACCGGCTTCAACGCGGCCGCGTCCGCCCCCAGATCCGCAGCGCAGAACTTCAACAGATCGGGCAGCACCTGGGTTGCCAGATAGACGTTGTCGTCCATCACCATCTGCTGCAGATCCTTGACCGCCAGCGGCCCCTTTTTGCCCAGCGCACTCAGACGCTCCAGCGCAAATCGTGATCGCAGCCCCAGTGGTTGGCCTTCCTGACTGATCAGTGGCGAGAACCCGGTCAGCGGTTGTGCCGGGTTGGCCAGCCACGCGGAATCGTTGGAGTGCTGAACGAAGTCCTTGCGCAACAGTTGCGGCAGCTGGTTGGCGGCATAGATGCCCTTCTGCGCCGCTTGCGGATCGGTATCCCAGGCGCAAGCGCTGTTGGAACCGTCGAGCACAATCATCTGCAAGCCGATGCGTGGGTCGCTGCACTTGGCCAGTTTGTCGGCGCTGACGTTCGGCACCACCGACAGGTTCATGTACAGCGTTTGCCCCTTGTCATCCACGGCCAGCGTGTTGACCCACGGGATGCCCTGGATCTTGTGCACTGAATCCTGCAGAGCCTTGAGGCTTGATGCCTGGTTCATCGCGTACCACTGCGTCAGCACGCGATCATTGTCCAGATTGGCGTCGCGCAGGCTGTAAGCGTACTGATGATCCCAGTCGAGTTTGCCCGGCCACTGTACGATCGGGCCGAACTGCGAGTTGTAGACATCGCGCGAAACCGGCACCACTTGGCCATCCACCTGTTTGACCTGCACGGTAACGGTCTGCTTGTTCAGCGGCAACGATTTACCATCGAGCAGGTAGCGGGTCGGGTCTTTCGGGTCGAGTTGCAGGCGATACAAAGTGAAGTGTTTGGATGAATCGACCGTGTGGGTCCAGGCCAGATGCTGGTTGAAACCGATGTTGATCATCGGCAGCCCCGGCAAGGCGGCGCCCATGACGTCGAGTTTGCCGGGGATGGTCAGGTGCATCTGGTAAAAGCGCATGCCGCCGACCCACGGGAAATGTGGGTTGGCCAGCAACATGCCGCGTCCGTTGAATGAGCGTTCACTGCCAACCGCCACGGCGTTGCTGCCGCGATCCAGAGCGAAGCGCTGCAGGCGCGCGTCCGCCAACTGATAGGCCTGCGCCTTGCTGTCGAACTGCGCCGTGGCCTGCGGCGGGGTCGCGCCCGCCAGGGCTTCGGCGAACTGCCCGACACCGCCCTCGACCAACAAGCGCCGAGTGAGCTTCACCAGATCTTCGGCAGCGATATCGCGCACCCACTCGCCCTGGCACTGTTGCGGCAGACCTTGCTCGCGGCGTTCGGCCAAATAGCGGTTGTAGCCGGCGGCATAGCCTTCCACCAGATCGTGCACCTGCGCCGGTTGCGCGTCCCAGAAGGCTTTCACCGCTTCGGAGGTGTTGAGCCAAGTGAAGAACAGGTCGCTGACGCGATTCTCGCGTTGTTCGACAGTGAACTGCTCCGGCCCGAAATAGCGCGAGCGCTGACCGTTGACCGTGACAATCTCGTTGGCCAGCAAGCACAGGTTGTCCTGCGCGTAGGCGTAACCGATGCCGAAACCCAGCCCGCGCTCGTTCTCGGCACGGATGTGCGGTACGCCAAACGCGGTGCGGCGGATATCGGCACTGGCTGGCGTGGCGGGACTGAATGCATGGGCCGACAGACTGAGCCCGAGAAACGCGCTGGCGAGGGCCAGCCCGGTTAACTGCCTGGAAATAATCACACTCGCTCCTGATCGATAGGACACGGTTCGACGCGTGCTTTGCGCAAGGTCCGAACTCGGTCTGAAGTTGACGCCTGCGCCTGGGCGCAAGGTGGCTGTTCAGAAAACGAATGCAGCAAAAAAATATTTAGCCCGTTTGCCCAAGTGACAAACCGCCGATGACGGGAAAACAACGAATAACCGACAAAATTTCTACATATTTCCTTTCATGATTTGTCGTGCTGAAACGTCTTGTTTACTGAGAGCAGCCAAAACGTTTCCTGAACAGGCTCTGCAAAGGAGTAACCCATGTACAACTCGCAACTACCAACGGACGGTAGCCAGGCGTCACAAGGAGCTTCCATGAGTCCCCGCGCGAGCAGTTTCGCACCCAGCCCCAGCCCCGAGCGCCAGGGCAATGAGCGCATTCGCCTGCTGCTCAAAAGCTTCGGCCTGCGCACCAGCCTGATTCGCCTGAAGGTCATCGACGCGCTGTTGGTCGCCGCGCAAAACGATCGACGCCTGGGCGTACGCGGTGTGCACAGCCAATTGCTGGACCTGGATATTCCGTTGTCCTTTCTCAGCGTGCGCGAAGTGTTGAAGCGTCTGTGTGCCGAAGGTGTGGTCACCTTCAACCCGGACAAGAGTTACAGCCTGCATCCACAGGCTGCTGCCGTGCTCAATCACGATTGAAGCGTCCCGCGATCGCCGTCAGGGTTTGACCTTGCGGCGCATCACCCCGTTGATCACCACCACGACCACCGCCACACCGATGGCGATGTACTGGAACGTCTTCTCGCTGATCATCCCGGCATTTTGCAGCCACGACAGGCCGAGCATGATCGCCAGCACCGACAGCGCGATCAGTATCGAATATTTCAAACGTTGCTTCTGGGTCATTGCGGGTTCCTGAACCTTTCAAATGTATCCGGTTTGTATCCGGTTGCATGCCATGCACATACCGTGTTGCGGGGATGGGCTTTGATAAACGCGGTCTCATGTTACAGCCGATGAAGAGTTTTGGCTTCATGACGGCGTAACCATGAGGATTTTTGAAATGTTCCGTCGAATCACCTGGCTGATTCCCGTCCTTGCCGTACTGACCTTGAGCGGCTGTATCATTTTCCCCCACGGCGGCTGGCATGACGACCACCATCGGTACCAGGAAGGTCCCGGTTATTACCAACATCGATAGGCGATGACTCCCCGCATAAACGTTAAAAACTGTGTTCCCGGAACGACCGCGCCTGCTGAATAGCAGGCGCTTTCTGCCTTTAATGTGACCTGCGCGTGTAAGACGCTGAACAAGCTTTTGTAAGACTCTTCGAGCTGCAACGTTTTGCGCTTTTTTGATATTTCTGCTCATACCTTCCTGGTGTAAATCCCCCTCCCCACCACCCTACCCTCTGCGCTCCTGATGCCCAACCACGAGCACACCCGCGCATGCAACGAACACTTATCGATATCAGCCCCGGACAGGCCCTCGGCTTCTGTCTGGCCGTCTCCCTGTTTGAACTGCTGACCTACATGGCCAGCGACCTGATCATGCCGGCAATGCTGGCCGTTACCCTGGAATTCGAAGCAGACACGCAGCATGTTCCCTACGCATTCAATCTGTACCTGATCGGTGGTGTCTGCCTGCAATGGCTGATGGGGCCACTCTCCGACCGATTTGGCCGGCGGCGGCTGCTGTTGAGCGGGTGCCTGTTGTTCGGCGTGGCCTGTGCCGCGACCTTTGGCACCAGCAGCATTGAGGCGTTCAACCTGCTGCGGCTGATGCAGGGGATGGGCCTGGGCTTCGTCGTGGCCGTCAGTTATCCGGCCCTGCAGGAAGTTTTCCGTGAAGCGGATGCCGTGCGCCTGATGGCGTTGTTGGGCAATGTGGCATTGCTGTCGCCGCTGCTCGGGCCATTGCTTGGCAGCCTGCTGCTCGAATGGCTGAGCTGGCGGACGCTGTTTCTCGGCCTGGGCCTGGCGGCGGCTGTTGCCTGGCTGGGGCTGTATGTCTGCATGCCCGAGACCATCGGCGTCATGCGCAACGACGGCCAACAACAGGCACCCGTTGCGTTCAACGCACGGCAAGTTGGGCAGCGCTATCTGACGTTGCTCGGCAACCGCCACTTCCTGTACGCCAGCCTCGCACTGGGCTTGATGAGCCTGCCCCTGATTGCCTGGATCGGGCTGTCGCCGCTGCTGCTGATGCAGTTGCTGGGCCTGTCCTCGCGCGAATACGGGCTGTGGCAAATCCCGATCTTCGGCGCCGTGATTGTCGGCAATCTGATCCTTGATCGTTTGCTCGCCAGCCACTCGTTGACCCGGGTCATTCGCATTGCGCTATGGCCACTGTGCCTGGGCCTGATCGCATTGATCGGCACCGCCCTGTCCAGCGCTGCGCTGCCGCTGTTGATTGCCAGCCTGTCGTTGTATGCCATTGGCTTGGGCATGAGCAATGCGGCGCTGTACCGGTTGGCACTTTTCGCCAGCGATGACAGCAAGGGCCTGGTTTCCGCGACGATCGGCATGCTCTCGATTGTCGTAATGGGCACGGGCGGTTCGCTGATCGCCGCTGTTGGCGGTGCCGACAGTCTCGAGGGTTTCGCCCTGTGCGCGGCACTCGCTGGTTTGCTGTGCCTGCCGCTGATCCAGCGTTTTGTGCACCTGTCGAAGCCACTCAACCTTGCACCGGCTACACCTGAGGAGGCCCGCTAATGCACCTTTTCCCTCACAGTGACGCACTCTGTGCATCCACGGCCGCCTACTGTGCGGACTTGTTGGCGCCCGGTCTGTTTGATCGGGCCATGCTCGAAATCACCCGTTTTCACATCGAACAGACCCCAGGTTATGAGCACTGGTTGAACGCCAATGGCATTGCAGCCAAAGACCTCGAGACCCTGGAGGACTGGTCGCACCTGCCACCGATTTTTGCCAATTTCTTCAAACAGCATTTGCTGCTCAGCCCCACTGGCGAGGACGCACTGGAACTGACGTCCTCCGGCACCAGCGGGCAGAAGAGCCGCATGCGTTATGACGCGCGCAGCCTGGGTGCGGCGCAGTACATGGTCGAGCGGATCTTTGCGCAGTACGGCTGGATTACACCGCATACGCCCTGCAATTACCTGTTGCTGAGCTACGAACCCCAGGCGCGAATCACCTTGGGCACATCGTTCACCGATCAGTTTCTGTGTGGCTTCGCCCCCGTCAATCGGGTGGTGTATGCGCTACGGGCCGACGGTGACGGTCATCGGTTCGATCTGTTCGGCGTGATTACGGCCCTGCAAGCGTTTGCTGAAGAAGGTTTGCCGGTGCGCATCTTCGGTTTCCCGGCTTTTCTGTGGGAAACCCTGCAACGCATGCGCGCCACCGGCGCGACGGATCTGCAACTGCCGGCCGGGTCGCTGGCGTTCTTTGGTGGCGGCTGGAAAACCCGTGCCGCCGAAGAAGTCCCCAAGCAACAGTTGTACGCACGGATCCAGCAGCAATTGGGCATGGATGCCAAAGACTGTCGCGATGGCTACGGCGCCGTCGAGCACGCGGTGCCTTACATCGAGTGTGCCCACCACCATTTTCATGTACCGGTCTATTCGAAAGTGTACGTACGCAGCCCCGTGGACTTTTCGGTCCTGCCCTATGGGCAGTGCGGTCTGCTCAGTCTGGTCTCGCCTTACATCTCGTCAAGTCCCGCCCACGCGGTGGTCATGAGCGACCTCGCCACGCTGTATCCCGCTGCAAGTTGCGGTTGTGGTCTGGCGAGCGACTGGTTCCAGTTGCATGGCCGCGCCGGCACGACGGCCGCGAGGAGCTGCGCCATGGCCGCTTCCGAATTCCTGGGGAAACACTGATATGTACTTGATCAACGGAAAACTGCGCTGCGACTGCGATCTCGACAGTGCGCTGCAACAACTTTACCCGCAACTGCCAAATCGGCTGCAGACACCCCTTGAGACCTCCACTTTACTGACCGCTGCGCGGGCGTTCGCCGAACGCCTGCAGCATCAACCTCTGGAGCTGTCACTCGACACCAGCCAACGCCAGGCCCTGATCGACTTCTGCCAGCCTGCGACGCTGCAGGCCAAGCTTGATCGTGAGCTGGGCCTGCAACCCGACTCCCTGCGCCGCATCGACTATCGGCAGTCGCGTTTCGAGCGCTGGAGCCCTCTGGGACTGGTGGTTCACATCACGCCGGCCAACGCGCCGTTGCTGGCGTTCTGCGCAATGCTGGAGGGTCTGTTGAGCGGCAACGTCAACTGGCTGCGGCCCAGCAGCAGCGACGGCGGACTCACTGCGCGCCTGCTCCAGAAGTTGCTGGAATGTGACCCGAGCGGGCAACTCGATGGATACGTCGCGGTGTTGCCGACAACGACCGGACAAATCGGTCAGCTGTGCAAACACGCCAACGGTGTCTCCGCCTGGGGCGGCGAAACCGCGCTGCAAGCCATCCGACTGCAGATCCCGCCAGGCTGTCGCTGGATCGACTGGGGTCACCGCATCAGCTTCGCCTACCTGACCCCGGATGCGGCATCACCCGCCGTCCTCGATGCCATTGCCGATGAAGTCTGCCGCCTCGATCAGCAAGCCTGCTCCAGCCCGCAATGGTTGCTGGTCGACAGCGACGATGCGAGCGTATTGAACGATATCGGGGCGCAACTGGCTGCCGCGTTCGAGCGTCGCACCGGGCACTGGCCGGCGCTCACCCCGACGCTCGAAGAAGCCTCACAAATCACCACCAGTGCGGCGATGGCGCGGCTGGCGCAGAGTTTTGGCGGGCAAAGCGGCCGGGTCTGGAATACGCCGCACTGGCGGGTGATCTGGAGCCATGACCGTCAGCTCGAACCTTCTGCGCTGTTTCGCAGCCTGCTGCTCAAACCCCTGCCCCGCGAACTGCTCGGCGCTACGTTGTTGCCGTGGCGCAACGTACTGCAGAGCTGTGCCTTGCTGTGTCCTGAGGTGCAAATCGCCGAACTGGCGCAGACGCTGATCGCCGCCGGTGTGACCCGCATCGCCCCGATTGAAGCCATCCACGACGGCTACGACGGCGAACCCCATGACGGTGTTTACGCCCTGCAGCGCCTGAGCCGTCGCGTGTCGGTCAGCCTGCCGCCGGACGCGCTGGCGGGTCGTGCCACGCTTGACCGCCAGCCTCCTGAGCCAGCGCTATCAGGGGTTTCGATCATGGACAAGGCGACATTTGCAAGTCAGCCACCGAATGCCAAGGCACAACTGTACTTTCGGTCCGGCGGCAGCAGCGGTACGCCCACACTTTCCGCTTTCAGTTACCACGATTTCCAGCTTCAGATGCGTGCCACCGCCGACGGTCTGCTCGCCGCCGGCCTCGATCCGGCGCAAGACAACGTCATGAACCTGTTCTTCAGCGGCGGGCTGTACGGTGGGTTTTCAAGTTTTGCCAAGGCGCTGGAACAACTGGAGGCCCGACACTGGCCGATGGGCGCTCCAGCGGATGACGATTACCGGGAGATCGCGCAACTGATCGTGCAACAACGGATCACCGTGCTGATCGGCATGCCCAGCACCGTGCACCGGTTGTTTCTCAACGAACAGCAGACACTGCAGCGCTACGGCGCCATCGACAAGGTTTTTCTCGGTGGCGAGCACGTGAGCGCGCCCACCCGCGAGTTGTTGCAAAGCTGCGGAGTCAGGCTGATCCGGTCGGCGATTTACGGCAGTGTCGATGCCGGTCCGCTCGGCCATGCCTGCCAGGCCACGGCAGACGGTGTGTTCCACCTGATGAGCGACATCCAGCACCTGGAAATTGTCCATTTCGATCAGGATGCGCCGGTCGATCACGGTGAGTCGGGGCGTCTGCTGGTGACCTCCCGGGCGCGTCAGGGCCAGTCCGTGCAGCGCTATGACATCGGTGACAGCGGACGCTGGCTATCCGGCCCATGTCCCTGCGGTCTGACCTCACCGCGCTTCGAGCTGCTGCAACGGCACGGCAAATTGCTGCGCATCGGCACTGACTTCATCTCGCTGACAACGCTGGAGCAGCACCTGCAAGCACCGTTTCAACTGATCCTCGACCACGGCCCTGACGGCCGGGAGCGCATGCGACTACGCAGTCCTCTGGAGCCGGCTCAGGCCCACCTTCAGCTGCAGAACTATCAAACGCTGAGCACGCTGGTGCAGACCGGACTGCTAACCGTGGACGTCGAGCAATGCGCCGTTGCGCAATTTGTCCGCAACAAACACAGCGGCAAAACACCGACAGTGGTTGATTCACGCCGCTGAAGATGGGCGCCTGCTGGCGCCCCACCGCTCCTTTGCATATGAAACCACCATGAACACCATCAAAGATTTGAATGCCTTGCTCGATTTTGCCCGCCAACATTCGCCTTATTACCGTGAACACTTCAAGGACGTTGCAGGTCCCCTCAGCAGCTTGAACGAGTTGCCTCTGGTCGATCCCGGGCAGTACTGGCACGGCAGCCAGCCCCTGCAGCAGTGGTCGCCGTTGACCGGCCCGACCGCGGATGCGCTGGTCCTCCAGACCGGGGGGACCACCGGTTCAGGCAAACTGTCGCTGTTCACCCGCGGCGAATGGCAAACCCTGACGCGCGATTTCGGCAACCACCTCACAGCACAACTGAACCCCGGAGACCGAGTCGCCAATCTGTTCTTCGTCGGTGACCTGTATGCAAGCTTCATTTTCGTCCACGATGCCCTGACACATGTCGAGACGCCCGTCAGCGAGTTTCCGTTCGCCGGGGCCGTTGATAGCGCCGTACTGGCCAAATCGATCGTGGCGAACCGGATCAACGTGCTGGCTGGCGTGCCGGCGCAACTGTTGAAATTTGCCGCCTGGCTCGAGCGCCGGTCGCAGGTTCTGGAGGGCGTCGAAACCCTGCTCTACGGTGGCGAGAGCCTGTTCGGCGCACAGCTGCAAGTGCTGCGTCGGGTGCTTCCGAACGCGCGTATCGCCTCCATCGGTTACGCCAGCGTCGATGCCGGATTGATCGGCGTCAGCACTCGCGATTGCGCTCTGGGCGAACACCGAATGCTGGAGCACCACAGCATGCTGGAGATCATCGATGAGGTGAGCGGCGCAGTCATCGAAGAATGCAACCGTAACGGCAAACTGGTCATGACCAATCTGACCCGTCGCCTGATGCCCGTCATCCGCTATCCCGTCGGTGATCTGGCGTGCTGGCGTGAACCGCCCGGCACGCCCATGCGCAAATTCGCACTGATGGGACGCAGCATGAGCAGCCAGCGAGTGCGGGTGGGCGTTTTGAGTCTGGACATTCGTGACATTGGCGAACTGGTGCAAAGCCTCGGTACCAGCGCCGACTGGCAATTGGTCATCGAGCAGCAGGGAAAAAAAGACCTGCTGAGTCTCAGATGGGTACCCGACAGGCACATGACTGATATCGCCCAGGCCAGCGCAAACCTGCGCAGCACGCTGATCGAGCAATATCCGTTGATCGAGAAGCTGCACCGCGAGCAATTGCTCGATCTGCATGTGATCGCCTGCGCCAGCGATGAACTGACGTGTCACCCACGTTCCGGCAAGCATCAGCGGGTTGTGGACCGGCGCGACTATCAGACTCCGTGCGAGCAGCAAGCCTGATGGCCAAGACCCTCCTGCGGCGTTATCGCATCACCGACGCACCGGCAGTCAATGGCCTGTTCGAAGCCATTTACAGCACTCGTTATCCTCAACCGCATGTATATCTGCCGTGCATGATCAATCAGAACCACAGTGACGGGCGCTGGCACTCGCTGGTGGCGGAGGTGAACGGGCAGATTCGCGGGCATGCCACCCTGTTTCGCCGGTCTGGCAGATCCTCACTGGCAGAACTGGCACTGACGGTGGTACATCCGGATGCCCGCGGGCAGAACATCGCCACACGGTTGGGCCGGCAATTGCTGATTCATGCCCAGGCCCTGGATAGCCGGGGCGTCACCATCAAGCAGGTCACGCACCATCCGTACACTCAGCGTATGGCCGCCAGTCTCGGCTTTCACAGCTGCGGTCTGTTGCCGGATTACGCCGCTTCGCCCTTCGAAGGACAGGACCGAGAGACGATCGTTGTCGGCCACTACGACATCGAGGGTTTTCGACGCCCACTGCCCGCGCTGGTCTGGCCAGCGGATTGCGGCGAATTGATGTCGCATCTGGAGGGGGCGTTTGGTACCACCGACAAAGCCGCGCCCTGGAGAGGCCCGAAGGTCCGTGTCGAACATGCCTCGGGGCGCTATGACATCGTGCTCAAGGAGCTCGATGACAACCTGCTCAGGCAACTTGAGCGACTGCCGGTGCAATGGCTGGTTTCGCTCAGGCTCAGGCTCGCCCAGGGTTTTCCCGCCGCAATGGGCCAACTTGCCGATGTAGGTTTCGCTTTCACCGGGATCGTCCCCGATGAGCGTAGCGAAGGCTGGCTGGCGCTGTTTCATCGCGGCTACCAGCCGTCAACGCTGACATTGCACTGTCCGCACATGCAACGCTTGCAGGACCAGGCCCGCCGCGCCGGGGAAATGTACCGAGGCTAAAAAAACGGCCCGCCCACAAAAAAATGGGCGGGCCGTTCTCAAGATTCAGGCCTTGGCTTTGACGCCTTGATCCACCGGTTTCGGCGCGTTGCCTTCACCGTAGGTTTTCAGGTTCTGCAGCACATAGATCGCCTTTTTGAATTCGGGGATCAGGTTCTTGCCGTAAGCGTTGCCATTGAGGCCATTGCTCTGGATCGCGTCGAGCTGGGTCGCGAAATATTCCAGTGCGTTGAATTTGGCATCGACGTCTTTGGTCACGCCGAACCGGTCGAACTTGTCGCCAGCATTGAGCAAGGTGAACGAGGTGATCTCGGAGATCAGCCCGCGGCTGCGCAGGAAAACGCTCAGATTGCCCAGTTGTTTGACCGAAGTGTTCGACGGGTCGAAGCCCTTGATGTTCTTGCGCAGGCCCTGCTTGTCCATTTCCGCGGTATTCAGCGCGTTCGGATCGTTGCCGACCATGGTCAGCATCTGCTGCACCTTGACGCTCTGATTCACCTGCTTTTTCGCGCCCGTATTGCGAACCAGCACCCCTGCCTTGCTTTCCCAACCACCGACAATGCCGATCGTCATGAGAAGACTCCCTGTGAAATAACCATGAAATGTCCTTGGTGACACTTTGAATGACGCGAAGTATCTACCGGCCAACTAGTGGCACCAACCCTTTTAGTGCAGTCGCTTACAATTTCTGTACATTCTCGATACAAATCACCGCAAGCTCACTATCACTGGGCTTCATGGCAGTTTGACGATGGCTGGCGATGCTTTTTCCGTACCGGTTAAACAGGTGGTCAAATCATTTGTATCAGGGTCGATACGCCCCTTCTGTCAGCCAGAAACTTTCTTGCACGAAAGTACCTAAAGCTTCCCCGTTCGCCGACGATACGCTGGTGTGACCCCGCCGTTTTTCCCTCGACCCCACAATAAGAATCGCAGCTCAAGGACCGGTCTCCATGCCCGCATTCCGCACCATTCAGGCTCGCTACACGTTATTTCTGGTTCTGTTCATCCTGCTGCTGTCGGTGCTGACCGTGGTCGGTATCAGCCAATTGGTTGCACCCAAACTGCGGCATACCGAAGAACAGGTGGTGCTCAACCGGATTGCCGAAGTCGCCGAGCAGATTCAGGGCGAACTCAATAAGGTTCAGTCGCAGCAGCGCAGCATCACCCAGACCATTCCGCTGCTCGACAGCGCGGCCATCGACACGGTGTTGCCGGGGTTGGTGGATCAGTACGGCGAACTGAAAGTGTTTGGTGGCGGGATCTGGCCGTTGCCGGGTCAGCGTGAAGCCGGACGTAACAAGTTCAGCACGTTCTGGCACCGCGATGCCTCGGGCAAACTGGCGGTGAACACTTTCTGGAACAGCGACGCGGCGCCGAACTACTACGATCAGAGCTGGTACAAGGGTGGCATGCAGACCCCGCGCGGCCAGTGCGCCTGGGCGGCCGCCTATAAAGACGACGCCAGCGCCGAACCGCGCACCAACTGCGCCATGGCGATCCAGAAAAACGGTGCGGCCTGGGGCGTGTCGACCATCGACGTGACGCTGGGCTTCTTCAACGATCTGGTGGCGCGCAAGGAAAAAGACCTCAACGCTGAAATGCTGATCGTCGAGGCCGACGGCAAGATCATCAGCAACAGCTCGCGCATCAGCGGCCCGATCGTGCTGAAGAACATCAGCGAGCTGGCCGCCGGTTCGACCTTCGCCAGTCAGGTCAAAGCGGGTCTGCAAAACCGTGATCAGGCGCAACGCGTCGAGTTCGACAACAATGGCGAGGCCAGCACGTTCTTCATGCGCCCGATCGAAGGCACGCCGTGGTTCCTCGCCACCGCCCTGCCAACGAAAATGCTCACCGCCCAGCGTGACGACGTGCTCAGCAGCCTGAGCCTGCTGCAGATTCCGCTGGTGATTCTGCTGGTGCTGTTGCAGGTGTATGCGATCCGCCAACTGGTGTCGCGAATGAAGGCGCTCAAGGCCAATATCGATTCGTTGTCCAGCGGCGATGCCGATCTGACCCGGCGCATCACCATCCGCGCCGAAGATGAACTGGGCGCCATCGGCCACTCGGTCAACACCTTTATTGCCTACTTGCAGAACATGATCGGTGAAGTGACGCAGGCCACCGGCGCGATGGCCTCAAGCCTCGACGATCTGCAACGCACGTCGGCCAACACCAGCCAGATTCTGCTGCGCCATGCATCGGAAACCGATCAGACCGTTACCGCCATCACCGAGATGAGCTCGACGGCCGAAAGCGTCGCGCAGAACGCCGCAGAAACCGCAGCGTTCACCCAGCGCGCCAACGAAAACGCCGACCGTTCGCGGGTGGTCGTCGGTGAAGCCACCAACAGCGTGGTGGCCTTGATCGATGAAGTGGCCAGCGCCACCAAAAAAGTCGAGAACATGCAGCAGGACGCGCAGCGCATCACCGAGATTCTCGGGGTGATCGGCGCCATCGCCGGCCAGACCAACCTGCTGGCGCTCAACGCCGCCATCGAAGCCGCCCGGGCCGGTGAACAGGGTCGCGGCTTTGCCGTGGTGGCTGACGAAGTCCGCGCCCTCGCCGCCCGCACTCAGGCCAGCACCTCGGAGATCAACGAAATGCTGACTCGCCTGACCCAAGGCGTGAGCTCCTCGGTCAGCGCCATGGAAAACACTCAGGCCAGTTGCCAGTCCGCCGCCGACGCCACGGCGCGGGTCAACTCGGGTCTGGATGAAATGGCCGGTTCGGTCAGTCACATCAACAGCCTCAGCACGCAGATCGCCACCGCTGCCGAACAGCAGAGCGCAGTCACCGAAGAGATCAACCGCAGCATGGTGCAGATCCGGCACATGGTCGAAGAACTGGTGCACAGCGGCCAGGCCAGCGAACGCAACACCCACCAGCTGCTGGAGGCCAATAACCGGGTGAGCGCGATCATGGGGCGGTTCAAGGTTCGGTGATCCCCCATTCTCCTGTAGGAGCTGCGGCACGCTGCGATCTTTTGATCCTGGTTCATAAAAATCAAAGTCAATAGATCGCAGCGTGCCGCAGCTCCTACAAGGGATCGCGTGGTGTCTGACAGATTTGTAATCTCCCGCTCAGCAGGCTGTCAGGCTTGATCCATGATCATCCTGCCAGCCTGTCTTGTATCAACTTGAAACACTCCGTTGATGCCGGGCAGGATAATCCGGTCAAAATGCTTTCCTTTTTGATCGTCATCCGAGCCGAGAATCCATTATGCGAACCTCCCTGCGACTGACCGCCCTCAGCGCCCTGCTTCTCTCCTCCCTGGCCCAGGCGGCCGACCTGATTCCGATCGAAGTGCATCGCGATGCCAATTGCGGCTGCTGCAAAAAATGGATCAGCCACCTCGAAGCCAACGGCTTCAAAGTCGAAGACCACGTCGAAAGCGACATGAGCCGCTTCAAGCAGCAACACGGCGTACCACCGCGCCTGGGCTCGTGCCATACCGCGCTGATCAACGGCAAGTTCGTCGAAGGCCACGTGCCGGCTGAACAAGTACTGGCCCTGAGCAAGCGTGACGATCTGTTGGGTATCGCCGCACCGGGCATGCCTATGGGTTCGCCGGGCATGGAAATGGACGGCATGAGCGATGCCTATCAAGTGATCGGCCTGAAAAACGACGGCACGGACGTGGTGGTGGCGGACTACCCGGCACACTGATGGCTGCCGGTTACCTCGGGCTGTTCGCGGCAGCGTTCGGCGCTGCGACGCTGCTGCCGCTGCAATCGGAAGCGTTGCTGGTCGGCCTGATCGCCAGCGATCGTTACTGGCTCTGGGGTCTGTTAGGCGCGGCGACGCTGGGCAATGTCCTCGGTTCGCTGGTCAACTGGTGGCTGGGGCGTGGCCTCGAACGGTTTCAGGATCGACGCTGGTTTCCGGTCAGCGCGAAACACATGGCCACCGCACGCAAACATTACGAGCGTTACGGTCACTGGTCACTGCTACTCAGTTGGCTGCCGGTGATCGGTGATCCGCTGACCCTGATCGCCGGCGTCATGCGCGAGCCACTCGGGCGCTTTCTATTGATCGTCACCCTGGCCAAGGGCGCGCGCTACGCGGTGGTGGCGATGCTGACCCTGGGCTGGCTCGGTTGAACATTCCGCTCGCGGCGTTGCCTGTCGTTAACGTCGCCCTAATCCGGGCGTTCCAGCATCGGCCGATTTTCATGGAGTTTGTCCCTATGTCCGTCACGCTCTCCCGCTGGCTGCCCGGCCTGTTCCTCAGCGCCGCGCTGCCGCTGTTTGCCCATGCCGCCGCAACTGAAGCAGCCCCCGCCGACGGCCCGACCTATGGTTCGGAGCTGCAGGGTTTTCAGTATCCCTACACACTCAAGCACTTTGCCTTTCAGTCCCAGGGGAAATCCCTGCAGATGGGTTACATGGACGTCGCCGCCCATGGCAAGGCCAACGGCCGCACCGTGGTGCTGATGCACGGCAAGAATTTCTGCGCCGCCACCTGGGACAGCTCGATCAAGGCCTTGAGCGAGGCCGGTTACCGCGTCGTCGCGCCGGATCAGATCGGCTTCTGCACCTCGAGCAAGCCCGACCACTATCAGTACAGCTTCCAGCAACTGGCGACCAACACCCAACAACTGCTCAAGGCCCTCGGCATCCAGAAAGCCACGCTGCTCGGCCACTCCACCGGCGGCATGCTCGCCACCCGCTACGCGCTATTGTTTCCGGAACAGGTCGAACAACTGGCGCTGGTCAACCCGATCGGTCTGGAGGACTGGAAAGCCCTCGGCGTGCCTTATCGCACCGTCGATCAGTGGTACCAGCGCGAACTCAAGGTCACCGCCCAAGGCATTCGTGACTACGAACGCAACACCTATTACGACGGCCGCTGGAAACCCGAATTCGACCGCTGGGTCGACATGCTCGCCGGCCTGAGCAATGGGCCAGGCAAGACCCAGGTGGCATGGAACTCGGCGCTGATCTACGACATGATCTTCACCCAGCCGGTGTACTACGAGTTCAAGGACCTGAAGATGCCGACCCTGTTGCTGATCGGCACGTCCGACACCACCGCCATCGGCAAGGATCTCGCCTCCCCCGAGGTCAAGGCGAAAATCGGCCACTATGAGGTGCTCGGCAAGCAGGTCGCCAAACTGATTCCACAGTCGACGCTGGTGGAGTTTCCCGGCATGGGCCACGCGCCGCAGATGGAAGAACCGGCGAAATTTCACCAGGCCTTGCTCGGCTGGCTGAACAACCCCAATCCCGTTCGTTGATGAGGTAAGGCTGATGGCGGTGCAGATTGCAGTGATCGATGACTGGCAGGACGTGGCGCGGGACGTGGTCGACTGGTCGGTGCTCGACAGCATCGGCGAAGTGACGTTTGTGCACGACTACCCGGCGGACAACGCCACACTGGCCGAACGTCTTGGCCAGTACCAGGTGATCTGCGTAATGCGCGAGCGCACGCGTTTCGATCAGGACCTGCTGCAGCGCCTGCCCAACCTCAAGCTGCTGGTCACCGGCGGCATGCGCAACGCGGCGCTGGACATGCAGGCGGCTGCCAGGCTCGGGATCCAGGTCTGCGGCACCGACAGCTATAAGCACGCGGCGCCGGAACTGACCTGGGCACTGATCATGGCCGCCACGCGCAATCTGGTGAATGAAGCCAATGCCCTGCGCGCCGGCGGCTGGCAGCAAGGGCTGGGCGGTGATTTACACGGCAAAACCCTGGGCATTCTTGGTCTGGGCAGCATCGGTCAAAAGGTCGCGCAATTCGGTCAGGTGTTTGGCATGCGCGTAATTGCCTGGAGTGAGAATCTCACCGCCGAACGCGCTGAAGCCGGCGGCGTGACCCGGGTCAGCAAACAGCAACTGTTCGAGCAGGCCGATGTGCTGTCGGTGCATCTGGTATTGAGCGAGCGCAGCCGTGGGCTGGTCGACGCACAGGCGCTGGACTGGATGAAACCCGGCGCGCTGCTGGTCAACACCGCCCGCGGGCCGATCGTCGATGAAGCGGCGCTGATCAAGGCATTGCAGAAACGCAAGATCGCCGCAGCGGCGCTGGATGTGTTCGATCAGGAACCATTGCCTGAACTGCATCCGTTTCGCACGCTGGACAATGTGCTGGCCACACCGCATGTGGGGTATGTCAGCCGGCAGAACTATGCGCAGTTCTTTTCGCAAATGATCGAGGATATTCAGGGGTGGGCGGCCGGCAACCCAATCCGAATCCTCAACTGACCCCGTGCAGGAGCTGCCGAAGGCTGCGATCTTTTGATCTTGTTTTTTTAGATCAAGATCAAAAGATCGCAGCCTTCGGCAGCTCCTACAGGTGCATACGTGTTCAGCAGATCAACAAACTGACCGCACCACAACAGTGCGCTTCGCCTTTCCGCTAGCACAAAATCGTGACCGGCCAGTCACCGTTTTAGCCCTCTCCATCAAAAAAACCTGCCCTTCGTCGGTGCGTTCCCGCTTGAACACCACGGTTTTCGCTGCCTGCAAACCGATTGTCGAACAATTTACCCGTTTGCTCTCGCCCGCTCTAGGATCTGGCCTAGACTGATTTTCGCGGGTTAAAACCGGCCAGTCACAAAGCCGAAAAATTGTCGAAACTTTTGCCGATGGCGGCGGGTCATCTGAAAGGCAGGGTCAACGCGACTGGTGCAATCCTTGCAACGGCCCTTTCACCCATTCTGCTTGCGCGTGTTGGGTAGCGTTTGCTCACCGATGCGTGGCGCGTTTGCGCCCGGCCACAGGATTTGGCCACAGCTTGTTCGATACAAGAATCAGATCAACGACACGGGAGATTCATATGATCAGTGCGGCATTGGATATTCAGGGAGAGCGTGCTCAGCAGGCGGTTGGTGAATCGAGCACCATGAGTCTTCCCGGCAGCCGGTCGATCAGCGTCCCGGGCACCAAAACGCTGACGCCAGTCGCCAGCCAGAATCCGAACAAGAAGAAAGTGCTGTTCGTCACCTCGGAAATTGCCGATCTGGTGAAGACCGGCGGTCTGGGTGACGTCTCCGCCGCCCTGCCCCGCGCCATGGCGCACTTGCACGATGTGCGGGTGTTGATCCCCGGCTACCCGCAGGTGATGCACAGCGAGAACCCGATCCATATCATCGGCGAACTCGGCGGCCATGCCGCACTGCCCCCGTGCAAGATCGGGCGCATGGACATGCCGGACGGACTGGTGATCTACGTCCTGATCTGCCCTGAACTGTATGAACGTGAAGGCTCGCCCTACGGCGCCAACAATGGCCGCGACTGGCCCGACAACCATATCCGTTTCGCCCGCCTGGGTCTGGCCGCTGCCGATATCGCCGCCAACCTCGCACAGATTCACTGGTGCCCGGATCTGGTGCACGCCCACGACTGGCCGGCCGGTCTGGCTCCTGCCTATATGCACTGGCGCGGGCAGCGCACGCCGACCCTGTTCACCATTCACAACCTGGCCTATCAAGGCGTGACCAGCCTTGGCTCGTGCCCGGAACTCGGCATCCCGACCCATGCTCTGCAACAGGAAGGCATGGAGTTTTACGGCAAGATGTCGTTCCTCAAGGCCGGTATGGCCTATTCGAGCCACATCACCACCGTCAGTGCGACCTATGCGCAGGAAATCACCACCCCGGATTTCGGCTGCGGTCTCGACGGTTTTCTCGCCGCCAAGACCCAGCAAGGCTTGCTCAGCGGCATTCCCAACGGCATCGACGAAAGCTGGGATGCGGCGACGGATCCGCACCTGTTCGCGCCGTTCGCCATCGGCGACTGGGAAGGCAAAGCGATCAACGCCGCCCATGTGCGTGAACTGTTTGGCCTGAGCGACTCCAGCGGCCCGCTGTTTGCCGTGGTTTCGCGACTGGTCTATCAAAAAGGTCTGGACCTGACGCAAGCCGTCTCCGAATACATCGTGCAGAACGGCGGCCAGATCGCAATCATCGGCCGTGGCGAGCCGGAAGAAGAACAGGCCATGCGTGAGCTGGCGCTGCGCTTCCCCGGGCAGATCGGCGTGCGCATCGGCTTCAATGAAACCGACGCCCGCCGCATGTTCGCCGGCAGCGATTTCCTGCTGATGCCGTCGCGTTACGAGCCTTGCGGCCTCAGTCAGATGTACGCCCAGCGTTTCGGCTCGTTGCCGGTGGCGCGCAATACCGGCGGGCTGGCCGACACCATCGAGAATGGCGTCACCGGTTTCCTTTTCGACGAATCCACCGCCGACAGCTACCGCGAAGCCCTGAGCCGTGCGTTCAAGGTCTTCGCCTTCCCCGAATTGCTCAACGCGATGCGCTGCCGGGCCATGGCCGCGCCGTTCAACTGGTGCAAAGCGGTCGAACCCTACGCCGAACTCTACGAACGACTGGTCGCCAAGGCGCTGGGTAAAGCCGGCCACAAATAACTCAGGGAGCTTTTCACGATGCCGTTACGGACCCAAGAAAACTGGCCCCACGGCGCGATCATGCAGGACGCCGAACACACTCAGTTTGCGCTGTGGGCACCGGATGCGTTTTACGTCAGTGTCGAACTTGAAGACGGCCAGTCCCTGCCGATGTTGCCGCAGGGCGATGGCTGGTTCGTGATCAAGGCCCGGTGCCCGGCGGGCACCCGCTACCGCTTCAATATCGACGGTGAACTGGAGGTGCCCGACCCGGCCTCCCGCGCTCAGGACGGTGACCTTGACCGCCACAGCGTGGTGGTCGATCCGCTGGCCTATGACTGGCGGCACACCACCTGGCACGGCCGGCCGTGGAGCGAAGCGGTGATCTACGAGCTGCACGTCGGCGCACTCGGCGGTTTTGCGGAAGTCGAGCAGCATCTGGCGCGTCTGGTCGAGCTGGGGATTACCGCCATCGAACTGATGCCTGTCGCGCAATTTCCCGGTACCCGCAACTGGGGTTACGACGGCGTACTGCCTTTCGCACCGCAAGCCTCCTATGGCACCCCGGAACAACTCAAACACCTGATCGACAGCGCCCACGGCCATGGTCTGGCGGTGATTCTCGACGTGGTCTACAACCACTTCGGCCCCGACGGCAATTACCTCGGTCGCTACGCCAAAGGTTTTTTTCGCGAAGACAAGCACACGCCCTGGGGGACGGCGATCGACTTCCGCCGCCGTGAAGTGCGGGACTTCTTTATCGAAAACGCGCTGATGTGGGTGCTCGAATACCGTTTCGACGGTCTGCGCCTGGACGCAGTGCATGCGATCGAAAGCCCGGATTTCCTGCCGGAGCTGGCACAACGCATCCGTCAACAGATCGATCCGACGCGCCACGTCTGGCTGACCGTGGAAAACGAGCTCAACCAGTCAAGCCTGCTCGAAGAGGATTACGACGCGCAGTGGAACGACGACGGGCACAACGCCCTGCACGTGCTGCTGACCGGCGAAACCGATGCCTATTACGCTGACTATGCGCTGCAACCCACTGAGCAACTGGCCCGCTGCCTGAGCCAGGGCTTCGTGTTTCAAGGCCACATCACCCGCCACGGCGAACCTCGCGGTGAGCCCAGTGAACACCTGCCCTCCACCGCTTTCATCCTGTTTCTGCAGAACCACGACCAGATCGGCAACCGGGCCTTCGGCGAACGCCTGCATCAATTAGCCGACCCACGCGCCGTGCAGGCCGCCACCGTACTGTTACTGCTGTCACCGATGATTCCGCTGATGTTCATGGGCGATGAGTTCGCCGCCGAGCAACCGTTCCTGTTCTTCACCAGCCACCACGGTGAACTGGCGGATCTGGTGCGCGAAGGTCGGCGCAATGAGTTCGCCGCGTTCAGCGCCTTCACCGATCCGCACCAGCGCGAAAAAATTCCCGATCCGAATGCTGAAAAGACCTTCCACGCCTCACAGCCACGCTTGATCGGCAGCGGCAGCGCAAAACAGCAGGAAACCCTCGCGCTGTACCGACGCCTGCTGCAATTGCGCCATCAATACATCATTCCCAACCTGTCCGGCACCCAGGCGCTCGGGGCGCACATGCTCGGTCGTGGCGCGGTTAGTGCGCGCTGGCGCCTGGGCGATGGCAGTGAGCTGCGAATTGACCTGAACCTCAGCGACACGCCAGTGGTCAACCCAGCACAGAGCGACGCTGTGTGGCTGTTTCAGCAACCGCCCGCCGTTGCCCTGTCGGAACCGGGCCAACTGCCCGCGTATTGCGCGCTTGTCAGCCTCACGGCCGCAACCCCCTTGCAACCTCTGGATGGAGAGCGCCTATGAGCGATGCGCAACTGGAAATACTCGCAAGCCGCGCCGGCCTCGCCGTCGACTGGATCGACGCCAATGGCCGCCCGCAGAAAGTCGCCCCGGCGGTACTGCGCAATGTCCTTACCGGGCTGGGTCATCCGGCCAACACCGCGCAGGAAATCGATGCCAGCCTGCTGCAACTGCAACAAGTACAGCAAGATCGCCACTTGCCGCCGCTGTTGACCGCCGATGTCGGGGTCGGCGTTGATCTGGCTCGCTATTTCGAGCCCGAGACGCCTTGCGAAATCCACCTCGAAGACGGTTCCCGCCTTAACCTCAAACTCGACGCCGAAGCGAAACTGCCCGGCTTGATCCCGGTCGGTTATCAGCAGGTGCATATCGCCGATCAGTATTTCACTCTGGCCGTGGCCCCCGAGCGTTGCTTCAGCGTGGGCGATGCGGTAGACAACCCGATCCCTCGCGTCTGGGGCCTGAGCGCGCAGCTGTACAGCCTGCGTCGCCCCGGCGACTGCGGCTTTGGTGACACCCAGGCACTGGAGGAACTGGCTCGTGTGGCCGGCGAACGCGGCGCCGATGCGCTGGCGATCAGTCCGTTGCACGCGATGTTCAGCGCCGACACCGGGCGCTACAGCCCTTATTCGCCCTCCAGCCGTCTGTTTCTCAACCCCCTGTATGCCGCACCGGGCGCCATCCTTGGCGAACGGGCCTTGCGCGATGCGATCGACGCCAGCGGGCTGGCGGAACAATTTCGTCAACTGGAAGATTCGAAACTGATCGACTGGCCGACCGCCGCCAACGCCAAACAGGCATTGCTGCAAGCCTTGTACGATGGTTTTGTCACCGGCGAGCATCCGTTGCACCCGGACTTCGCCAGTTTCCGTCATGCCGGTGGCGAAGCGCTGGAAAATCACTGCCGCTTCGAAGCGATTCAAGAAATGCGCGCTGCCCGTGGCGAAAGCCTCGACTGGCGGGAATGGCCGGAACACTGGCACGACCCGCGCGGTGCCGCCCTTGAAGCCTTTGCCGAGGAATACGCCGAACGCATCGGTTACTTCGCCTTCTGCCAATGGCTGATCCACCGCTGCCTGGAGCGCGCGCAGACGGCTGCCCGTAGCGCCGGCATGGGCATCGGCCTGATCGCCGACCTCGCGGTCGGTGCCGACGGCGCCGGCAGTCAGGCCTGGAGCTTTCAGGACGAATTGCTCGCCTCGCTCACCGTGGGCGCGCCCCCGGACATTCTCAACCGCTCCGGTCAGGGCTGGGGGATTTCCGCGTTTTCCCCCGAGGGCCTGATACGCAACGGCTTTCGCGCGTTCATCGACATGCTCCGGGCCAACTTCGCCCATGCCGGCGGACTGCGCATCGATCATGTGATGGGCCTGCAACGCCTGTGGGTGATCCCCAATGGCGCCGTTCCGGCCGATGGCGCTTATCTGTATTACCCGTTCGACGACCTGCTGCGCCTGCTGACCCTCGAATCCCATCGGCATCAGGCCATCGTCCTCGGCGAAGACTTGGGCACGGTGCCCGAGGGGCTGCGAGAAAAGCTCAGCGCACGTTCGATTCTCGGCATGCGCGTGCTGTTGTTTGAGCAGGACAACACCCGTTTCAAGCCGATCCTCGACTGGCCGGACAACGCGCTGGCGACCACCAGCACCCACGATCTGCCAACCCTCAACGGCTGGTGGCACGGCCGTGACATCGACTGGAATGCGCGCCTGGGCTTTGTCGATGCCAACGGTGAAATCGACTGGCGCCGTCATCGCCAGCGCGAACGCGAAGGCCTGCGCGGGGCCCTGAGTCAGGACCCGCAGAACTTTCGCGAAGAGTCCCACGAAGCCGATCAGGTGGTGGACGCCAGCGTGCGTTTCCTCGGCCACACCCGCGCGCCGCTGGTGTTGCTGCCGCTGGAGGATGCGCTGGGCATCGACGAACAAGCCAACCTGCCGGGTACCATCGACAGCCACCCGAACTGGTCGCGGCGCCTGCCCGGCAACAGCGAAGCGTTGCTCGACGGCACCGATGCCGCGCGGCGTCTGGAACTGCTGGCCTGTGCCCGCCTGCAAGCTGCCGAGCGTGACCAATGAACCAGACGCTTATCCAGCCTCTACGCGCCACCCTGCGCCTGCAATTTCACAAGGGTTTCACGTTGGAACAAGCGGTGCCGCTGGTACCGTACTTTGCCCGCCTGGGCATCAGCCACCTCTACGCCTCACCGCTGCTCGCGGCCCGCGCCGGCTCCATGCACGGCTACGACGTGGTCGACCCGACCCAGGTCAATCCAGAACTCGGCGGCGAACCGGCACTGCGGCGTCTGGTCAGCACCCTGCGCGAACACAACATGGGGCTGATCCTCGACATCGTCTCCAACCACATGGCCGTCGGCGGCGGGGACAATCCGTGGTGGCTCGACCTGCTGGAATGGGGTCGACTCAGCCCTTACGGCGAGTTCTTCGACATCCAGTGGCACTCGCCAGATCCGTTGATGGAAGGCCAGTTGCTGCTGCCGTTTCTGGGCAGCGATTACGGCGTCGCGTTGCAGGAAGGTTCGCTGAAACTGCACTTCGACGCACGGCAAGGGCGCTTTTACGTCGAGCATTACGAACACCACTTCCCGATCTGCCCGAATGACTACGGTGAACTGCTCAAACCCATTGAGAGGCTGAAGTCACTGGCTGATCGTTTCAGTGCGTTGAGCTACCAGAACGACGCGCACGCGCTGGCGATGCCGCTCAAAGCTGAATTGAAGGAGCTGGCAAGCGATCCGCAGATCTTCGCCGCGATCGAGGAAAGTCTCGCGCAATACGATTCCACCACTGCCGAAGGTTTCGACAAGCTGCACCAATTGCTCGAACGCCAGAGCTACCGTCTGGCCAGTTGGCGCACCGCAGCGGATGACATCAACTGGCGGCGCTTTTTCGACATCAACGAACTCGGCGGCCTGCGTGTCGAACGCCCGGCGGTGTTCGAAGCGACTCACGGCAAGATTTTCCAGTTGATCGCCGAAGGGCTGGTCGACGGTTTGCGCATCGACCACATCGACGGCCTCGCCGATCCGCGCGGTTATTGCCGCAAACTGCGTCGGCGCCTCGACTTGCTCGCGCCGGGTCGGCACTTGCCGATCTACGTCGAGAAGATTCTCGGTGCCGGCGAAACCCTGCGCACCGACTGGGCAGTGGATGGCAGCACCGGTTACGAGTTCATGAATCAGCTCTCGTTGCTGCAACACGACCCCGATGGCGAATACGTCCTCGGCGATCTGTGGCAGCGGCGCACCGAACGTCCGGCGGCGTTCATCGAAGAAGCGCAACTGGCGCGCCAGCAGATTCTCAATGGCTCGCTGGCCAGCGACTTCGAAAGCGTCGCTCAGGCGCTGCTGCAGGTTGCCCGGGACGACCTGATGACCCGCGACCTGACCCTCGGCGCGATTCGCCGCGTGTTGCAAGCGCTGATCGTGCATTTTCCGGTGTATCGCACCTACATCAGCGCACTCGGTCGTTCGGCGCAGGATGAGCACTTCTTCCAGCAAGCCATGGACGGCGCCCGGCAGACCCTGAGCGAAGGCGACTGGCCGGTGCTCGACTGCGTGGCCGCATGGCTCGGTGGCACGCCGTGGCGGCACACTCCGCGCGGACGCTCACGCAAGATTCTCAAGCACGCCTGCGTACGTTTCCAGCAACTGACCTCCCCTGCGGCGGCCAAAGCCGTGGAAGACACCGCGCTGTACCGCTCGGCGGTGCTGCTGTCGCGCAACGACGTCGGCTACAACACCGAACAGTTCAGCGCACCGCTGAGTGACTTCCACGCGATCAATCAACAGCGCATGGAGGCGTTTCCCGACAACTTGCTGGCCACCGCCACCCATGACCACAAACGCGGCGAGGACACCCGTGCGCGGCTGGCGGTGCTCAGCGAGCGCTGCCACTGGTACGCCGAACAGGTCGAGTTGTGGCGCGCCCTCGCCCGTCCGCTGCGTGACGATGATCAACAGCCCTCGTCCGCTGATGAACTGATCCTCTATCAAGCCCTGCTCGGCAGTTGGCCGCTGCACTTGCGCGATGATGATCAGGCCGGCTTGGCCGATTACGCCGAGCGGATCTGGCAATGGCAGCAGAAAGCCCTGCGCGAAGCCAAGCTGCAGAGCAGTTGGAGTGCACCGAATGAAGCCTATGAAAACGCTGCGCAGACGTTCACTCAACGCCTGCTCACCGGTGCAGAAGGCGAGCTGCTGCGCGCCGCGCTGAGCAAGACCGTGAACAGTATCGCTGCGGCCGGCGCCCTCAACAGTCTGGCGCAAACCTTGCTGCGCATGACGGTGCCGGGGGTGCCGGATCTGTATCAGGGCAACGAGTTCTGGGATTTCAGCCTGGTCGATCCGGACAACCGCCGGCCGGTGGACTACGCCGCTCGCGAGCAGGCCCTGCATCAACGCATTGAAGTCGAGACTCTGCTGGCGAACTGGCGTGACGGGCGTATCAAGCAAGCGTTGATCGCCGAGGTGCTGAACCTGCGCGTCGAACACGCCGAGCTGTTCCGGCGCGGCGCGTACCAAGCCTTGGAGGTACTGGGCAGCCAGGCGCACAACGTGCTCGCGTTTGCCCGTGAGCACGAGGGGATGTACGCCATCGTGATCGTCCCGGTGCGCTGCGCGACGCTGCTGGAAAACGGTGCCGTCCCTCAAGTTGATGCGCTGCGCTGGGGCGATACACGGGTGGTTTTACCGTTCGCCGCCTCTGACACAAACCTGAAGGGACTTTTTCACAGCAGCGCAGTCACAAAAAACAGGGAGCTGAACGTCAGCGCCGCGCTGGGGGATATCCCGGTCAATCTGTTTATCCAACTCTTTACGTAACGACGAGTTCAGTTCAGGAGCATTGCGATGAGTACCGACGATAAACGCATCCGCGAGTTCGCCTATCAGATCTGGGAATCAGAGGGCAAACCTGAAGGTCATGAAGCACGCCACTGGGAGATGGCGCGCAAACTGGCTGAAGCCGAAGCTTTGGCACCGAAGAAAGCGCCGAAAGCGGCGGGCAGCAAAACCGCCGGCAAAGGCACCGACAGCAAGGCTGCGGCGACCAAGCCCAAGGCGCCCGCGGCCGCCAAGGCCAAACCGGCAGGCGCCGCCAAGGTCGTCCCGCCGGGTGAAAAAGCCGCCGAGAAAAAGCCCCGCGCCCCACGCAAGCCCCCGGCCAACTGACACACCCGGATTGTTGAACTGAATGACCGTGTGGCGGGTTCGCCCGTCACGCAGGGACAACTCGTCCTCAAAAAACCTGATAACCCCTGTCAGGGAGAGATGTCTGTGGTGAGGGGATTTATCCCCGATCGGCTGCGAAGCAGTCGCAGGGCCGCTGCGCGACCCATCGGGGATAAATCCCCTCACCACAGATTCTTTTCCCACAGTTGATTATTCGAACCAACCCGTTTTGCAGGAGCAATCATGACCAGTCCAAAAAAAGCCGAGCCCGCAGCGCACGCTGAACCGTCGAGAATCCGTGAAGGCCTGCCCTTCCCGCTCGGTGCGACCTGGGATGGTCTGGGGGTCAACTTTGCGCTGTTTTCCGCCAATGCCACCAAGGTTGAGTTGTGCATATTCGACGACGCCGGAGAAGTTGAACTCGAACGTATCGAACTGCCGGAATACACCGACGAGATCTATCACGGTTATCTGCCCGACGCCCACCCGGGGCTGATCTACGGCTACCGCGTCTATGGCCCGTATGACCCGGCCAACGGCCACCGCTTCAACCACAACAAACTGCTGATCGACCCCTATGCCAAACAACTGGTTGGCGAGTTGAAATGGTCCGAGGCGCTGTTCGGCTACACCATCGGCCATCCCGACGCCGACCTCAGTTTCGATGAGCGCGACAGCGCTCCCTTCGTGCCCAAATGCAAAGTCATCGACCCGGCGCATACCTGGGGTAACGACCATCGCGTCAGCGTGCCGTGGGACAAAACCATCATTTATGAAACCCACGTGCGCGGCATCAGCATGCGTCATCCGTCGGTGCCGGAGAACGTGCGCGGCACCTTCGCCGGGTTGATGGTCGATGATGTACTCGAACACATCCGCAAACTCGGCGTGTCGTCGGTGGAACTGCTGCCGATTCACGCCTTCGTCAATGACCAGCACCTGCTGCACAAGGGCATGACCAACTACTGGGGTTACAACAGCATCGCCTTCTTCGCCCCGGATCCGCGTTACCTGGCCAGCGGCAAGATCGCCGAGTTCAAGGAGATGGTCGCGCACCTGCACGAGGCCAACCTGGAAGTGATCCTCGACGTGGTCTACAACCACACCGCCGAGGGCAACGAACAAGGCCCGACCCTGTCGATGCGCGGCATCGACAACGCCTCGTATTACCGGTTGATGCCGGACGACAAGCGCTACTACATCAACGATTCCGGCACCGGTAACACCCTCGACCTGAGCCATCCGTGTGTGCTGCAGATGGTCACTGACTCGCTGCGTTACTGGGCCAGCGAAATGCATGTCGACGGTTTCCGCTTCGACCTGGCGACGATTCTCGGGCGTTATCACGACGGTTTCGACGAGCGTCACAGCTTCCTCGTCGCATGCCGTCAGGACCCGGTGCTGCGCCAGGTGAAAATGATCGCCGAGCCATGGGACTGCGGCCCCGGCGGCTATCAGGTCGGCCACTTCCCGCCGGGCTGGGTCGAGTGGAACGACAAGTTCCGCGACACCGTGCGCGCGTTCTGGAAAGGCGACGACGGCCAGGTTGCCGACTTCGCCAGCCGCATGACCGCGTCCGGCGAGATGTTCAACCAGCGTGGGCGACGGCCGTATTCGTCGGTGAATTTCATCACCGCCCACGACGGCTTTACCCTCAACGATCTGGTGTCGTACAACGACAAGCACAACGAGGCCAACGACGAGAACAACCAGGACGGCAGCAACAACAACCTGTCGTGGAACCACGGCGTCGAAGGCCCGACCGACGATCCCGAGATCAACGCGCTGCGCCATCGGCAGATGCGCAACTTCTTCGCCACGCTGCTGCTGTCGCAAGGCACGCCGATGATCGTCGCCGGCGACGAATTCGCTCGCACGCAGGACGGCAACAACAACGCCTATTGCCAGGACAGCGAGATCGGCTGGGTCAACTGGGACCTCAGCGAAGACGGCAAGGCGCTGCTCAAGTTCGTCAAACGCCTGATCAAGTTGCGCATGGCTTATCCGATTCTGCGCCGTGGGCGTTTCCTGGTCGGCGAGTACAACGAGGACATTGGCGTCAAGGACGTCACCTGGCTGGCGCCGGATGGCACCGAGATGACCACCGAACATTGGCATGACGCGCATAACCGTTGCCTGGGCATGCTGCTCGATGGCCGTGCGCAGGAGACCGGGATCCGCCGCAAGGGTGCCGACGCGACGCTGCTGCTGGTGGTCAACGCCCATCACGACATCGTCAATTTCAGCCTGCCGGAAGTGCCGGAAGGCAGTTTCTGGACCTGCATGATCGATACCAACCAACCGGCCATTCGCGGTCAGGAGCGCTTCGAGTTCGGCCATGAATACTCGGTCACCGGCCGTTCGCTGCTGCTGTTCGAACTGCAACGCGAAGAAGAAGACTGATATGGACCTGCAGCACTATCTGGCGCGCCGCCCGCCGGACTACGCCGACACCGCCGCCCTCGGCCACTGCCTGCGAGCGTTGGTCGAAGCCGGGCTCGATCAACTGCCGTTACCGGGCAGTGGCCTTACGCTGGAGCGTTTTCAGCGTCTGGCCGAAGTCGGCGGACACGACTTGGGCTTGTGCAAACTCTATGAAGGCCACACCGACGCACTGGCGATCATCGAACAACTGGGGGGGACGCCCACGCCGGGCAGCACTTGGGGCATGTGGGCGGCGGAACCGCCGCAGGCGCGGGTGCAAGTGCGCCCGGCCGGGCACATGGTGCGCCTTGACGGGCGCAAGGCCTGGTGTTCCGGTGCGGCGGTGCTCAGCCACGCACTGCTCACGGCGTGGGACGCCGAAGATCGCCAGCAACTGGTGGCGGTGGGGCTCGATCAACCGGGGGTGACCATCACCGATCAGGGCTGGCAGGCGGTCGGCATGGGTGCCACCGGCAGCGTCGAAGTGTTGTTCGACGGCGCCGAAGCCCAGGCCATCGGCGAGCCCGGTGACTACCTGAATCGCCCCGGTTTCTGGCAAGGCGGGATTGGCATTGCCGCATGCTGGTACGGCGCGGCACGGCAGATCGCCGAGGCACTGCGGCAACACTGCGCGCAACGCCAGGAGCCACACGCCCTCGCCCACCTCGGTGCGGTCGATGCGGCGTTGTACGCAGCGGCGAATGTGCTGCGTTTCAGTGCTCTGCACATTGATGCGCACCCCGAAGCCGATGCCCGACTGTTGGCCCAGCGCGCCCGCGCTGTGGTCGAACAATCGGCTGAGCAAGTGATGCGCGATGTCGGCCGGGCGCTGGGCGCCGGGCCGTTCTGCAAGGATCGACACTTCGCCCGGTTGAACGCCGATCTGCCGGTGTTCCTGCGCCAGAGCCATGCCGAGCGTGATCTGGCGGCCCTTGGCCAAACGCTGGCTGAACACCCCGAGGAGGCCTGGACGCTATGAATGCCGTGAACAAACCCGATCCGATCATCGGCCACCAAGGGACTTCCCTGTTGCAATGGCAGCATTCCCGGCACCTGGCGGCGCTGGACAGCGTCGATGTCCTCAGTCTGGTGCCGCCGGGCGCGCGGGCGGTGATTGTCGCCCCGCACCCGGACGATGAAGTGCTTGGCTGCGGCGGGATGTTGCAGTTACTGGCCGCCGCCGGGCGTCAGTTGCAACTGATCTCGGTCACCGATGGCAGCGCCAGTCATCCCGGCTCCGAGCGCTGGCCGGTCGAACGCCTGAGCGTGGTGCGCCCGCAGGAATCGGCGGAAGCCCTGCGTCGCCTCGGCGTGCCACTGCACCGGATGAAATGGCTGCGCGGCGGTTTCAGCGACAGCCAGGTTGCCGCGGATGAGCCGTCGCTGGTCGCGTTCATCGAACGCCACCTGCGCCCCGGCGATGTGGTGTTCAGCACTTGGCGCGAGGATGGCCATTGCGATCACGAAGCCGCCGGTCGCGCCAGTATCGAAGCCGCACGCCGGGTCGGCGCCACCTGCCACGAACTGCCGGTATGGACCTGGCACTGGGCCTCCCCCGAAGACGCCGCAGTGCCGTGGCAGCGCGCGCGCAAGATTCTGTTGTCACCCGAGCAAGTGGCGCGCAAACGCCACGCGGTGCATGCCTTTGCCAGCCAACTGGAAGGCGACCCGCAAGCCGGGCTGCAACCGGTGCTGGCGCCGTACGTGCTGGATCGTCTGCTGCAACCCTTCGAAGTGGTGTTCCTGTGAGTGTCGATGATCGCTACTTCGAAGGCCTGTTCCGCGCCAGCGATGACCCTTGGGCGTTTCGCGAGCGCTGGTACGAACAACGCAAACGCGCGATCACCCTCGCCGCCCTGCCCCGCGCGCATTATCGGGCGATCTTCGAACCCGGTTGTGCCAATGGCGAACTCAGCGCCGAACTGGCTGGCCGCTGTGACCGTCTGCTGTGTTGCGACACCGCCAGTGCGGCGGTGAACCTGGCGCGCAATCGATTGAGCCTGTTTGACCACGCCGAAGTCCGCCAGAGCCGCCTGCCCGGCGACTGGCCGGAGGAAAAATTCGACCTGATTGTATTGAGCGAAATCGGCTACTACCTCGATGCCCAGGATCTGACAGACGTGATCCGGCGCATCAGCGATTCCCTGACCGCAGACGGGCAATTGCTCGCGTGCCACTGGCGCCCGTCCATCGAAGGCTGCCCGCTCAATGCCCGCCAGGTGCATGACTTGATTCACGAACAATTGCCGCTGCCGCGTCTGGCGCTGCATCAGGAAGCCGACTTCATCCTTGAGGTCTGGAGCCGCGAGCCGCGCTCGGTGGCCGCACTGGAGGGCCTGCGATGATCGGCATTCTGATTCCCGCGCACAACGAAGAAGACTTGCTCGAGCAGTGCCTGACAGCCGCTCTGCGTGCCAGCAAACATGGACTGCTGGCCGGTGAACCGGTGGAGGTGCTGGTGGTGCTCGACAGTTGTACCGACCGGTCGGCACAGATTGTCAGCGGCTTTCCGGTGCTGAGCCTGCACATCGACGCTCGCAACGTCGGCCAGGCCCGTGCCGCCGGCGCGCAGGTTTTACTGGAGCGTGGTGCACGCTGGATCTCCTGCTCCGACGCCGACAGCCGCGTGGCCGACGACTGGCTGGTGGCGCAGTTGGGCCTGGGCGCCGACGCGGTATGCGGCACGGTAACCGTCGAGCACTGGGATCAATCGTTCGACGAAGCCGCGCAAATCCGCTATCACAGCCACTATCAGGCGCGTGACGGGCATCGGCACATTCACGGTGCCAACCTCGGAATCAGCGCAGACGCCTATCGTTGGGCCGGGGGGTTCAAACCTTTGGCCTGCGATGAAGATGTCCAACTGGTGCGGCAACTGGAGCTGTCCGGCGCCGACATCGCCTGGAGCCATCGCCCGCAAGTGCACACCAGCGCCCGTCTGGACAGCCGAGCCCGGGGCGGATTCGGTGATTACTTGCGAAAAATGGTACAGATAGACATAAAAAAAGCGGATCAGATTGATCTGTGACGCGACGAACCGGTTTTCATGAGCAATACTCTGCTGCGCGGCAATCCAGGGTTCGGAGCGTCGCACAGCAATCCATCCGCCTTCACAGGTCGCGCGCGCCTGATTTTCCACGGTGCAGACACGACTGAGGGCCAGACACAACAAGGACGTCATACCCATGAAACCGTTATTCCTCAGCGAACACTCGCTGCCGGCGCAGATATGGAACAGCGCTGCGCAGCTGGACAACATTCCCGTCATCAACACCCACAGCCTCGTTCCCCCCGGTGCCCGCGCCGTCGTGGTCGCCCCGCATCCGGGTGATGAAGTGGTGACCTGTGGCGGTCTCCTGCAACTGCTTTCCAGCCTCGGTCATCCGCTGCAACTGCTGTCGATCACCGACGGCAGCGCCAGCCACCCGGGTTCACGACAATGGTCGGAAAAACGCCTGAGCGTATTCCGTCCCCAGGAAAGCGTCGAAGCCCTGCGCCGGCTCGGCCTGCCGATGCACAGCCTGAAATGGGTACGCGGCGGGTTTACCGACAATGCGCTGCTCGACTGCGAGGCTGACATCACCCACTTCATCGCGCGCTACCTGCGCCCCGGCGACGTGGTGTTCAGCACCTGGCGTAACGACAGCAATGACGACCATGAAGCGGTCGGCCGTGCCAGTGCCCAAGCGGCTGCGCAAGTCGGCGCGACCTTCCATGACGTGCCTGTCTGGGCCTGGCACTGGCCGGAGCGCGAGCAGAACCTGATCCCCTGGGAACGTGCGCGCAAACTGCGCCTCGACACCTGGACCGTGGCGCGCAAAAGCCACGCCACCCATGCCTATGCCAGCCAGCTCAAGGGCGAACCGGCGATCGGCATCGCGCCGATGCTGCCACGGGTGATCCTCGAGCGCATGCGCTTGCCGTACGAAATCGTCCTCATCTGAAACACTTTTCCCCTGTGGGAGCGGGCTCGCTCGCGAATAGGCAGTGTCAAGCGCTTAAATTGCTGACTGATACACCGCATTCGCGAGCAAGTCCGCTGCCACAAGGGATTTTCGTCAGGGCAGATCCAGTTTAAAAAAAAGTCTCTTGCTAAAACGCCCTGTGACACGAGGTGAGATCGACACCCCAGTATCATTGGCCGAGAATCATCCCCGTCGAAACATCTACCACTCATCGAAAACCCCTCCCGACCTGTCAGATCTGACAGTAGGCAGCTCCACTCCGTCAGGCTTTAAATCACTCAGTCCCCCAGCCCTCGACCGGAGCACCTCCCGTGGCCTCATCCCCTTCCCCCGACGAGCACACCAACCTCTTGCGCGAGCTGGGCATTCCCGGGCGCACCAAGGAGCCGATCTCCACCAGTCCTGATGTGTGGGGCCTGAACATTGCGGCGGTGCTGGACAATTTCCCGCGCCACGGTCTGCAATGCACGGCCGGCCCCTGGGGCCCCATGGGGCAAGGCGACAGCCTGGTTATTTTCTGGGAGCCCGACAATCGGGTACTGCAAAAGACCGTGGAGAAAAATGAGGTCGGCACCCAACTGCAGTTATTCGTAGAGCCACGGCACATCCTGGCCGGTAACTTCGATGTCTCCTACAGCGTGACCCGCCTGGGCCAGACGGCCGAGCCCTCAGAAGTGATGAAGGTGTTCGTCAAGCTCACCCGCCCCGGTGGCCATGATGACAACGAAGAACCGGGCCATTCCAAGCTGATCATGCACATTCCCCGCGAGATTCTCGAAGGTGGCATCGATAAGGACAACGTGGCTGCGGGTGTCGACATCAGGATTGAGCCTTACCCGAACATTTTCTCCGGTGACGTCATCCGCCTGAGCTGGGGCGGGGTCTTCGTGTCGAGCCTGCCACTGACCCAGGACCAGGTCGAAGGCAAAACACCCATCGTCATCCATGTCGACGAAGCCACGATCCGTGACGCGGGGGACTCTGACAGCACCGGGCTGGCGGTGGCGTTCGAACTCTACGACAAGGTCGACAACCGTTCCGAGGACTGGAGTGTCGCCCAGCGAGTGGTGGTCAGTATCGACACGGCGCGCCCACTGGCGCCCCTGCTCAAGGAAACGCTGAACAACGTGCTGGATCTCGATAAGCTGGGCGATGCCAAGGGCACCGGGCAGGTCGTTGCCATGGACGGCAAGTGGTTCGCGAAGGGCGACACCGTGTTCCTCCAACTCAAAGGCACGCCGGTAGAAGGGACACCGATCGACCACGAACTGCCGGGCGTGATCGTGGAGAGCGTACCGAGCATCCTTGAGATACCGATCGACAATGCCCTGCTGCGCCGTTTTGCCAAGGTCCAGATGGTGCTGCTGTACCGTATCCAGAAAGCCGATGGCTCGGCCGACATTTTGTCCAAAGGGCAGTTCATCAGCGTCATCGGTCAACTCCAGCGTCTGAAGGCGCCAATCGCCGAAGACGCCGAGCAAGGGGCACTCGATCCGGACCTGCCGCGTACCCGCATTGAAATCCCTTGGGATGACTCGTTCGAGTCCGGTCAGGCAATCAAACTGTTCTGGCTCGGCACCCTGCCGGATTTCACCCCGTACCTGCCCGACCTGCCATTCCGACCGATCACCCATGGCGACGTCAACGATAAAGTGTCTTTGTACATCACTGTCGACAGTGCCCATATCAAGGTTGTGGAAGGTGGCACGCTGGAGCTCTATTACCAATTGCTGAGCGACGACGGCGTACTGGCGAAGCTGGATCGCTACAGCGCGATCAATGCGGTCCGCGAGTCCGAACACGCGCCGCTGCTCGCGGTTGGCGAGCCACGCCTGGAATTGCCGATGCCGAAGGTAGAGGGTGTGGTCGACAACGTCCTCGACCCGGATCGCAACGGCACCACGCTCAGCGCCACCTGGCTCAATACCCTGGTCGACGACAAGGTGACACGAGAGTGGGTGGGCTCGAAAACCGGCCTGGACAGCGACTGGATCACACTGAACTCGTTCACCGCCGGTAGAGAGGTGCCGTTCTCCATCAGCGCCAATTTGATCAAGGGCAACGAGGACGGCACGGTCCAGGCCAGGTACTTCGTTGAACGTGCGGGAGAGCGCACCCGGTATTCGCAGCCACTGGACTTCAATGTGGGCGCTGCCCAGGAGCTCGACCCGCCGACCATCACCCAAGCCGTAGACTCCAAAGGTGCGCCAATTGCCAACGGCGGGACGACCGTCGATACCACGGTCACGTTGTCAGGGGCCGGGGCCAAAGGTCAGAAAGTGCAGATCAAGGATGGCACCAGCGTCAAAGGTGAAGCCACGGTTAACCTGACGACCGGCCTGTGGGAACTGACCGTGACAGGCTTGAGCGTGGCCGCTCACAGCTTCACCGCTATCGCGCTGTATGGCAGTGGGCAGGTGTCCGCAGCGTGGACATTAAACGTGGTGGAAGCAATAACGATCGTCGCGTCCCCCATGGTACTTGCGGGGCCGCACCTCGTCCCGGGCCCTGCGCCCTATACCCCAAGATGGGACAGAACCGCTTACATCCCACCCGGCGCAACAGGTACGCGCGTTGCAACTGGGGGCGTTCCACCTTATACATACACTTCTGCAGACAATGACATCTGCACCGTTAATTCCAATACGGGTGCAGTAGTTTCCGTACGTAATGGAACAACCAACATTGTGGTGACGGACACTACGGGGGCTCGTGTTCAATATCCCGTACAGTGCAGTGGGGTTTATGAGTTATTGCATGGTCAAACCGGAATGGATTATGACGCAGCCGTGACATTCATAAGCACCATTCCGGGCGCACGACCTTTCACCCTTGGTGATGCGGGTGACGATCGGATTAGGTTGGTAATGTATCTTTCATACCAAAAAAAATCCCAGGCAATAGCAGCGTCCTGGGGCTGTCTACAGGGTGCAGACGGCAACGTTCATTACTTCTTATCCACCCAACAAACGGCTACATGGCCACCTGCACCTGAAGTCCATGGCGTCAGTTGGCGCGAGACAGTCAATAAAAAATCAAACTACTATCCTTTAGGCATCCGATCCAGGGGCTAGTCGCGCTGACTGATAAATCGTTGAGAGGACGAGTAGTCTCAAAGACTTCGAAGGAGCTGCCGCAAGGGGCTGCGTTCGGCTGGCTCCCTTCACGGGTTTTGTCGTTTGGTGATCAGGGGACGCATTTATTTAATGGCAATCGCGAGTCGGCTCTCCCCTACATTGGATCTTTACCGGGCACATAACCTGTGACCAACGCAAATCCACTGTAGGCCTTCGCCTCCTCGCGATGAGGCCATTACTGCTTTCGCCTATTCCTTCGGCACAACATTATCCAGCGCCTGATTCACCGCCAGCTCCCCCAGCATCACCACCTGCGCGATACCCAACACCGTATTACGACTCGGCCCTTCCAGCGTGCCGGCGAAATCGCCGAGCATGACCGTGGCCGAGGCCAGGGATTCACAAGCGTTGGCCAACAGGGATTCGGTGTCGGTTTGCGGGTTGACGAGGAACATGCTGCTGGGGGTATACGGTGTGGCCATGATGTGCGCGGGCGCGAGGTAGTGGTCGAGGGCGCGTTCGGCGGCTTCGTGGAGTTTTCTGGAGTTGAGGGATTCGTACGGCGTTACCGATTCTGTGATCGGCGGATTGGGTGGGGTTTCTGACATCAGCTGGAACTCCGATCAAGGCACTTTGAAAGAATGATGACCTGTAGGAGCTGCCGAAGGCTGCGATCTTTTGATCTTGTTTTGAAAAGCAACATCAAAAGATCGCAGCCTGCGGCAGCTCCTACAGGGGGACCGGGCAGTTAGTTCGGCACGCGGCGGCCGTCCAGTACTCGGTTGACCATCAGTTCACTGAGCATGATCACCTGATGCAGCATCAGCATGGCCCGGCGCTGTGGGTGGTCGACGGTGTCGCTGATGTCGCGGGCCATGTCGCGGGCGGCGGCTAATGATTCGCAGGCTTCGACGAGTAAGGTTTCCTCGTCCACGGTGGGGTCGATGAGGAAGATTCTGCTGGATTTGCGTGACGAGGCTGAAGGGATCGAGATCTTCAGTGCGTCGGGGTTGAGGTAGAAATTGATGGCGCGGTCGGTGGCCGCTTTTATCTTCTGCGGGTCGAGGGCTGGGTCGTACGGGATCGGGTCGACGTCTGGGGGTTGGGTGTGGCTTTGAACATAAATATCTAATTCCTGATTGAGGGCCGCGACCGTTCTCTACTAAAAGAAGGGTGGCGGCTGTGCACAGGTTAGTAGACCGGAGGAATTAGCAAGACCGGCGCGCTCGAGAGCGCCCTGCGCACAACCACCATCGAAGTGCAGGCAATAGATACGCCTGGCTCAATGGGACTCATGCACTTACTAAAACCATACGGGCTACTAAACCCGACCACCGATGGGCAGTGGCAGGAAAACGATATAGCGCAGGGTATGGTCGTGTAAGCCGGCGGATTCTGGCGTACGCGTAGGTAACGGCGCAAGGCGTTGTAGCCGCTATGGCGTAACGATTCGTGTACTTTAAACGTGGCTGCGGGTTTACGTTTATGTCCGAGGACTGCTCGGTTTTTTTGATGTCGTCGGGTCGAGCGCTTTCGCGAGCAGGCTCGCTCCCACAGGTTTTCTGGCGGCTCTGGGGATTCGTGTTACGGCCTGAGGCATCTGGAAGGAACTGCCCGCGCACAGACCAGTCGCATGAACAGGAAGCCGTTTTTTCAGAGGAGTGAACGTGTCCAGCGATCCCGAGCGTCACGTCGTCGACGCACCCGTCATCCATCGCCTGCGCGTGCTGACGGTCAATACCCACAAGGGCTTCACCGCCCTCAATCGGCGCTTCATCTTGCCGGAACTGCGCGAAGCGGTGCGCAGCACCTCGGCCGATCTGGTGTTTCTGCAGGAGGTAGTGGGCGAACACGAGCGCCATTCCAATCGTTACAACGAATGGCCGCAAACCTCGCAATACGAATTTCTTGCCGACAGCATGTGGAGTGACTTCGCCTACGGACGCAACGCGGTTTACCCCGATGGTCACCACGGCAATGCCCTGCTGTCAAAATACCCGATCCGCGAATACCGCAATCTCGACGTGTCGATCACCGGCCCCGAACGCCGTGGCCTGCTGCATTGTGTACTGGACGTGCCGGGCCACGCCGAAGTCCACGCCATCTGTGTGCACCTGAGTCTGCTGGAAAGTCACCGCCAATTGCAGTTGCAGCTGCTTTGCCAGTTGCTCGAATCCTTGCCCGAGGACGCGCCGGTGATCATTGCCGGTGACTTCAACGACTGGCAATTGCAAGGCAATGCCGCCCTCGCCCGCCGCGATTACCTGCACGAAGCGTTCGAACGCCACCATGGGCGTCCGGCCAAGACCTATCCAGCGCGTTTTCCACTGCTGCGCCTGGACCGCATCTACCTGCGCAACGCCAGCAGCCACGACCCGCAGATCCTCGGCAACAAACCATGGACGCACCTGTCGGACCACTTGCCATTGGCGGTGGAAGTGCACCTGTAATCCTGCTGCGGCAGCGATCCCCGGATCACCGAAAACGCCTGTGGGAGCAGGCTTGCCCGCGATGACGGCGGATCAGGCAACAGAGATGTTGAATGTTCCGACCTCTTCGCGGGCAAGCCCGCTCCCACAGGGTTAGCGGTGGCTGGACTAGCCCTCCGGCTTGAGAATCAACACCGCCAGCGGCGGCAGATTCAGTTCCAGCGACAGCGACTGCCCATGGCTCGGCACCTCTTCGGTAAACGCCCCGCCGCCATTGCCATAGTTGGACCCGGCGTAGGTGTCGGCATCGCTGTTGAGCAGTTCATTCCAGCGTCCGGCAAACGGCACGCCGACGCGGTACGACTGACGCGGCACCGGGGTGAAGTTGGCGACCACCAGCACCGGTTTGCCGTCCTTGCTCCAGCGCAGCCACGCGTACACGCTATTGATCGCGTCATCACCGATCAACCACTGGAAGCCCTGCGGCGCATCGTCCTGATCGTGCAGCGCCGGTTCTTCGCGATACAGGCGATTGAGGTCGCCGACCAGTTTCTGCACGCCTTTGTGTTCCGAATATTGCAGCAGGTACCAGTCCAGTTGCTGATCGTGGTTCCACTCGCGCCACTGGCCAAATTCGCAGCCCATGAACAACAGCTTCTTGCCCGGGTGAGTCCACATGAAACTCAGATAGGCGCGCAGGTTGGCAAATTTCTGCCAGCGGTCGCCGGGCATCTTGTCGATCAACGAGTGCTTGCCGTGCACCACCTCGTCGTGGGAGATCGGCAGGATGAAGCGCTCGGACCAGGCGTAGACCAGACCGAAACTCAGTTCGTTGTGGTGGTGCGCGCGGTACACCGGGTCCTGCTGAATGTAATGCAGCGAATCGTGCATCCAGCCCATGTTCCATTTGTAAGCGAAACCGAGGCCACCCTGCTGGGTGCTCTGGCTGACGCCCGGCCAGGCGGTGGACTCTTCGGCAATCACCAGCGCGCCCGGCGCCTCCAGCTCGACCACATCGTTCAAGTGCCGGAGGAAATCGATCGCCTCAAGGTTCTCGCGCCCGCCGTGGCGGTTCGGAATCCACTCGCCGGCCTTGCGCGAATAGTCGCGATACAGCATCGAGGCCACCGCATCGACGCGCAGGCCATCCACGTGAAAATGCTTCAACCAGTGCAGCGCCGACGCCAGCATGTAGCCGTGCACTTCGGTGCGCCCCAGGTTGTAGATCAGCGTGTCCCAGTCCTGATGGAAGCCTTCCAGCGGGTTGCCATATTCGTACAACGCCGTGCCGTCAAACTGCGCCAGGCCATGGGTATCGGTAGGAAAATGCGCTGGCACCCAGTCGAGGATCACGCCGATATCGGCGCGGTGGCAGGCGTCGACGAACTCACCGAACTGCTCCGGCGTGCCGTAACGGGCGCTCGGGGCGAATTGCGAGAGCAACTGATAACCCCAAGAACCACCAAACGGGTGCTCCATGATCGGCATCAGTTCGATGTGGGTGAAGCCCAGTTCCTTGACGTAAGGAATCAGCCGCTCGGCCAGCTCCGGCCAAGTGTACTGACGGGCGACTTCGCCCAGATCGTCCAGCTCGCACTGCCACGAGCCGGCATGCAATTCGTAGATCGACAGCGGCGCTGAATGTTTCTGCCGCTCGCGGCGGCCGTTCATCCAGTCCTGATCCTGCCAGTTGATCTGCAGCAGCGCGGCGACTTTCGACGCGGTGTCCGGCGGCAGGCTGGTGGCCAGCGCCATCGGGTCGGCCTTCAGCGGCAGGATGCCGTGGGCGCCGAGGATTTCGTACTTGTACAACTCCCCCGCTTGCAGGCGTGGAATGAACAACTCCCAGACCCCGGACGGATGGCGCAGGCGCATCGGATGGCGGCGACCGTCCCACACGTTGAAATCACCGACCACCGACACCCGCCGGGCATTCGGCGCCCACACGGCAAAACGCACACCGTCGACGCCATCGACCGTGGTCAGTTGCGCGCCGAGGCAACTGCTGAGGTCGCGGTGATTGCCTTCAGCGAACAGATACAAATCCATTTCGCCGAGCAACTGGCCGAAGCTGTACGGATCTTCCGCCACTTGCTCGCCGCCGGCCCAGCGCGTGCGCAGCAGATAGGGCCGGGCCTGGGCGAAGTGCCCGACAAACAGCCCCGGGGTTTCGGTGGCGGTCAGTTCGCCACGTTCTTCACCGCTGTCCTTGTCCAGCACTTCAACTTTCAACGCACCCGGCAAATAGGCGCGGATGAACTGCCCGCCGGCACCATCACCGTGCGGGCCGAGAATGGAAAACGGGTCGTGATGTTCCGCACGTACCAACGCGTCGATGTCTTGCGCCGTCGGCAATAACGCTTCTTTAGCGTGACCCTGTTCCTTGTTTGAGACACTCATGACTACTCTCCACCAAGATCGGAAAAGGGTTTAAGCCCCGTCAATAACCCATACAAACCGTGCAACGGCACGGGCAGCCACGTGGGGCGATTTTCGGCTTCATAGGCCACTTCATAGGCCGCCTTCTCCAGGCCGAACAGCGCGAGCGCTGCGTCGGCACCCGCAGGATCCTGCCAGGCATGATCAAGACTAGCCGCCGCTTGGCGATATGCCTGAACAAATGTCTCGCGTGCCTCACGCAGGTAGCGCTCGGCAACCCGATGCCGGGCCGCTTCCGACTCCGCACTGTGATCGACGTTATGCACGTTGATGGTCATGGCCGCCGCGTAATCGAAGGACCGCAGCACGCCGCTGACGTCCTTGTACGGACTGTGTTTGCCACGCCGTTCGTGCAGCGGCCGCGCCGGTTCACCTTCGAAGTCGATCAGATAGGCATCGCCCTTGATCACCAGCACTTGGCCCAGGTGCAGGTCACCGTGGACCCGAATGCGCAGGCCGCCCACGGCTTTCTGCGCGAGTTCCTGCACATGGCCGAGGATGATTTTTTTGTTGTCCAGCAGCCGCGCGACCATTTTCTGATCCGCCGCGCTCAGATGACTTTGATGTTGCTTGAGCAGCTTCAGCGCATGCTCGACCTGCGCGGCAACGTCCTTGCCGGTGGCTTGGGCGTCTTTGGCACTGCTGGTTTGCGGGGCGAAATCGGGATTGTCGCTCGGCGCCGCGAGTACTTGATGCATTTCGCCCAGACGCTGGCCGAGCATGCCGGCAAAGTCCTTGAGCTCGCCGAGGGCGTTGTAATGCTGTTCCTGCTCGGACATGGCGTCGGCCAGTTCATCGCGCAGCGCCCGTTCGAGGTTGTTCTGCGTCCATTCCCAGGCATCGCCCTGATTGCTCAGATAGCCTTGGGCGATCATCAGCAGATTGTCTTCGCCTTGGGCATCACGGCGAATCACCGAACCCAGCAGCGGCGAGATGTTCTCGAACCCGGCCTCGGTCAGGTAGGCGCTCATTTCCAGTTCCGGGTGCACCCCCGAGGCGACTTTGCGGATCAGCTTCAGCACCAGGCTATTGCCGATCACCACCGAACTGTTCGACTGCTCGGCCGACAGATAACGCACCTCGGATTCAGCGCCGAGGCCAAGTTTTTCCAGCTGCGCAGTCGGTGCGAAACGTATCTCGCCCTGTTCGGAGTTGAGCACGGTGCTGCTCTGCATGCCTTGCAGCACGGCGTGCACAAACGTTTCGAGGCTGAACGCATCAGTGATCAGCCCCACCTGACGTCCGCGGCGTACTCGGGACAAGGCCAATTGCTGCGGCAGCGCCGCCCCGACCTGATCTTCCGAGATAAACCCGAACGGCAGTTGATAGCGGCTGGGCTGCCCGGCGCTGGTGACTTCGATCTCGCTGAGCAGCACCGGATGCTGCGCATCGCCAAAACGCACGCCGTAGGCCAGATTGACCTGCTCGATGGCCGCGTCCTTGCCGGCGAACCAGCGGCGGTTCTGCAGCCAGCTCGGCAGGATGCTCTGCTCCAGGGTGTTGCGGGTCGGCGCTTCAAGCAGTTCTTCCATGCGTTTTTTCAGCACCAGGGTGGTGAAGTCCGGCAGGCTCTGCGCCGGTTCCACGTGCCAGCTCGGCATCTGGTTTTCCGCCGCGAGGGCGAACCAATAGAAGCCATACGGCGCCAGGGTCAGCAGGAAGTTCAACTGGCCGATGGGCGGGAACGCGTTACCGCCAAGCATCTCCACCGGGACCATGCCGACGTAGGCCGACAGATCGAGTTCTGCTGCCTGCGCGCTGCGCGAGACGTTGGCCACGCAAAGAATGATTTCGTGCTTGCCGTCAGCGTCGGTGAACTCGCGGGTGTAGGCCAGGATGCGTCGGTTGCTCGGCGAGAGCATCTTCAGCGTGCCGCGCCCGAAGGCCTTGGACTGCTTGCGCACGGCGAGCATGCGCCGCGTCCAGTTGAGCAGCGAATGCGGATCACCGGCCTGGGTTTCGACGTTCACCGACAGGTAACCGTATTGCGGGTCCATGATCGGTGGTAGCACCAGGCTCGCCGGATCGGCGCGGGAGAAACCGCCATTGCGGTCAATCGACCATTGCATCGGCGTACGCACGCCGTCGCGGTCGCCGAGGTAAATGTTGTCGCCCATGCCGATTTCGTCGCCGTAATACAGGGTCGGCGTGCCGGGCATCGACAGCAGCAGGCTGTTGAGCAACTCGACGCGGCGACGATCACGCTCCATCAACGGTGCCAGACGCCGACGAATGCCAAGGTTGATCCTCGCGCGACGGTCAGCGGCGTAGTAGTTCCACAGGTAGTCGCGCTCTTTATCGGTGACCATCTCCAGCGTCAGCTCATCGTGATTGCGCAAGAAAATCGCCCACTGGCAATTGGCAGGAATTTCCGGGGTTTGCCGCAGAATGTCGGTGATCGGGAAGCGATCTTCCTGGGCCAGCGCCATGTACATGCGCGGCATCAGCGGGAAGTGAAAGGCCATGTGGCATTCGTCACCGTTGACGCCCTCGGCATCGGTGTCGCCGAAGTACAGCTGAGTGTCTTCCGGCCATTGGTTGGCCTCGGCCAGCAGCATGCGGTCCGGGTAGTTGGCGTCGATCTCGGCCCGGATCTGCTTGAGGACGTCATGGGTCTCGGGCAGGTTTTCATTATTGGTGCCGTCGCGTTCGATCAGGTACGGAATGGCGTCAAGGCGCAGACCGTCGATGCCCATGTCCAGCCAGTAGCGCATCACCGACAACACGGCTTTCATCACTTGCGGGTTGTCGAAGTTGAGGTCGGGCTGGTGCGAATAGAAGCGGTGCCAAAAGTATTGGCCGGCGACCGGATCCCAGGTCCAGTTGGACTTTTCGGTGTCGAGAAAGATGATCCGGGTGCCGTCGTACTTCTGATCGTCATCCGACCACACATAGAAGTCCCGCGCCGCCGAGCCGGGTTTGGCCTTGCGCGCCCGCTGGAACCACGGGTGCTGATCGGAGGTGTGGTTGATGACCAGCTCGGTGATCACCCGCAAGCCACGTTTGTGCGCCTCGGCGATGAAGCGCTTGGCGTCGGCCATGGTCCCGTAGTCGCTGTGCACGCCGCGGTATTCGGCGATGTCGTAACCGTCATCCCGGCGTGGCGACGGGTAGAACGGCAACAGCCAGATGGTGTTGACGCCGAGTTCGGCGATGTAGTCGAGTTTGGCGATCAGGCCGGGAAAGTCGCCGATCCCGTCATTGTTGGAGTCGAAAAACGATTTGACGTGAACTTGATAGATCACCGCATCCTTGTACCAGAGCGGGTCTTTGATAAAGGTGGCTGCCTTGGGTTTCTTCGCCATGTGAAACTCCTGTTCAATTCTGGAAAGCCACGCGGCTAATACCTGTGGCGAGGGAGCTTGCTCCCGCTGGGTTGCGAAGCAGCCCCATTGCATTTGTTCTGATGCACCGCATTCACTTGGGTTACGACTGCTGCGCAGCCGAGCGGGAGCAAGCTCCCTCGCCACAAGGTTCTGTGCACGACCTTAAGCGGCAGTAATCCGCCAGATCCCGAACGGCTGGTACGCCGGGTCAATGCGCATGAACTGATACTTGCCGTGCCAGTCCCAGCGATGCCCGTTCATCAAGTCCTCACCGTGGGTGGTTGCATCGTCGGGCAGGCCCATCTCCCACAGCGGCAATTCGAAATTGGCTTCCTGCACGTTGTGCGGATCGAGGCTCACCGCCACCAGAATGAAATTGCTGCCATCAAAGCTGCGCTTGCCGAAATACAAAATGTTGTCGTTCCAGGCGTTGTAGATTTTCAGGCCCAGGTGCGTGTGCAGCGCCGGGTTCTGCCGGCGGATGCGATTGAGCTGGGCAATTTCGGCAATGATGTTGCCGGGTGCATTGAAGTCGCGGACGCGGATCTCGTACTTCTCCGAATCAAGGTATTCCTCCTTGCCCGGCACCGGCGCCGATTCACACAGCTCATAACCGGAATACATGCCCCACAGGCCCGAACCCATGGTCGCCAGCGCCGCGCGAATGAGAAAGCCCGGACGCCCCGACTCATGCAGGAACGCCGGGTTGATGTCCGGCGTGTTGACGAAGAAGTTCGGCCGGTAGCATTCACGCCATGGCGACTCATTGAGCTCAGTGAAATAGGTCGCCAACTCGGACTTGGTATTACGCCAGGTGAAATAGGTGTAGCTCTGGCTGTAACCGACCTTGCCCAGCCGCGCCATCATCGCCGGCGTGGTGAACGCCTCGGCGAGGAAGATCACTTCCGGGTGCAGCGCCCGCACATCGGCAATCAGCCATTGCCAGAACGGCAGCGGTTTGGTGTGCGGATTGTCGACGCGAAAGATCTTCACGCCTTCGTTGACCCAACCGACCACGATATCGCGCAGCTCGACCCACAGACTGGGGATCGCGTCAGGCGCATAGAAGTCGACGTTGACGATGTCCTGGTATTTCTTCGGCGGGTTTTCCGCGTATTTGATCGTGCCGTCCGGGCGCCAGTTGAACCAGCCCGGATGCTGCTTGAGCCACGGGTGATCCTGGGAACACTGGATGGCGAAATCGAGGGCGATCTCCAGACCATGCTCAGCGGCGGCGGCAACCAACCGGCGGAAGTCTTCGCGGGTGCCGAGCTGCGAGTGAATCGCTTCGTGCCCACCCTCCTCGCTCCCGATCGCGTACGGGCTACCGGGATCCTCGGGACCTGCGGTCAGGGAATTGTTGCGACCCTTGCGATGGGCGCGGCCGATGGGGTGGATCGGCGTGAAATACAACACGTCAAAACCCATGTCCTGAATCATCGGCAGGCGCGCGTGCACGTCGTTGAACGTGCCGTGACGCTTGGGATCGTCGGTGATCGAGCGCGGAAACAGCTCATACCAACTGGCAAACTCGGCCAGTTCCCGTTCAACATCCACCGGGAATTCGGCACTCAAGCTCAGATAGGCACGGTGATCGGCCTGCGCCATCAATTGCGCACTGCGCGAGTGCAGAAACAGCGCCACCTGCTCGGTTTCGAGCAGACCGGACAATTCATGATGCAGTGCGGCGAGTTGTTCGCTGAGCTGACCGTCGCTGCGCTCGGCGGCCTGCAGCACCATGCTGCGCCCTTCCTGCAGTTCGAGCGACACCGGGACGGCGGCGTTGTGCTTTTTCTCCAGTTCGTACTGGAAACTGGCGAAGTGATCAATCCACGCTTCGATGCAATACAGGTAGCGACCCTGGCGTTCGGGACGAAACTGCCCCTGCCAACTGTTATTGCCCAGCTCGTTCATCACCTCGCTGTGCCAGCTCTCTTCGCCCTCCGCGAGCCAGCGGATGCGCACCGCCAGCTTGTCGTGGCCGTCGGCAAAGACCTTGCTGGTGACGATCACGTCACGCTCGACGATCGACTTCACAGCAAACTGCCCGCCATCGAGGGTCGGCATGGTGTTTTCGATCACGATGCGCGGCAGCAGCAACGCCTGCGACAGCGGCATGTGCGGGTTGTAGCTCTGCTCTGAAGGTTTTTCAGCGGACATCGAGCCTCTCTCCTTTACGCCCCAAGGACGCTCTTGTGCCGGATCCGTGTCCACAAGGAGGCACCGGCCCCGACATGAACTCACTTAGGTTCCGAGCGACCGGCGCGGGGAAAAGTTCACAGGGATTTGCCTGGGCAAAAAAGCGGATCGAATTCGCCAGCAGGTGGTCAATCCACTTAAGCACTTCTCACGCCATGTGCCACACGGAGGTCTACAGATGAACATCCCGATCCCGGCAGAAACGCCTGATCCGAACATCGACAAACCCACCTTGCCCGAGACCGAACCGCAGCCGATTCCCGAGCAGGAACCCCCAGGCACCACGCCACCGCCGAAGGAAGAACCGCCGACAACGATGCCGCCCGTCATCCTCTGAGCAACACGTCCCCCCCTGTAGGAGCTGCCGCAGGCTGCGATCTTTTGATCTTGTTTTTAAAAATCAAAGTCAAAAGATCGCAGCCTGCGGCAGCTCCTACAGGTTGTTCGCGGTGTTCACAGATGCTGGTTTTTCTCGTCTTCTTTCTCGAACAACCTGACCACCCGTGGCATTACGCTGAAAATCCCCAACGCCAACAACGTGCTGAGCAGTGCAGTCGCTTCCCTGCCCAACCCCGCCGCCACGCCGATCGCCGCCGTCATCCACAACCCGGCTGCAGTGGTCAGTCCTTTGACATGGCCCTCATCGCCTTCCTTGTTTTTCAGGATGGTTCCGGCGCCAAGAAAACCGATCCCGGCGATCACGCCCTGCAACACCCGGCTCATGGCATCGGACTCCGCCCCGCTGGTTTGCGGCACCAGCACAAACAGCGCAGCGCCGAGTGCCACCAACATGTGCGTGCGCACCCCGGCGGCCTTGCCTTTGTGCTCACGTTCGAAACCAAGAATCCCGCCGAGCACCGCCGCCATCAGCAGGCGCACGGTGATGCGCGTCAGTTGCGAAGCGTCGCCGACATCGGCGAACTCCGCTTGCAGCGTTACCCACACTTCATGCCACCAAGCGTTCATCGCTCCGTCCTTTTTATTTGTCGTTAATGGATGGACAGCAGCGACCATTAATCAGTTGCGCAGAACGATCGGCCACGCGCGCGCCCTAACCTCTCAGGTACCCATGAAAAAAAGGACAGCCTCATGCCCGTTCGAATCGATGAATCCAACCCCGAATCAAAAGTGTGTTTTTTCACCGTCGAAAATGGCGAAGAAATTCGTATCTGCGACACCCTGGAAGTCAAAACGGATAGCGAAAAAGCCATGTCGTTCGTGGAAATTGAAAGCCGGCGCGTTTACATCACTGAAGCAGAGGCCGATGCCTTGACCGTCGCCGGCGCGAAAGACGGCCGCAAGCACCTGAAGGCTGACGAGAGTGATTCGGTGATTTGACTGACCCTGATCAACACCCGGTGCAGACGCCTGCGATAGGCGTTTGCGCCTGCGCGTGCGGGCTGCTTCAAGTTGTCGCAGGGCGTCGCTCAGACGCCATCTGATCCGCTTTTTATTCAAATAGCTGAGTCTGTTATGCAAACAGATCGGCGCTCATAGTTCGTTCGCCTGATGGAGGCTGATGAGCGAATGACCATGAGCGAACAAATCCCCGTCCGAACCGTAGAAGCAAGCCCCACCATTAAAAATGTGCCAGGTCGCCCAATGAAGGCGAAGGCCGGCTCCACCGACAAGCAGATCCACACGCGCAGTTTCACCGGGCTGTTCCGCCGCCTGCGCATCAGCGGCGCAGGGTTTCTGTTTTTGCTGTTTTTCGGCACCGTGTGGTTGAACTGGGGCGGTCGTCAGGCCGTACTGTGGGACCTCGCCGAAAGCAAATTCCACATCTTCGGCGCGACCTTCTGGCCACAGGATTTCATCCTGCTCTCGGCGCTGCTGATCATTGCTGCGTTCGGTCTGTTCGCCATCACCGTGTTCGCTGGCCGGGTCTGGTGCGGTTACACCTGTCCGCAGAGCTCGTGGACATGGATTTTCATGTGGTGCGAGAAAGTCACCGAAGGCGAGCGCAACCAGCGCATCAAACTGCAAGCAGCGCCGTGGGGCCTGAACAAACTGGCGCGGCGCGCCGCCAAGCACACCTTGTGGCTGGCGATCAGCGTGATGACCGGGCTGACCTTCGTCGGCTACTTCACACCGATTCGCCCGCTGGCCGAAGAGCTGTTCACCCTGCAGATCGGCGGGGTCAGCCTGTTCTGGGTGTTGTTCTTCACCGCTGCCACGTACATCAACGCCGGCTGGTTGCGCGAAGCGGTGTGCATGCACATGTGCCCGTATGCGCGATTCCAGAGCGTGATGTTCGACAAGGACACCCTGGCGATTTCCTATGACGCGGCCCGTGGCGAAAACCGTGGCCCGCGCAAACGCGACGTGAAGCCCGCCGAAGCCGGTCTCGGCGATTGCATCGATTGCCATTTGTGCGTGCAGGTCTGCCCGACCGGCATCGACATCCGCGACGGTTTGCAGATGGAATGCATCGGCTGCGCGGCGTGCATCGACGCCTGCGATTCGATCATGGACAAAATGAATTACCCGCGCGGCTTGATCCGCTACAGTTCCGAGCGCGAATTGCAGGGTGGCAAGACCCACCTGCTGCGGCCAAGGCTGATCGGCTACGTCGCGGTGCTGCTGGTGATGATCGGCGCACTGGCACTGGCTTTGGTCGAACGGCCCATGGTCTCGCTGGACGTGACCAAGGATCGCGGACTGTTCCGCGAGAACGGTCAGGGACAGATCGAAAACATCTACACCCTGAAGGTGATCAACAAGACCCAGCAGCGCCAGGACTACACCCTGAGCCTGGTGGATGGCGAGGGCTTCCAGTTACAGGGCAAGACCGAACTGAGCCTGGCGCCGGGTGAGATTGTCGATGTGCCGGTATCGGTGGCGATGACCACAGAACGCCCGGCCAGCAGCTCGCAGACCTTGAGCTTCAAGATCGCCGACAGCGACGAGCCGCAGATTTATAGCGTGGCGAGAAGCAGGTTTGTGGCGCCGATGAATCGCTGAACCTTTAAGATGCAGCTCTCTTTTGACACTGCGATACCTGTGGCGAGGGAGCTTGCTCCCGCTTGAGTGCGCAGCACTCACAAGCTTATGGGGCCGCTGCGCAGCCCAGCGGGAGCAAGCTCCCTCGTCACAAAAAGCAATCCGAATTCAGTCCATCGCGGGATACCGATGAAACGCTACGAAAAATTCGCCGACGACATCGCTGAACTGATCCGCTCCGGCGTCCTCGGCCCCGGGCAGCGAGTGCCGTCGGTGCGCTACGCCAGCCAGACTTACGGGGTCAGCCCGTCCACGGTGTTCCAGGCCTATTACCTGCTCGAACGTCGCGGTCTGATCCGCGCGCGGCCGCGCTCCGGCTACTTCGTCAACACCCACGCGCCGAGTCCGTTTTCCGAGCCGGTGATCAGTAGCCACGTCAACGACTCCACCGAAGTCGACGTCAGCGAACTGGTGTTCTCGGTGCTCGAATCGATCAAGGACCCGAGCACCGTGCCCTTCGGCTCGGCGTTCCCCAGCCCGACCCTGTTCCCGTTGCAGCGTCTGTCGCGCTCGCTGGCCAGTGCAGCGCGGGAGATGGACCCGCGCATGGTGGTCACCGACATGTCGCCGGGTAATCCGCAACTGCGTCGGCAGATTGCCCTGCGCTACATGGTCGGCGGGCTGATGCTGCCCATGGAAGAACTGCTGATCACCAACGGCGCCCTCGAAGCGCTGAACCTGTGCCTGCAAGCAGTGACCGAACCGGGCGATCTGGTGGCCATCGAAGCCCCGGCGTTCTACGCCAGCCTGCAAGTGCTGGAGCGCTTGAAACTCAAAGCCGTGGAAATCCCCGTGCACCCGCGCGATGGCATCGACCTCGGCGTGCTCGCCCAGACCCTGGAACGCCATCCGATCAAGGCCTGCTGGTGCATGACCAGTTTCCAGAACCCGATGGGCGCGACCATGCCCGAGGCGAAGAAACAGGAACTGGTGGAACTGCTGCGCCGACATCAGGTGCCGCTGATCGAGGACGATGTCTACGCCGAACTCTATTATGGTCAGCAGGCACCGAAACCGGCCAAGGCGTTCGACACCGAAGGGCTGGTGATGCACTGCGGTTCGTTCGCCAAGAGTCTGGCCCCCGGCTACCGCATTGGCTGGGTCGCTGCCGGGCGCTATGCACAGAAAATCGAACGGCTGAAACTGATGACCTCGCTGTGCGCTTCAATGCCGGCGCAAGCGGCGATTGCCGACTACCTGCAACACGGTGGCTACGACCGCCATCTGCGCAAACTGCGCTATGCCTTGGAAGAACAGCAAAGCGCGATGCTCGCGGCGATTGCCCGCTACTTCCCGGCGCAGACCCGGGTCAGCCAGCCGGCGGGGGGCTACTTTTTGTGGCTGGAATTGCCGCCGCAGATGGATTCCTTGAAGTTGTTTCAGATGGCATTGGCGCAGGGCATCAGCATCGCGCCAGGGCCGATCTTCTCGCCAACCCAGCGCTTCAGGAATTGTATTCGCTTGAATTACGGCAGCCCGTGGACCGAAGATTCGGAAAAGGCGATGGAGACGCTGGGGCGGATTGTGCGGTCGTTCTGACAGCCCGATATTGCCTGTGCTGGCCCTATCGCTGGCAAGCCAGCGATGAGGCCAGATCAGCCAGCACAAATCCCAAAGATCAACGCCCACCACCCAGATCAACAAACGTCCCCGTCGCATAAGAAGCCTTGTCCGACAGCAACCAGACAATCGCCTCCGCCACTTCATCCGGGCGCCCGCCCCGAGCCATCGGAATCGCCGACTCAAGCTTGCTGACCCGATCCGGATCGCCGCTCAGCGCATGGAAGTCGGTGTAGATGTAGCCCGGACGCACCGCGTTGACGCGAATGCCCTCGCCCGCCACTTCCTTGGACAGACCGATGGTGAAGGTGTCGAGCGCGCCTTTGGACGCGGCGTAGTCGACGTACTCGTTCGGCGAGCCCAGGCGTGCGGCGACCGAGGAGACGTTGACGATGCTGCCACCCTGCCCGCCGTGCTTGGGCGACATGCGCAGGATCGCGTGCTTGGCGCAGAGGATCGGCGCCAGGACGTTGGTTTTCATGATTTTGAGAATGCGGAATTCGGACATTTCATCGACCCGCGACTTATGGCCGACGGTGCCCGCATTGTTCACCAGTGCGGTGACCCGTCCCAGCTCGGTGTCGACCCGGTGAAACAGTGCGATGACTTCGTCTTCGATGCTGACATCGGCGCGCACCGCAATGGCTTGCGCCCCCAGCGCCCGCACTTGCTCCAGCACGCTTTGCGCGGCCTGTTCATCCGACTGATAGTTGATGCAGATCCGATAGCCCTGCCCGGCAGCCAACAACGCCGTAGCGGCGCCGATTCCGCGCCCGCCACCGGTGATTACCATGACTTTATCCATGCTGGCCCTTCCCCCAATGCACACGTGACAGTCGGGGTGAAGAATAACCGTCATTGGGCGGTTTTGCATGGGCTCTGTCCAAGACAAAACCCTGCATGAGACTGAGATGTTTTTTGTGGTGAGGGAGCTTGCTCCCTCGCCACCGTTTGCAGTCAGACAGCCGCCTGAGCCTTTCCACGGGTGAGGTTCTGCATGAACGCGTCAGCCGGCATCGGATGGCCCAACAGATAGCCCTGCAACGAATCACAGCCCAACTGCGTGAGGAAGTCCTGCTGTACGCCAGTCTCCACGCCCTCGGCAACAATGCGCAAACCGAGTGCCTGCCCCAGCGCCACAATCGCCGAGACGATGGCCGCGTCATCGCTGTCGTGCTCCAGATCGCGGACAAACCCTCGGTCGATCTTCAGTTCGTTGGCCGGCAAACGCTTGAGGTACATCAGGCTCGAATAGCCGGTACCGAAGTCGTCGATCGACAGGTCGACGCCCATGTCCGACAACTCCTGCAACACCGTCATGCTGGCATCGGCGTCACTCATGGCCGTGGTTTCAGTGATTTCCAGCGTCAGGCTGTTGGCCGGCAAATGATGCGTGGCCAGCGCCCGGGCCACGCTCTGTACCAGCCCCGCGTGGCAGAACTGTAACGCCGAGAGGTTCACTGCAATGCGCCAGTCGGTGTAACCGAGCACATACCATTCGCGCATCTGCCGGCAGGCCTCGTTGAGCACCCAGTCGCCGATGGCGATGATCAGGCCAGTCTTCTCCGCCAGATCGATGAACTTGTCCGGCAGCAACATGCCCTGGGTCGGATGCTGCCAGCGCAGCAACGCTTCGGCCCCCACCGGACGACCGCTGGCAGCGTCGAATTTGGGCTGGAAATACAGGCTGAACTGCCGGTGCTCCAGCGCGGCGCGCAGATCTTGCAGCAGCTGCAGCTGCTTGCGTGCGTTGCTGTTCATCGAGGCATCGAAGAAGCTGTAGCCGTTTTTACCGCCGCCCTTGGCGTGATACATCGCCGCATCGGCGTTCATCAGCAGTTCCTGAGCGCTCTGGCCATTACCCGGGTACAGGGCGATGCCGACGCTGGCGGAAATCTGCAACTCATGCTCGGCCACGCGAAATGACTGGCCGATCAGGCCGACCTGGCGCGCTGCCAGGCTCAGGGCATCGTTGGGCTCGGTCAGACGCACCAGCAGTACGAACTCGTCGCCGCCAATTCGCGCCAGCGTGTCCTGACTGCGTAAATCCTCACGCAGGCGCACCCCGACTTCGCGCAGCAACTGGTCGCCCATGTGGTGGCCAAAGGCATCGTTGACTGGTTTGAAACCGTCCAGATCGATGAACATCAACGCAAAACAGCCGCCCTGCTCCTCGACCTTCTTCATCGCCTGATTGATCCGGTCGTCCAGCAGCATGCGGTTCGGCAGGCCCGTCAGGGTATCGTGCAACGCCAGTTGCGTCAGCTCACGGTTGGCCAGGGTCAGCGAATGCGCCAGATCGGCGGTGCGTGCTTCGAGGCGAGCATCGAGAATCGAGGTCAGCAAGGCGATCGACAGCACCGCCAGCGTGGTGATCAGCACCAGATTGTCGAGGCCGTTACCCTTGAGGCCGGCGAGCGTCGCGCCGCAGAAACTGCCTGCGGGAAACTGCGCCGCAGCCATGCCGGTGTAGTGCATGCCGACAATGGCAATGCCCATGATGATTGCCGCACCGCCGCGAATCAGGCGCACATAAGGCGAGTGCTGGCGCAGGCGAAAGGCGATCCATAACGCCGCCGCCGAAGCACCGACCGCAATCAGCAATGAGGCGCCGAACAGGGTCGGGTCGTAATCGATGCCCGGCGTCATGCGCAGTGCCGCCATGCCGGTGTAATGCATGGCGCTGATGCCGGCGCCCATGATCAAGGCACCAAAACCCAACTGCAGAATCGGCAGTTTCGGCTGGCTGACCAGCCACAGGGCAAACCCGCACGACAGAACGGCAATCAGCAGCGACAGCGCGGTCACCGGAATGTCGTAGCCCAGTTCGATCGGCAACTTGAACGCCAGCATGCCGATGAAATGCATCGACCAGACGCCAACCCCCATTGCCAGTGCGCCGCCCGCCGTCCAGAAATGCACCGCGCGCCCACGGGCACTGGCAATGCGCCCGGTCAGGTCGAGCGCGGTGTAGGACGCGAGGATCGCCACACACAAAGAAATGAAAACCAGGGTGAAGGAATAATTACCGATGAGCATGAAGATTCTCGCGACCACCCGCACCGTACTGCGTCCATTCTCGGCCGGGCAAATGCGGCGATTGTACTGATTGCGCGGAAGAACGCACTGACAAAGTAATCATTTTGCCATCAACCCGATGAAACGCTTGTTTGATGGTTTTGCGAGGCTCTGGAGCAACCATCACAACCTGTAGGAGCTGCGGCACGCTGCGATCTTTTGACCTTGTTTTTTTAAGATCAAAAGATCTCAGCGTGCCGCAGCTCCTACACGATTTATTCGGTGGCCAGTTGACCGTCCCAGCCGCCACCCAGCGCTGCAATCAATTGCACACTGGCGATCAGCCGGCTCTGCAGGATATTGAGCACAGTGCGCTCGTTGCTCAGCGCCGTGGCTTGCACCACAACCACATCGATGTAGGCAATCAAGCCGGCCTTGTACTGATTCTGGGTCAGACGCAGCGAGTCGCGCGCCGCATCCAGTGCTTCCTGACGCACCGCCGCCTCGTCTTCATACACCTTCAGTTGCACCAGATAGTTTTCCACTTCACGGAAACCATCGAGCACCGTCTGGCGGTACTTGGCGACAGTCTGGTCGTACACCGCCTCGGTACGGTCAACCTCGGCCGAACGGATGCCACCGTCGAAGATCGGCAAGTCCAGTTTCGGCCCGACCGACCAGAAACGGTTGGGTATGGTCAAAAGATTTTTCGAGGTACTGCTGCTGTAGCCGCCGCTCATGCTCAACGTCAGATCCGGGTAATACGCGGCTTTGGCCACACCGATATTGGCGTTGGCAGCGATCACCGAGCGCTCCGCCGAGGCGATGTCCGGGCGGCGCTCCAGCAACTGCGACGGCAGGCTCAGAGGAATCTGCGGCAGGTTCGGGATGTTCTGGGTCTCGGCGATGCTGAACTCGGCCGGCGCCTGCCCGGTGAGCACGGCGATGGCATTTTCGAATTGCGCCCGTTGCCAGATCAGGTCCACCAGATCGGCCTGGGTGGTTTTCAACTGGGTCTGTGCCTGCGCCACCGCATCGCGCCCGGAGATCCCGGCGCGGTACTGGTTCTGGGTCATTTGCAGGGATTTCTCGTAGGCCGCGACCGTGGCCTCAAGCAAGCGTTTCTGCTGATCGATCACCCGCAGTTGCAGGTAGTTCTGCACCAGTTCCGACTGCTGGCTCAGACGCATCGCGGCCAGATCGGCGAAGCTCGCCTGGGCGCTGGCCTCGTTGGCCTCCAGGCCTCGGCGCAATTTGCCCCAGATATCCGCTTCCCAACTCACGCCCAACTGCGCGTTGTAGGTATCGCGAATCCCGCTGGAAGAACTGCTCAGGCTCGAACTGCTGCTGCCGGTGCCCTGACTGGAGCGGGTCTTGCCCACGCTCAGGTCGACACTGGGGTAAAACGCCCCACGGGCACTGCGCACCAAGGCCTGGGCCTGACGGTACTGCGCTTCGGATTGCGCCACGGTCTGGTTGGAGCTGTTGAGTTTCTCGATCAGGCCATTGAGCTGCTGATCGCCATACAACTCCCACCAGGCACCGCGCGCCAGCGCGTCACTCGGATTGGCCTGGCGCCAGCCCTCGGCCTCTTTGTACTGTGCAACCTCGGCAGTCTGCGGGCGCTGATAGTCCGGGCCGACGGCGCAGGCACTGAGCATCGCCACGCACAGCGACAGGCTCAACAGGCGCGAACCGCGCGCAGTGGCCAGATTGAGAAGCGAACGGTCGGTCATAGCGGAGTTTCCAGAGCAGCGTCAGTACGCACGCCACGCCACTTGTTGAAGCGATGGCGCAGCTTGTCGAGATAGAGGTAAACCACAGGCGTGGTGTAAAGGGTCAGGACCTGACTGAAGATCAGGCCGCCGATGATGGTCAAACCCAGGGGCTGGCGCATTTCCGCGCCTTCCGCACGGCTGAGCAACAGCGGCAAGGCACCGAGGATTGCCGCCAGGGTGGTCATCAGAATCGGCCGCAGCCGTTGCAGACAGGCGCTGCGGATCGACTCCAGCGGCGACAGGCCCTGATGGCGTTCCAGTTGCAGAGCCAGGTCGATCATCAGAATGGCGTTTTTCTTCACCACCCCGATCAGCAGGAACAATCCGAGCAGCGAAATCAGGCTGAACTCGCCGCCCAGCGCGTAGATCGAGAGCAACGCGCCGACCCCGGCCGACGGCAAGGTCGAAAGAATCGTCAGCGGGTGAATGTAGCTTTCATATAGCACACCGAGCACCAGATACACCGCGAGCAATGCACCGAGGATCATGAACGGCTGGCTCTTCTGCGTCGCGGCAAAGGCATCGGCGGTGCCGGCCATTTTCGCGATCACGTCTTCCGGCAGACCGACCTTGGCAATCGCCCGCTCGATGGCGGCACTGCCCTGCTCCACAGTCACCCCTTCGGCCATGTCGAAGGCAATGCTTTCGGAGGCGAACTGGCCTTCGTGGCTGACGCGGTCGTCCTCCAGGCTGTTTTCGTAATGGGCAATGGTCGACAACGGAATCCGCGCACCGTCAGCGGTAATCACCTGCACCTGATTGAGGGTGACCGGATCCTGCGCGTACTTCTGATTGACCTCCATCACCACCTGATACTGGTTGAGGCTGTCGTAGATGGTCGAAATCTGCCGCTGGCTGTAGGCGTTGTTCAGCACCGCCGTGACCATGTTCATGTCGACCCCGAGGCGCTTGGCCTGATCGCGGTCGACGATCAGCGTCACCTGCTGCGCACCGCGTCCTTCGCGGGCATCAATCGCAGTCAGCTCCGGCAGTGCGCGCAGCGCGGTCACCACTTTCGGGTACCACTCGCGCAGGGCGCCCAGGTCCCCGCTTTGCAGGATGTAGCTGTATTGCGAGGTGGTCTGTTCGCGGCCGCCGCCGAACTGCAGGTCCTGATCCGCCATCAGCATCAACTGGGCGCCGGGGACCTTGGGCATCTCCTTGCGCAGGCGTTCGATGACTTTCTGCGCCGACAGGTTGCGTTCCTTGATTGGCTTTAGGCGCACCAGCATGAACGCGTTATTGGTGCCGTTGGTGCCACCGATGAACCCGGCCACGCTCTCGACCGCTTCGTCCTTGAGCACGGCGCGGCGGAAGGTTTCCATTTTCGGCTGCATCACGCTGAACGACAGGCCGTCGTCGCCCCGCACGAAACCGATCAACTGGCCGGTGTCCTGCTGCGGCATGAACGTCTTCGGCACCACCACGTACAGCGCGACGTTGACACCTACGGTGATGATCAGGCTGAGCAAGGTCAGGCGGCGGTGGCGCAACACCCAGTCGAGGCTGGTCGCATATTTGCCGACCATCCAGTCGTTGGTCTTGCGGCTCCAGCGTTGCAAACGGTTTTCCTGGCCCGGCGTATGCGGCTTGAGCCAGCGCGCGCAGAGCATCGGCGTCAGCGTCAGCGAGACCACCAGCGACACCACGATCGCCGCCGCCAGGGTGATGGAAAACTCGCGGAACAGGCTTTCGACAATACCGCCCATGAACAGGATCGACAGGAACACCGCCACCAGCGACACGTTCATCGACAACAAGGTAAAACCGACTTCCTTGGCCCCGAGGTACGCGGCCTGCATCGGTTTGACGCCTTCGTCGATGTGCCGGGAAATGTTTTCCAGCACCACGATGGCATCGTCCACCACCAGCCCTGTAGCCAGAATCAACGCCATCAGCGACAGGTTATTCAGTGAAAAACCGTAGAGGTACATCACCGCGAACGTGCCGACCAGCGACACCGGCACCGCCAGCGTCGGAATCAGCGAGGCGCGGAAGTTACCCAGGAACAGGAACACCACCAGAATCACCAGCGCCACAGCGATCAGCAAGGTCATTTCCGCTTCGTGCAGCGTGGCCTTGATCACCGGCGAGCGGTCCATCGCCAGATTCAGCTTCACGCTGGCCGGCAGCACCGCTTGCAAGGCCGGCAACTGCGCCTTGATCTCGTTGACCGTCTCGATGATGTTGGCGCCGGCCTGGCGGTTGATCACCAGCAGCACCGCCGCATCATCGTTGAAGAAACCGCTGTTGTAACGGTCTTCGACGCCGTCGCTGACCTTGGCCACGTCCTTCAGACGCAGAGCCGCGCCGTCCTTGTAATGGATGATCAGCGACTCGTAATCCTTGGCTTTCTCCAACTGGTCGTTGGCCTGGATCTGCCACAGGCGCTCGCCGTCTTCGACCGAGCCCTTGGGCCGGCGTACGTTGGCCGCGGCGATGGTCTTGCGTACATCGTCGAGCGCCACGCCGTACTGGTTCAGCGCCTGCGGTTCGAGTTCGATACGCACCGCCGGCAGCGAACTGCCACCGATCTGCACCTCACCCACGCCCTGCACCTGGGACAGGCTCTGCGACAGGATGGTCGAGGCCAGGTCGTAGAGCTGGCCTTTTTCCAACACGTCCGAGGTCAGCGACAGCACCATGATCGGCGCCTGCGACGGGTTGACCTTCTTGTAGGTCGGCATGCTGCGCATCCCGCTCGGCAACAGGTTGCGCGAAGCGTTGATGGCTGCCTGCACCTCGCGCGCCGCGCCGTTGATGTCGCGGTCGAGGTCAAATTGCAGAATGACCCGGGTCGAACCCTGGCTGGAACGGCTGCTCATGGTGTTGACGCCGGCAATCGCGCCGAACGAGCGTTCCAGCGGCGTCGCCACCGTGGACGCCATCACTTCGGGACTGGCACCGGGCAGACTGGCCTGGACCACGATCACCGGGAAATCCATTTGCGGCAGCGGCGATACCGGCAACAGACCGAAACTGACACCGCCCAGCAACATGATCGCCAGGCTCAGGAGCATGGTCGCGACCGGGCGCTTGATGAAAGGACCGGAGAGGTTCATTCAGGCCAGCTCCAACCACCAACCCCTGTGGGAGCGAGCTTGCTCGCGAAGAGGCCGGCACATCCAACATCGTCAGTGACTGACTTACCGCTTTCGCGAGCAAGCTCGCTCCCACAGGTCATTTGGTGCTGCAAATTCATACAGCCACCTCATCACGGTCGGCATTGGTCTTGCCAAAGCGCCGACCGAGGCGATCGAAGTACAGGTAGATCACCGGCGTGGTGAACAGCGTCAGCACCTGACTCACCAGCAGACCGCCGACCATCACCAGACCCAATGGCTGACGCAGTTCAGCCCCGGAACCGGTGGCGAGCATCAACGGCACGGCGCCGAACAGCGCCGCCAGCGTCGTCATCAGAATCGGCCGGAAGCGCAGCAGCGCCGCCTGATAGATCGCCTGTTCCGGCGCCATGCCCTGGGTGCGTTCGGCGTCGAGGGCGAAGTCGATCATCATGATCGCGTTCTTCTTGACGATGCCGATCAGCAGGATGATGCCGATGATCGCGATCATGCCCAGGTCATTGCCGCTGAGCAGCAACGCCAGCAAGGCGCCGACCGCCGCCGACGGCAGGGTCGAGAGGATGGTGATCGGGTGAATGTAACTTTCGTAAAGCACGCCGAGTACGATGTACATGGTCACCACCGCCGCCAGAATCAGCAGCAAGGTGCTCGACAGCGAGGCCTGGAATGCCTCGGCCGCGCCCTGGAACTGGGTCTGCACGCCAATCGGCATGCCGATGTCCTTCTGCACCTGTTCGATGATGTCCACCGCATGCCCCAGCGCCACGCCGGGCGCCAGGTTGAACGACATCATCACCGCCGGGAACTGGCCGATGTGGGTGATCGCCAGTTGCGCCTGACGCTCCTCGACATGGGCCAGACTCGACAGGCGCACCTGCGCACCGTCAGTGGTCTTGACGTGAATCTGGTCCAGCGCCGCCGGCCCGATTTTCTCCCCGGCCTGTGCCTGCAGCACCACGCGGTACTGGCTGGCCTGGGTGTAAATGGTCGAGATCTGCCGCTGGCCGAATGCGTCATACAGCGCATCGGTGATGTTCTGCACCGAAACGCCGAGGCGTGAAGCCGCATCGCGGTCGATCACCAGATAGACTTGCAAGCCTTTGTCCTGCAAGTCGCTGGCAACGTCGGTCAATTCCGGTTGCTGCGCCAAGGCTTCGACCAGACGCCCGCTCCACTGGCTGAGCAATTCGGCGTCCGGTGAGGACATGCTGAACTGGTACTGGGTACGGCTGACCCGATCCTCGATGGTCAAATCCTGCACCGGTTGCATGAACAGACGGATGCCGACCAGTTTGTCCAGTTGCGGCTGCAGGCGCGCGATCACCTCGGTGGCGCTCAGGTCACGCTGGCCGTGAGGCTTGAGGTTGATCAGCAGACGACCGCTGTTGAGCGTGGCGTTGTCGCCGTCGACACCGATGTAGGACGACAGACTCTCCACCGCCGGATCTTCAAGAATCACCTTGGCCAGCGCCTGCTGACGCTCGCCCATCGCCGCGAAGGAAATCGACTGCGGTGCTTCGGAAATACCCTGGATCACCCCGGTGTCCTGTACCGGGAAGAAGCCCTTGGGCACCACCATGTACAGGAACACGGTCAGTGCCAGCGTCCCGATGGCCACCAACAGGGTCAGCGGCTGGTGTTTGAGCACCCACTGCAACTTGCGCCCGTAGGCGGCGATCATCCAGTCGATGAAGCCGCCGCTGGCCCGGTAGAAACGGCCCTGCTCGTGGGCTTCTGGCTCTCGCTTGAGCAGGCGTGCGCACATCATCGGCGTCAACGTCAGCGAAACCACCAGCGAAATCAGGATCGCCACCGCCAGGGTGATGGCGAACTCGCGGAACAGCCGCCCGACCACGTCAGCCATGAACAACAACGGAATCAGTACCGCGATCAGCGACAGGGTCAGGGAAATCAGGGTGAAACCGATCTGCTTGGCGCCTTTGAGTGCCGCCTGCATCGGGCTGTCGCCCTCCTCGATGAAGCGCGCGATGTTTTCCAGCATCACGATCGCGTCGTCGACCACGAAACCGGTCGCGATGGTCAGCGCCATCAAGGTCAGGTTGTTGACCGAGAAGCCGGCCAGGTACATCACGCCAAACGTACCGATCAGCGACAGCGGCACCGCCACCGAAGGGATGATCGTCGCACTGGCACGCCGCAGAAACAGGAACGTCACCATCACCACCAACGCGATGGCGATCAGCAGTTCGTGCTGCACGTCGGTGACCGAGGCGCGGATGGTCTGGGTGCGATCGGTGAGTACGGTGACGTCGAGGCCGGCCGGCAGGTTGTCGGTGATGCTCGGCAGCAAGGCCTTGATCCGGTCGACCACCTCGATCACGTTGGCGCCCGGCTGACGCTGGATGTTCAGCAGCACGGCCTGATTCTGGTTGGCCCAAGCGGCGAGACGTTCGTTCTCGGCGCCGTCGACGATTTCCGCCACATCCTTCAGGCGCAGCGGCGCGCCATTCTTGTAGGCGAGAATCAGGTTGGCGTAGTCCTTGGGCGACGTCAGCTGGTCGTTGGCATCGAGCATCGAGACCCGGGTCGGGCCGTCGAAGTTACCTTTCGGCTGGTTGACGTTGGACGCACCGATCAGGGTGCGCACGTCTTCCAGGTTCAGGCTGTTCGCCGCCAATGCTTCCGGGTTGACCTTGATCCGCACCGCCTGACGCTGACCGCCGGCAATACTGACCATGCCGACGCCGCTGATCTGGGCGATCTTCTGCGCCATGCGCGTGTCGACCAGGTCATTGAGCTTGGGCAGCAGCATGGTTTTCGAAGTGATCGCCAGGGTCAGCACCGGGGTGTCCGCCGGGTTGACCTTGTTGTACACCGGCGGTGCCGGCAAGTCTGTCGGCAGCAGGTTAGTCGCGGCGTTGATCGCGGCCTGCACCTGCTGTTCGGCGACGTCCATGTTGATGTCGAGGCTGAAACGCAGGGTCAGCACCGAAGCGCCGCCGGAGCTGGTCGAGGCCATTTGCGTCAGGCCCGGCATCTGCCCGAACTGACGTTCGAGCGGCGCGGTGACGGCACTGGTCATCACGTCGGGACTGGCGCCGGGGTACAGGGTCATGACGCGAATGGTCGGGTAATCGACCTGCGGCAACGCCGAGACTGGCAGCAAGCGATAGGCAATCAGGCCGGCCAGAACAATGGCCAGCATGCTCAGGGTGGTGGCTACCGGACGGAGGATGAACAGCCGCGAAATGTTCATGCGCCCTTCTTGGCCTTGTCAGCCGCGGCAGCGTCCGGTGCACTGGCGGCGGGTTTGCCTTGCAGGTGGCCGGTCGGGGTGGTCGGCACGTCATTGCTGTCGTTGACCACTTCCACTTCACTGCCTTCCTTCAGACGGTCGGTGCCTTCCAGCACCACGCGATCGCCCGCGGCGAGGCCTTCGGTGACCACGGTGTTGGTGCCGTCACTGGCGCCGATCTTCAGTTGGCGGATGGTGACTTTCTTGTCGCCGTCCAATGCGTAAACGAACGTGCCGTTGGTGCCGAACTGAATCGCCGCCGACGGTGCCAGTACCACGCCTTTCAAGGTATCGGCCAGCAGATGGACGTTGACGAACTGATTGGGGAACAGCGACTGGTCGCGGTTATCGTAACGGGCCTTGAATTTCAGGGTGCCGGTGGCGACGTCGATCTGGTTGTCGAGACTTTGCAGGACGCCGCTGGCCTGGATCTTGGTATCGCCGCGATCCCATGCCTCGGCCGGCAGTTTGGCGCCGCTGTGGTAGCGCGCCAATACGGTTTCGAGACTGTTTTCCGGCAGGGTGAAGACCACGCTGATCGGTTGGGTCTGAGTGATCACTGCAAGGAACGTGGTGTCGTTGGCCGCAACGAGGTTGCCGACGTCGACCTGACGCAGACCGACGCGACCGGCAATCGGTGCGCGGATCTTGGTGAATTCGAGATTCAGCTTGGCGTCGTTGACCGCCGCCTGATTGGTCTTGACCGTGCCCAGGTACTGGCCGACCAGTGCTTCGGCGGTGTCCAGGGTTTGCTTGGCAATGCTGTCTTCCTTGTACAGGCCGCGATAACGCTCGACGTCGACCTGCGCATTTTTCAACTGCGCCTGGTTCTGCAGCAAGGTGCCTTCAGCCTGGAGCAAGGCGTTCTGGTACGGACGCGGATCGATCTCTGCCAGCAAGTCGCCGGCCTTGACCATCTGTCCTTCTTCGAAATTGATCTTCACCAACTCGCCGCCGACCCGGCTGCGCACGTTGATGGTGTTGAGCGCGGTCACCGTGCCCAGCGCCTTGTAATACAGCGGGAAGTCGCCCGTGACCGCCGGGGCCACCCGCACCGGAATCGGCCCGGCCGCGCCGCCGAAGCCCGGCCGCATCATCCCCGAACGCCCGGCATGACCGCTCGCCGTCCTGTCGGCGCCCTCCTTGTGGGCCGAACCGGCGGGCCAGAACTTCCAGCACAGGACGGCGATGACCAACAGGACGAGCAGGCTGATCAGCCAGCGACGGGCGTTGCGAGGGGACGATTGCATGGATTGATTAACCATTGGGCGCGTGGGCTTCTTTTACGGGAGGCTGAACGATAAGCACTGATGGGATTTAAGCAAAGCAGCTTTACCGGCAATTTACCTTCAACTTACGTTTCAAGGTGTGAGGCAAAACACTGATACACAAATGAAAACGGCCTGGACAGGGCCAGGCCGTTAACAATTGTAAAAGCGCTTATTTGAGTACGGCGAGTGCTGCGTCGTAGTTCGGCTCTTCAGCGATTTCCTTGACCAGTTCGCTGTGCAGCACGTTGTCGTTCTCGTCCAGCACCACCACGGCACGGGCGGTCAGGCCTTTGAGCGGGCCGTCAGCGATGGCTACGCCGTAGTTTTCGATGAACTCGGCACCGCGCAGGGTCGACAGGTTCTGCACGTTTTCCAGGCCTTCGGCGCCGCAGAAACGGGCCTGGGCGAATGGCAGGTCAGCCGAAATGCACAGCACCACGGTGTTGTTCAGTTCGTTGGCCTGAGCGTTGAACTTGCGTACCGAAGTCGCGCAGGTCGGGGTGTCGACGCTTGGGAAGATGTTCAGCACTTTGCGCTTGCCGGCGAAGTCTTTCAGGGTGACGTCGGACAGATTGCCGGCAACCAGGGAAAAGGCTGGCGCCTTGGAACCGGCTTGTGGCAACTGGCCGTTGACTTGAACCGGGTTGCCTTTGAGGGTGACTTGAGCCATGACTTTAGTCCTTCTGAACGTGGTGATTGAGCATGCAAGAGGCCGAAGTTAACCACGAAATTGTCCGACGACCTATGCCCTGACAGAAAATTGTCAGCGGCCTGCACAAAAAATTGTATACAACCCTCCTGTAGGAGCTGCCGCAGGCTGCGATCTTTTCATCAAGATCAAAAGATCGCAGCTTCGTTTCACCGACAGCTAAAAGAATTGGTCAGTCGGGCATGGATCGAATGATGTCGGCTAGATCGTCCTTGGTTATTTCATTGGCCTTGATCGCAGCGGCAATATCGGTTTTGGAGAGCGGGAACCGTTTGAAAATTTCTTTCAAGGTTTCCTCATCGACATTGGCCAGCCAGAGCGGATCTATAAATGAACCGCCATACTCAGGCTTCATGGGTACTTCTTCGTGTGCAATTGCACCTTTATGATTGAGATACACCACATAACGGTCATGCCCTTCAGGAAAGCTTTTATCGTGATAAAGGGTAGTACCCAAAGGCAGGACATAGTAATTCTCGTCGCCATTTGGCCCTTCAATCAGCAACGGTTCTTTAGTTTTGATCATTTTCATATTGGGCGCTTTCGCAATATCGCCAAAAATCAGAAAAGCCAAAAAAATCGCATTGACGGATAAAACTGCCACCAGCCATAGGCCAATACACCTATTTGTAAACATTTTTCTTATCACAGGGGGCCTCGGTATTCGCTTCGAGCATGGCTTGTAAATCCGCAGGCATGAAATACCGTCCTTCGAACTACTTTGCGTACGCGCTGCCTGTCTTTCGATGAAAGACCTCGCATCTCATTGAATTTCGCCGGGTTCTGCACAATTGACTTTCCCGAAACCTTTGCTCCTGCAATTGTCACGGTTGTGCAGTTATTCGTAGTCGGATGATAGGTGTAACTCCACTGAATAGTCGGAGCTGCCCCCTTCGGTTTCCGGACGAAGAGGTGGCAGCTGTACGCAGGTTGGAAACCCGGGCAGCGGCGACCCGGACGACCCGAAGATCCCCCGCGCACAGCCGCCATAACGGAGTGCACACATTCGAATGTGCGCAAGGATACGGTATGAAAGGCGTGTACGTGCCACTAATACCCATCGGGGTTTCCAGTCCCGGTCGCTGAATTGGCAGCGACGAACACAGGCTAGAGACCCGACGTCCGACGGACAACCTGAAACCTTGTGGGAACGTTCCGCAAAATCGAAACAACGTTTAAACATCCTGAATTGAAATACGCACGGGGAGCTGCCGCAGGCTGCGATCTTTTGATGTTGGTATTTAACGACAGGAGCAAAAGATCGCAGCCTGCGGCAGCTCCTACCTTGGCAGTGCAGCGTGTCGGATTGCGTTTGTTAAAACGCCGGACTGCATCTTTTATTCAGAGACCTGTCGATTCACGCCCTGCCCGTTCGACTAAGCAGTGAATCAACCCCATTCCCTGGAGAAACCACCATGCGATTCATGATCCTTGTCAAAGCCAGCGCCGACTCCGAAGCCGGCATCATGCCCAGTGAAGAGCTGATCACTGCCATGGGCAACTTCAACGAAGAACTGGTCAAGGCCGGCGTTCTCATCGACGGCAATGGCCTGCACCCGAGCAGCAAAGGCACCCGCGTGCATTTCTCCGGCGACAAGCGCACCGTCATCGACGGTCCGTTCATCGAGACCAAGGAGTTGGTGGCCGGGTACTGGATCTGGGAAGTGAAGTCGAAAGAAGAAGCTATCGAGTGGGTCAAGCGCTGTCCGAACCCGATGCCCGGCGATTCTGACATCGAGATCCGCCAGATCTTCTCGGCAGAGGATTTCGGTGCCGAGTTCACGCCTGAGGCGCGGGCGCAGGAAGAGCGTGTTCGCGAGCTGGCAAAGAAAAACCTGTAATCCCCGCCCCTGTAGGAGCTGCCGCAGGCTGCGATCTTTTGACTTTGCTTTTTAAAAACCAGATCAAAAGATCGCAGCCTGCGGCAGCTCCTACAGGGTCGTAAAAATTCAGCGCCCACCTTTAGTTTGACTCTGTAGACAAAACCAAAGAATTAATCCCTTCGACTGGCTAACTCCCGATTAGCTGCTAGCGTCATTCAGACGTGTCCTACAGGCTTGATAAAAAAGGAAATACGTCCAACGGCCGAGAGGCGCCGGGACGTCCATGCAGTAGCCACCAGGGAAACGGGGACCATGTCAAAAAAATTGGGGATTCACGCCTTGCTGCTGGCGAGTTCGCTGGCGCCTGCAGTTTGTGCCTTGGCGAATAACGCCGAAGAGGCCAACAAAAGCAACAACCCGCTGAACCTGGCGCCCGGCGCCAACCTGCAGGATTACTACACGCCGAAGCTGTTCGACAGCAACCTGCACACCAACGACGCTCTGCTGCGCGGCACTTTGCCGATTGCGCCCAACGATTTCATCGGCGTACCGCAACTGCTGCGCGCAACGATGCCGATCAGCACCCGACCCGATCCGCACGGCGGCTACAGCACCGGCATCGGCGATCTCAATCTGTTCGACATCTTCCTGCTCAAGACCGACGGCGTGCAGTTGGGCATCGGCCCGCAAATCACCGCACCGACCGCTGCCGAAGATGAGCTGGGCACCGGCAAGTGGCAGGCCGGCCTCTCGGCGGTGGCGATTGATTCGTCACCGCGTGGCCTGCTCGGAGCGCTGGTGCAGTACCAGAGTTCGTTCGCCGGCGACCACGACCGTGCACACGTCGAAAGCGCAACCCTGCAGCCCTTCATCATCCATAACCTCGACAAGGGCTGGTACCTGCGCTCCACCGGCATCTGGACGTTCGACCTGAAGAACAACACCCACTACGTCCCGATCGGACTGGGTGCGGGCAAGGTCTGGAAGTCCGGCAGCAACATACTCAACGCCTTCCTCGAACCGCAGTGGACCGTCGAGCGTAAAGGCGACGGTGTGCCGCAGTTCACCCTGTTCGCCGGGATCAACGTGACATTCGGAAAATAAGGACATCGCCATGCACATCGCTTTACGCGCAGCCGGTTTCAGCCTGATGACCCTGTTCGCCAGCTGCGGCGTCGGTGCTCAGGAGCTCGACACCCGTATCGGCAAGATCGCCATGGAGGGCGAACTGCCGGCCCATGAGTCGATTGCCAAACTCTACGCCGAGCTGGATTTCCAGCAGGCGACCCAGAGTTACCTGTGGGCCTTGCCACTGGTGTCCTACGCGCAGTGGCAGGAAGAGTTTCGCGACAAGCTTGGCGCACGCAGCGGCGATCTGCTGGTGCTCAACAGCTACGAAGACAAACTCGGCGTGATCACCGCCAACGCCACCACGCCGTACATTCTCGGCTTCGTCGACCTCAGCGAAACCGGGCCGCTGGTGATTGAACTGCCACCGGGACCGACCGCCGGCGGCATTGGCGATTTCTGGCAGCGGGCGATCATCGACATGGGCCAGACCGGCCCGGACAAAGGCCAGGGTGGCCAATACCTGGTGCTGCCACCGGGCGCGGAACCACCCGCCGACGCCGACAAGTATTACCTGGCCAAATCGGAAACCATGAACGTGCTCGTGGGCTTCCGGGTGCTGGATCCGGATCCGGCCAAGGGCAAGGCACTGGTCGAAAAATTCAAGATGTACCCGTACGCCAAACGTGCCGAGCCGAGCAAGACCCGCCTGCTGTCGCCTGACGGTAAAAAGTGGTCGGGTACCCAGCCACGCGGCATCGCTTACTGGCAGCGGCTGCACCAGATCATCCAGAAAGAGCCGGTCAATGAACGTGACCGCTTCTACATGGCGATGCTCGCCAGTCTCGGCATCGAGAAGGACAAACCCTTCAACCCCAACACCCAGCAGCGTCAGGCTCTGGAGTCCGGCGCGCAGGTCGGTGAGCTGATCGCCAAGGCCAACACGTTTGCCAAGCGCTTTCCTGACGCACAGTACTGGCCCGACCGACATTGGGACACGGTGCTGAACATCGCCGAACCGTCGCAACGCGTGGCCTATTACGACCAGTTGTGGGAACGCAGCGCCTGGTTCTACGAGGCCGTCACTAACACCAAGGGCATGGTCTCCAAAACCCCGGGCCTCGGCCAGACTTACCTCGGTGCCTACACGGATGCCAAGGGTGACTGGCTCGACGGCGGCAAGACCTACCGCCTGCACGTTGGCGCCAACCCGCCGGCCAAGCAGTTCTGGTCGATGACCGTGTACGACATCGACAGCCGTTGCCTGATCGACAATCCGCAGCGCAAGGCCGACCTGTCCTCACGCCAGGATCTGAAGAAAAACGCCGACGGCTCGGTGGACCTGTACTTCGGCCCGAGCGCGCCCAAAGGCTTCGAAAACAACTGGGTGCAAACCGTGCCCGGCAAGCACTGGTTCAGCTACTTCCGCCTGTACGCGCCGACCGAAGCCTATTTCGACAAGAGCTGGAAACTCGACGACATCACGGTAGTGCAATGAATAAGGACGCCGCATGAACACACGCAATCTATGGCTGATCGGTATCACCCTCGCCCTGAGCAGCAGCGCCTGGGCCGATTTCAGCGCCAGCCCCGAAGAAGCCCGAGGCATCGCCAAGGACGCCTACTTGTATGGCTTCCCGGTAGTGGAAATGTACAAGACCCTGTACACCCAGGCCGTGGACCGCAAGAGCCCGAACTTCAAGGCACCGTTCAACCAGATCGGCAACACCGCCAAGGCCTTCACCGCCAAGGACACCGCGTTCGTCACACCGAACGCCGACACGCCCTACTCGTTTGTCTGGATGGACCTGCGCAGCGAGCCATTGATCCTGACCTTGCCGCCGATCGAAGAGCACCGTTACTACTCGGTGCAACTGATCGACGCCTATACGCAGAACTTCGCTTACCTGGGCACCCGCAGCACCGGCAATAACGGTGGTCATTTCATGATCGCCGGGCCTGACTGGCAGGGTCAGCAACCGATCAACATCGACCGCCTGGTGCGCAGCGAAAGCAACATCGCCTACGCGCTGTACCGCACGCAGCTGTTCGACGAAAAAGATCTGGGCAAGGTCAAGCAGATCCAAAAAGGCTACGCGGTCGAACCGCTGAGCCACTACGTAAAACAGAAAGCCCCGGCGCCGGCACCGAAAATCAGCTGGCCGAAACCGACGCCGACCATGAGCGAAACCCCGGAGCTGTTCCGCTACCTGAACTTCATGCTCGCCTTCACCCCGCCGCAGGACGTTGAAAAAGACCTGCTCGCACGCTTCGCCAAAATCGGCATCGGTGCCGGTCAGCCATTCGACCTGAAAAAGCTCAGCACCGAGCAACGCAAGGCTCTCGAAGACGGCATCAGTGACGCCAAGGCTGAATTCGCCGCGTTCAAGAAAGACAAGGTCGACACGCACGAACTCAGCAGCGGTGACTTGTTTGGCACCCGTGATCACCTCAAGGGCAATTACCTGTATCGCTACGCCGGCGCCAACATGGGCATCTTCGGCAACTCTGCCGAAGAGGCGAACTACATAGGCTATTTCGTCGACAAGGACGGCCAGCCGGCCGACGCAGCGAAACACGACTACACCCTGCATTTCGACAAGGGCGCCCTGCCCCCGGCCGACGCCTTTTGGTCGCTGACCATGTACGACGGCAAGAGCAAATTGCTGGTGGCCAACCCGCTCAATCGCTACCTGATCAATTCGCGGATGCTGCCCGACTTGAAGCTCGATGCCGACGGCGGATTGACCCTTTACGTGCAGCACGCCAATCCCGGCAAGGACAAGCAGGCCAACTGGCTGCCGGCACCGAACGGGCCGTTCTACGGCGTGTTGCGCCTGTACCTGCCGAAACCGGAAGTGGCCAGCGGCGAATGGAAGATGCCGCAGCTCGACCCGGTCAACTCAAAACAATAAACGGAGCCAGTGATGATCAAGCCTTACGTTGTGCGTCCGCTGCTGGCGCTGTGCATGATCGGCAGTCCTCAACTCTATGCAGCCGAAGGTGGTGTAGGCCGGCCGATCACCGGGCAACAGGTGTTTTCCAACGCCGGGATCATCCCGCCCGAACCGGGCTGGGTGGTCTCGGTCACCAGCATCTGGTACGACGGCTCGCTCAAGGGCAGCCGCGGTGCGCCGATTTCCGGTGAAGTCAGTGCCGGGATCGACATGAAAGTCTCCTACACCATGACCAACCTGACCCACATCTGGGACACCGGCAAAGGTCCCTGGAACTTCGCCTCGGCAATCGGTGTTCCACTGCAGTACACCGACATCGACGCGGCCATCACCGGCCCGCGCGGGCGCACCCTCGGCACCAGCGATTCCGGCACCCAGTTCGCCGACGCGCTGGTCACCCCGATTGCCGCCGGCTACCACTTCGACGAACTGAATCACATCGCGTTCTCCCTGCCGATCTACGTGCCGACCGGCGCCTACAACGACAATCGCCTGGCCAACCCGGGGCAGAACAATTACACGTTCATGCCCACCGTGGCCTTCACCCATCTGGACGGCAAGGGGGGCGAGTTCACCCTGTCCAGTGGCCTGGAGTTCTACACCGAAAACACTGCCACCGATTATCGCAACGGCAACATCTTCACTCTCGATGCCTTGTGGACTCACGGCTTCGGCAGTGGCTGGAGCGCAGGTCTCGCGGCCGGTTATATCCAGCAAGTCACCGACGACAAGGGTCAGACCGCCGACAGCCTCAATGGCTTCCGTGGCCGCTCCGTCGGCGCCGGGCCGGTGGTGGCCTGGAGCGGCAAATTCGCCGATGCCCAAGCCAACATCAGTGCGCGCTGGGTGCCGGAGTTCGACACCAAGAACCGCCCTGAAGGCAACGGCATTGCCGTCAACATGACCCTGGCGTTTTTCTAGACCGGCCACAAAGGACTGTCCCATGACCGCACTCACCGACCTCAACGCCCTGCAAGCGAGCATCGCTGAAGCCGTACTCGGCCAGGATCAGGTCATTCGGCAGATCCTCCTTGGCCTGCTGGCCAACGGGCATTTGCTGCTGGAAAGCCTGCCGGGGCTGGCCAAGACGCGCACGGTCAAGGCGCTGGCCACCCATCTGGACGCGAAGATGAGCCGCATCCAGTTCACCCCCGACTTGCTGCCCTCGGACATCACCGGCGCCGAAGTGCTGCATCAGGTCGCCGGGCAAAACGAGATCCGCTTCCAGCCCGGCCCGCTGTTCGGCAATCTGATCCTCGCCGACGAGATCAACCGCGCCCCGGCCAAGGTGCAGGCGGCGCTACTGGAAGCCATGGAAGAACGGCAGATTACCGTGGCCGGCACCAGCCATTTGCTGCCGGAGCTGTTCATTGTGGTCGCCACACAAAATCCGATCGAGCAGGAAGGCACTTATCCGTTGCCGGAAGCGCAGATGGACCGGTTCCTGATGAAGGTGCTACTGGATTACCCCAGCGCCGACAACGAAAGCCAGGTGCTGCGCCTGTTGCGCGCCGAAGAGTTTGCCCAGGGCGCGAACACCGCGCCGGGCAAGGGCTTCAGCCTGTCACAGGAAGTGATTTTCGCCGCGCGCAAGGAGGTCAGCGCGGTGCACGTATCACCGGCCATCGACCGCTATCTGATCGACTTGATCAACGCCACTCGCCACCCGACCGATTACGACGAAGACCTCGGACGCTGGATCAGCCTCGGTGCCAGTCCCCGTGGCGGCATCGGCCTGGATCGTTGCGCGCGGGCCGACGCGTGGTTGCAGGGCCAGGATTTCGTCTCGCCGGATAACGTGCGCGCGGTGGTGCACCCGGTGCTGCGCCATCGCCTGCAATTGAGCTACGACGCAGTCGCGGATGGCGTGACGGCCGATCAGGTGCTCGACCGTTTGCTGGATAAAGTAGCAATCCCGGCATGAACACGGAGGGCCTGGTCTACGTTTCTCTGGCGCAATTGATGGCGCTGGAATTCAAGGCCCGTGACCTGAGTTTTCTGGCGCGCCAGCCCCAGGGCAGCATTCTTGCTGGCAACCATGCTTCGCGCTTGCGCGGCCGTGGCTTGAACTTCGATGAGCTGCGCCGCTACCAGCCCGGTGATGATTTACGCCACCTCGACTGGCGCGCTTCGCTGCGCACCGGCAAACCGGTGGTACGCACTTTTACTGAAGAGCGCGACCGCCCGGCATTGATCGTGGTCGATCAGCGCATGTCGATGTTCTTCGGCTCGCAACGCAGTTTCAAATCTGCCCTCGCCGCTGAACTCGGCGCACTGGCGGCGTGGATGGTGTTCAACGCTGGTGACCGGGTCGGCGGTCTGGTGTTCAACGATCAACGCATCGACAGCATTGCACCGCTACGCAGCCGCAAACGGGTCGAAGCCTTGCTCAGCCGCGTGGTGCAACAGAATCAGGCGCTGAACGCGTCCAATCCCGATGCCGAAGACGAAGACCAACTGGACAAGGCCTTGCAGCGTTGCCTGGCGCTGGCCGGTCACGACCATTTGATCTGCATCGTCAGCGACTTCGCCGGGGCGGGTGAACGTACCTTGCAGTTGATGCGGCAACTGCGCGCGCATAACGACGTGATTGCCCTGCAAGTCTACGATCCACTGGCCTTGAAGCTGCCGAGTGATGGCCGGCTGCTGGTCACCCAAGGCCAATTGCAGGTGGAACTGGCTGTCGAGAAACGCAGTGTGCATCAGCCGTTGGGTGATTATCTCGGTGGCCGCCTTAAGGACGTCGCCACCCTGCTGCGCCGCAGTCAGGTGCCGCTGATGATGTTCAGCACCGCCGAAGAGGCCCACGCGCAATTGCGCGCCGAGCTTGGCAAGTCTGCCGGCCCACGGCGATGAACCCGACTATTCCTGACATCAGCCAGCTCAAGGAGCTGAGCCTGCCGGCGCCGGTGAGTTATGCGCCGCAGACCTGGGGCTGGTGGCTGTTGCTGGGGCTGTTGGTTGTGCTGGCACTGGTGGTTGGCGTGCGGCGCTATTGGCAATGGCGACGGGATCGATATCGGCGCGAAGCGTTGGTGCGGCTGGCACAGTTGCGTGAGCGCAGTGATGATCTCAATGCCCTGCGCGAGCTGCCCGAGTTGCTCAAGCGCGTGGCGCTCTCGATGCCCCTACCGGAGGCTCGCTGGTGGAACACAATAACGGTGGGAGCTGGCTTGCCAGCGATGAGGCCATCTCCTGCAACATCCGAGCTGACTGACACGACGCCATCGCTGGCAAGCCAGCTCCCACAGGGTCCTGCGGCGTTGGGAAGATCGGATTGGCAGGCCTTTCTGCAGCGGCACAGTAAAAAGAAACTACCCGACGACTTCAGCGATCAACTGGCCCTACTCGCCTACGCCCCCGACGCCACCCTGCGCGCCCTCCCCGCCGAACAGCGCGAGGCGCTGTTTGACACCTGTCAATACTGGATGGAGCAGCACCATGTGGCAGCTTGATTACCCGTGGTTGTTGCTGCTGTTGCCGCTGCCGTGGCTGACCTTGCGTTATCTGCCGGCGTATCAGGAAGCCCGCAGCGCCGTGCGGGTGCCGTTTTTCGGCGCCATGAGCCGCGCCGTCGGGGAAGCGCCGAGCCGGGTCGGCAATCGTCAGAACCCCTGGCAGCGGTTGCTGAATCTGTTGGTGTGGATGTTGATCCTGCTCGCCGCTGCGCGCCCGGTGTTCGTTGAAAAACCCATCGAGCGCCAGCAACCGGTGCGCGACCTGATGCTCGCCATCGACATCTCGCAATCGATGGAAACCGAAGATTTCAGCAATGCCGACGGCCAGACCATCAATCGTCTCGCCGCCGTCAAACAGGTGGTGCAAGGGTTCATCGACAAGCGCAAGGACGACCGCATCGGCCTGATCGTGTTCGGCAGCGGCGCCTATCCGCAGGCGCCGCTGACCCTTGATCACGCCAGCCTGTCGCTGTTGCTGGCCGATACCGGCATCGGCATGGCCGGGCCGAACACTGCCATCGGTGACGCCATCGGCTTGAGCCTGAAGCTGCTCGACCAGGCTGACGAGGAGCAGAAAGTGCTGATCCTGCTCACCGACGGCAACGACACCAACAGTGCGATCACTCCTGACCACGCCGCCGAAATGGCCGCCAACAAGGGCGTGGTCATTCACACCATCGGCATCGGCGACCCGACGGCTTCCGGCGAGGCGCAGGTCAATCTGCGCGGGCTGCAACAGATCGCCCAGACCACAGGCGGGCAGTTTTTCCGCGCCGAAGACCGCGCAGCGCTGGATCAGGTCTACAGCACCCTAGACCGCCTCACGCCGCATCAGGTGAAAACCCTCAGCCATCAGCCGCAACGCGAGTTGTTCCACTGGCCGTTGGGCATGGCGCTGGGGTTGTTGGCGCTGTATCACCTCGGCGCCCTGCTGCGCCCGCGCCTGGCGCTTGCCCGCCAGCGGCAGGAGGCCTGAGATGGAGATCAATCTCGGTGATTTCCACTTCCTGCGCCCGCTGTGGCTGCTGCTCGCGCTTTTCGCCGCGCTACTGCCGCTGCTCTGGCGCCGCAGCCGCGACCTGCAGCGCCGGCTACGCAACAACATCGCCGAACATTTGCTGCCGCATCTGCTGGTCACGCCAAAGGATCTGCAGCACCTGCGCCCGGTGCACTGGCTATGCGCGATGCTGCTCATCGGCGCCATTGCCGCCGCCGGGCCGACCTGGGAGCAGGATCGCCCGGACTTTCTGGAGAATCGTGCGCCGCTGATCGTCGCCATGGACCTGTCGCCGTCGATGGACGCCAACGACGTTCAGCCGACGCGGCTGGAAGCGGCCAAGCATAAACTGCACGACCTGATTCAGCGTCGCGCCAGCGCCCGCACCGCGCTGATCGCCTATGCCGGCAGCGCGCATCTGGTGTTGCCGCCGACCGACGATCCGGCGTTGCTCGACACCTTCATTCAGGCGCTGGGCACTGGCCTCATCGACAAACCCGGCAAGGACGTCAGCGCGGTCATCGAGCAGGCCAAACGCCTGCTCCGTGCCGAGAAAAACCCGGGCAGCCTGCTGCTGATCACCGACGGTGCCGACACCGCGCAATTCGATGGCCTCGACAAACAACTCGATGACAGCCAGTTGCAGGTGCTGGTACTTGCGGTCGGCAATGAGGACGGCGGCATGATTCAGGGAGCCGGCGGACAGCCGAAAGTCGACAGCAACGGGCGCCCGGTAGTCGGCCGCTTCGATATGGCGGCGCTCAAGCAACTGGCCGCCGTCCTCGACGCGCCGCTGGGCAGCCTCACCCTCGACGACGATGATCTGGACTGGATCGAGTTGCACGCGCAACAACACTTCCAGAGTGCCAGCGCCGAACAACAGCAATTGCACTGGAAGGACGCCGGTTACTGGTTGTGCTGGCCCCTTCTATTGTTGGCGCTGCTCGGTGTGCGCAAGGGCTGGAGCGTCAACTGGGTGCCGGCGCTGCTGTTGGCCACAAGCCTTGGCTGGCCCGCCGCGCCAGCCCAGGCCAGTGCACTGACCGATGCATTCTTCACCCGCGATCAACAAGGGCGCTGGGCCGCCGAGCATGAGCATTGGCCGCAAGCGGCGGCGCTGTTTGTCGATCCGTACTGGAAAGGCGTGGCGGCCTATCACGCGGCGGACTACGACCTCGCGCTGGCAACCTTTGCCCGCCTGGACACAGCGCAAGCATGGTTTTATCTGGGCAACATTTACGTGCGGCGTTTCAAGTTCGATCAGGCGATTGCCGCTTACACCCAGGCCCTGCAAAGACAACCGCAATTTCCCGAGGCCACGGCCAATCTGGCGCTGGCGCAGGCGTTGCTCAAGGACACCGACAGCGCCGAAAAAAATGCCCCCGAGACCAAACCGGATGAAGTGAAATTCGACAAGGCGCCGGGCAAGGGTCAGAGCAAAAAGGTCGAGACCGAACAGGCAGCGTCCGACGCGTTGTGGCTGCAGAACCTGAACACCTCGCCGGCGAAGTTTCTCAGGCAGAAGTTCAGTTTGCAGGATCAGTCGGGGGCCAGGCCATGAACCGGGTTGGCTTCATCGCTGGCAAGCCAGCACCCACAAGGTTTTGCGCTGTTAACTCGATTGGCGATAACACAAGCCCCCCCTGTGGGAGCTGGCTTGCCAGCGATGAGGCCAGATCTGCCAGCAAAAAAATCTGCACCTTGCTCATAACCAGCTTGCTCAGCCTGAATGCCTCTGCCGCCGAACCCCAACTGAAAATCCACGCCCACCTGCAACCCGCCGAAGGCGCCATGGTCGGCGGTCTGGTGGAGCTGCAAGTCGACGTGCTCACCGACACCTGGTTCACCAGCGCCGCGAGCCTGCCCGAACTGAAACTCGACGGCGCCCTGGTGACGCCGCCCGATGGCCGGGCCCAACACCTGAATCAGACGATCGACGGACAATCCTTCAGCGGCTTGCGCTACAGCTACCTGATCACCCCGAATGTCGCCCGCCGCTTCGACATCCCGCCGTTGACGGTCTCCGCGACACCGGGTCAGGCCAGCACTGCAATCTATGCACACAGCCAACCCTTGCACTTCAGTGCCGCCCAGCCGCCAGGCTTCAAACCCGGAGAAACGCCGTTGGTGGCCAGCGATGTGCGCCTGAGCCAAAGCCTGATCAACTCGGCAACCCCGTTGAAAACCGGCGACAGCGTGACCCGCCAACTGACCCTGCAGGCCGATGGCGCACTGGCGATGGCGCTGCCGATTCCGCCACTGGGTGAGGTAGACGGTCTGAGTCGTTATCCGCAGACACCACAAGTCAGCCGTCTGGATGACGGCCGCGGCAACGTGCTCGGTGGTCAGCGGATCGACGCTGTCACCTACCGTATCGACAAGGCTGGCGCCTACACCCTGCCGGACATCGCGGTGAAATGGTGGGACGTCAAAACGCAGCAGAGCCGCATTGCGCAAGTGCCCGCCGTGACCTTCGAAGCCGCAGCCAACAGCGCCTACAAACCGGTGTTTTCGATCACCGACGATCTCCAGCAGCTCGGCCGCAACAACCCGCACTTTTCCACACGCTGGCTGTTGTGGCTGGCGCTACTCGCCGTGTGCACTGGCGTCGGTTATTGGCTGCGTCCTGCCCTGTTGCGCGCCCGGCGCCAATGGCAGGTACGCAAGCACGCGCGGCAACTGGCCTGGGAGCAATCGGCGGACTTCGCCTGGCAACAGATCAACCCGCAACTGCAAGCTCATCCGACGCAATTGAGCGCGGTGTATCTGTGGCTGCGCCGCCGTCGCCTCGGGCTGCGACTGGTGAATGCCGGCCCGCGCTTGCAGGGCCTGTTGCGCGGACTTTACGGACGTGATCCGCAGACTGCACAAACACTTGCTCAACTGCAGGAATCGTTGACTACGCTTCACAGTCAGGCCGAACAACAGCCGCACAAACCGGCGTCGGCCCTGCGCCCACTCAACCCTGTTCAGGAAAGGGAATTCCCATGACCACCCCGCCGCCGCAGCGTCAACGTTTCAGCCTTGCGCTGGTGTTTGCGCTGGTGTTTGCGCTGGCATTGCCACTGCTGGCCCAGGCCAGCGAGCCACTGCCGTCATGGAACGACGGCCCGGCCAAAAAACACATCATCGAGTTTGTGCAAGCCGTTACCGATCAGTCCGGCAAAGACTTCGTCAAACCCGCCGATCGCATTGCCGTGTTCGACAACGACGGCACCCTGTGGAGCGAGCAGCCGATGTATTTCGAGTTGCTGTTCGCCCTCGACGAGGTCAAGCGCAATGCGCCGCAGCACCCCGAATGGAAAACCACCCAGCCATTCAAAGCCGTGCTGGAGAACGACCACAAGGCACTGGCCGCCGCCGGCATGGACGGGATTATCAAGATCTTCGGTGCCACCCACACCGGCATGACCACCGAGGCTTTCGACGATTACGCCAAAACCTGGCTGAGTCAGGCGCGGCATCCGAAGACCGGCAAGCCCTACACCGAAATGATCTTCCAGCCGATGCTGGAAATGCTCGACTACCTGCGCAGCCAGGACTTCAAGACCTACATCGTTTCCGGCGGCGACACCGGCTTCATGCGCGCCTTTGCCGAGAAGGTCTATGGCATCCCGCCGGAACAGGTGATCGGCACCACGTTCGTCACCGCGTTCCAGTTCAAGGACGGCCAAGCCTCAATCCTGCGCACGCCAAAACTGGCGCACAACGACGACGGCCCGGGCAAACCGGAGAGCATTGATGCGGTGATCGGCAAACGCCCGATTCTCGCGTTCGGCAATTCCGACGGCGACCTGCAAATGCTGCAGTGGACCGCCGCTGGCCCCGGCAAACGCTTCATGGGGCTGGTGCACCACACCGACGCCAGACGCGAGTGGGCCTATGACCGAAAATCCGATATCGGGCGGCTCGACAAAGCCCTCGACGAAGCAAATTCCCGTGGCTGGACCGTGGTCGACATGGCGACCGAATGGCGCCGGATCTACCCGTACGATCCACCGGCAACCGGGCAGGTGCAATAAGAAAAAGCGTGACGCAGGACTGCAGTAAACGTAAGTCGCAGCAAGCGACACCCCCGCGCAAAAGGAGCAAGTCAGATGACTCGCATACGCAAGTGGCTACCGAAACTCGCCCTGGTGGCAACCTCGGTGATGGCGCTGTCGGCAACCGCCACAGCGGCTGAGAAACCCAACATTCTGGTGATCTTCGGCGACGATATCGGCCAGACCAATATCAGCGCCTATTCCATGGGCGTGGTTGGCTACAAGACCCCGAACATCGACCGGATTGCCAAAGAAGGCATGATGTTCACCGACTACTACGCGGAGAACAGCTGCACCGCCGGACGATCGTCGTTCATCACCGGCCAGACGCCACTGCGTACAGGTCTGTCGAAGGTCGGGATTCCCGGCGCTCCGGTCGGCCTGCAAAAACGCGACATCACCATCGCCCAGGCGCTGAAGGGTCTGGGTTATGCCACCGGGCAGTTCGGCAAGAACCACCTGGGTGACCGCGATGAGTACCTGCCGACCAACCACGGTTTCGACGAGTTCTTCGGCAACCTGTACCACCTCAACGCTGAAGAAGAGCCAGAGCGTCCGTACTGGCCCAAGGACGATGCCGAATTCGTCAAGGCCAATACCCCGCGAGGGGTGATCCACAGCTTCGCCGACGGCAAGATCGAAGACACCGGCGCCTTGACCACCAAGCGCATGGAAACCATCGACGACGAAACCACTGCCGCCGCGCAAGCGTTCATCGAGAAACAGGCCAAGGCCGACAAGCCGTTCTTCGTCTGGATGAACACCACGCGCATGCACGTGTTCACCCATGTACGTGATTCGATGAAGGGCCAGAGCGGCATGCCCGGCAACGAATATGCGGACGGCATGCTCGAGCACGATGCCGATGTCGGCAAACTGCTGAAAACCATCGATGACCTGAAAATCGCCGACAACACGATCGTGGTCTACACCACCGACAACGGCCCGAACCAGTTCTCCTGGCCGGACGCGGCGACCACGCCGTTCCGCAACGAGAAGAACTCCAACTGGGAAGGCGCGTACCGGGTGCCGGCGATTGTCCGCTGGCCCGGCAAGATCAAGGCCGGCGAAGTCTCCAACGAGATGTTCTCGGGGATGGACTGGTTCCCGACCCTGCTCGCTGCTGCCGGCGATGCCGACGTGAAAGACAAACTGCTCAAGGGCTGGGCGCCGACTTCCGGTGGTACCAGCTTCAAAGTGCATCTGGACGGCTACAACCAGTTGCCCTACCTGACCGGCCAGCAGCCCAAAGGCGAGCGCAACGAGTTCTACTACTTCAACGACGACGGCATGCTGGTCTCGATGCGCTTCGACAACTGGAAAGTGGTGTTCTGCGAACAGCGCCAGCCGGGCGGTTTCCGGGTCTGGAGCGAGCCGTTCGTGTGCCTGCGCGTGCCGAAAATCCTCAACCTGCGGATGGATCCGTATGAGCGGGCGGATGTGGTGTCTGACCAGTTCTATGACTGGAACACCAAGAACGTCTATCTGGCCGGCGTAGCGGTGACCAAGTCTGCGAAGTTCCTACAGACCTTCATCGAGTACCCGCCAAGCCAGAAACCGGCCAGCTTCAGCATCGACCAGATCCGTGCTGCGGTTGACGCCAAAATCGCTGAAAAAATGAAAGCGGCTCCGGCTGCACAGTAAGACCGTTGAACTGCCGCCCGCCCTCATCGGCGGGCGGCCCTGATTTTCACCTGAGACCGTGCCGGCCCCAATCGCTGGCAAGCCAGCTCCCACAGGTATTTCTGTCGACCACAACATGAGTGTTCACTGAAGATCCCTGTGGGAGCTGGCTTGCCAGCGATGAGGCCCGCACCGTCACAGATATTGTGTGATTTGAACAAGGCCCCCCCGCATGTCCTCACGTATCGCCAGCAAGCCGTCGGCCATACCCACCGCGCAAGCCGCCACCCCGGCGCTGCTGATCCCTGCCCTGCTGTTGTGCACCTCCGGCGCCGCCGCGCTGGTGTATCAGGTGCTGTGGATCAAGCAGTTGTCGCTGGTGGTCGGGGTCGAGGTCTACGCCATCACCACCGGCATCAGCGCCTTTTTCGCCGGTCTGGCCATTGGCGGCTGGCTGTTCGGGCGCTGGGCTGATCGCTTGCAGCAACCGGTGCTGCTCTACGCCGGGCTGGAAGTGCTGGTGGCGATTCTTGGCGTTGGCGCCACGGTTGCGATGAGCCTGGCGGCGAGCCCGTTTGCCTGGTTGCAAAGCCATGTCGGCCTGCTGGCCTGGCTATTGCCATTCGCGCTAGTGGGGATTCCGGCGGTGTTGATGGGCGGCACACTGCCGGTGCTGGTGCGCTCGCTGGCGGCTGACCCGGGCAAGGCCGGCGGTCAGCTGTATGCGGCCAACACCCTCGGCGCAATTGTCGGCACCCTGCTCGCCGCGTTCGTGCTGATCGCCACCCTCGGCGTGCGCGGCAGTGCGCTGTTTGCCGCAATGCTCAATCTGCTGGCCGCAACCGCTGCGCTGTGGCTGCAACGTCAGCGTCCGACGCCAGTTGCAGCCCCCGTCAAAGCTCACACCGGGAAAGCCGCAGACCGCACCGCCCTGTGGTTATACGCCATCGCTGGCGGCGTGGCGCTGGGGTATGAAGTGGTCTGGTCGCAGTCGATCGTGCAGTTCATGAGCACCCGCACCTACGCGTTTGCCGTGGTGCTCGCCACATACCTGACCGGACTGTTCATCGGCAGCACTCTGCTCGCTCGTCGCGTCGAGCGCATTCGCGATCCGTGGGGCGTGTTCGGTCTGCTGATAGCCGGTGCCGGGCTCATCGCTTTGCTGGAAATTGCTGTGCTCGGGCGTTGGCTGGTGTTGGCGCAAAGTCAGGCCGAGTACTGGGTGCTGACGTTCGGCGCGAGCGAACTGGCCGGCATGAGCGCACGTTTTGCAGTGGCGGCACTGAGCATCGTGTTCGTCCCGACGCTGTTGCTCGGCGCGGCGTTTCCGCTGGCACTGCGCTTGAGCGTGGGACGTGAACGCGTCGGGCGCGATGTCGGTGCCGTGGTCGCGTTCAATACGCTGGGCGGGATTGTCGGGGTGATGCTCTGCGGTTTTCTGCTGATTCCGCTGCTGGGGCTGGTGCGCACGCTAGGCCTGCTGGCAATCATCGCGGCCGGCACTGGCTACGTGGCTGTGCGCAAGGGTCACCACGTCAAAAAAGGCCGACGTCAGGCGGTGGTCGCGTTGGGGCTGGTATCGGTGGCATTGGCCGTACTGACGCCGGTCGACAAAATCGCTAGTCTGCTGCCCGGTGCGCGCAACGGCACGCTGGCGTTCTACGAGGAAGGCCGAGGCGGCACCGTGGCGGTGGTCGCTCAGGGCCGTGGTGAAAACACCTTCCACCGCTTGTACATTCAAGGTGTGTCGAACACCGGCGATGCCATGCCGTCGCTGCGCTACATGCGCATCCAGGCCCTGCTGCCGTTGCTGATCCACAACGGCGAGCCACGTTCGACACTGGTGATCGGTTTCGGCACTGGGATCACCGCCGGCGCCCTGCTGCGCTATCCGGGCCTGGAACATCGGGTGGTTGCCGAGTTGTTACCGTCGGTGGTCAAGGCTGCGCCCCTGTTCAACGGCAACTTCAATGCCGCCAGCGATCCGGGAATCGATGTGCGCCTTCGCGACGGTCGCCAGGAACTGCTGCGCAGCCCGCAGACTTACGACCTGATCACCCTCGAACCGCCACCACCGTCGGCAACCGGCGTGGTCAACCTGTACTCGCGAGACTTCTATCAGTTGGCGGCCAGTCGGCTGGAGCAACACGGCATCGTCGCGCAGTGGTTACCGTTGCCGACCCAGAACATCGACGACTCGCGCGCACTGGTACGCAGCTTCCTCGATGTGTTCCCGTATGCCTCGCTGTGGACCAGCGAGTTCCACGAGATGCTGCTGGTCGGTTCGCTGCAGCCGATGCAACTGGACGCGGCGAAAATCACCGAGCGTTTCCAGCAGGCCAGCGTGCGCAGCACTTTGCAGGATGTCGGGATTGGCTCGGCGGCCGCGTTGCTCGCGACCTGGGTCACCGACCGCGCAGGCCTTGAACGTTTCGCAGCCAATGCCCCGGCGGTCACGGACGATCAGCCCCGGATCGAATACGCGCCGTGGGTGCGCAGCAAGGAAATCACTCGGGTGTTGCCGGCACTGCTGGACTTGTATCAGCCACCACCACTGGTGAATGCCGATGCCGGGTTCACTGAGCGACTGGAGACACACCGTCAGCGCCTGATGCAGTTCTACCGCGCCAGCCTGCATGCGTATGACGGGGATCGGGATGCGTGGGGACGAGATATGCGTGAGGTGATGCGCGGGGATGGCGGCAACCCGTACTTCAGCTGGTTTACCGGGCAGTAACGCTGCCCCCTGTAGGAGCTGCCGAAGGCTGCGATCTTTTGATCTTGTTTTTAAAAAATCAAAGTCAAAAGATCGCAGCCTGCGGCAGCTCCTACATGGGGTCCCGGGTTATTTACTGGCCTTGAGCTTCAGATACATCTGATGCATGTCATTGGCCCAGCCATCAATCACCGGTTTGACGTCAGTGGCCTTCATGGCTTGCGTGTCGTTCTCCAACGGTTTGCCGGTGCCTTTGCGCACCACCTGTGCCACGACTTTGTTGCTCGCACCGTCGAGGAACACCGCTTCGGTGGCCAGCGTGGTTTCCTGATCGCGGATACCGCTGGCAGTGCTGACGGCTGCTGCCACCAACGCCACCGGGATCACTTCATAAGCGTGCAGGCCTTCGGTCTTGCTGCTCACAGCAGTGATGGCCGCACGCACCACAATCACGCCTGGGCCAGGGCCGTTGGCCAGCGGCAGATCCTTGCTGATTTCACGCTTGAGCGCCTGATCGTAATAGGAGGTGATGCCGTTGAGGGTCTGTTGGGAAATCTTCGCGGTCGGTTGCGGCTTTGGATAGAGCTGGGTCGGCTCGATGTACACGCTGGTGAATTTGCTGATATCCACCTTCGGATCGATCCAGCGCATCACCTCGGCACCGGACGGCGATTTGGCCTCCTTGAGCTGGCTGTAGTCCTTGAGAAAGCCGGAATACTCATCGGGAGCGACGGTTTTGCTGGAGCAACCCACCACGCCAAGGGTGGCAATGCAGAGGGTGCCCATCATTACTGCTAGCTTCATGCTGTAACTCCTGTCAGAAGGCCTGAATGTATTGCGTTGGGGGGAGTTACAGGTATAGCTAAAACCGCGGCAATTGCGCTGAAAACCAGAAAATTCACACAACACCGGGCGCCGCGTCACAACTGACGTTTGACAGACGCCGGGCATCCGGCAAAGCTGCATCAAGCTTGAACGCATGCCAGCAGGCCAATGCATCTGACCACGGAAGTCGTAATGCCCAAGCATAAAAATAAAGTCGCACCGCCTGAACCTGATTCGTCCCGACCGTCCCTTTCGCGTTTTCTGTTCCCTCTCACTATTGGCGTGCTGCTGGCCGCTGTGGCGGGCATTGGCTGGTTTCTGTTCAGCACTGCGCCCGCGCCATACACGGCCCCGCCGATCAGCGCGGCGGCGCCTGTCGTCGCAAGACCGCAACCAGTTGCACAGAAACCCGCCAGCATGGTCGATGAGCAACAATGCCAGGGCTGCCACACCGAGCAGGTCAAGGACTGGCAAGGCTCGCATCACCAATTGGCGATGCAGCCAGCGAATGCCGACACCGTGCTTGGCGACTTCAACAACGTCACCTTCAGGGCCGAAAACGAGACCACCCGGTTCTCCCGCAAAGACGACCAGTTTCGCGTCAATACGCCGGGTATCGATGGCAAGAACGCTGACTTCAAAGTCGCCTTCACCTTCGGCATTGCACCGTTGCAGCAATACCTGATCGACGTCGGCGAAGGCCGTTTGCAAGCGCTCGGTGTGGCGTGGGATACCGAGAAACACCGCTGGTTTCACCTCTATCCCGGCCAAGGCGTGAATTTCAAGAATCCGCTGCACTGGAGCAAGCCCAGCCAGAACGCCAACTTCATGTGCGTCGAATGTCACACCACTGGCTTCAAGCGCAATTTCGATGCGGCCAGCAACACGTTCAACAGCCAGTGGAACAGCCTCGGGGTTGGCTGTCAGGCCTGCCACGGCCCGGCCTCGAATCACCTGGAGTGGACGCAGAAAAAAGACGACCTGATCCACAAGGGTTTTGCCGTCGACCTCAAGGACAAGAATGCTACCGTCGAAATCGAAACCTGTGCCCGCTGCCATGCGCGCCGTGCGCCGCTGGGCGATGGCTACACCGTCGGCAAGCACTTGATGGACGACTACCTGCCGAGCACTCTCACCCGCGAACTGTATGCGCTGGACGGCAAGATCAAGGATGAGGTGTTCGAGCACGGCTCGTTCCTGCAGAGCAAAATGTTCGACAAAGGGGTGCGCTGCAGCAATTGCCACAACCCGCACAGCAGCGAACTCAAGGCGCCGGGCAACGCGGTGTGTCTGCAATGCCACAACACGGCGGGCAAGACCTCGGTCGAAGGTGTCGATGGCAAGGGCCTGCAAGCGAAGAACTACGACTCCATCGAACACACCCGCCACACCCCGGGCCAGCCCGGCTCGCAGTGCGTGGATTGCCACATGCCCGGCAAGTTCTACATGGGCAACGACTGGCGCCATGACCACAGCTTCAGCATCCCCAACCCGGAACGCGCGCAAAAACTCGGCACGCCCGACGCGTGTCTGAGCTGCCACCAAGGCAAGGCCGGTGACAAGATCACCGCGCAATTCAAGGTGTGGAACGCCTCCGCGGCGACCCCACAGGCACCGCGCTATGACGAGAGTCTGTGGCTGATTCGCAACGGTCAGCCCGGCGCCGCAAACGCTCTGTATGAGCAATTGCAGCGCAGCGATGTGCCGGCGATTCAGCGGGCAACGTTGCTGGCTGAACTGCCGCTGTATCCGAGTGATCAGGCTTTGAAACTGGCGACTCAGAATCTGAAAGATCCAGCGCCGCAGGTTCGCGAAAGCGCGGTGCGCGCCATCAGTGCCTTCCTGCCGCCCGCCGAGCGCGCCTCGTTGCTGACACCGCTGCTCAGCGATCCGGTGAAAGCCGTGCGCATCGTCGCGGCGCGGGACCTGCTCAGCGTGGCGCGCAACAACGGCCTCGGCGCCGCACAGCCCCATTGGGACGCGGCGATTGCCGAGTATGAGGCGGTGCAGAACAGTCTCGCGGAACGGGCCGAGGCCAACCTGAACCTGGCAATGCTGTATCAGGCCAGTGGCCGTGCTGCCGAGGTCGAAGGGTTGCTGCGCACCGCACTCAAACGCGATCCGGATTTCTACCCGGCGCTGGTGACGCTGGTGCAATGGCTGGAGGCCAATGGTCGGGGTCAGGAAGCGCAGACCCTGCTGGACGACAGCCTCAAGGCGCACCCCGACGCTGCATTGCTGCAGCACACCCGTGGCCTGTCATTGATCCGCGCCGGCAAGACTGCCGAAGCCATGACCGCGCTGCACAAAGCCGCGCAACTGGAGCCGCAGAACCCGCAGTACGGTTACGTGCTGGCGGTGGCGTTGCACGACAGTGGCAAGGTGACCGAGGCGTGTGACGAGCTGGAGCGTCTGCTCAAAGTCCAGCCGGCGAACCGCAATGCCCGGCTGTCGCTGATCCAGTACTACCTGGAGAACGGCCAGGAGCCGAAGGCCCAGGTGCTGTTGCAGGGGTGGAAGAAGATGAACATGGGCGATCCTGCGCTGAAATAACCCTTAATTTCTGTGGCGAGGGAGCTTGCTCCCGCTGGGTGGCGAAGCCACCCCAAAAACAGACATTGCGATTCATCTGGCCGACTCATCATTCCTGCTGGGGAGTGCTGCGCACTCCAGCGGGAGCAAGCTCCCTCGCCACAGAGCCAGCGGTTACCAGGAAGACGTCGCCCCGCTCTTCAACGCCATCTCGCGCCGGCTGTTGGCGCGCATCGCCTTGATCAGCGACACCGAGCCCACCAGCAGAATCGCCGCGCCGAACAGGAAGTCGATGTTGTACAGCTGGAAGTCCTGCACCGGCCCCACCAGCAGCACGCGCACCACGGCAATCGCCACCAGCGTAGCGAGGAAGTCGATCCCCGGTTCGTCGCGATAGAACACGTGCAGCAACGGCAGGCACAACACCAGCAGCAACAACAGCACCACAACCTTGAACGAGCCTTTGCGCTCGACGCTGAAGGCGCATTCGTGCGGGCCGTAGGCCTTGTAGTCCTCGTCGCGGATCATCGAGTTTTTCTCGTTGATGTACTCGACGCGGTTGTATTTCTGAATCGGTGTGAAGGTGTTGGACAGGTCCATCAGCGTGGTGATGTTCTTGAAGCGCAGGTCGATGCGCTCGCTGCCCTTGAGGTAATACAGCACCGGTTTGTAGCCGTAGCGATAGGTGTCGAACGGAAAGTCGGTGACCTGGCCCTGCACGCCGATTGGCCGTGGCTCAAGCTCGGCGTAGGCGCTTTTGGTCGGTGAGGCGAGGTTGCGGCTCAGCGGCTGGACCTTGACCTGTTCGAGGAAGATCGGCGTGACGCCATACGACCACTGCAACGGTTCGAGGCGCAGACGCAGTTCGTTGCGGCCCAGATCGTAGCGGTTGAAGGTGCGTTCGGAGACCACCAGCGAGCCACTGAGCATGAACTCGCCGCGCAGGTTGTTGGTGACGCGCAGGGTCAGTTGATCCTTGCCCAGCAGCGCCGCTTCGGTGGACGGCGGCGTGCCGCACCACGCGGTGCTTTCACCGGCGCCGCCCAACTGGCCGTCGTGGTTTTCCTTGAACACATAGAAGTAACTGGCCCACAGCGTCAGCATCAACAGCAACGCCGTGAGGCCCAAAATCTTTTTGCCCGCACTCACTACCCAGACTCCCTTCTTCGTTCCGTCGTCCAGCCGAAAACCCGCTGGCGACGGCGACTCTACCAAAAGGCCAGCATCGACCCAAGGGAAAATCCGGGATTGGTGCGGGATGTAAGGGTTTCCCCTGCAAGTCACTGCAAAACACCTGTGACGAGGGAGCTTGCTCCCGCTGGGTGGCGAAGCCGCCCCAAACCAGACGACGCGATTTATCTGTCGGATCGCATCATGCCTGTTTGGGAGTGCTGCGCACTCCAGCGGGAGCAAGCTCCCTCGCCACAGAGTCTTCAGCGTCTGCGGAATAGCGGGCGCGGCTCGATCACCGAGCGGCCGTACAGCACGCTCATCCCCGCCAGTCCTTTCAGGGCATCTTCGGCCGACTTGTCCTCGCGCACTGCAAAGCTGTCGAACCCGCACTGGCGCATATGACTGAGCTGATCACGCAAAACATCACCAATCGCCCGCAACTCGCCAGCCCAGCCAAACCGGCTACGCAGCAGATACGCCTGACTGTAGGCGCGACCATCGCGAAAGCTCGGAAAATCCAGGGCAATCAGCGGCAGCGAGGCCAGCCACGGCACCACGCTTTCAACTTCATCGTCCGGCCCCAGCCACACCGCGTGGGTCGAGGGCGATTGCAGCCAGTGCGCCAGCGGCAGGATCAGCAACCCTTGCGGCCTGCCCTGCTCCGGCTCGCGAATCAGCGTCCACGGATCATCCTCGACCTGCCGCGCCACACCCTGCTCCAGCCGCAGCAGATTGTTCATGCCGAGACCTCCAGCATTTTCGGATAGATCCGTTCCTTGAACGGCTCCAGGCCAATGCGCGCCACGGTGTCGACAAACAGTTCCTCGCTTTCGCGGTAACGCACAAAAGTACCGATAATCCGCTCGATCACCTGCGGCACTTCAGCGGCACTGAAGGACGGACCAATGACTTTGCCCAATGCGCTGTGTTTGCCCTGCGCGCCGCCGAGGGTGATCTGGTACCACTCGCTGCCGTTTTTATCGACACCGAGAATGCCGATATTGCCAATGTGGTGGTGGCCGCAGGCGTTCATGCAGCCGGAGATGTTCAGGCTGATGTCGCCCAGATCGTGCAGGTAATCGAGGTTGGCGAAACGCGCCTGAATCGCCTGGGCAATCGGGATCGACTTGGCGTTGGCCAGCGCACAGAAATCGCCGCCCGGGCAGGCGATGATGTCGGTCAGCAGGCCGACGTTGGCGCTGCCCAGATTGTGCTCGCAGGCCAGTTGCCAGAGCGCATACAGGTCAGACTTTTGCACATCGGGCAGGACAATGTTCTGCTCGTGGGCAATGCGAATTTCGCCAAATCCGAAGCGCTCCGCCCAGTCGGCCACCGCCAGCATCTGCAACCCGGTGACATCCCCCGGGGGCGCACTCAGACCCGGTTTGGTCGACAGCACCACGCTGGTGTAACCCGCTTTCTTGTGCGGCTGCACGTTGCGCGCGACCCAGCGGGCGAACGCCGGACTTTCAGCCAGATACGTGCCGAAGTCCAGATCGGTATCGGCCAGGGTGTGATAGATCGGCGGCACGAAAGCACTGGCGACCCGCGCGTATTCAGCCTCGGTCAACTGCGCCGGGCCGTCCTTGAGGTGTTGCCATTCTTCCTCGACCTCTTTGGCGAACGCCTCGATGCCCAGCGCCTTGACCAGAATCTTGATCCGCGCCTTGTACTTGTTGTCGCGCCGGCCATGGCGGTTATAGACCCGCAGGATCGCCTCGACGTAGGACAGCAGATGCTGCCACGGCAAACCTTCGCGGATCTGCACACCGAGAATCGGCGTGCGTCCCAACCCGCCACCGACGATCACTCGCAACAGCATTTGCCCGTCGCGCCCCGGATAAAGATAGAGGCCGATGTCATGCATCATGATCGCCGCGCGATCCTGTTTTGCCGAGCAGATGGCGATCTTGAACTTGCGTGGCAGGAAGAGGAATTCCGGGTTGATCGTCGACCATTGCCGGAGGATTTCTGCCAGCGGGCGCGGATCGATCAGCTCGTCCGCCGCGACCCCGGCGAAGGCTTCGGTGGTGATGTTGCGCACACAGTTGCCGGAGGTCTGGATCGCATGCATGTTGACCTGCGCCAGACGTTCAAGGATGTCCGGCACCTGCGCCAGTTCGATCCAGTTGAACTGCAGGTTCTGCCGCGTGGTGAAGTGGCCGTAACCGCGATCGTGGTCGGCGGCAATGCTCGCCAGCGTGCGCATCTGCTCGGCACTCAGGGTGCCGTAGGGGATCGCTACCCGCAGCATGTACGCGTGCTTTTGCATGTACAGGCCGTTTTGCAGGCGCAGCGGCAGGAACTCCTCATCGCTCAATTCACCGGCCATGAAGCGCTCGACCTGATCGCGAAACTGCGCGACGCGCTCGAACACCAGTGCGCGGTCGTAATCGTCGTATTGATACATGTGCCTGCCCCACCTCATCAATTAATTCTGTGGGAGCGAGCCTGCTCGCGAATGCGGTGTGTCAGGCAACTGCATTGTTGGCTGACACACCGCATTCGCGAGCAGGCTCGCTCCCACAGTTTTCGTAAAGGCACTATGGACGAGCAGCGCAGCACACAACAGATTCACCTGAAACGATAAAAACCGTATCAGGGCGCGGCAGAACGCCGCAGTCAGCACTCCAATCTGATCCGTACAAATGAAAGATTCCTGAGCCTGTTTTGTTTCTGGCGGTATTCCTACAGTGCAGCTCGTGCCAGACCAGGGTGGCCTGGCAAGACTTTGCAACCGTGGAAGAACTGACCATGAGCACAGCAACAATCGGACAGGCTTATAACTACAAGGTCGTCCGCCAATTCGTTATCGCGACGGTGTTCTGGGGTGTCGTCGGCATGGCGATGGGGGTATGGATCGCCTCGCAACTGGTGTGGCCGGAGATGAACCTCGACCTGCCCTGGACCACCTTCGGCCGCTTGCGGCCATTGCACACCAGCCTGGTGATTTTCGGTTTCGCCGGCAGCGCGCAATTCGCCGCCAGTTACTACGCGGTGCAGCGTACCTGCCAGGTGCGGCTGTATTCGGACAAGCTCGCCGCCTTCACGTTCTGGGGCTGGCAATCGGTGATCGTGATCATGCTGATCACCCTGCCGCTGGGCTACACCACCACCAAGGAATACGCCGAGATCGAATTCTCCGGCGCGGTGTGGATGGCGGTGGTCTGGGTGGCGTATGCCATCGTGTTTTTCACCACTGTGGTGCAGCGCAAGACCAAACATATCTACGTCGGCAACTGGTTCTTTGGCGCGTTCATTCTGGTGATCGCCATGCTGCACGTGGTCAATCACCTGTCGATTCCGGTGGACTGGTTCAAATCCTATCCGGTGTATTCCGGGGCCACCGATGCCATGGTGCAGTGGTGGTACGGGCATAACGCGGTGGGGTTCTTCCTGACCACGGGCTTTCTCGGAATGATGTATTACTTCGTGCCGAAACAGGTTAATCGCCCGGTGTATTCGTACCGGTTGTCGATCGTGCATTTCTGGGCACTGATCACCCTGTACATCTGGGCCGGCCCGCACCACTTGCACTACACCGCGCTGCCGGACTGGGCGCAGTCCCTCGGTATGGCAATGTCACTGATCCTGCTGGCGCCGAGCTGGGGCGGGATGATCAACGGCATGATGACCTTGTCCGGCGCCTGGCATAAGTTGCGCACCGACCCGATTCTGCGCTTCCTGGTGCTGTCGCTGGCGTTCTACGGCATGTCGACGTTCGAAGGCCCGATGATGGCGATCAAAACCGTCAACGCCCTCTCCCACTACACCGACTGGACCATCGGCCACGTTCACGCCGGGGCTTTGGGCTGGGTGGCGATGATCACCTTCGGCGCGACGTATCACATGGTGCCGAAAGTCTTTGGCCGCGAGCAGATGTACAGCACACCGCTGATTAACCTGCACTTCTGGCTGGCGACCATTGGTACGGTGCTGTACATCGCCTCGATGTGGGTCAACGGCATCACTCAGGGCCTGATGTGGCGGGCGATCAACGAGGACGGCACGCTGACCTATTCGTTTGTCGAGGCGCTGCAGGCCAGTCATCCGGGCTTCATCGTGCGCTTTGCCGGCGGGGTGTTTTTCCTCAGCGGCATGCTGCTGATGGCCTACAACGTCTGGCGCACGGTGCGGGTCGCCGACGTGGCGCTGGCGCGCAGTCAGGCGCAGATCGCCTGAGGCAGGGAGCTGAAGAGGATGGATATTTTCTTGAATGTGCTGGGCGTGGTGTTTCTGTGGCTGGCGGTGGAGTACTGCCTGCGCCATCAGACTTCAGAGAGCCTCGACGATGCGAGCATGGTGCCGTTTGCCGATGATCCGGAGGTGGCACGGCGGGTGGAACTGGCCACCGGCAAAACCGTGAAAGCGGTGGCGCCGGAAGAGGCGAAACCGGGCTGGATCAATCTGGAGATGTGAGGGGTGTCAGTGACATGCCCCTCACCCTAGCCCTCTCCCAAGGGAGAGGGAACTGACCGCGTTGTACTTTCGAGATGCACCGACCTGAGATTCCGAGCCGAACTCAAGTTTTCGAATTGCACCCGGTAGGCTCCCTTCCCCCTCGCCTCCTTGGGGGAGAGGGTTGGGGTGAGGGGGGGGGTTAGCGCTTGATCTTAGGCGCGATCGCGGGGAATCAGGCTCTGCAACTGCTGTGCAAGAAAGCCCGCATCAAACACGAAGGTGTCCGGATCCTTCAGGCCATTGGTTTTGCGCCACTGCCACTCGCCGCTCGGCAACCCCACCAGCGAAATGCTGCCATAGCGCGCCGCCGTCAGGCCCATCACGGCCAGGGAAATCTGCCCGGCGCTGCCCATCACGTCCGGCACGAATTCCACCATTTTGCCGGCAATCACGATGCTCAGTTTCTCGGTCTTGAAGGTCGAGGTTTCTACCGGCGTGCTCGGCCCGAATGCGACGTAAGCTTCGCGGCTCACCTCCAGCAGGTTCGGTGCCTGCACCGGTTCCAGCCATTGCTGGATCTGGCCGAACAGTTCGGTGATGCGGCTGGCCCACGCCTGCGACTGGGTTTGGAACAGTTGCTTCTTGTGCGCTTCACTCTCGGCATAGTGACGAAGCATTTCGCCCAGTTGTTGTACGTCGTTCATCGGTACGTTCCTCGGAGAGAGCCTGCGAGAGTCGATAGTGACAGATCGGCGTACCGGCGTACGTTTAACCTCGAACGTCGACACCGTGACACTTGGCAAATGGATCAACGGTACAGTTGCTTTGTACTGGCATCCGTCGTGCAACCGATGGACACTCGGCCGGAGCCCGACTTTTCCAATACGGGCCATTGAACGAGGAATTTCAATGCGTACCATCGGCTTGATCGGCGGCATGAGCTGGGAATCCAGCGCTGAATATTATCGACTCATCAATCAACAGGTCCGCGACCGCCTCGGTCCGCTGCGCTCGGCGCAAATCCTGATGTACAGCGTCGACTTCGGCCCGGTCGAACAGGCCCAGCACGCTGGGCGCTGGGACGATGCGGCGGCGATTCTGGTGGATGCCGCGCGCAGGCTCGAGGCCGGCGGCGCCGAATGCGTGGTGCTGTGTACCAACACCATGCACAAGGTCGCGGCGCAGATTCAGGCAGCGATCAGCATTCCGTTCCTGCACATTGCCGAGCCGGCGGCGCAGGCCGCGCTGAATATTGATGCGCACACGGTGGGCCTGCTCGGCACGGCGTTCACCATGGAGCAGGACTTTCTCAAGCAGCGGCTGATTGCGCAGGGTTTGACGGTGCTGGTGCCGGACGACGCCGAGCGCAAAGACGTGCACCGGATCATCTACGACGAATTGTGCGTCGGAGTGATCAGTGACGAATCACGCAAAATCTATCAGCGAGTGATCGAATCGCTGACCACGCGCGGTGCCCAGGCGATCATCCTCGGCTGCACGGAAATCGGTCTGCTGGTCAAACCCGAACACAGCGCCCTGCCGCTGCTCGACACCACCGAACTGCATGCGCAGGCGGCGGTGGCGTTTGCATTGAGCGACTGACTCCCACAGGATTTTTGGGCTTATCGACGGCGCAGACGGGCCATGCTCAGCGTGTCGACCCATCGCCCGTCGCGCACCGCGTAGTCACGGAACAGGCCTTCGTTCTCGAAGCCGAACTTGCGGTACAGACCGATGGCCGCCTCGTTGTCGGCGTACACCGAGAGTTCGACCCGGTGCAGGTTCATCCAGTTGTCGGCGACGTCCAGCGCCGCCGCCAGCAGTGTCGAACCGACCCCTTTGCCTTGCCACGCCACGGCGACCGCCATGCCGACACTGCCGGCGTGGGCGCGGCGGATTCGTGAATAGTTTTCCAGGCCAAGATGACCGACCACCGCGCCCTGATGCAGCGCCACCAGTTTGACCATCCGCTCGTTCTCCGCCAGCAGCCGCTGACGCCAGATCTCGGTAGATTGAAACGGCATCTGCAACACCTGCCGGGTCACCGCCGGATCGTTGTACAGAGCGGTGACGGCCTCGATGTGCGATTCATTGAAGCGTTCAAGGGTGATGGCGGGGTTGTGCTCGGGCATGGCGGATCCTTCCTGGATCGATGGGTGGCCAATCACTCTAAACTGCTTGTTCAAACACATACAAACTGTAGGAGCTGCCGCAGGCTGCGATCTTTTGATCTTGCTTTTAAACGACAAGATCAAAAGATCGCAGCCTGCGGCAGCTCCTACAGGGAATGGTGTGTCGGGGGATTGGGTCAGGTCTGAAACCATTCCTGGCGTTCGTTGAAGGTGTGGTGGGTGAGTTCGACCAGCGTGCGGACTTCTTCTATCGCCTGGGATTCAACGTTGACCGCCAGCCATGCCTGCAACTGCATCGGCTCGTCAAACAGCCCTGGCAGCGCGATCAACCCGCGATCGAAGCGGCTCATGTACGCCGGCAGCAGGCCGATGCACGCGCTGCAGCGGATCATTTCCAGCATCAGCTCGTAAGACTGCATCTGCACCACACCGGCCAGGCGCTGTTCAACCAGTTCATTCCACGGCCGAAAGCTGTCGATCTGCCGGTCGTGCTGCCATTGCACCAGCATGAAATCGCTGAGGTCGTCGGCACTGGCCGGGCGCGCGGTGACGCGGGAATAGCGTTTGGCGATGTGCGGCAGGTAGTCAAGCCGCGCCAGCGCCTGCGGCTGGCTGGTGGCAAAGGTCGGGCCGGGGCTGGGGGTTCCGCCGTGGGCCAGCCACAGCACCACGTCGGCACTGACCGCGCGCAGCGCCAGTTCGCTGTCCAGCGCAATGATCTCCAGGCGCACGCTGGCATTGCGCCGCAGCAACGCGATCAGGTCGCGACCGAGGATGTCATGCAGAATTGATTCGGCAACCGCCAAGCGGATCAGCGGCTGCTCGACCACCGGCAGCCTGCGTTCGTGGGCCAGCGCCACCAGTTGCGCCTGCAACTGCTGACCTTCACGGGTCAGGCTCAAGACGCTGCCTTGAAAGCTGAACAGCGCGTGCTGCAGCGTTTGCTCAAGCTGCGCCAATTGTTTGCGCAGCAAGGTCGAGCGCACGTTGAGGCTGCGCGCCGCCTGCATAAAGCAACCGCAGCGAGCACTGACCAGAAAATATTGCGCGACCTCGGCTTCGATGGTCGCGGCTTGCGCCAGCCACGGCTCGCGCTCGCCCTGTGCCCAGCGATAGTCGGGGCTACCCTGTCGTCCTGCGGGTTCGGTGAATGACATCGATGACTCCCTGTCGATCTTTGTTGTTGATGCTTCCGGCGCGGTATGGAACGTCTGAACCGGTGAAGATCCTGTGGGAGCTGGCTTGCCAGCGATGGGGGACTCACATCCAGCCCCTGTGTTGCCTGACTCTCCGCCATCGCTGGCAAGCCAGCTCCCACAGGGTTATTGGTGGGTTTCGAGGACCTTGTTCAGCTCAGCCCCGTCGATACTCAGCGTCGCGGTATTGAGCATCCCGTCCAGATACGCCTGGGCAATCTGCTCCTGGCGTTGCGCCCGCAAGGCCTGGGTCAGTTGATCGCGCAGTTCGTCGAGGGTCGCGGTACGCGCCGGTTGCTGTTCGGTGAGTTTGATCACATGGAAACCCGCCGCGCTCTGCACCGGCTCGGACACCGCACCGACCTTCAGTTTCGCCACCGCACCCCGTACCTCCGGCACCAGTTGCTGCAACGGTTGCAGCCCGGTGTCGCCGCCGCGTTCGGCGGTCAGGCGATCCTGCGAATACTGAGTCGCCAGCGCGGCAAAATCCCCCGGCGTGTTCTGGGCTTTCTTGCTCAGCTCGGCCGCCTGTTTGCGCACGGCGTCCAGGCTCTGGGCATCCGGCACCGCGAGGAAAATCTGGCTGACCCGATACAACGGCGGGGTCATCCAGTTGGCTTTGCCGGCGTCGTACGCCTGTTGCAACTCGGCCGTACTCGGGTAGTCCGCCGGCACGGTGCTGACCGAGCGCAAATAATCGCGAAAGACGATCTGCTCAGTGGCAGCGCGGGTTTGCCGCACCACGTCCGGACGCTGCGCCCAGCCCTGAGCATCGGCCTGCTCCAGCACCGCTTTCTCTGCCAGACGGGTACGAATCCAGCGCTCCAGTGCTTCACGGTTGCCGCGCAGTTGCTCGGCACTTGCCGGTGGCAATGTCGCCAGCAATGCCTGCAACTCCTGTGGCGTCACCTGCTGATTGCCCAACCGCGCCACTGCCGGCCCCGCAGCAACCGCCGCCAAGGGCGACGATTGCTGGGCGGCAACCGGGTCAGTGCCCGGTCGCAGCACCAGTGCCACGGCTACCACCAACAGCGCCACTGCCCCGGCGCCGATCACCATGGCAGGCTTTTTCACAGCGCGACTTCCTCTTGTTCGGCGACCGCGACTTTGGCTGTCGAGGCTTGCGCGGCCTGGGTGAAATCACGCAGATAGACGATGAACTCCTGCAGCAAACGGTCCCACAGCTCCAGGCTGCCACGCAGGTGTTCGTTGCTCACACCCGCCGCGACCACCACGTCCATTTCCATCACCAGAAATTCGCCCTGCAATGACAACCGGGCAAAACGCCGGGTGGCGTTCCACTGCTCGGCCACACCTTGTGGCAACTCACCTTGCACCCGCAGCGCGCAGCTGAAGGTGAAATCGACGTAGCTGCCCTGCTCCACCGCCGGGTTGCCGAAACGCACGGCATAACCGATGCCCTGACTGGCGCTGAGCAACTGCACGATGCCGTTCTGTTCGGTCTGGTTGACGCGATAACCGGCCGCTTGCAGGACTTCGGTCAGGGATTGCGGGGACACATGGCTGATCAATTGAGTCATGACTTCTTCCTTGTTTGTTAATCAATGCGCGAGCGCGGCTCGCGGCGCGTCGAATTGAGTCTTGTAGAGCTCGTCACCGAAACCTTGGGCCAGTTCATCGAACTTGACCCGGGCGCTGCCCGCGAAGGGCTGGCGGATCTTCATCACCTCGGCGACATCGATGTTTTCGTAGGCGCTGAGGATCTGTTTGGCGACGCCGTACATCTGCTGATTCTTGACTGAACATTGCTGCACTTGTGTGTCACGTTCAGCCAATTGCGCTTGAAGCTTAGACCGTTCTGCCTCTTTGGCACGGGCCATGACCAGCAACTCGTCGTAGGCCTTCTTGAATTTGCCGACCTGTTCGCTGCTGGCGGCGACTTGCGCTTGCGCCTGGCTGTGCAGATTCTGCTGCTGGCCGGCCAACTGTTCGGCCACGCCTCTGGCCTTGGCCAGTTCAGCGGTCAATTGCTTGATCTGCGCCTGCGCGGCCTTGGCCTCATTCTGCGCCGCCAGTTGCGCGGCGCTGGCCTGGGCCTGCTGACTTTGCAGGGCCTGCAACTGCTGAGTGGTGCTGCGCAACTGGGTACGCAGACGCTCCTCCATGCCTTCGGCGTGCGCGCCATGTGCAATGAAAAAACTCAGCCCCAACAGTAAAACTCGTGCGTGCATGACCGTACTCCCGGCGCCTTAGAAGCGCGTGTTGATCTCAAGCTGCAAGACGTCGATGTCGAACGGCGCACCGTACACGGCCTCGGTGCTCATCCAGCGGCCGGTGGCGTAGACGTTCTTCGCCAGACCGTAGTTGCCGCCGAGGATATAGCCCTTGGCGTTGGTGCCGCCGAGGTGGAACGACGAGTCGTTGAAGCCATCAGGCAAGGCGTCCGGCTGGATGTACTTGTAGCCGGCGAACAGGTTCCAGTCGCCCTGCTTCTTCAGGTCCAGCGCGTTGCCAAGGGTGAACTGGACCATCCACGCATTGGCGCCGCTTTGGATCTCGCCGTTGCTGTTGAGGTTGTTGACGATCTGCCCCTCGGAGCGCTTGCGCATGTCGCCTTCGTCGTAACCGAGGTTGTGGATGTAGTTGCCCTGGCTGCGCAATTTGAAGTCTTGCGGCAGATCGGCGTCCCATACCAGGTTCAGGTCCAGCAGGTTGAATTCCGACGCAAGACCAACGAATTGCGGCTGCGGCGTGGTGGTCGGGTTGGCCGGGTTCGGCGTGATGTCGCGCAGCAGGAACACGCTGTTGCCCTTCTGCATGAACGCCGCTCGAGTGCCGTCGGTGTCGCAGCCCGGAGCGCCGGCCCACGGTGCGCAAGGGCTGGAGCGTTGGCCTTGAATGTCGTCGAAACGGTAATAGGCCAACGCACCCTTGAGGCGGTTGTTGCTGTTGATCGCCCACTTGGCGCCAAGCTGCGCGCCGTAGAGCCACTTGTTGTCGCTTTCTTCCTTGTCGAAACCGTTGCTGGTGGTGGTGTCGTTGGTGTAATCCACCGGGAACGCACCAACGGTGCCGAACACGCCCCAGTCGCGGTTGAGCTTGTGGTCAAAAATCGCCGCCACGCCGTCGAAATTCAGGTCGTTGGAATACAGCATGTCGGTAGACATGAACGGGTTGGTGAAGCGCCCGCCGGTCAGGGTCAGCTCATCCGCGGGTTTCCAGTTCAGGTAGCCCTGATCGAGCCAGATGTCTTTCTTGGCAAATCCGCCGCCGAGGTTCTGCGTGGTCGACACCGGGTTGTTGTCCGAGCCGGTGCCGATGCGGATGCCGGCGGTCCATTCCGGCGAGATCACCGCTTTCATGCCCAGCCGTGCGCGCAGGCGGAACTGGTTGGTGCGGTCTTCACGGGTGTTGAGCAACGGCGGCAGACTGGTGCTGCTGTTGGGGTTCACGTCGTACGGACCGTTGTTGTTGAGTTTGGCGAAGTCGACGATTTCGTTGCTGTTGCTGCCCGGGTAGTAGCGCGATTCATCGCGCAGGCGGATGTCGCCATCGAAGCTGATGCGCGAAGCCCAGTCCGGGAAAGTGTTGGGCGCCGCCCAGTTTTCCTGCTTGGCGGTGGCCATGACCTCGGCCTTGACCTGATCGCGGATCTGGTCGCGCACCGCGGCGGGCACGTACTGCACGCGCACATCGCCCGGTGCGGCCACCGGACCGGCTGCGACCGCTGTCGAAGCCGCTGCCTGCTTGGCCTGGGCGGCTTCGTTCTGCGCCTGGGCGATCAGCGCGTCGGCCTTGTCCTGTTTCAGAATGCCCTGCTCGACCAGCAAGCGGATCAGATTGATCGTGGCGTTCTCCGAGGGCGCAGGCGCTGCCGCGGCCTGCCCGACCAGGGTCGCGATGACCATGCCGACCGCCAGGGACAATCGATTCACGTTGGAAATCATCTGCACACAACTCCTTTTCATACAGCTTTATGAATTCGGTTAACCCGGACGCCGCCCTTGCAGGGACAGGCGCACAGGCAAGGTGATGGAGGCCGGTGGCCGTTCGCTCAGATGGGGCGCGTTACGCAATGCGGCCAGCACCTGAGTGTCGATCTCAGGCTTGCCGCTGGACTTGACCAGCTCGACCCGGGTGATTTCGCCGACGCTGCTCAGCCAGACATCGGCCTGCAGCGAAAACGCGAGGTTGCGCAGGTCCGGGTTCTCGCGCAGCAAACGCTGGAAGGTGAACGCCAGGAACTGGCTGTAGGTGCCGGTGCCCAAGCGTCCGCCACCCGCTCCGGCCATGCCGCCGCCCTTGCCGGCGCCGATATTGAAAGCGTCATTGCCGCTCTGGGCGTCGCCGTCGATTTGCATCGGGTTGGCCAGATCGTCCGCCGGCGATGGCGGCGCCTCTTCCTCGGGCTTGACCTCTTGCGGCTCGGGCGTGGGTTCGGGCTCGACGACTTTTTCTTCCACCGGGGTTTCCGGCTCCGGTGGTTTTTCCGGCGGCGGAGGTGGCGGTGGCGGCAATGGAATGATCGTCGGCACCTTCGGCGCTTCACGGCGGATGCCGCTCATGTCATTGGCCCACTGCCACAGGAACCACGCGGCGAGCGCGCCGAGCAGCAGCCCGGCGCCCCACTTCAGGTAACGCAACGGCGAGCGCTTCACCGGCAGTGGCTCGATCGGGAGTTGTGCGGTCATCACTCAGCCCTGCGTCGGTTTGCCGGTCACCAGACCGACCTGGGACAGTTCGAGCCGGCGCAACAGATCCAGCACTTCAATGACCTTCTGGTACTGCACCGTGGCGTCGCCGCGCACGATCACCGGGAAGTCCGGGCTCTGCGCTTTCTCGATCCGCAGGCGCTCCTCCAACTCGGCGAGGGTCACCGGGTAGGCGTCGAGGAACACCTGGCCGCCGTCGTTGACCGAAATCGCCTTGGTCTTGGCCTCCGACAGCGACACCGAGGCGCTGGCCTTGGGCAGGTTGATCTGGATCCCGGAAACCTGCGCGGTGGCGGTGAGGATAAACATCACCAGCACCACCATCAGCACGTCGACCAATGGGGTGATGTTGATGCTGTCCACCGCTGCATCTTCGTCATCGTCGTGGGAGGCATTTACGGACGCCATGGCAGTGCTCCTCAGGCCGGTACGGAGTGGTTGGCGTGATGGCCGCGCTGATGCGCCGCTTCGCTGGACTGGCCTTCGCCGTGCATCTCCGCCAGACGCGTGATGAACTCGTCGACGAACACGCGCATGTCGGCGCTGACTTCCTTGTTGCGGGTGATCAGGCGGTTGTAGCCAAACAGCGCCGGGATCGCGACGAACAGGCCCATGGCGGTGGCGAGCAATGCGGCGGCCATGCCGGGCGCGATGGCGTTGATGTTGACGTCGCCGGCCATGGCGGTGCCGAGGAACACCACCATGATCCCCAACACGGTGCCGAGCAGGCCGATGTACGGACCGCCAGCGATGGCGTTGGACAGGGTCGAGAGTTTCGAGCTGAGCGCCTGGTTCTCGCGGGTGCGCACGCCGTCCATCGAGCAGCGAATCGCTTCAATCGTCGCTGCCGACACCGAAGAGGTATCGGCGCCCTGCTCGCGGCGGGTACGGATTTCCTTGACCGCCACCGAGTACAGGCGCCACAGCGGCGAATGCTGCAGACGCTGGGCCAGTTGCGCGTCGTCGGCGAACATCTCCAGACGGGTACCGACCTTGGCGAACTGCTCGCGGAAATCCTCGTTGGCCTTGCTCACGCGGCTGAGGGTGCGGTTCTTGCGCAGCATGATGATCCACGACTGGAACATCATCAGCACCAGCACGGCGATGATCACCCAGGCGTCCACCGGTACCGCGTTGAGCAGGAATCCGAGGCTGCCGAAACCGAAGCCGGACTGCTCTTCGTCGACGCCGTAGGCCACCAGTTTCGACTCCGCGCCTTGCGAGGTGGCGTCGGCCAGCAGCAACGTCGCCGGGCGGGCAACTTTGGAAAGGCGCAGTTCGTCGATGGCCCCCACAAATGGCTGGTACGGGCCAGCGGCCAGATCACCGCCAACCGCCATCACTGAATTGAACGCCGGCATCGCTTGCGCGAGGGTCGCGCCCTCACGACCGTTGATGTACAGGCTGACTTTCGAACCTTCGGCGGTCAGCGCGACATGCTGCCATTGGCCGGGATTCAATGGTTGAGTAGCCACCGCGCGCTGGCCGTCGATCTCCACGAACGGCACGCCTTGATTGACCCCGACCAGCAGACTGTTGGCGCCTTCACGGCGGGCCAAAATCAGTTGTTCGCCATTGGCCTGGTCCAGCCGCAGCCACGCACTGAAGGTGAACGCGCTGCCCGCGTTGTGCTGCAACGATGGGCTGGCCGGCAGCAGCAACGGCTGGCCGCTGAACTGCAAGGCGCGCCCGACTACACCGTCAATCGCCGCGCCAGTGGCGCTTTGCGCGGTGTTGCCGTAGGCGGTGGTGTCCTTGGCCGGGGTGCCGGTGGCGCCGTCGAAGTGATACAGCGCGGTGTAATTCGGATCGAACGTCAACTGGCCGTTGCCGGTGGCCGGGGCCTTCTGGTTGCCGTAATACATCCAGATGTCCTGACGCTGGCCGCCCTCGACATTCGGCACATCGACCCAGATCAGCGCCATGCCCATCAACGCGTCGAAGCTTTCGATCTGGTGATTGAGCACGGTCTTGTCATCAGCGGCGACGAAGCGCAGGTCCGCACCGTCTTCCTTGACGCCATCGAAGGTGAAATTGCCGGTGTGCAGGCGCACCAGCAGCGCGGTGCGGCCCAGCGCCTGGTTGATCCCGGCACCCTGCGGCGTGGTGTCGACGGCGATCTGTTTGCGGTAATGCCAGTCGTCCTGCCACCAGGCCTGCGCCGTGGCCGGGAGCACGAAGCCCAGGCAGATCAACAACGAAAGAATGAGGCGCTGCATGAACGTGCTCCTTTAGAACGTGGCTTGAAGGTTGAAGTGCAGGCGCGACGCCTGCTTCGAGGTGTTCGGCCCTTCGAGTAGCGGGTAGCCCCAATCGAGGCTGCCGGACAGCCATTTGCTCAGGCTGGCGCGGGTGCCGAGGCCGACGCTGGCCAGGGCGTAACTGGCGTCCTGATCCGGCAACTCGTCACGCAGGTACAGTTGCGCGCCTTCGGCGAAGGCGTAGAAGCGCCACTCCTGCATCCAGCTGCCGGCGTATTTCGCCAGTGACGGCGTGCGCAGTTCCTGACTGAGCAGCACCCCGTCATCCCCGGTGCGTTCAGCGGCCAGATAACCGCGCACCGAAGTGGCTCCGCCGGCGGAGAATTGTTCGTTGGAGACCAGTGGCCCCGACGCCAATTGGAACGCGCCTTTGCTCGCGCTTTGCCAATCGTTGTCGAAGGTCCAGGTGAAGGTGCTGTCGCCCTTGACCACGGCGAAACTCGGGTTGGCGCGGTAGCGTTTGTAGTCGAAGTCTTCGTCGGAACTGCCGTAACCGAACATGCTGCGGGTGGCCGCTACCAGACTCAGGCCGAGGCCTAGCTGGCTCTTTTCGGTGTAGCGGAAACCGTTGTAGGCGAAGGTGAACGGCGCGTATTTCAGCGGCACCTTGTCGCTCTCGCCGGACAGGGTCAGGCGTTCATCGAAGTCCTTGAAGTCGATACCAGCCGACAGCGAGTTCGACCAACTGCCGCTGGACGGCAGCGTGTAGATCGCCGACACCCCGTAGGAATGGCCCTTGCCCAGCACATTGCTGCCGCCGATGGTCGCGACGTTGCTGTCGGACTGATAACCGGAAAACTGCACGCTCCAGCGCTCGCTCAGCGGCGCTGTGTAGGAAGCCGACCAGACCTTGGCGTTGTCGGTGTCTTGCGGCGCGGTGAAGTACGTCAGGTTGATGCTGTGGCCGAGTTGCCAGAGGTTGTTGTAGCCGAGGCTGGTCACGGCGCGCAGCTTCTCGGTGTCGGCGCTGTAATCGTTGTTGAGGCCGACGCTGGCGCTCCACGGGTTGTGGTCTTCGACCTGCAAATCGACGTCCATGGTGCCGGGGCGCTGACCTTCGCGCACCAGCGGCATGACCTGACGGCCAGGGGTTTTATTGAGCTGCGCCAGTTCGCCCTGAACCTTGGCGAAGTCCGGCACCTCGCCTTCTTTCAGGGCCGGGACGTTGTCGCGGATGTCCAGCGGCGAATAGTGTTTGGCGCCGACCACACGCACGCGGCCGACCTTGGTTTCGCTGACTTGCAGGTAGACGATGCCGTTGGACACCGCTTGTTCCGGCAGCTCGACGAACACCGATTGGTAGCCGCGCTGCTGATAAGCCTTTTGCAGGGCATCGCGGGCGCCTTCGATGTCAGTCATGGCTTTTTGCGGGCCGAGAAACGGGTACACCGCTTCTTCAATCGCCCGCGCGTCGAGCACAGTGTTGCCGCGCACGAAGTATTCGTTGACGTCCACCAGACGTTGCGGCGCAGCAGCTTCAGCAGCTTCTTCGGCGAATGCCGGTTGCGCGCCGGCCGTCACCAGCAGCCAGCCCCACAGCGCCAGCCGTGACGTGAAAATCTGATCCACACTACCCCCTGAATTCGCGATGACCTGTTGGCGCTGTTGCGCGCCTTGTGTGTTGCGTCAGTTGCTGGCTGTCGAGGCACCGCTGTGTTTGCCGAGCCAGGTGTGCAGCAGCGCGAAGTTCAAGGAGAACTCGGGCATTTGCAGCAAGGCACCGCAGAACACTTCGCCAATGATTTTTTGAATGAGCAGCACCGCACGCGGCTCGTTGAGCAGCGTGGCGATGTCGCGACTGAGGACGTTGAAACTCCAGACTTTCTGATTCAGGCCAAGACCGACGAACCAACGGAACAGCAGGTTGTAATTGAGCTGCTCATACAGCTGCTGTTCGCTGGGCACCGAATACAGCAGTTGCAGGAGCAGGATGTGCATGACGGTTTGCGCGGGGATGAGCATGCCGGGCTCGGCATTGAGTTCGTGCAGCAGGCCTTGGTGAGCGTCGAGCAAGTCGTCGATTTGCGGGCGCAGCAACACCAGCGAATGGCCTGGCGGAATGTAACTGGAGACCTCTTTCAAGGCGCCCTGCCAGTCATCCTGCGAGACGATCCAGACCCACGGCGCGCCGTAGCGATACACCGAAACCGGCTTCTTGCGCGCCGCTTCGACGATCTTCGACAGGCGCTGATCGAGCTCCTGCATGCCCACTTTCGAGTAGCGTTCCATAGTCCCCATTGCCTCACTCCCGGCGTCCCGCCTCGGCTTGTGAAAAGCGCCCCGTTGGGCCCCTCAAGCGCGTTACATAGGCATGACTGGACTGGCTATGTGCTACCGAACTTTTGTCATAAAAGCTTCATTACAGAATTGGAGTGAGATTGTTCGGGCGCTGAAGAACCTGTGGGAGCTGGCTTGCCAGCGATGGCGGTCTGTCAGCAAAGAATGGGTTGCTGACCCGACACTATCGCTGGCAAGCCCGGCGTCCGCCTGTAGCACAATTGGCTTTTAAATATTTGGTTAGGCCAGATATAAGAATTTACTCTGCTGCACCAAACGTCCGCCCTCACTCAGAAGTCGCCCGCGAGGTCTGACATTGCGTTGCACATATTTTACAAGCTCGAGAAAATCCGGTGCTTGCTCCAGCGGTGAAGTTAGAACAAGAAGATTAGATTTTAGCTCGACGAAGGGCTTTTTGATTTCGGGTGGAACATGACCACCAACCACCATCGAGAATTTCAGCCCGAGAACATCAAAAATGTGCACCGTCGCGCGATTAATCTTATTTTGAACAGGAAAAGCAATTAGCCCCCGAAGCGCGTCAGAGCTATTTACCGTCAAAAGAAGATAACAATTATCCAAATCCTTACCCGTAAGCAGAAACTCTCGAAACGAAAGTTCATAACGAGGTCCCAAGGCGCCAACATACCGATCTTTTTTTCTTTCCCATGGCCAAACGTTAGCTCGCCAGAAAACGCTAACCGCAAAATAGAACAATGCATCGCGTTCGCGCTTCGACAGCGCATCTGGACTAAAAACGTCGAACCTCTGCCCAACAGCAATCGGTCCAAACGCAGAAAGGGCTTCCAAAAGTGGAAACGATAATTCACGGCCCCAAAGCTCCCCAACAACTTTTTCACCTTTCTTTGAAAAAAGATCCTCACAGCTAGAGCAAAGCAAGTCAGCCACTACTTGCTCATCAGAATAAAATGCACTGCCTTCATTAGTTAAAACCTTAACTAATCCCCCACCCCCTCCAGTCGGAACTCTCGCCGCCTTATATGCAGCCTTGGGTATCAGATGGCTCCTGATTAATTTGCTTTCTTTCTTGCAGAGTGCACAAACAGCCATTTTCACATCCTCCCCACCTGAAGAGACCATATAACCAAGACTCCACTAAACCCTTTGCCGAGGGCAATGTTTACTTACGTTTAGTTTTACGCCTTAAAGCTACAACACCTTGCGTCATTACCTACAGCTACGCCAGAATCCGCCGGCTTGTGTGCCTCGGCCTCGGGATCTATCGTTTGCCGGTCGCTGACGAATCAGCGATCGGGTTTAGCGACCCGAACCTTTGTAGGCGCACCAGCGCTCCAAATTCTTTTTCAGATGTTTTGTCTGCGATCGAATTTATGGCGGCTGTGCGTGGGAGACTTTCGAGTCTGCCGGGCGCCTACACCCGGTTCGCTAACCTGCGTGCAGCCGCCACCCTTACTTGTTTAGCGACTGGTTTTGGTGGCTCCATTTACTGTAGGAGCTTCATTTATGTTCAAACCGACGCCGAACCCACCCGAAACTGATCCAACCTCGCCTTACGAAACTCTCGATTCCAAAAAGCTCAATGAGGCCGCCGAACGCGCACTGGATCACTACCTCAACCCAGAGGCCAACGGAGCAGACAACCCTTCACGCAAACCGAGCACGATTTACCACATAGCTCCCGACATCGGCACCGAAGAGCTGTTGGCGAATGCGTTTGAAACCCTCGCCTCGGCGAAAGTGATGGCAAGTGATATTGCTGGCGACCTGCGAGCACCGCAGCGTCACGCGCTTCTTGGAATTGCCCAGCTGATAATGCTGGCAGAGCTGGCAGTTGACCGGGCGTTGGATAATCTGGAACTCGCAGCCTATTCCGCTAACTGACCGAAACCGTCGCCCTCACCACAGCTTTTTTCCAGACTGGTTTCAAATGCTGAGTAGGTAGAGCACCGAAATGCAAAAGCAAAAGATCGCAGCCTTCAATGGCTGCGATCTTTTTTCAGGAATAAACCGGCCAGGTATCAACGATCTTGCCGCAACGGACCGCCAGCAGATCACCGAATTGCAGGAGGACGGCCTCGGTCTGGGTGGGTCGCAGGAACACTTGATCCTCAATGGTCAGGCCCACGGCATTCGAACCGTTGACCATCTCCTGATTGGAACTGCGACCATACACGCCATTACTCTGCAAACCAGCGGGCGATTCGAACTCGGCCATCCAGTTGCCGCCGTAAATAAAAAAGGTCTGGCGCTGATTGGCGTCCCACCACGAAAACAATTTGAAATTGTCATCCAGCGCCGGAATGTTCACCGCCCCCGTACTCTTCAACACAGGCGTGGCGATGTAGGTCGCCGGCACGTGGTCAACCAGAGAAGGCAGGTCGTAATGCGTCGGCTTGAGCATCGCCGTGCCCACCGAAACCTCGGTGCTCAACTGCTCGTTTTCATGGATGCGGTAACTCGGGCTGCCGGCGGTGTTCAGGCACAGGTGGTCATTCCATAACGCCGGAAACTGCTGGCGAGTGAAATCCACGCAGCGCTGATAAATCACCATCACCTTGGCGAACAGTTCCTCGGGCGAACCGAGTATCCCGGGCACGCCCATGCCCACAAACGGGTCGTAACCCATGAACCCGGCGAACACCAGGTGCTGCGGGTTGGCGCTGATCAGCGCGAGCATCTGCCCCAACGCACTTACATCACTGACCCCGCCGCGATGCAGGCCGACATCCAGCTCGATGTTGATGCGCATCCGTGTGCCGAGTCCCTGCGCCAGCGCCAGGTATTGCTGCAGACGTTCGGGATTGTCGATCAGCCATTGCAGTTGCTTCGTCGGGTCGAACGGACCTTTGTGGGTTTGATAGAACAGCTGTGCCGAACGCACCGGCAGCGGCTTGCCGAGCAGGATGTCGGACTGGGGAAACGTGACAGCGTCGTGATTGAGGAACGGCTGGTGAAACGACATGAGCTTTTGCGTCCCGGCCCGTTGCGCGATGTAGCTCAACAGTCCCGGTGACGGCAGGGATTTCTCCACCAATCGCAATTGCTTGCCGCCGCGTCGCACCGACTGCATGACCACGTCGATGTTGTGGTCGAGCCGATCCAGATCGATCAAAAGCACCGGACGCATTGGGCCGTGGTCTTTCAACTCTTTATTCAGCGCGCGAAAATACTCGCTGTACGGGCCGCCACGATCACTCGGTCGCAGCCAGGCGCCCACGCCCACTAACAAAGCGCCGACACCCAGCGTGCCGAGGAGAAAATTGCGTCGATTGACCGCCATCAGTTCACCCCCAGAATTGACGACAGATGCGCATTGAGAAAACGTCCGCTCGGGTCCAGTGCCTGGCGTACGTCGAAAAACTCGCGCCAGCGCGGGTACAGCGGTTGCAGGGTGCGCGCATTGAGCGTGTGCAATTTGCCCCAGTGCGGGCGACCGTTGTACTTCCAGAAAATCGGTTCGACCGCGGCGAAGAAGTTGTGATGGTCCATCTGATAATGCTGGTGCACCGAGATCGAACAGCTGTCGCGGCCCTCGAACATGCTCAGTGGAATGTCGTCGGCCTTGACGTAGCGGTACTCGATGGGAAACCAGGTGCGCAGGTCCTTGTCCTGAATCAGCTTGAGGATTTCACGCAGGCAGGCTGGGCCGTATTCGGCGGGCACCGAGTACTCCATCTCGTTGAAGCGCACGGTGCGCACGTTGGCGTAGATGTCGAACGAGTCACCGACCCGATCATCGAAACTCGCCAGATGCCGCAAGCTGTTGAGCAACGAGGTGCGCAGGCCGGGGAAGTCACTGCCGTACTTGTCGATCTTCTCGATCAGGGTCACGAACTCGTTGCCACCCTCCTCCTCGGGCGGGATCGGCGGTGTGGCCGGGTCGCCGGTTTCGTTGAGGGCGATGGACAAGGCGTAGTCGGAATGGGTGACCACGAGCATTTCCCAGTGCTGGTTTTCGCGGGTGTTCTTGTCCAGATCTTCAAGCAGCTCTTCGGTCTTGGCGATCCACTGGGTTTCCCGCAGACGATACGCCGGACGGTTTTGCAAGCGGACTTTAGTGGCAACACCCAACGCACCAAGGGATACCCGGGCAGCGTTGAATACGTCCGGATGACGCTGGCTGTCGCAGTCCAATACCTCGCCACTGGCGGTCACCAGCTGCATCCCGCAGACGTGCGCCGAATAAGACTGAAAGTTTTTGCCGGTACCGTGAGTCGAGGTGGAAATGGCGCCGGCGAGGGTCTGGTAATCGATGTCGGCCATGTTTTTCAGGGCCTGGCCGATGTCCTTGAGCGGCTTGCCCATACGCGACATCGGCGTACCGGCGGCGAATTCGGCTTGCAGGGTTTTCGGGTCGTGATCGAGCAGACCGTTGAAGTAGCTCAGCGACAGCAACGTACCGTCGGTGGGCACCAGCGCACTGAAGGAATGCGCCGAACCTACCGGACGAATCTTGCCCGGTGCCTGTTGGATGACTGCGGTCAATTCATCCAGATTCTTTGGCGCTACCCGCGCCGCCGGCAGGCAACTCTGCCCGCCCGACCAGTTGCGCCAGGGAATCAGCCGTGGCGCGCGCATCAACTGGCCCAGCGCCGGATTGGAAGCCAGCGCACTGAACGCGCCGACGATACTTGCCCGTTGCAACAACTGACGGCGTGTCAGATCCATGCTCATGCGCGCGCCCTTATTGTGGGAGGGGCTGATCGGCCATGAAGCCGATCAGTTGCAGGAATTGTTCTTCCGAACACTCGACGCACTGGCCCATCGGCGGCATGCCGTTGTAGCCGTTGATGGCGTGATCAAGCAGGGTGTCGGTGCCCTGCCGCAGGCGTGGTTCCCAGGCCTTGCGGTCGCCGGTCAACGGCGCGTTGGCGGCCGGGTTGGCGTGGCACAGCTGGCAGCTGTTGGCGTAGATCTGCGCCAGTGCCGGGTCGGAGGGCGTGGCGTTGTGAGTGGTCGCCGGCGGTGCAGCTTTTTCGCCGCAGCCGCACAGGGCGACAGACAGCGCCAGCATAAAAGTGAGTGGGATTGCCCGCATAACGATCCTCGCCTGGGTAGCGCTTATTGTTGTGATCACACCTTAAGGCAGGCACGGCAGCGGGTTGAGGGCATTGCCGGACAACGAGGGGGCCATCCGGGGCCAGCCAGGATTGAGCTCGGGCTCGGACAGCACCACAAAACTTGTGGGAGCTGGCTTGCCAGCGATAGCGGAGTGTCAGCCAATGAAAGTCGCGCAAGTGCCGGCCTAATCGCTGGCAAGCCAGCTCCCACAGGGTAAACGGCGTTGCTGATTCCGCTCTGTTCCGCCTCTCTGCGTGACATTCGCGTGACATTCACGGGTTTAAATTCCCGCGTATTCAGGCGTATAACCTGTACAGACTTTTGGATCTGCATACGGACATCAATACGGGGTAGCGACATGACCACAGCAAACATCCTTGGCAACCTGTTCCCTTCTGTCAGCGACATCCCGGAAAAATACCGCCTCGACGGTCAGGTCGAGCAACGCGAATACCTCGTTGATGGCGAACTGCGGCGCTGGGACGGCCCGCTCGCCACGGTACGCAGCCCTGTGTACCTGCACGGCGAGAATGGCGATGAACAAGTAATCCTCGGCAGCACCCCACTACTCGACGCCGACACCGCCCTCACCGCCCTTGATGCCGCCGTGCGTGCCTACGATCGCGGTCAGGGCCTGTGGCCGACCATGCGCGTGGCCGAACGCATTCAGCACGTCGAAGCGTTCCTCGGGCGTATGCGCCAGCAGCGCGAAGCCGTGGTCAAATTGCTGATGTGGGAAATCGGCAAGAACCTCAAGGATTCGGAAAAAGAGTTCGACCGCACCTGCGACTACATCGTCGACACCATCAACGCACTGAAAGAACTCGACCGCCGCTCCAGCCGGTTCGAACTGGAACAGGACACTCTCGGCCAGATTCGTCGCGTGCCGCTCGGTGTCGCGCTGTGCATGGGCCCTTACAACTATCCGCTGAACGAAACCTTCACCACGCTGATTCCGGCGCTGATCATGGGCAACACCGTGGTGTTCAAACCGGCCAAGCTCGGCGTGCTGCTGATCCGCCCGTTGCTTGAAGCGTTCCGCGACAGCTTCCCCACCGGCGTGATCAACGTGATCTACGGCAGCGGCCGCGAAACCGTCAGCGCGCTGATGGCCAGCGGCAAGATCGATATCTTCGCCTTCATCGGCACCAACAAGGCCGCCAGCGACCTGAAAAAACTGCACCCGAAACCACACCGTTTGCGCGCCGCGCTGGGTCTGGATGCGAAGAATCCGGGCATCGTCCTGCCCGAAGTCGATCTGGACAACGCAGTCAGCGAAGCGGTCACCGGTTCGCTGTCGTTCAACGGCCAGCGCTGCACTGCATTGAAGATCCTGTTTGTGCATGAGGACGTGGTCGACGCCTTCATCGAAAAATTCAACGCCAAACTCGCTACGCTCAAGCCAGGCATGCCGTGGGACAGCGGCGTGGCACTGACCCCGCTGCCGGAGTCGGGCAAGGTCGACTACCTGCACGGTCTGGTGGCTGACGCGCAGAGCAAGGGCGCACAAGTGGTCAACCCGAACGGCGGCGCCAGTCGCGAGTCGTTCTTCTACCCCGCCGTGCTGTACCCGGTGACGCCGCAGATGCGTGTCTACAACGAAGAACAATTCGGTCCGGTGGTGCCGATCGTGCCGTACCGCCACCTCGATACCGTGATCGATTACGTGCTGGAATCGGACTTCGGCCAGCAACTGAGCCTGTTCGGCACCAACCCGGTGGCGATCGGCCGACTGGTCGACACCTTCGCCAACCAGGTCGGGCGGATCAACCTCAACGCCCAGTGCCAGCGCGGCCCGGACACCTACCCGTTCAACGGGCGCAAGAACTCCGCCGAAGGCACGCTGTCGGTACACGATGCACTGCGGGTGTTTTCGATCCGCACACTGGTGGCGACCAAGTTCCAGGACAGCAACAAGGACCTGATCAGCGAAATCATTCGCGGCCGCGATTCGAGCTTCCTGACCACCGACTACATCTTCTGACGAGGACTTTGCACTGAGCACCTTCAGCACCCACCGACTGCCACCGCTGCTGCGGCGAATCCTGCGTCCGTTGCTGGACCCGTATCGCCGCTACCAGCACGCCCGACTGATTCACGCGGTGCGGGTAGCGCTGGGTCTGCTGGCAACTATCCTGCTGACCACCGGCATCAACCTGCCCCACGGCGAGTGGGCGTCGGTGACCATGCTGGTGGTGATTGGTGGCCTGCAGCACCACGGCAACATCGGCAAAAAAGCCGCCGAACGCGCCACCGGCACCCTGATCGGTGCCGGCGTCGGACTGGTGCTGGTGGCGCAACAGGCATGGCTGGGCCTGCCATGGCTGACGTACTTTGCCATGGCGGTGGTCTGCGGATTTTTCTCCTATCACGCCATCGGCAAGGGCGGTTACACCGCCCTGCTGTCGGCGATCACGGTGTTCATTGTCGCCGGACATGGCGACAACCCGATCACCGACGGCTTGTGGCGCGGGGTCGACATCCTGATCGGCATCGCCCTGGCCCTCGCCTTTTCCTTCGCCCTGCCGCTGTACGCGGTGTATTCGTGGCGCTACAACCTGGCCGATGCCCTGCGCGATTGCGCCACCTTGTACGGGCGAATCATCAGCGGTCAACCGGTCAGCGCCGATGAACATCTGAAGCTGATGGGCCGGGTGACCACGGTGATGGTGCAATTGCGCTCACTGATGCCTTCGGTGTCCAAGGAAGTGAAAATCTCCATGACCGAACTGGACGCGATTCAACGCAACCTGCGCATGTGCGTCAGCACGCTGGAGATCCTCGGCAACACCCGCCCGGATGCCAACGACCCCGACGCCATGGCGCACCTGCAATCGGCGCTGCGGGCCGAGCACCGGGTGATCCGCGTGCAACTGATTGGCATGGCACGGGCCTTGAAGTCCGGCGCCACGCAACGCCTGCAGCGACCGCTGGAATTACCGGACGCCAGCCTCGACACGCCGGTGTACAACACGCTGGACGGTTACCGGTTACTGACCCGACAACTGGCCGCGAACATTGGCGAGCTGCGCCAACGCCTGGCGATGACGGCGCCGCGCTGGAACATCTGAATCAGCGGAAAAATCCATGTAACAAAGCCGACATCATCACTACAATGCGCCGCACAACGGATGTGACATGGACGCATAAATGCAATTCAGGAAGAGTATCAACGCCCTGCGGGCACTGGCCGTGCTGTCGGTCGTGCTGTTTCATTTCAAGGTGCCAGGGTTCGAGGGCGGGTTCGTCGGCGTAGACGTATTCTTCGTCATCTCCGGCTTCCTGATGACCGGCATCATCGTCAATGGCGTGCAGCAGCAGAACTTTTCCCTCCTCGGTTTCTACGCCTCCCGCGCTCGCCGCATTATTCCTGCCCTGCTGGTGCTGTGCGTTACGCTGCTGGTCTTCGGTTACTTTTACTTGCCGCTGGACGACTTGCGCGAAACCATCCGCACGATCAAGAGCAGTCTGCTATTCAGTTCGAACTTCAGTTTCGCCGAAAGCGGCAATTATTTTGCCGCGCCACTGCATGAAAACTGGTTGTTGCATACCTGGTCACTGTCGGTCGAATGGCAGTTCTATCTGCTCTATCCCGTGCTGATCATGGGTTTGCACAAGTACTTCGGCGCCGATAAAACCCGCTTTGCCCTGGTTGTCTTGGCGTTGGTTTCGCTGCTGGCGTCCGTCGTCATGACTCGCCTCAACCCGACGTTCGCCTTCTACATGCTGCCCACCCGCGCCTGGGAAATGATCGCTGGCGGGCTGGTTTTTCTGTTTCCCCTACGATTGAGCCAGCGCGGCGGCACGATTTGCGAAGGATTCGGCCTGCTGGCGATTGCCGTCAGCGTGCTGGTTTTTTCGGCAGCGGACCTGTGGCCGGGCTACCTGGCACTGGTGCCGGTGCTGGGGACGATGTTGGTGATTCACGGCAATACCCGGTCGGTGTTCAGCAGCAATCCTGCGCTGCAATTTGTCGGGAGCATTTCCTACTCGATGTACCTGTGGCATTGGCCGCTGGTGGTGCTGCTTTACCTGTGCGGGCTTTTGAGCAGTTGGCCGCACGTGATCGGCGCAATCATCGCCTCGTTCGTCCTCGGCACCCTGTCCTTCTACCTGGTGGAATCGAAGGTGAAGAAAGGTACGAGCGCTACTCGAACAGTGATCAAGTTCGCGTCGCTGACGGTAGCTGTGGTTGCCGTGTCGGCAGTCACGTCGTCGCTGGTAAAGCAGCATCCCGACTGGCGCCCGGCACTGGTCGAATTTGGTCAGCCGGAATACACCAGCAAGCTGTATCCGCAGGAGTGCTACCCGAATGCCTATGCGGCGGCGGATTGCAAACTGGGCACGGGGGATGTGTCGGTGATTTTGTACGGCGACAGTCATGCGCAATCCACCGCAGCGGCGGTGCAGATGGACAACCCTAACGCAGCGCTGTCCTGGTCACGGGGCGGTTGCCCGACCCTGGCGCACTTCGCCATGCACGACAAAACCGTCGAAAGCCAATGTCGAGGCTTCAATCAGGAAAAGCTGCAACAACTGAAAACCGCGTACGTCGGCGTGCCGGTGGTGCTGTTCAGCCGCGCGGCGCTGTACGCGGATTCAGGGCGGGAAAACAGCTATCGGATTTCCTTTCCCGAGCGCCAGACCGCGTTTGCCGAAGCCTATACCGAAGAGTACGTCAGCACGGTCTGCTCGATCGCTGAAAACCATCCGGTGTATATCGTCAAACCGATCCCGGAAATGCCTTTCAGCGTCTACAAGGGTTTGAATCTGAATCAGCGGTTGTTCCGGCAAAACACAGACATTTCCTTACCGTTGCAGGCCTATGAGAAACGCAATCGCATCGCCATCGGCACCATCGAAGCTGCTGCCAGCCGCTGCAACGCGACGGTGATCGACCCGACGCCGTACCTGTGCCCCGATGGCCACTGCATGGGCTCCATGGACGGCGTCCCGCTGTACTTTGACGACAACCATCTGGTGGATGCCGGCAATCAGCAGTTAAAAGGACTGTTCCGCGATGTGATCAAACCGATCTGAGCTGGCGCCGGGTTTTCAAGCCCCAGCCCTGTTGCATCCCGGCGGCGGCCAACAGAATCGCCGCCACGCCGACCCATTGCAGGATTTGCAGGCGATGGCCGAAGGCAAACCAGTCGACGAAGATCGCCGCAATCGGGTAGATGAACGACAGTGCGCCGGTCAGGGCGGTCGGCAGTTTCTGGATCGCGCCGTACAGCAACACGTACATCAGGCCAGTGTGAACAACGCCCAGCGTCACCAGGCTGGCCCAGGCTCCGTTGGTTTGCGGCAGACCGTTGAAGTGCGCGAACGGCGCGAGCAACAGCACTCCGGTGCAGACCTGGATCAGCGCGATCAGATGCGGTGGCGTGCCGGTGAGACGCTTGATGATCAGCGCCGCGATCGCGTAAAGCAACGCCGCGCCCAGCGCCAGCGCGATCCCCAGCAGATATTCGTGACCGCTCTCGCCCTGCCCGCCGTGGGCGCTGACGATCGCCAGCATGCCGAGGAAGGAAATCGCTAGCCAGAACAGCTTCTGCAAGGTGATTTTATCGCCGAGAAACAGTGCCGCCAAGCCAACCAGCATGAACGGTTGTACGTTGTAGACCGCCGTGCCGATGGCGATCGAGGCCCGGGAATACGAGCCGAACAACAACACCCAGTTGCCGACAATCGCCACCCCGCTGAGCACGGCGAGCAGGAACGTGGTGCGGGTCAGAATGCCCGGACGCAGGAAGCCGAACGCGGCGCAGATCAGCAGCAAGGTACCGGCGCCGAACACGCAGCGCCAGAACACCACGTCCAGTACCGGCTGCCCGGAGACCAGCACGAACCAGCCAATGGTCCCGGAAATCAGCATGGCGGCGGTCATTTCCAATGAGCCACGGCGGATTGAGTTGTCCATCATCGATCTCCCTAAACGTTTTGACGAAAGCGTGGCCAAAGTATGCCAAGCAGGCTCTTTGCGCCTCCAGCGCAAAAAGCAGGCTAAACTCGGTTTCTACCTTTTTTATCGCGGGTGGTTTCCCGCAAATGCCTAATGCCGGAGTTGCGCCATGACCGACGATATCGACCAGATCCTCATCAGCGCCCTGATGGAAGACTCGCGCCGCTCGCTCAAGGCACTGGCGCAGATCAGCGGCCTGTCGTCGCCCAGCGTGGCCGAGCGCCTGCGTCGCCTGGAGGAGCGCGGCGTGCTCAAGGGCTATACGGTTGAGATCGACCCGAAATGCTTCGGCTATCAACTGCAGGCCATCGTTCGGGTGCGACCGTTACCGGGGCAATTGCAGGAAGTGGAACGACAGATCCTGTCGATTCCGGAATTCACCGAGTGCGACAAGGTCACCGGGGAAGATTGCTTCATCGCCCGCCTGCACGTGCGCTCGATGGAACAGCTCGACACTCTGCTCGACCGCCTCAACACGCTGGCCGAAACCAACACCGCGATCGTCAAGAAGACACCAGTCAAACGCCGGTTGCCGCCGATGGCGTGAGTGCTTTTTGCGCGTGTTCGGCGTAGATTGGGATTTTTCCGGCGAAGGATTGGCGGTAATGAAATTTCAGGCATTGATGCTGTCGGCAGTATTGCTCACCGGGTGCGGGACGGTGCAAACGGTTGCGTTCAACGACAAGTTTTCCGTGGACCAGCTGAAAACCAAGAAAACCTATTGCGGCGCCGTTCCGCGCATTTACAGCGGTGCAACCTACGACTTTTGCATGCTGCACGCCGAAAAACCGGATGGCGTCGACGCGTTCAATTACAACAATGCTTCTTTTGGTCTGGTGGTAGATGCCGCGGTTTCGGGTGTGCTGGATACATTTCTGCTGCCCTACACCATTTACAAGCAACAGGCTGATGGCAGCATCGTGATCAATTGATCCGCGTTTCGCAGACAACAAAAAACCCGCCGAAGCGGGTTTTTTGTTAATTCAGGCCAGCGATCAGTCGTCGCGGCTCATGATGCCGAAGATCTGCAACAAGCTGATGAACAGGTTGTAGATCGATACATACAGGCTGATGGTCGCCATGATGTAGTTGCGCTCGCCACCGTGGATGATCGCGCTGGTCTGGAACAGAATGCAGACCGACGAGAACAGCACGAAACCGGCGCTGATCGCCAGTTGCAGGCCGCTGATCTGGAAGAACATGCTTGCCAGCGTCGCTCCCAGCAGAACGAAGAAACCGGCGGTGATGAAACCACCGAGGAAGCTCATGTCCTTGCGGGTGATCAGCACATAGGCCGACAGACCACCGAACACCAGTGCGGTCATCGCGAATGCCGAACTGACCACTTCAGCGCCGCCCTGCATGCCCAGGTAACGGTTGAGGATCGGGCCGAGCAGGAAGCCCATGAAACCGGTCAGCGCAAAGGCGGACACCAGGCCCCATGCCGAATCACGGAGTTTGTTGGTGAGGAAGAACAGCCCGTAGAAGCCGATCAGCACCACGAAAATGTTCGGGTAGCCAACACGCATCTGCTGCGCCACGAAAGCCATCACACCGCTGAATGCGAGGGTGAGCGCCAGCAAGCCGTATGTGTTGCGCAGGACGCGGCTAACCTCTAGCTGCTCAGCCTGCACGCTGTTGTGAACTGCGTAATCCTGTTCGCGCATGGCGACACTCCTGTTGGTTTGAAACGTTCAGTGGCAAAGATCATAACAGACGCTCTGTAACAAGCCATGCACAGAGTTTGACAGTGTGTTTCATTCAGGTATTATGGCGCCCGCAACGCAAACGGAGGTGTGGCCGAGTGGTTTAAGGCAACGGTCTTGAAAACCGTCGACTGTAACAGGTCCATGAGTTCGAATCCCATCGCCTCCGCCATATTTGATACGACAAAGCCCTGATTATTCAGGGCTTTGTCGTTTCTGGCGTTTACGAAAATTTCTGCCTTTCGATATGTGTTCCATAGCTTTTGTGGGCGCGTTCCATAACTCCGACCGATTTCTCCCCTCTCCGGCGTCCTGCCAATCGTTAAAACACTCTTCATGTAACACGGTGCTACGCTGATCCCTTGGCTGCCAAGGAAACCAAAATGCCCAACTCCGACCTTCTCCCTTCCCTGCTCTTCAAGATCAACGAAAACTCGCCCGGGAGTGGTTGGACCCGGCCACGCGGAAAGAACGCGCCGAACAGATGGCGCTGCACCAAGGTGAACCGACAGAGGCGTTCGAGTGGTTCAAGGTTGACCGGGCCGTGGGGAACGTCCGGAATCAAGGCCCCGACCTGATTAAGCCTATCGGATGATTCAGGTCTGAGTGAGCGTCTTCAGGCGTTCAACTACGGCGGCTTCGAAAATGATGTACAGCCTTTCAGCATCGCCTGCGCGCAAAGCCCCGCCGGTTTCCAGCCCAAGCACGAAGCCATCCTCCCGTGCTCCCGCCTTTACAGCGATGATCATCGAATCAGCCCGGACAATCTGCGCCAGCAGCCGATCCGCCTCTCGTTTCTGCTTTTCACTCAGCACCACGCCTTCCACGTCAGTCACCTATTACCTTCACTACGACATCCATTAAATGGTAGGAAGAACGACTGAAACCCAGATAATCGTCATAACAATTGAGTAGCCGGCCGACTGTTTGTCCATTGCTGAACTTGTTAGCGTCGGTTATTTGTCGAGCTGGACCCGACAATTCACATATGCATCGCTACCTGGCGAGACCCCATACGAACGACACTTCGCGTCGTCATTAGCATTTTTGGCGGCGCGAAGCGCCTCAATGTTATCCACTCGTCTTTGGTGCTCAGCATAGCCATTGGTTCCCGGTAAGCAGTCAGCCCGCGGCGTGCCCAGAGCACAGTCCAAGGGATGGTTAGAACAGCCGGTGACCAACAACGCCAGAACGCATGCCCACAGGATTTTCATGGTAGCCCCTATAAAAATAGGAGTGTGCCGCCGCGAATGCAAAAATGAGCAGCGTTACTGAGAAATTTCATGCACATAGGCTAGCTCGGAAGAATGGGTGTGGGGAGCCGGAAACGAAAAAGCCCCGGCAAATGCCGAGGCTCGTTGACTTCCTTAACACGAAAAACTCGTCTTCGCGACACTCTTTGCACGAAAAAATCGAAAATCAACTGAAATTTATAGCAGTCTTTGGCCTGCCTTCACTCGGACGACTTAACTTATGACCAATCTGCAGAGCACGTGTAATATTACGTCGCCATCAGCCCACTGCTGATCGAGCGCTTTGGAAAGCGCCGGAAACAACCAATGCTTTCAAGAATGGAGTTATAAATGCGCAAGCTCTTCGCCTTTGCACTTGCATCTGCCCTGTCTTTTACCGCCCAAGCAAACGAGTGGCGGCAGTTCACCTCAACGATGTACGTTCTCGACCCGGCCGGAGAGCAACCGTTGCTTGCGATGGCAAGCTTGTTTGAAGGCGAACACGTGGTCATGAATTTGGTGGACTTGTCGGGGGCATTTTGTGAAAAAGGGGAAAACTCTAATCCTAGACCCGCAGGCCCTTTTCAAATAAACGGAACCAATGTGAAGTTCGTTCAAGCCTGCCTCGGTGGGAAAAGAGTTCTGTCTCCGGAGACTGAAAAAGGAAAAGCCTTCTTGGCTAATGCAATCCTCGGCGGCCCAGCAACCGTAGTGATTGAGGGCGGCGACGTCGTCAAGTTCTCTTCAGAAAACTTCGAGGCTGCGAAAAAGGCAATGCTCGATACCAATTCGGCACTCTGATCCAAAAAAATGATCTAGGAGGCGCCGAGCAGGATTCATGCTCAGCGTCTCCAGCTTTAAATCTCGCCCCACCCCGAAAGCAAGTTTGAGGTCAGGGTACGCGGGCTGCCGGTGTTGATTCCGTACGTCGCACTATCCGGCTATCGATGTCCAGCCATTCCCGAGTGCTGCCCTGGCTACAGGTGAATTCGAGGCATAAAAAAACCCGCAGTGGGCGGGTTTTCTGTTACCTGACACTACTTATTTTCCTGGCGGCTACTCGCGAAACCTTGAGTACTACCAGCGCTATTAGCGCACCGACAACCCCACCAAATAGTCCCATCTGAAATGCTGCTGATGGCTCCATCCAACAAGGGCTCAATGGCTTAAAAGGATAGTAGAGGCATCGCTCAGGAAAGAGTGCCCGCCATACTGGTAACGCACCGCCGATCATCAGCAACCCTATCGTAAAAAGCGCAAAAGCTTTCCATTGCGGTATGACGAGAAACTGCCTCCGAAGCACTGCTAAGGCGATGACTAATACAAACGAAAAGAAACCGGGAAGGTAAAGTGTCACGAAGTAGATTTGGTCGAGCTCGTGGCCGGCAGTATCCATATCACCTCAGCAAAAAAACCGGCGATTGGCCGGGCTTGAATGTCTATGTGCGTTTCGCGTTACTTTTGCACCATGGGAAAACTACCTTACAAATCCCAACATAGAAATACCTTTATGCCGCATCTTCAGAATTTTCATCAAAGATGACCTGCCACACAGGCTTTAACGCCTGAACATCCACTTCTGAAATAGCTTCACGCAGGAAATTCCACACCTCCTTCCAGTCGCGATCCCAAACTTTCGGCTCGCCATGTATGCCTATGAGTCCCTACACAGAAAGCTCACCCAGGCGCGCAAGGAGTACTGCTCGGCAGTCAGGTCTGGAGTTCGTCGCAGTGACCAAGCGCTGCGCCAAGAACAGCCGACGCAGGTGGCGGCGTGAAGCGCTTCATCCGCCGCAAGGTTGAGGCCTGGTTGATATTGGTGGCCGCGAAGATCCTCGAAGGCCGGAACGTCCACCGCTCGCCCGTCGTCTTCCGACATCACTTGTTCGACCTTGAAATGATGGGAGATGTGGCTGTCTTCGACAGGCAACTTTCGGCTGTGGATTCAACTGGCCGGTGAGGCACTGCGCGAGTCCAATCCGCTGCAACTGCCGCGTCTGATCGACGGCCAATAAGGGGTCTCACAGATGGCGGCGTCCTGATTTGACGCCGCCTCAGGTCATTACACGACTACGTTCAACAGCAATACCACAATCAAACCGACCACGGCGACGATCGATTGCACCACCGAAATAGTCTTGGTGGCTTCGCCCATCGTCATGCCGAAGGATTCCTTCACCATCCAGAAACCTGCATGGTTGGCGTAGTTGAAGAACAACGAGCCGCAGCCAATGGACAAGGCCAGCAGCGGCAGGTTGAGGCTGGGATCAGCACCGGCAAGCGGTGCCAGCAAGCCGGCAGCCCCCACGATACCTACCGTGGCAGAACCGGTCGATACCGAAAGCAACATGGCGATCAACCAACCGAGGATCAGCGGAGGGAACGCCGACTGCTGAGTCAGGTGCACAATCGCATCGCCCACCTTGGCGCTGGTCAGCAGTTCCTGAAAGGCACCGCCGCCGGCGATGATCATGATGATCGAGGCGATTGGCTTGAGGCTCTTGCCCAGCGACTCACGCAATTGCCCCGCATCGCCGCCGCGCGCGAGTACCAGACTGGCTCCGGCGAACAGCACGCCCAGCAACATCGCTATCAGCGGATTGCCGAGGAAACCGGCCATTTTCAGCAGCGCATTGTCCTTGGCCAATACCATCTCGGCGACGGCATGGATCAGCATCAGGATCGCCGGCAGCAAGGCTGCCAGCACGCCAAGGTATACGCTGGGGCTTGGTTTATCGTCGGCTTTTTCAGCCAGGGTGAACTGATCCAGCAACACCTGATCGGGCCGAGTGCTCATGCGCGGGGAAATGAATGCGCCATACAATGGGCCGCCTAAAATCATGGCCGGAATAGCCGCCAGGAAACCATAGAGCATGGTCGGACCGACCGAGGTTTTCAGCGCGGCAATGGCCGTCAACGGGCCAGGGTGCGGCGGAACCATGCCGTGCATGGCGGCCAGTGCGGCAATCACCGGAACGCCCACATAGACATACGCTGACCCCTTGAAGCGCGCCTGACTTTCCAGCTTGCGCGCCACGCTGAAAATCAGCGGCAGCATGATCACCAGGCCGACCTCGAAAAACATCGGAATGCCAATTACAAACGCGACCATCATCATCGCCCACGGAATCATCCGATCCGTTGTGCGCTTGAGGATGACCGCAGCAATCTGCTCGGTGACGCCGGCGTCAGCAAGAATTTTGCCGAGCATCGCCCCCAGCGCGATGACCACCCCCACTGCCCCCAATGTTTTGCCGGCGCCGGTGACCAAGTGGGAGACGATGCCATCTGGCTCCATACCGGTTGCAAAGCCTACGCCGACGGAAACTACCAGCAAAGCCAGCAGCGGGTGCATTTTGAGGCGCGAGACGATCAGCGCTACCAGCACCAGGACGCTGATCAATGCGGTCAGTAACAGATCTATATCTAAGGGAGTCATGAAAGGTTCTCGGTTGGGCTGGTGCCCAAATTCTTGTAAGTGGGTGAGATGAATGGCATCTGCAACGGCTGAGTTTCAGCGTTCGACTTTCTAAAAACCGAATAACCTTCGAGGCGCTTGCACCAGCAGCGAGTCGCTGGCTTGCGCCGAAAGTTCCAAGGCTTGCAACTGGTCGACGACGGTGGCGAAACCGATGCTTTGCTCATGCTGCGTATGCGGCCAGTCACTGCCCCATACCAACTGATGCAGGCCGAAGCTTTGTTCCAGCAACGGTAATGCCCTTCGAGCGAAATCAATGTTCTGTTGTGGCGTACCTCCCAAACGATAGATTCCCGATACCTTGATCCAGATCGGACTTTTAGATCCGGCCTCAAGCAACTCGCCAAACCCGGGCTGATCGAGACCCGCATTCGCGTCCGGCCGCCCAAAGTGATCGATCACCAACTTCACGCCGAACGGCGTCAATTGCTGGATCAGACCCGGCAGATCCCTGACTTCCCGGTGCAACTCGACATGCCAGTCGAGATCAGCGATATCGCTGAAAAACCCTTGCCAGGCACTGTCACGAAAATCAGGTAACGCCTTGCCGATCAGGTTCAGGCGCACGCCGACCACGCCCAGTCGAGCCATGTCATTCAAAGTAGAACGACTGACGCTTGGCTCCAGCACCACCACACCGCGCAACTGCCGCGGTGCTTGCTTCAACGCCGCCAACAGGTAGCTATTGTCGGTGCCAAGGAAACTGGGTTGCACCAATACACCGTGACTCAGACCATGCGTTTGCAAATGCTCAAGGTACTGGCCAAGCGTAGCGTCGTACTCAGGGGTGTAGCGCCGTGCACCGATCAGATGCAGATCACGGTCGAACACATGGGCATGGGAGTCGATGCCGGTGATCGACTTGGAGCGGGTATCTGACATGGGTTTTATCTACTGAAGGTTAGGATCATCACGCCCGAGCGCGTTGATTGCCGTTGATACCGGCCGAAACGGAGGTGGCATTGGCTTCAAGGTTCCTGCCCCGGGTTTCAGGCAGGCACAGTGCGGCAAGCACCGCCACGCCGTAGGCGATCCCGGCATCGATACCAATCGCCGAACCCAGCGACATGGAGTCACTCATGTGCCCGACCAGGAATGGAAATACAGCGGACAGCACCCGGCCAAAGTTGTAGCAAAAGCCAACGCCGGCACCGCGTACATCGGCAGGGTAAAGTTCGTTGAAGAGCGCTCCCAGACTGGCTGGAATACCGGCGGCGAAGAACCCCAACGGGAACCCCAGGAACAGCATCTGCGTATTGGTCAGCGGCAAAAAGACGTAGCACTGCACCGTGACCACGCAGCACAAGGCAAACAGCACAATGTTTTTACGACGGCCAATGCGATCGATCAAATAGCCGCTGGCCACACAACCACACCAGAAGGCGAAGATGATCACCGCCAGATACGCGCCCGAGTTCAGCACAGAGAGATTGCGCTCGGTCTTGAGGAAGGTCGGCAACCAGGTCATTACCGCGTGATAGCCACCGTGCGCGCCCAGTCCCAGCAGCCCGCCAAACAGGGTCACGCGAATCAGTTCCGGGCGAAAAATCCCGGCGAGCGACTTGAAGAAACTTTGCGGGATGGCGTTGTCTTTTTGCAGACGCTGGAAGCTGTCCGGCTCCTCAACGTTACGACGTACCCAGATGATCAGGAACGACGGCAGCAACCCGACAAGGAACATCACACGCCAGGCCATGTCCTGTGGCACCCAGGTATAGATCAGCGTGAACACCCCGACCGCCAGGCCCCAACCCACCGCCCAGGCACTTTGCACAGTGCCCATGACCTTGCCGCGATAGTGCGGATTGATCGTCTCGGCCATCAGCACCGCACCGGCCGCCCACTCCCCGCCAATCCCGAAACCCTGCAGCGCCTTGACCACCAACAACTGATTGAAGCCCGTGACGAAGGCCGAGAGAAAGGTGAAGAACGAGAACCACACAATCATCAACTGCAACGTGCGCACACGGCCATAGCGGTCAGACAACGTCCCACCCACCCAGCCACCGAGTGCCGAGGTGACGAGGGTAACGCCGCTGATCAATCCGGCATCGCCCTTTGTCAGTGCGAAAGCGGCGATCAGCGCCGGAATCGCCAGACCGAACATTTGAACTTCCAACGCGTCGAGCGACCATCCGCCGAAGCAGGCCCAAAACGTTTTGCGCTCCCGAGGAGTGACTTGGCGATACCAGCTGAACATGATTCTTATCCTTATAGGTGTTACGCAAGGCAGCCGACAGCCAACCGCACCGCGACAGGGTCAGCTTTGGCAAACAAACAGAAATCGGGCGGCGATCTAGCCGCCGCAGAACGCTCCGCTACGCAGGCAAGCGTCAGCGAATATCCACGCTGTAGCGAAAGTGCTCCGCGTGACCGCGCGAGCGACGCCATTCCAGCGGGCTTCCCGCGTAATCGCGGGCCAGACGCTCGATCACGATCACCGGACTGTTGACCGCTACCTGGAGCAATCGGGCATGCACGTCATTCACCGATTCAGCGGTCAGCGTTTCTTCGGCCGATGCAACAACCTGTCCGCACACTTCTTCGTAGATCGGATACAGCAGCGGCCCTTCGCGACCGAGGTCGATCTCCAGCAGCGCCTGAAACCGCTGGCGGGGCAACCAGATTTCTTCGGCGAGCACCGGCTTAACATCGAGCAGACGCACACGGACAATACGAATGACCGGCGCATCGGCGGGCAACCCCAGTGCTTGCGCTACGGCCGACGGTGCGGCAACGGGCTCGATCGAGAGGATGCGACTCTCCGGGACCTGGCGCTCACCGGAAATAGTCTGGAATCGGAAGAAACGAAACAATGAGGATTGAAACTGCGCCCGGCGAATGAACGTCCCTCGCCCTTGCTGACGCTCCAGAATGCCCTCACTGACCAACGCATCAATCGCCTTGCGCACCGTGCCGGTGGACAGTTGGTATTCCGCAGACAGCGCCGCTTCAGTAGGGATCGCCTCCCCCGGACGCCAGCGATTATTGGCGATCTGCTCAGCCAATTGGTCACGCAGGCGTTGATACAGCGGGAGTCGGGCATCACTGGATAAAGAATTCATCGACTTTATTCACCTTGTTATCTAGTCATCTATATGAATCGTGCGGCGAGTATTTGCCCAGATAACTTGCCTGTCAAGGAGGGGCTTTTCGTCCTGCTGACGAATGGCTGCCCCACTGCCCTTTTCATAGACATGTGGGTTCTCGCCGGCAATGTCAGATTCTGGCCGCATGTGGACGGTCAGGAGTGACAGCTATCGACCGTTTACCGACTGTCACGACTAACTAGGTTGGCTGCAAAAATCCCACTTCAGATGAAAGTCGCTTTCCATTAAGCGCAGTCTCTCTGCAGCTATGGCCCGGCAGCGCAACAGCACCGGGCGAGGAACAGTATCCGAGGGCAATAGCCATCCAGCAGAGAGAAAATGCGAGAAATCAGCAGCAAAAGGCGCTGTATCGGGAGTCGAGAAGTTTGCGGTTGAGATGGCCAGAGTGTTTAAGCCCTCAAACAAGTCATGAAGGCCCACGAACAAGCAAGAGGTGTAGCAGAAGATCCTGAGAAATCGGATCGTCTCCGACTTCGAAACGCAAGCCTGGATGCTGTGCGGTGCCAAGACACCTTACAAGCCATGCGAAAAGGTGTTGCGACGGTTGAGCGCTACCGGGTTGCAGCACTTGGCGAAGCACCCCGGTGAACCAGAAGACGAAATCTTCGAGCCAATCCGAAACCCGATCAGGCTTCTTTAGAAATCGTTCGTCTGCCCAGCAAAACTGCGCGATAAGCATTCTGCAACTCAATGCTCGCTCGTGTAGGCACCGCTCCGACACCTGACGAATCGTGCGGATAGTCCGCCGTCATGGACAGGGCGCGCGTGATCAACTGTTCAAGATTGACTCCCTGATTTTCCGACGCAATCAGCACGGAAATTAATGCGTCTTGCAGTGCATCTTCGCGAATAACGGCCATTTCGTTCTCCATTCGGCGTCTTGCCGAACGGAAACATAACCGAATTGACACGATAGTGCCATCAAAGTGTGCCACCATTGGTCACGAAGGTGCGGTGTTCGCAGCAGCTTGACTTGAAGAGATCGCCGCGACTGGGTTCAGACCCGATCCCACTTATCGACCTCTCGCCGCGCAATCCTTATCCCGTCTTGGTAAGGGTCGACATTCCCGTGCATCTCCAATGACACTTGTAAAAAAATTGAATTAGCCAATTGCCCTCTCGGTCAAGAATTATGAACGCAGTAAATCTGACGAGGTGACAGCAATGACTATCCAAGCAGAGACACTCGTACAACTGGCCCAAGCGCTCCAGGGGCGAGGCATGAATCTGGTTTCAGATGTTCACTTCACTCGCGCGCCATACCGGCAGCACCAGCGCTGGATCTGCATCGTAGAATGACCATGCTCATTGCCAGCGGCTCGGGCCAAGACTCTATCACCCGCCCACTTTTTTCGCGCTGCGCCTTCCCCCGACTGACCCGAGTGCAATTTCTTCAACGCGTAAAGGCAGTCAGCGCAGCGGATCGATGCCGTCGAAATTTTTGGGTCATCAATGATGAAACCTCTCCAACTTGAGATGGTGCGATCGGCATGTTCAAATGAGTAATGGCCTTTTGCTACGGTACTCTCAATTGAAACAGAATCGCGGAATCATCCTATTTTTTTCGGCTATGACTTTGCTCTTTATCCTGGTACAGGTATGGCACGCAAAATCTGGCCAGGAAGAGAAAAAGCAGGAGCGGGAGCGCCAACTCAAAGGGCTCGCGCTCATCATGAGTGCGCTGTCCGGAAAAGTATCTGATGACTCAACTCGCGTCGATTCTGTGACCTACAGCGATGAGGTCATGCGTATCTCTTACACACTCACAAAAGTTACCAAAGACGAAATCGATTCTGATGAATTCACCAAGGATGCAAGAGCGATTGCAGCTTCTGCATTCTGTAATGAAAAAGGTTTGGGACAGTTCGTGAAATCGGGTCTTTCCATTGACCTCCTCTACAAAGATTCAACCAGTTCACCGATCGTCAATTTTCAGATAGGCAAGTCCGACTGCCTCTGAAGCCCCCCTTGAAGCCCGCCTCTCTCGCGGGCTTTTTTCGCCGTGTCGTACCACAGTGAGTCCACGCAGCAGACACAACTTCCGGTGGCTGCATCAATCATTTCTGATCGGAAGATCTGTCAATCCCCTCACGCGCAGGCGTTGTCCAGTCAGTGGCACGCCTTTCATCAATTGAGTCGTGCTTGTGTTTTCCATAAGCAGGCATGCGGAGTTACTGCACGCCGTGCTCAGGTAACGCAAAGGCCATCACATAGTCCCCCTTTTGCGTCGTCGCCGAGTTACCGCCGGCACTGATGACCAAAAATTGTCTGCCGGTGTATGGGGAAACATAAGTCATTGGAGTCGCTTCGGCTCCGACAGGCAGACGGCCCTTCCACAGCTCTTTGCCGGTGCGAACATCAAGGGCACGGAGGTAAAAGTCCTGAGTGCCGGCCATGAACACGAGGCCGCTTGATGTAGTCACCGGACCGCCCCGAGTGGGCATGCCAATCGGCATCGGCAAGTGCGTGGCAATGCCCAGCGGACCCGTTTGCTCGGTGGTCCCCAGGGGCATCGACCAAGCCACCTTTCGAGTCGCCAGGTCGATTGCACTGATGGTGCCGAAAGGCGGCTCCTGGCACGGAATACCCAACGGCGACAGGAAGCGGCCTTGCTCGATACCCCACGGTGTCCCCGCCTGCGGAGCGTTCCCTTCATGGCCGCCGCCACTAAGGGTTTTCGCGTCATAAGCGGCACGGGGGATCATTCGGTTCCAGATGGCTACCCGGGTGTCATTGACGATCATGTAGCCGAGGTTTTCCGCAATGGACACCGATCCCCAGTTCATGCCGCCCAACCAGCTTGGGTACTGGAGCGTCAGGTGCTCGCTCGGCGGCGTGAACTCACCTTCATATCTAGCCTTGCGAAAGTCGATCCGGCATATCAATTGGTCCAGCGGCGTAAGCCCCCACATGCGCTTTTCGCTGAGCGGCTCAGTGCCGATGGCGGGCATTCCGGTCGAATAGGGTTGAGTCGCAGAAATTCGCTCATCCGCCACACCACCTTGAGGAACAGGGTGTTCTTCGACTGTCGCAATTGGATTTCCGTTACGCCGGTCAAGCATGAAGATCTGGCCACGCTTGGTGGTCTGAATCAGTGCCGGGAGCGTTCCTCCATGGCCATCAGGAACATCGTAAAGCGCTGGTTGCGAAGGTACATCGTAATCCCAGAGATCGTGGTGAACCGTCTGGAAGCGCCAGCGCTCGAGGCCAGTCGCGATGTCGAGTGCGACGACGGAAGACGAGTAGCGATCATCGGCCTCGGAGCGATGACCGCCCCAAAAATCCGGAGTGGCATTGCCGGTGGGCAAGTAGATGAGTCCAAGCGCATCGTCAAAGGCCGGTGTCGACCAGACATTCGGCGTACCTGCGGTGTAAGTCTGCCCCTCGGGAGGCTCGCGGGTAATCGCCGGATTGCCCAGATCCCAGGCCCACACCAATGCCCCCGAGCGCACATTGAAGGCGCGGACCACGCCAGACGGTTCACCTGTTTTCTGGTTGTCCCACACCAGCCCACCGACCACTACCAGATCACGCACAACCGTCGGTGCGGCCGTCGGAAAGTACAAATCCTGATCTGTATCGCCCACGCCGATACGCAGGCTTACGCTGCCATGCTGACCAAAATCGCTGCACGCCTGGCCAGTCTGCGCGTCTACTGCAATCAACCGTGCGTCAACCGTGGTCGCGATGATTCGCCGCAAACAGGGCTGCGCTGCAACAGCGTTGTTTGAGGCGGCCAGCTCGTGGGCTTCTTCGTAATAGCCCACGCCTCGGCAACGCGGGTAAACATTGTTTGCCTGGGTTTTGGGGTCGTGATGCCAAATCTCTTTGCCGGTATCCGCGTCCAGGGCGAACAACTGGCTCGACTGCGTACAACCGTAGAGCACGCCATTGACATGAAGGGGGGTCACCACATGCCCTTGCGCACCTTTGGGTATTTCACCTGTGCGATATGTCCAGGCAAGCGTCAGATTCGACACGTTCTGCGGCGTTATCTGATCGCTCACGGCATGTCGTGTTCCTGAAGGTGTATGACCGAAATAACGCCAGTCGGTCGTGGGTTCGACTGTGCCGACCGCTTTCCCCGGTACAGGCGCCGGCATCCTCTCGGCGGTCAGAATGGGTTGCGGTTGCAAGGCTGCGTAGAGCGTTGCGCACAGCCCCACGACCATGCCCGCAGCCGCCACGCAAGCCAGCCGCGCCAGTGTGCCACGCTGGCGACTGCGCAAATACGGGATCGCCACCAGCACCGGTACGCTGATGACAGCCAGCGCGAAGAGGCGCGAAAACAGCGGCCAGAACGTCAACCCCACATCCAGAACCGACCAGCAGACAGAGCCGGCGAACACCAGCAGGTACGCCAGTGCTCCGGATCGACGTCGACGCAGCATCAACACACCACTGATGGCCAATCCTGCACCTGCCAGGGCGAAGTACCACGAGCCGCCCAGCGCAACGAGATAAAAACCACCCGCTAGCAGCGAAAGTCCGATGAGCAAGATAAAGGAGCCAAGGACAATCAGCAGCGTGGCGGTTAACCGGGAAGTGTTCGATGGCGGCATGGCTTACTCCTTTAAGTGATTACCGACAGAGCCTGCGGTTGGCCGATCGTCAGGCCGTATGTTTCGACCTACCGATACTTCGGTGGACGCGCCTCAGCGCATGACAAAACCACCATCCACCGAGATGGACTGCCCCGTGACGTAGCTTGAGGTCGAGCTGCTCAGCCAAAGCACAGCGTCAGCGATTTCTTCCGGCTTGCCGTGACGTCCCATGGGGATAGCCTTGGTCATGCCTGCCAGCGCTTCACCCTGCCCCGCTTCGACCATCCGCTCGGCCATCGGCGTCCAGATCAAGCCAGGGCACACCGCATTGACGCGGATGTTGCGTGCGGCATACTCCAGCGCTGCGCTTTTGGTCAGGCCGAGGACACCGTGCTTGGCCGCGTGATAGTTGCCCCGCTCGGCACCTCCGATCAGACCGCCCAAAGACGAGCAGTTGACGATCGTTCCGCCGCCCTGGCGGCGCATATGTTCGAGTTCGAATTTCATACACGCCCAGACGCCGCGCAAATTGACCGACATGACCCGATCGTAATCCTCGACCGTGGCGTCGGCTGTCTCAGCTAACAGGTTCTGAATACCGGCGTTGTTGAACGCAGCGTCCAGACGACCGAATGTCGCGACCGTTTCCTTGACCATGGCTTGAACCTGACCGACGTCCGCCACGTCGCAGCGAATGCCGATAGCGCGATGTCCTGCAGCTATCAAGGCCTGCGCCGCTGCCTGTGCAGCGCCGCCATCGATATCCGCCAACGCTACGGCAGCGCCGGCCCGTGCGAACGCCTGCGCGGTGGCCAGACCGATACCGGAAGCCGCGCCGGTCACCAGGGCGACCTTGTTCTCGAACGAAAAACTCATCGAATGTTCCTCACTTTGCAGCTGCGCAGAATGTTTATGAGCAATAGCCTCATAACGCACTGAGCAGACATTGTTTGATGTAACCAAGGTAATCGACGCTCGGAGAGCTGAATACCGGCCCTGAGTGGGATGTTCCGATGAGCAATACTCATCAATCGTGAAGAAAGGCGAGATCGCCGTGACAAAACACCGAGTGCGATGAAACAGACGATTAGTGAGCGCTGCTCATCGTTTCATGCAGGTTTTTCCCGGTAGTCGCGCGGAAGTTGGTGCACTAGCGTGGAGGCGCATTTCTTCAATCAACAGGAATCTGCCGATGAAAACACGTGTCGCCTTACCCATGCTGGCAATGACCTTGATGCCTGCGTTCGCAAGCCATGCTGCCGAACTGCCTGCCGACGAGACTATGAGCGTGGTCAGAAATGGCGAACAAGCATCCATCACCGGGGCGCCCGGCAACTTCGTTGGCAACGCGCGCATCGATCCACTGTTTGCAGCGCGGGCACCCTCGACTGTTTCGGCAGGCGCAGTGACGTTTCAGCCCGGCGCACGCTCGGTCTGGCATACCCATCCTCTGGGCCAGACGCTGGTGGTCACCTCAGGCACAGGCTGGATACAACAAGCCAGGGGCGAGAAGATCGTCATCAAACCGGGTGATGTGGTCTGGACACCACCGGGCGTGAAGCACTGGCACGGCGCCACATCCACGAACGGCATGACCCACATTGCCATTCAGGAAGCTCGGGACGGCAAGAACGTCGAGTGGCTGGAACCGGTGACCGACGCGCAGTACCAGGCATTGCTTGGCACACAACACTGAAACGTTGCGCCGAGCTCAGGCGTGGGCGCATCGATGCCCGCCGCGACACCTCGCGGGTATCAGGCCGGAAGCAGGCAACGCGTCACGGGCTTACGCCTGGTAATCGCCGATGGGCTGAAGCTCACGGATCAAGTCAATCAACAGACGCAGCCCTACCGGCAATTGACGGTGACTGGGATAGTACATGTGAAACCCGGAACCTGTGCTGGACCAGTCGTCGAGCACCCTGATCACCTCACCACTTTCGAGCAGCGGCATCATCGCCGGCTCAGGGGCGTACATGAGGCCCGCGCCTTGACGAGCCAGTGAAAGTCCGACGCGAGTTTCATCGATGGTGATGCACCCCGGGACAGCAATGGAGAGCTGCTGTCCTTCTTTCTCGAACTCCCAATCGTACATGGCGCCATTGCCCAGCCGAATCCGCAGGCAACGGTGGTGCATCAAGTCGTTCGGATGTTGGGGAACGCCGAAGCGTTCAAGATAGTCCGCGCTACCCGCGACCACCCAGCGGATATCCGGTGACAAGCGCTGAGCGATCATGTCTTCCGGTACCGTTCCGCCATAGCGGATCCCGGCATCATGGCCGCCGCCGATCACATCGACGATGAGATTGGTGACCGTCAGATCGACCTGGATTTCCGGATACCGATCATTGAGCACCGGCAATACGGGCCCCAGTAACAAGTCGGCAGCATCGCTTAAGGTATTCAGACGAATACGTCCGATCGGTTCATCGCGAAAGCGATTAAGCGCTTCCGTCGCCAAACCGATTTCATCCATGGGTTTGCTGATGACGCTGTGCAGCTCCTCGCCCGCAGCGGTCAAGGTGACACTGCGCGTCGTTCGGTTCAGCAGACGGACCCCCAACCGCGACTCAAGCCCCTTGATCGCATGGCTCAACGCCGAAGCACTGATACCGACTTCCTTCCCGGCGCGACTGAAACTCTGGTGGCGAGCAATGGCCAGGAAATAAACGAAATCGGCAAGATTGGCACGACTGGCCTGCATTGGATGCCTCAATGGGGTGACGGGAGAGAATCATTCGCGGTGCGGCGGCTTCGTGCTTGATACTAACCAAGACAAACCGCAAACACTAATCAACTGGATTCGACAGACAGCGGTGCTTGGCTCACCGGTCTTGACCTGCCTGCAAAATACAGGTGAAGCCTGACAAGCCGCTCAAGACCGTGAAAGCGTTTTCAGACGCTCCACCAAAGCCGCTTCAAAAATGACGTACAGCTTTTCAGCATCGCCGGCACGCAAAACCTCACTGGTTTCCAGCCCAAGCACGAAGCCATCCGCACGCGCCCCCGCCTTCACCGCAATGATCATCGAATCTGCCCGGACAATCTGCGCCAGCAGCCGATCAGCTTCACGCTGCATCTTTTCGCTCAACACTACGCCTTCCACTTCCTCACCTTGCCTTCAATGCGACATTGAACAAATGTGTGTTCAAGGCTACGCCGCCGAAAACGGCGCCTCAAGCCACACGCAAACGATCCTTCATTATGGTAGCCATCAGAACCCTTCAAGTGAACGAATCCGTTTTGCCGGGAATCCAACGCGAAGTTTCAAACGCGTTTAGCCGTTGCCAGCTCGAACAATCATGACCGGAGAACACTGCATGCCTCTCAGTGACACCATTCACAGAGCGTTGCTAAGCGCAGAGGAACGTTCCTCTATCGCTGAAATTGAAGCCACTACCAATATTCTGCAACTGGTCACACGCATGACCGGGACGCGCTTCGCGGCGATCGCCAAATTCACCGACACGGAATGGATTGTCTGTTCCGCGTACGATCCGATCGAGCTTGGAATCCACACCGGTGACACGCTGGAACTGGAAACCACGCTGTGCAGTGAGTTTCGCAGAGACCCTCAAGTGCTGTTCGTGCCACAAATCAGTCGCGATGGCAGGTTTTCCACGCGTCCCGTGGTGAAGCAATATTTGATTGAAAGCTACGCCGGCGCGCCCATTTTCCTTCCCGATGGACAACTGTGGGGTGCGCTGTGTGCCTTGGACTCCAGGGCGGTCATATTCGACGACCCGGATCTGGCGGACACGTTAGGCCTGTTCGCGAGGCTGATCGGCTGCATCTTTTATTCGAATCTGACGGACGTCGGCAGCGGCTACAGCAAGAACGGATGAAGTGTTAACGAATAACTAAAATCAGCCCTGAATATTCAGGGCTGTTTCATTTCTGGCGTGTGAGATCTGCGCTCCATCCATGGATCACAAGTACATCGAGACCAAACGATCGAACGACAGCCTGATCATCAAGGGCGAGTAAGTTTCGCGCTGTCATACCCCTTGCCGGGAAACCGACAAGGTTTTTTACCGCCGCCCTTTGCACAACTGCTGCAAACGCTGGCCGGACGAACTCACTATTTGCGGCTGGCCTTTTCCAGCATCCGGCTGGCGCGTTCATTGGCCTCATCGGCCGTACGTTGTGCCTGACTGGCTGCAGTGGCTGCCTGATCCGCCCTGGAGTAAGCCGTGTCGGCACGGGATTGTGCCGCGCTTGCAGTGCTCTGGGCAGCGTCGATTCGCGTGTCCATTTCCTGCGCCTTTTTATTGCTGCACCCGGCGCTCATCGCCAAAAGGACGCTGAGCAGAACCACAGATAAACGCTTGTTCATGATGACTCTCCTTGGGTCATTGCGCCGGGAAAAATCCGGCCACCCCTGAAGTATCTGGCGTGAACACGGCCGGCCTCTGATTTTTGTCAATGAACGGCTAACCGGCAGGCAACTGCCTGTTGGCAGTGTTAACCAGCGGTCGACACTGAAATCAGCGCAATATGCCCGTCACGGCATTTGTCGTAAGTAGACGTCGCTGTCAGACCGCCAACAGGTTGCACGGCACCTGATAAAGAATATGTTCGGTGGTGCTGCCCAGCAGCTTGTCCAGCCCATGGTATTGCACCCGGCCCATGACGATCACATCCACATGCTGTGCATCGGCGAACTCACTGAGTGCGGCAACCGGGTGGCCGACCACGAAATGCCGGCGCTCGGCGGGTACTCCATAGCGCTTGGCCAGGTCGATATACGCGCTCTCGAACTCTCTGCGCAGTTCCTTGGTCAGCTCTGAAACCGTCAAGCCTTCGCCCAGTTCCTCCAGGTACTCCTGCGAAATGTCGTAGGCGTACAACAGATGCAACTCGGCGTCACACTGGATCGCCATGGCCGTGGCCTGATCGATGATGCGCTTGTTCAATTGGTCGTTCACCGGGTCGCTTGCGGAGGCGTCGACCGCTGCCACGATCTTGCGTGGCAATGCCTGTCCTGCCCCGCCCAGCAGATAGACCGGGACCGGGCAATGACGCAACAGGTGCCAGTCCAGCGGGGTGAAGAAGGCGCGTTTGAGCAACGACTCATGCTGCACTTGCTTGATCAGCAGGTCGGGCATCATCTCGGTGACGAGGTCGAGGATCTCTTGCTTCATGTCATCCGACCAGGCGACTTCGACTGTCACGTCAATGCCTCTGTCGCGCAGGTTGCCGGCCTGATATTTGAGCCAGTCGCGGTGATCCTGCAAATAGTTCGCCCGGGCTGTTTCCCGGTCGCCTTCTTCAAGCAACCAGAGAATGTCCAATGACTTGACCAGCGCCACGATATGCAAGGTCGCCCCGCTGGCCTTGGCCAGAGCAGCCGCATGGCTGATCGCCGGAGAGCGGCGCAGAGCCGGATTGATTACCAGCAACAGACTTTGATATTGGCTCATGAATGTTCTCCAGTCGGATGAACCATGCGGGACGGTCAAGATCGTCACCAGCGGATTTGACGCTGTCACTCCTGCCGTTCGGCTGAAGGCGCATCGGCACCCAGTTCGGCGCTGTCCCGGTACTCCGGCACTGACACCGACCAGCCCAGTTCCAGGCTGATACGCCGCCGCAAAACATCCGAGGCGTTGGGTTCGCCATGCACCACGTAGGTGTGTTTCGGTGCACGTTTGAAACCGCGCAGCCACTGGATGATTTCATCGGCATCGGCATGCGCCGACAGGGTCTGCATCGGTACCACTTCGGCGCGGATCGGCACCTCCTGACCGTGGATACGCACTGACGGCGCACCGGCAACGATCTGTGCGCCCCGCGTGCCGCCGGCCTGGAAACCGGGCATCAGCAGCGAGTTGACCGGATTCGGCGCCAATGCCTTGAGGTGGTGCAGCACCCGTCCGCCGGTGGCCATGCCGCTGGCGGCAATGATCACGGCCGGAATGCGCTGATGATCGAGATCGATCGACTCCTGGGTCGAACGTATGAAACGCGTGCCTTGGCACATTCCCTCGCATTCTTGCAGCGACAACCGGTGCTCACTGCGAAAACGCTGATACAGACGCGTGACATCCGTCGCCATCGGGCTGTTGAGGTAGATCGGCAGATCCGGAATCGCGTGTTTCTGCTTCAAGCGATACAAGTGATACATCAGCAGTTGCGCCCGACCGACCGCAAATGACGGTACCAGGGTAATGCCGTGGCGCAACGCCGTGCGATTGATCACGTCGGTCAGTTGTTGCTCGGGGTCGTCGTCAGGGTGCTGGCGGTCACCATAGGTCGACTCGATCAACAGGTAATCCGTGTGTTCGATGGTTTCGGGGGCAAGCATCAACGGGTCGTTGGGCCGCCCCAGATCGCCGGAACAGACCAGCGTGACACCGTCGGCAACCACCTCGACCGTGGCCGCGCCCAGAATGTGTCCGGCACCGCGCAGCAAGATGCTCAGGCCGGGAACAATCTCGACCCGATGATGCAGCTCCACCGGCTGCAACAGTTTCAATGCCTGCTCGGCGTCCTGCTCGGTGTACAGCGGCAACGCCGGCGCATGCCTGGAAAAACCATGGCGGTTGGCGAACCCGGCCTCTTCTTCCTGCAGGCGCCCACTGTCGAGCAACAGGATTTTCACCAGTTCACAGGTTGCTGCGGTGGCATAGATCGGGCCACGGTAGCCGTTGCGCACCAGCACCGGCAGGTAGCCACTGTGATCCAGATGAGCGTGAGTCAGCACGATCGCGTCGAGATCCCGCACGGGCAGCTGGAAAGGATCCCAGTTGTGCAGGCGCAATTGCTTGTAACCCTGAAACAGCCCGCAGTCGATCAGCACATGCCGGTCGCGGTGATCCAACAGGTATTTGCTGCCGGTGACGGTGCCAGCCGCCCCCAGAAAAGTGATTCGCATGGCCGTCTCCTGAATGTGGATGAGAACGCCGACGCCTTCAGCCATACGCCGATTCATGGCTGCTTCGGGATTGTTGCCAGCTACAACGCACTCAGCACGACAATCGGCAAGCGCTTGTTCATGGTTGTTCCCTCGATTGCTCACGACGGCAAAGGTAATGATTCGAGTATCTGGCGTTATCCGGTCACCACTCTGATCTTTGTCAAACAATCACCGACTTGCAGACGCCATCAGCCAATGCGAGGGCGAGGCCGGCATTGTTGATATACCTCAATGCGCGCGCGTCGCTGCGGTGTAGAAAAACAACAACAGGCACGTTTGACCGATCGACACCTGCCCGGAAGAGGACACCGCCATGAGCGACTTGAACCTGCGCAAAAATATTCTCGAAGAACTCGAGTTTCAGCCTGAAATCGATGCCGAGCGCGCGGCCTGGTCAGTGCCCGACGTCGGCAGGGTCGAAGACCATCTGCTGCTGGCGTGACACGCTCGTCTTCCTGGAGCCAGGCCAATGCTTGCCGTCACGCTGATCAACAGCCTGGTCGTGATCATCGCAGTAGTGATCCACTATGAGTGCCTGCTGCGCCTGAATGACTGGATGCCGCGCCTGAAAATCTGGAGCCGGTTCAGAATCGTTGTCGGTGTGTTGGGCAGTCTGTTGGCCCATGCCATCGAGGTCTGGGCGTTCGCCGTGGTTTACTTCCTGATGTCCCGCGCGGGCGAATGGGGACAGCTGACCGGCAACTTCGACGGTTCTTTGATGGATTGCGTGTACTTCTCCTTCACGACGTACACGACCATCGGTTTCGGCGATATTTCGCCGGTTGGCCACCTCAAGTACCTGACCGGGCTTGAGGCCTTGACCGGCCTTGTCCTCATAACCTGGACCGCGTCGTTTCTGTTTCTGGAAATGCAGAAATACTGGAAGCACAAATAGCCGCTCATGGCGTCTGGCGGGGTGTCCATTGCCAGTTGCGTACTTCGGGAAGGTCTTCGCCGTGCTCGATGAGGTACAGCTTGTGTTGCTCCATGTCTAACGACTCAGTGGTCGCGCCCTCCTCCTTGAAACCTCCGGTCATCGAATGACGCCCAAAGACTCTGCGGGAGGCGCCCGACGCCACTGATTGACAACGTCCTGTTCGCCCCCGTCACCACTCGGCCGGTACAAACCGATTACGTCCCGACGTCTTGGCGTTATACAGCGCCTGGTCGGCCACCTCGATCAACCCTGGCACGTGATCCAGTCGTGCCCCCGACGCCGCCGCAATCCCGATGCTCACGGTCACACGCCCGACCGGGCTGGAGGGGTGCGCAATATGCGCTTGCGCCAGACGATCTAGGATCAGTTGCGCGACGACCGTTGCACCGGCAACGTCGGTGTCCGGCATGATCACCGCCATTTCTTCTCCGCCATAACGCGCCAACAGATCCGACGGACGCCTTACGCAACCCTCGAGGATTCTGCCGACCTTCTGCAGGCAAGCATCGCCGGCGACATGCCCGAATAAATCGTTGAACAGCTTGAAGTAATCGATATCGATCATCAGCAACGCCAGTGTCGTGCCGTCACGTTGGGCGCGCCGGGCTTCCATGGCGAGGCTCTCATCGAAGCAGCGCCGGTTGGCCAGACCCGTCAAGGCATCCTTCATCGCCAGCAACTCAAGCTGGCGATTGGAGGAGAGCAACTGTTGCTGTGTGCCGCGCAATTGATCTTCAGCCCTGGTACGCCGGCGGATATCCAGCATCAGGCACCAGCCGATCAGCCCGGTAAGCCCCAGCAATCCTGTGACCACCACAGCCGACAACCAGGCTTCCATGCGCCACGCCGCGAGGGCCTCGCGCTTGCCGAGAGCAACGGTGGTGATCAGCGGCAGCCGGTCGCTCTTGCGGAAGGCGTAAAGCCGCTCGACGCCGTCCAGGCTGGAGGTAAACGACGCCGTGCCGACGGATCGATCGACCAGATACTTCGCATAGATCGGCGACTTGGAAAAGTTGCGCCCCATGTCCTGCTCGCGGAAGGGATAGCGCACCAGCAACGTACCGTCGGTATAGGACAAGCCGATGGCGCCCTCCTGCCCCACATCGATCTTGCCGAACAGGCGCAGAAAGTTTTCGACCCCCAGCGTCACCGCCACCACCCCGGCAAACTCGCCGTGCGCATCGTTGAAACGGCGGCTGACGGTAATCACCCACTCCTGATTGGAGCGGCTCTGGATCGGCGGACCGATAAAGGTGTCGCGGCTCGGATCGTCGCGATGATGGATGAAGTAGGCGCGATCACGGCTGTTGGCCCCGGCCGGAATCGGTCGGTTGGACGACATCAGCCAGCGGCCCTGATTGTCGTAGATGGTGATACCGCTGAGCTGCGGCATCAGCGGTTCCTGACGGTTGACCAGTGCACTCAGACGCTGGATCTGCGCGGGGCCACTGCCTTCGGTTTCCAGACGTTCGACGAGCCCGAGCAGCAGCAACGAACTCTGGCGCACGATGCCTTCGGAATACGTCGCCAGCGCCTGGGTCAGGTTCAAGCCATGAACGTTGACTTCCTCCAGCGCACGCTCGCGAGAGGCCAACACTTTCCATACCGTCAGCGACGCGAGGGAACAGCCGATGACCAACAACAACAGCACTACCAGGCGGGTATCACGCTTCACATCACTACCTTTGGGAAAATCCGGTTTCCGTTTCTGCGGCGGGTTGACCGACTCGATGACTACAGCCGCTTGTCCTTGTCGCGGGCAAGGATACAAGTCGCACGGGCTTGCTGCAGCAACAGAATAGGTGGCGCAAAAAAACACGCCGCAGACTTCAGAAAAGCCATCGCGCCTGGGGAAACGATGACAAGCATGCCAGACCAAACCATCGCCAGGCTTTCAGGATTGGACGGGTGAAGCGCGACAGAAGCCAACTTTCTGACGCCTGTTTCACGACCCTTGCCCGAAGATTTGCCGAGCAAAAAAAATTGGCACTTTTGCACAACAAGTTGACATCCAAAAGCATGCTACGGGCGACCGATATCATTAGAGTATGCGCCCTTAAAAAGGAAAGGACTCTTGATGACTCAGTCACTCTCACGGCGCGTTGTGGCGATTACCGGCGCCCTGGGGAATCTCGGCGAGACCCTGGCGGACATGGCCGCCGCCCGGGGCGCGGATCTGGTGCTGATCGATCAGGCGACGATTACGCTGCCCAGTTCCCATAACCGACTGGTCCTGTCCGGCATCGATCTGACTTCCTTTGCCGATTGCCAGGACGTCGCCCACCAGATCAATCGCTACTTCGGGCGCCTCGATGCATTGGTAAACGGCGCTGGCGGTTACGCGTGGGAGCCATTGCTCGGTGGTGCGATAGAGGCTTGGGATCGGCTCTACTCGCTGAACCTGCGAACTGCCTTGAATGCCAGCAAAGCCCTGCTGCCGTTGCTGCTGCAATCCTCGGCGGGGCGCATCGTCAACATCGGCGCGAGCATGGCGGCCAGGGCCGGACTGGGGATGGGTGCTTACGCTGCGTCGAAATCCAGCGTACTGCGCCTGACCGAAAGCCTCGCCGAAGAGCTCAAGGACATGAGCATCACGGTCAATGCCGTGCTACCGAGCGTGCTCGACACCCCGCAAAACCGTGAGGCCATGCCCGACGCCGAGCACCAGCGCTGGGTGACACCCGCGCAGCTGGCGGCGGTCATTCTGTTTCTGATTTCGGAACAGGCGTCTGCGGTCACCGGCACCGGCATTCCGGTGATCGGGCGCATGTAGGGTCTACTGACGCCGCGCGCCTTGGCGACGTCGCTTTCTTCACCTTTCGGAAAAGCAAGATCACCGGATGACCGGACTTCCCCTCCCCCCATGCGACCCGCCACTTCCAGCGCTGCTTTCGTGAACCACGTCCTTGATGTCGCCGAGCAACACGGTTGCGATGGCGACTGGCTGTTGCAGCAGACCGGACTCTCACGCGAGCAGTTGTCCGATTCGATTGTGCGCATTCCCATGCGCCAACTGCGGACCTTGCTGGAACTGGCGGCGCGCAGCAGCAACCTGCCGCATTTCGGTCTGCTGGTCGGCGCCGCGGTGCGCCCCGGCACCTACGGTGTACTGGGTTACGTGCTGATGACCAGTGCGACGCTCGGCGAGTCGCTGAACATGATTCTGCGGTTCGGCAAGATCGTTTATGACAGCCCGTCCAGCCAGACCCGGATCGTCATCGGCGACGGCCGCGTGACCCTCGAAGATCAGCGCATCAATGAACTGGAGCCTTACTGCGCCCTGCATCAGGAAACGTTAATGGCCGGCTGGGCGGCGTTCGGTCGCTGGTTGATCGCCAGCAACTCGCCGATGCTGGAGGTCAGAATGAGGCATCCGGCGCTCGGTGAGCCGGCACTCTACGAAGCGTTTTTTGGATGTCCGGTGCAGTTCGAAGCCGGGAGCAATGCGCTGGTGTTCGCCGAGTCGACCCTCTCGTCACGCATTCAGGGCGCCGACCCGCGCATGCATCGCAGCATGCTGCTGGAGGCCGACTGGCAGCTGTGTCTGTCGTACCCGGCATTTTCCGTGACCGACCGCTTGCGTGCCTTGCTCACCGAACAGTTGCCGACCGGCGATTTCAGCCTGAAAAGCCTGGCCCGGCAGCTGGCGATTTCGCCGCGCACCTTGCAACGCAAACTGGCGGCGGAAGGGGAAAACTTCAATCAGGTGCTGGAAACCATGCGCATGGAACTGGCTGACCATTACCTGCGCCGCACCGAGACCAGCATCATGAACATCGCCCTGATGCTGGGTTACTCGCAGGCCAGTTCTTTCAGCCATTCCTTCCGTCAGGCTCGCGGGATTTCGCCGGTGGATTACCGCAAGTTGCTGCGCGCCAGATAAGCCCGATCACGGTTTCAGCTCCAGCAGCGGCTGGCCCTTTTTCACCACATAGGTCGCCAGTTCAACGCCTTGGTCTTGACCGACGTTCTTCGCCACATGAGCAACACCTGCCGGGATGAACAGCGAGTCCCCGGCTTTTAGCGTGACCGCTGGCCGCCCCTCCAGTTGATACTCCAGCGTGCCGCTGAGCACGTGCGCCACCTCGACGCCGGGATGCGCATGCCGCGGCGCGGTGACACCCGGCTCGAAATCGATACGTGCCTGTATCAACTCGCGATCCGCGTCACCCAGGTCCTGACGAATCAGCTCGGTACGGCTCAGGCCCTGTTGCCAGCTCATGGCCTGAGCGTCCGCCGCCTGCGCCAGACCGGTGAATGAAACCAGTGCGGCCACAGTGGCCAGAATCAGTGTGCGTTGCATGCAGTTGCCCTCTCGACAGTGGTGGTGTGAAGGCCTGCACTGTGACCGCCGGGTGTAGCGCCGATGTGTCGAAAAACCCGGGTTTGGTCTCGCCATGTATCGTGCGCAACGCTGAATACACAGCCATACAAAGCACACTGGCTATGTATCACAGTGTGTACAGACACCCCGGCGATACATGAACTTGAATCACCGCGCTTTTTCGACATGGGCCAGATACGTCAAGGCGTTCAAATGCCTGCAAGGTTTGCCGGGTTCAGCCCGCACCTGCCCCCGACAGGATTGCCAAGGAGACTTCAGCATGAAAAACGCAGCATTCAACCGTATGAACATCTTCGCCGTGGCGCTGTTCGGCGCGCTGGCGGCGACGCAAATGCCAACGGCCGCCGCCGCGCAGCCGGCACCCGGCGACCACAACGTCAGCTATGCCGCGCCCTCGCCGTTCGGCCCGCTCAAGCATGTGCAGGCCGGCCTGCTGGATGTGGCCTACGCCGAAACCGGTCCGGCGCAGGGGCCGGTGGTGATTCTGCTGCACGGCTGGCCGTACGACATTCACAGTTACGACGAAGTCGCACCATTGCTCGCCGCCAAGGGTTATCGGGTGTTGATGCCGTATGCGCGGGGTTATGGCGACACGCATTTCCTCTCGGACCAGACACTGCGCAACGGTCAACCGGCGGCACTGGCCAGTGACGTGATCGACTTCATGGATGCCCTGAACATCAAGCAAGCGGTGCTCGGTGGTTACGACTGGGGCGCGCGTTCGGCGGACATCGTTTCGGCGTTGTGGCCGGAGCGGGTCAAGGCATTGGTCTCGGTCAGCGGCTACCTGATCGGCAATCAGGCTGCCGGGCAGAATCCATTGCCGCCCAAGGCCGAATTGCAATGGTGGTATCAGTTCTACTTTGCCACCGAACGAGGCCGTGACGGCTACCGGAAAAACACCCACGACTTCGCCAAACTGATCTGGCAGCTCGCCTCGCCGAAGTGGGCGTTCGATGACGCCACGTTCGACCGCAGCGCCAAAGCGCTGGAGAATCCCGATCACGTCGCGATCACCGTGTTCAACTACCGCTGGCGTCTGGGCCTGGTGCAGGGCGAACCGCAATACGCGGCGCTGGAACAGAAACTCGCCAGCGCCCCGTCGATCAGCGTGCCGACCATCACCCTCGAGGGCGATGCCAACGGCGCGCCGCACCCGGCGCCCGAGGATTACGCCAAGCGTTTCACCGGCAAGTACCAGTTCCGCCTGATCAACGGCGGCATCGGCCACAACCTGCCGCAGGAAGATCCGCAGGCGTTCGCCCAAGCAGTGATCGACGCCGATCACCTCTGAGACCGAAGGCAGAAAACGCCTCGGTCTACTTGACCAGGCGTTTTTCCCTGGACGGTCGATACCCGAAAAACGCGCTGTAGCATTTGCTGAAATGGCTCGGCGAAACGAAACCACAGGCCACCAGCACTTCCATCTGCGACAGCTCGGTGTGCTGCAACAGGCGCCGGGCTTCAGTGATGCGCAATTCCAGGTAATAGCGTTGCGGCGTGGTGCCCAACTGCTCCTTGAACAAACGCTCCAACTGGCGCCGCGAGCGCCCGGCGTAGACCGCCAGTTGCTCCAGCTCCAGCGGCTCTTCGAGGTTGGCGTCCATCAGTTTGACCACCTCGCGCAACGGTGCGCTGACGCAGAGGTTTTCATCCGGTTTGATCCGCCGATAGCGCGACTCCTCGAACGCCAGAATGTCCTCGATACCCTCGACCAGCGCCTTGCCGTGCAGGCCCTTGATCCAGTCCAGCGCCATGTGGAATGCGCCGGACGGGCTCGACGCCGTGAGCCGGTCGCGATCGATCACATAAGGTTCGCTGCTGACCTGGGTGGCCTTGGCAATTTCCGTGAGCGCCGGACGGTGTTCCGGGTGGATCGCGCAACGATAACCATCGAGCAACCCGGCGCGGCCGAGAAACCACGCACCGTTCCACAATCCGGCCAGACTGATACCGTGCTCGGTGGCGGAGCGCAGCAGGCTGATCAACGCCTCGCTCGCCTTCAGCTCGGTACGGTAACCGCCGCACACCACCAGCAGATCCAGCTGTGCAAGACTGGCCAGGTCAATCCGCGCATCCGGGCGAATCACCAGCCCCAGATCGCTGATCACCTCACCCTCGCCCAGCCCGAACGTGCGCGAGCTGAACAGTCCGGCGCGCAACAGGTTGGCGGTGATGATCGTGTCCAGCGCCTGGGTGAAGGCCGGCAGTGAAAAGTGCTCCAGCAACAGGAAACCGGTGCGGGTGATGCGGGTCTCGGCGGCTTGCTCATTCAGATAGCGGAGGTTTTTGCCCTTCATGCCTCCGCTGAATTGACGTCGTTCGATCAAGGTCTGGCCCATCGGTCATGTTGTTATGCGCCGATAGTTGGCTTGATGGGCCAAAGAGTCAATCACGCTTGCGGCTGATGACTGGTCACGCAGTGAATCCCGCCGCCACCGGCAGCGATCGCATCGATGTTCAGCAGCTCGACTTTGCGCTCCGGGTACAGCTTCGACAGCAAGTCGTAAGCCTTCTGATCGGCTGCCTTGTCGCCGAATTCCGGGGCGATGATCGCGCCGTTGATCACGAAGTAGTTGATGTAACCGGCGGCGAAATCCGGGTTGTTCTGGTTGAACTTGCTCTTGCGCGGCTTGAGCGGCGGCGAAATCGTGTGGATCTGCAGCGGGCGACTGTCAGCGTCGGTGGCTTTCTTGAGAATTTCCAGGTGCGCCAGCGTGACCTGGTGATCGTAGGACTGCGGGTCGGTGTCGAGGTTGACGATCACCACGCCGGGCCTGACGAACCGCGCATAGAAATCAACGTGGGCGTCGGTGATGTCCTTGCCCTTGATCCCCGGCAGCCAGATGATTTTGCGCAGGCCCAGGCGTTCCTTCAATTCAGCCTCGACATCGGCCTTGCTCCAGCCGGGATTGCGATTGCTGTTGATCCAGCTGCTCTCGGTCATGATCCCGGTGCCGTGGCCGTCGACTTCGATGCCGCCACCCTCGCCCACCAGCTCGCTACGCAGGTAGGTCGCCTGTGCATCGGCGGCCACTCGCGCGGCGATTTTCGCGTCCTTGCTGTGCCGCTGCTTGTTGCCCCAACCGTTGAAATTGAAGTCCACGGCGCCAAGCCCGCCCTTGTCGTCGATGACGAAATTGGCGCCGATGTCACGCATCCAGATATCGTCGAGCGCGGCGGTCACGTAGGTGACGTTGCGGGTGCCGCAATACTCTTCGGCGAGGCTGCGTTCGCCACTGCGACATAACACCCTGACTGGCTCATAACGGGCAATGGTGCGGGCGATGCGGCCCAGCGCGGCTTGCACATCTGCGGTGAAATCCTCCCAGATTGCATCCTGCGCGCCGAACGCGATGAAGGCGCGCTCGTGCGGGTCGCCCTCGTCGGGCATGAACCAATCCCCCGCGCTGGCCGCCAGCAGTTTGCCGGGGGCCAGGCCAAGGCCCATGACCGCGGCGCTGACACCTGCAGCGACCGATACCTGTTTGATGAACTCACGACGCGTCGACATAACGGGCTTTCCTGAAAGGGGGCCGGCGACCGGGCGCCGGCCGTTGAATCATGGGTGGGTGGCGGTTTTGAATTTGGTCCAGGTGCGCATGCGGGCGCGCATATCGGCCTGGGGAATGTCCTTGCCCGGGATCAATCGAGCATAGGTCGCCTCGTCGAGGTAGATGTCCGGGTTATTGCGCATCGCCGCGTCGACGCTGGCCCGTGCCTTGGCGTTGGAAGTCGGGTAACCGGTGAAATTACTGATCGCCGCCATGTTCTCCGGGCGCATCACGAAGTTGATGAAGGCGTAGGCGTATTCCGGGTGCTGCGCATCGACCGGAATCGCCATGGTGTCCATCCACACCGTGGTGCCTTCGCGCGGGATGCGGTACTCGAAGCGGGTGCTCTTGCCGGCGCTGTCCGAGGTGCGCTGGGCCTGGGTCATGTCGCCGCTGTAACCCAGCGACAGACACAGGTTGCCGTTGACCAGATCGGTCACCGGTTGCGACTGGAACTTGCGCACGTACGGCCGCAGCTTCATCAGCACCTCACTGGCCGCTGCCAGATCCGCCGGTTTCGCGCTGCGCGGGTCTCGGCCCAGATAATTGAGCACGACTGCCAGCACTTCATCCGGCGAGTCGATCAACGAAATGCCACAGTCGGCAAACTTCGCGGCCAGCTCCGGTTTGAACAGCATGTCCAGGCTATTGACGGGTGCATCGGCCATGCGCTGTTTGATCTGCGCTGCGTTGTAAGTCAGGCCGATGGTGCCCCAGGTGTAGGGCACGGTGGCCTGGCTGGAATGTTGGTAATGGCTGCGCAGTTTCTGCAGACCGGGCTCGATGTCGGCCAGCGCTGTCAGCTTCGATTGATCCAGCGGCATCAGGCTGCCGGCACGCATCAGGCGCTCGGCCACGGTGTCGCCGGGGAAAATCAGGTCATAGCCGCTGCCACCTGAAAGCATCTTCGCTTCGAGGGTTTCACTGCCGTCCATGACGTCGTAGATCACCTTGATCCCGGTTTCGGCGGTGAAGCGGCTCAGGGTGTCTTCGGCAAAATAATCGGCCCAGTTGTACAGCCGCAGGGTTTTGTCCTCGGCATGCAGCGACGGGATCACGCAAATCAATGCCAAGCCCAGAACACCGAGCAGTCGTTGGTGGTGCGAAGCCATGTTCAAACCCCTTGAGTGGTCCAGCGTGCGTGAAGGTGGTGGCCGTCCTGACTGAGCAGCGCGCCGTACATGTCCGGGCGCCGGTCGCGGTAAATGCCCCAGCTCAGGCGCTCTTCGCGCATCGCGTCGAGATCGAGGCTGTGCACCAGCACGCCAGTGCTGTCGCGGTCGGCTTCGGCCAGCAACTTGCCCTTGTGATCGCTGATGAACGACGAACCGTAGAAGTTCATCTGCAGCGCCTGATCGGTGCTCGCCACTTCTCGCCCGACCCGGTTGGCCGCCACCACCGGCAGCAGATTGGCGGCGGCATGGCCGCGTATGGTCATCTGCCAATGGTCGCGAGAATCCAGCGCCACGCAACCCGGCTCAGAGCCGATGGCCGTGGGGAACAGCAACACTTCAGCGCCCATCAGCGCCAGACAACGCGCGGTCTCGGGAAACCATTGATCCCAGCAGATGCCCACGCCGAGGCGGCCGAACGCGGTGTCCCAGACTTTGAAGCCGCTGTCGCCGGGGCTGAAATATTCCTTCTCCTGATAGCCGATGGCGTTGGGGATGTGGGTCTTGCGATACACCCCCGACAGACGCCCGTCGGCGTCGGCCACGCTCAGCGAATTGAAGTAGGCATTGCCAGCCTTTTCAAACCAGCTCAGCGGCAGCACCACGCCCAGCTCTTTGGCCAGCGCGGCGAAACGCTGCAGCAGGCGGCTGTCGCGATACTCTTCGGCCAGCGCCTGATGTTTGTGGCTCTGTTCGATGCAGAAATACGGGGTGGCGAACAGCTCCTGCAACAGGATCACCTGCGCGCCCTTCGCGGCGGCCTCACGCACCAGTTGCTCGGCCTGATCGAGGTTGCGCGGCAGGTCCCAGGTACACGACATCTGGGTGGTGGCGATGGTCAGATGGCTCATCGCTCAACCCTCCACTGGCCAGGCGGGTTGCTGCTGGGTGATGCAGTGCACCCCGCCGCCGCCATGGGCCAGATGATTGATGCGCACCGGCACCACTTCGCGTCCGGGGAACGCCTGCGCCAGCACTTTCGCCGCCGCTTCGTCGGCCTCGATGCCGTAGGCCGGCATGATGATCGCGCCATTGGCGATGTAGAAATTGGTGTACGAGGCGCAGAACACTTCGGCTTCGGTATCGACGGCTTCGCTGGCTTCGTAGAGTTCGATCAGCTCGAACTTGCGCCCCTGAGCGTCGGTCGCCAGCTCCAGTGCGCGGCGGTTTTCGCGCACCACTTCGGCGTACACCGAGCTTTGGTCGTGGGTCGCATCCACCAGCAACACGCCGGGACGGGCGAAGGCGCAGACGCCATCGACGTGGCCATCAGTCATGTCGCCGGTGACGTAATCAGGATCGCCCGGCAACCAAATGGTTTTCTTCACGCCGAGCAAGCGACTGAAGATTTCTTCCATCTCAGCCTTGCCGATGTCCGGGTTGCGATTGGGGTTGAGCAGCACCGACTCGGTGGTGATCAGCGTCCCCTCGCCATCAACGTGAATCGCCCCGCCTTCGTTGCTCAACGGCGTGCCAAAGCATTCCAGCCCCAGGTGATTGAGTGCACGGCGTGCCAGGCTTTCGTCCAGCTCGTGCGCCGACTTGCCGCCCCAGGCGTTGAAGCGCCAGCTGACACCGGCCAGCCCTTGTTGCGGGTGGCAGACGAAGCTCGGGCCAGAGTCGCGGCACCAGCTGTCGTTGACCGCCAATGGGATCAGCTCGATGTTCGGCCCGCACAGCGCTTTGGCGCTCGCTAGCGCCGACGGATCGACGACCATTTTCACCGGTTCGAAACGGGCGATAGCGTTGGCGACCCGGGCGAAATCCTCTTGCACCTGCGGCAAAGTCACACGCCATCCCGATTCCCACAGCGCCTGATTGTGCGGCCAGACCATCCAGGTGGCAGCGTGGGTGGCCCACTCCGCCGGCATCATCCAAGCGCTGCTTTTATTGTCATTGTGCTGCATGATAAGTCTCGTAAGTTAAGCCAATGTGTTCACGCAGACCATGCTACGGACGCGCAAACAGGCAAACAAACGATGGATTTTGCGCAGAAATGATTAGAGGAACTTATCGATATGCTCAAACACTGGCCACCGCTCAGCTCCCTGCGCGGCTTTGAAGCGGCGGCGCGCCTCGGCAGTTTTCACAAGGCGGCCGATGAGTTGCACCTCACCCAATCGGCAATCAGCCAGCAGATCCGCAGCCTTGAAGCGTACCTCGAACAGCCGCTGTTTTTTCGCAACGGACGCAGCGTCGCCCTGACCGATGCCGGCCACGATTTGCTCAGCACCACTCAGGCGATGTTGCAGCAACTGGCGGTCGGCATCCGGCGTCTGGGGCAATACCAGAAGCCCAATCAACTGGTGCTCAACACCACGCCAGCCTTCGCCCGACATTGGTTGTTGCCGCGTCTGGCGGATTTTCGCGCTCGATATCCAGAGGTGGATCTGTGGATCTACAGCACCGATGAAGTGCCGGACATGGCCACGCAAACCATCGATCTGGCAGTGCGCGACGACATCAGCTCGCAGGCTGAATGCAGCTTCAAGGTGCTGCATGCCGACCGCCTGTTTCCGGCGTGTCATCCAAGCGTTTTGGCGCAGCCTGCCGCGCAGCGCACCACCCTCCACGGTGAGCGGGAAATGGACTGGAGCCATTGGGCAGTGGAAGCCGGGGTCGATGTCGGGCAGCAGGATCAGGGGCTGAATTTTTCCGATCCGGGCTTGTTGCTCGATGCCGCTGCGGCGGGGTTGGGGATCGCGCTGGTCAGTCAGTTGCTCAGCCACCAGGCGCAGCAAAACGGACTGTTGCTGCCCCTGGTGGAGCAAACCATTCGCGGCCCGAACTGGGCGCTGCTGACCCATCGCGACAGCGAGAATGACCCGATGGCGCGATGCTTCAGTGAATGGCTTTCAAGCCAACTGGCGGGACCTGATCCGCACGGTTAGACGACCGTGAAATAACCCGCACCAAGCCGGCCTTCCAGACGACCGAACAGCACGTAATGCTGATATCCACTGGTGAACGCACCCGTGGAAATCGCGTTTTTGACGTCCTGGTTCATCTGCAGGTATTGCGCTTCGTCGAAGTTCTCCGCACTGACTTCGCCGGCTCGCCCAAGCTTGTCGCTTTCGACCGGCAGCCCCATGATCGTGCGCCGCTGGAAATCGATAATGCGGTTGACGGCGTGACTTTCCAGCGGCCCCCGATTGGATTGGGTCGAGTAGATGTGCAAGCCGTTTTTTGCGCAACGATTGCACATGTCGATGCAATTTTTCTGGGTGGACTTGAGGCCGGTCAGGTGCGCCAGAGGCATGTCCAGATACTTGCCGACCTGGTATTCGGTCTGATTGAAAACCGAACAGCACAAAACGGTATTGCCGTTGCAGTCGAGCACCAGCCAGTCATCCTTGAGCGAGCACGCCTGCTTGGGATACTGACGGACCAGATTGACCAGATCGTCGAAGGGCGGCAGCGCCAGTCTTTTCAGGGTTTCATGATCGGTATCCGTCACCGAAGGATCGCGTTCGATCAGCGCCAGCGTTTTCTCCAGCGGCATCATCACTGAATATCCGGTCGAGAACTCGAAACCCAGACGCTGGGCGAATTCGCGCATCAGCCCTTCTTCTTCCATGTTGTCCAGATAACGGTGGTAGTACACCTCGATCCGCGTACTCAAACCATGTTGCTGTTTGAGTTCATGCAGTTTGATCATATTGGCCTTGACCACTTCAATGTCGCCGCCCACGTGCCCCTGTTGGTAAGTCTCCTGGTAAAACCCGGACAACGAAATACGGAAGAACCATGGATTGGCCAGCATGGCGGTTTCCATGTTCTTGGCCAGGTTCAAGTTGGAACTGATACCGCTCTGCAAACCGGCGGCATTGATGATCTCGACAAACTCACCGATTCGCGGGTGGATCAACGGCTCGGTCCAGTTATACAGAAAGATCGTCTCGACCCCTTCGTTGCGGGCCTTCTCGACGATCTTGCGAAACATGTCGACTTGCATGGCTTTCTTGAAGTTGACGTTTTCCGAGTTACCCATCGGGCAGGAGGGGCAGCTTAAATTGCACGCACCGACAATATCGATATACATATTCATGACGGGTGACGCTCCTTGAGTGAATAGCGGTGCATCCAGAGCAAGCGACTGTCATGGTTGGCGTTATTCGTTAGTTATTTGACAGTCCCGGAGCGCGGCTCAGCAAGTTCCGGGCCATTGCCATGGTGCGCCATCAATTCCACGATCCAATCGATAAATACCCTTAGCTTTTGGCTGATATGCCGGTTCGGCGGGTACGCCACGTAGAGCGGCATCGGCTCGAGTTGCCAGTCCTCGAACAGCGGCACCAACTCACCCCGAGCCTGGTGCGAGTGCGACATGTACCGGGGCAACCAGAGCACGCCCATGCCGGCCAGCCCTGCCGCAAGGTAGGCGTTACCGTCATCGACGGCCAATACGTGGCGACCCTTGATCTGCAGGTGTTCGCTGCCATTGCGCAAGGCGTAAGGCACGGGTTTGCCGGTGCGCGCCCAAAGAAAGCCGACCACCCGATGATGGGAGTCCTCCAGCTCGCGGGGATGCTGCGGCGTACCGGCGCGGGCCAGGTAAGTTGGCGCGGCGAAGACCCCGAGCTGCAGGTCGGCCACCCGCCGGGCCATCAGTGACTGATCGAGCAGTTCACCGCCGCGCACCACGCAATCGACGTTCTCATCGATGATGTCGACGATGCGGTCACTGACCCCCATGTCGATCTGAATGTCCGGATAACGCGCGTGAAACTCAGGCAACGCCGGCATCAGAATCAGCCTCGCCAACGGGCTTGGCACATCGACGCGCAAGCGCCCTCTTGGCAATGCCGAAGCGCCGGACAGACTGGTTTCAGCGTCGTCCATGTCGGCCAACAGTTTGATCACTCGCTCGTAATAGATCGCACCGTCGGCCGTAACGTTGACCTTGCGCGTGGTGCGGTTGAGCAACTTGACCCGCAGCCGTGCCTCCAACTGCTGCACCAGCTGCGTCACCGTGGTCTTGCTCATGTGCAAGGTCTCGGCGGCCTTGGTGAAACTGCCCGCCTCGACCACCCGGGCGAACGCCTGCATCGCATCGAAACGGTCCACTTCGCGCCCTCTGATTGTTTGGAAAATGCAAACAGTGAACGCCAAGGTTGCGCGTTTATCCCCCCTGCGCAAGCCCCTAAAGTCACTCCATCAACAACCACCAAACAATGATGGAGACACCCATGACCCAACGCGACGTCGTTTTCCCGCCTGCCCGCCATGCGCTTTATGAGCGTCATCGCTATTCACCGGCCATTCGTTCCAATGGCTTTCTGTTCGTCTCCGGGCAAGTCGGCAGCCGTGAAGACGGTTCGCCCGAGCCGGATCTGCAGGACCAGGTACGCCTGGCGTTCAACAACCTCAATGCGATCCTCGATGCCGCCGGTTGCAGCTTCGCCGATGCGGTGGACGTCACGGTGTTCATGATCGATCCGCAAGCGACCTTCGAAACCATCTGGGCAGTGGTCCCGGAATTCTGGGGCAGCGCGCCTTATCCGACGATTACCGCGGTCGGCGTGACCTGGCTGGCCGGGTTTCAATTCGAGATCAAGGTGATTGCCAGAATCCCCGTGTAGGAGCTGCGGCACGCTGCGATCTTTTGATCTTCAATCGAAATGTAAAGATCGCAGCCTCGTTTCACTCGACAGCTCCTACAGGTGTTTTCGTGGTGACAGCGGCAGTGGGCTGCAGGAAATGTGGAGCAAAACATCGCCGGACAAGCGCGCTGGCCTTTCACGGCGCGGCTGCGTATAACCTCGCCGTTTCGTCTAACCTGATTGAGCGCCCGCGCGCGACACCGCGCCCGGTGGCGCTTAGAATGCGACGCTCATGAAACGGAGATTTCCATGCTCAAACGAACCCTGGCACTGACTGCTGGTCTGGCCCTGTCTTTTTCTGCTTTGGTGGCGCATGCCGCCGATGTGTTGCGGGTCAGTGCAATTCCCGATGAAGCCCCGACCGAATTGCTGCGCAAATTCGAACCACTGGGGGCCTATCTGGAGCAGCAACTGGGCATGAAAGTGCAGTTCGTTCCGGTGGCCGACTACCCGGCAGTGGTGGAAGCGCTGGCGACCGATCGCCTCGACATGGCCTGGCTGGGCGGGTTCACTTTCGTTCAGGCACGCCTGAAGACCGACGCCACCACCCCGGTGATTCCGCTGGTGCAGCGCGAGCAGGATGCGCAGTTCACCAGCAAGTTCATCACTGCCGACCCGAACGTGAAGAGCCTGGCCGACCTCAAGGGCAAGACCTTTGCCTTCGGCTCGGTGTCGTCGACCTCCGGCAGCCTGATGCCGCGTTACTTCATGCTGAAGAACGACAACATCAAGCCTGAAGCCTATTTCAGCCGTGTCGCCTACTCCGGTGCGCACGACGCCACCGTCGCCTGGGTCCAGGCCGGCAAGGTCGATGCCGGTGTGCTGAACGCCAGCGTCTGGCAGAAACTGGTGGACGCCGGCAAGGTCGATACCAGCAAGGTGCACGTGTTCGCCACGACTCCGGCCTACTTCGATTACAACTGGACCGTGCGCGGCACCCTCGACCCGGCGCTGGCAGCGAAGATCAAAAAAGCCTTCCTCGACCTCGACCCGGCCAACCCGGAGCAGAAGAAGATTCTTGATCTGCAGGCGGCCAGCCGTTTCATCGACACCAAGCCCGAGAACTACAAGGGCATCGAGGAAGCTGCTCGCGCCGCCGATCTGTTGAAATGACCCTGAGCCTCAAACAAGGCCGCCTGCACCACGCCAATGGGGTCGACGCACTACGTGGCGTCGATCTGCAGATTGCGGCGGGTGAACAGGTGGCGATCATCGGTCCGTCCGGGGCCGGTAAATCCAGCCTGTTGAACCTGCTCGCCACCGCGTTACGCCCCAGCAGCGGTGAAATCGAGGTGCTGGGTGAACGCCCCTGGCACCTCCCCGCCCGTCAACGGCAACGCCTGCGTGCGCGCATCGGTCTGGTGCACCAAGCACCACCGCTGCCGCCGCGCCAGCGCGTGGTGACGGCGGTGCTGGCCGGCAAACTCGGGCAGTGGAGTCTGGGCAAAAGCCTGCTCAATCTGCTGCATCCGACGGATATTCCCGGTGCCCGTGCCGCCCTCGCCCGCCTGGATCTGGGCGACAAACTCTTCGCTTACTGCCAGCAATTGTCCGGCGGCCAACTGCAGCGCGTGGGCATTGCCCGGGTGCTGTATCAGGCACCGGAGATTCTGCTGGCGGACGAACCGGTGTCGGCGATGGACCCGGTGCTCGCCGGGCACACCCTGTCGATCCTCTCCCAGCACGCGCGGGCGCATAACGTCACGCTGGTGGCGAGCCTGCACGCGGTGGAACTGGCGCTGGCGCACTTTCCGCGCATCATCGGCTTGCGCGACGGCCAGATCCTGTTTGACAGCCCTGCCGAGCAGGTCAGCCGCGAAATGCTCGACACGCTGTACGCCAATGAGCAATTGCAAAGCCCGACGACGCCCAGTGCGCCGCTGATTGTGCAGATCCCGCGATGCTAACGGCTGATTCCCGCGACCCGGCCGCCGCGCCGCGACTGCTGCTGACCCTGCTGGCAATTGCCCTGCTGTGGCCGGGCATCCAGCTCAGCGAACTGGACCTTGGCGTGCTGCTGCACAGCGACAGCCAGACCGAAATGGGCCGCTTTATCTCCGGGTTCTGGCCACCGGCGCATGACCACGATTTTCTCCAGTTACTGCTCAAGGCCACCCTGCAAACCCTGGCCATCGCCACCGCCGGCATGGCGTTGGCGTTGCTGCTGGCGGTGCCGGCCAGCCTGATAGCCAGCCGCGCGCTGTCGTTGTCGGCGGCGTCCCGCAGCGGCATTCCCAGTCGGCTCGGGCGCTTGCTGCGTTGGCCGGTGCGCGGACTGCTGATCTTCTTGCGCAGCGTGCCGGAAATCGTTTGGGCGCTGTTGTTCGTGCGTGCCGTGGGCCTCGGCCCGGCGGCGGGTGTACTGGCGATCGCGATCACCTACAGCGGCATGCTCGGCAAGGTCTACGCGGAGATTTTCGAGTCCACCGACCAACGCCCGACGCACGCCTTGATGCAGGCCGGCAGCGGACGACTCGCGGCGTTCGCCTACGGGATTCTGCCGAATGTCGCGGCGGAGCTGCTGTCGTACACGGTGTATCGCTGGGAGTGCGCGATTCGTGCCTCGGTGGTGATGGGGTTTGTTGGCGCTGGTGGCCTCGGCCAGCAGATCGACCTGTCGCTGCGCATGTTCGCCAGCGGTGAAGTGGCGAGCATGTTGCTGACGTTCCTGATTCTGGTGCTCGGTGCCGACCAACTCAGCCGCCTTTTGCGCTGGAGGCTGACATGAATCGCCTGATCAATCTGCTGCTGGTGGTCGGCATCGGCGTCGCGGTGATCGCCTCGTTCGGTTACCTCGAACTCGACCTCGGTGAACTGGGCAGCGCCACCAGCCTCAAGCAGATGGGTGCCTACGCACAGCGCTTTCTCAGCCCGGACCTGAGCGCCACGCACTTGCAGGCGATCATCAAGGGCGCGCTGGAAACCCTCGCCATGTCGGCCCTCGGCACCCTGCTCGCGGCCGTGTTCGGCATTCTCCTCGCGCTGCCCGCGGCCGGGCGTTTCGGCTGGCCGCTGCAAAGCGCCTCGCGCCTGTTGCTTAACGGTTTGCGGGCGATTCCGGAACTGGTGTGGGCGGCGCTGATGGTGCTCGCCGCCGGCCTTGGGCCGAATGCCGGCACTCTGGCGCTGGCCCTGCACACCACCGGCGTGCTCGGTCGACTGTTCGCCGAAGCGCTGGAGAATACCCCGCCGGAACCAGCCGAAGCGATACGCTTGCAGGGCGGCAATCCCGTGCTCGCCTTCTGCTACGGCACCCTGCCCAACCTCGCCCCGCAATTGCTCGCCTATTGCCTGTATCGCTGGGAAAACAACATCCGCATGGCCAGCGTGCTGGGCTTCGTCGGGGCCGGTGGTTTGGGGCAGATGCTGTATGTCAGCCTCAGCCTGTTTCAGGAAGCGCAGGCGAGCACGGTGATTCTGGCGATGCTGATTCTGGTGCTGGGCGTGGACTCGCTGAGTGCCTGGAGCCGGCAGCGCTGGGTCAAGGCCTGACGGACCAGCCTTATTGCGTCGTCGCCAACCGATACTGGCGCGGGGTGAATCCGGTCGAGGCCTTGAACTGCCGGGTGAAAGCGCTGTGGTCGGTATAGCCGCACTGCAGCGCCACCTCGGTGATCGGCAACTCGCCATGCAACAGCCGATGCGCGTGCTCAAGACGCACTTTCTGGATCATCTGCCGCGGCGTCAGGTGGAACACCCGTTTGCAGTAACGCTCCAGTTGCGCCACTGAAATTCCGGCGATGCGCGTCAGTTCGCCAAGACTGACGCGGCTCGCGAAGTTCGCCCGAATGTACTCATCCACCGCCGCCAGACGCTGATACGCCGGATGAGTTTCGCTGGCGGTTTGCAGGTCGACGGAAATGCCCGCCAGGCCAATGATCCGGTTATCACGATCGTACAGCGGACGTTTGTGGGTCAGGCACCAGCCGGGTTCGCGGCTGCCGTACAGGTGCAACTCCAGCTGATCCTCTAGCACCAATCCCTCTTCCAGCACGCGCCGATCCTGCTCGGTGTAGCCCGGGCCCAATTGCGCCGGAAACACCTCGGCGCTGGTCTTGCCCAATAACGGTCGCAGGTCTTTCAGACCGCAGCGTTGCACCAGTGTCTGGTTAGCCATGACGTAGCGCGCCTGCGGATCCTTGATGAAGATCGCCGCGTTGGGAATCACATCCAGCATGGGCAACAGCAGCGCCATGCTGGCGAGCAGATCGTCGAGGCATTGCGGTCGGCTCGCTTCGTTCTGCTGACTCAGGATCGCAAACGCATTCTGCGTCATGACTGTCACTCCCCACGGTGCGCATTGGCTTGCGCGCAGATTGCCCCATGGCTGGCGGCCTGTCGAGCCGGGCCTTTGCCGTTGGCCATTGTGCTGATTTCGTCATCGTCACCGGCAAAAAACATCAATCGCGCAGCGCCTGACAAGTTCACTGTAGCGCCACTGCACGCCCCTCCAACAACCAACAAGAAGGCGACGCTATGACAGGCCAAGGCAAGTTCAAGAAACAACTTTCATTAATAGACCTCACGTTCATCGGGCTGGGGGCAATCTTCGGTTCGGGCTGGTTGTTCGCCGCCAGTCACGTGTCCGCCATCGCCGGCCCGGCGGGGATCTTTTCCTGGCTGCTCGGCGGTTTCGCCGTGTTGCTGCTGGGCATCGTCTACTGCGAATTGGGCGCTGCGCTGCCCCGTGCCGGCGGCGTGGTGCGTTACCCGGTTTACTCCCATGGCCCGCTGCTCGGTTATCTGATGGGCTTCATTACGCTGATTGCGTTTTCCAGTCTGGTGGCGATCGAAGTGGTCGCCTCGCGGCAATATGCGGCAGCATGGTTTCCCGAGTTGACCAAGGTCGGCTCCAGCGACCCGACCGTGCTTGGCTGGTTCGTACAGTTCGGGCTGTTGTGCCTGTTTTTCCTGCTCAATTACCGCAGCGTGAAGACCTTCGCCATGGCCAACAATCTGGTCAGCGTGTTCAAGTTCATCGTGCCGCTGCTGGTGATCGGCGTGTTGTTCAGCTTCTTCAAACCGGCGAATTTCGACGTGCACGGCTTTGCGCCGTTCGGCCTGTCCGGCATCGAAATGGCCGTGTCGGCCGGCGGGGTGATCTTCGCGTATCTGGGCCTGACACCGATCATTTCGGTGGCCAGTGAAGTGAAGAATCCGCAACGCACGATTCCGATTGCGCTGATCCTGTCGGTGCTGCTCTCCACCGCGATCTACGTGCTGCTGCAGACCGCTTTCCTCGGCGGCATCCCGACTGAAATGCTCGCCAATGGCTGGGCCGGCGTCGCCAAGGAACTGGCCCTGCCGTATCGCGACATCGCGTTGGCACTGGGCGTCGGCTGGCTGGCGTATCTGGTGGTGGCCGATGCGGTGATCTCGCCCAGCGGTTGCGGCAACATCTACATGAACGCCACGCCACGGGTGATCTACGGCTGGGCGCAGACCGGGACCTTCTTCAAGATTTTCACCCGCATCGACGAGAAGTCCGGCATTCCGCGCCCCGCGCTGTGGCTGACCTTTGGCCTGTCGGTGTTCTGGACCCTGCCGTTCCCGTCATGGGAAGCGCTGATCAACGTGGTCTCCGCCGCGCTGGTATTGAGCTACGCCGTGGCTCCGGTGTCGGTGGCCGCCCTGCGCCGCAGCGCGCCGGGCATGCCGCGTCCGTTCCGGGTCAAGGGCATGAATGTGCTCGGGCCACTGTCGTTCATCATCGCCGCGCTGATCGTCTACTGGTCAGGCTGGGGCACCGTGTCGTGGTTGCTCGGCCTGCAAATCCTGATGTTCGTCATCTACCTGCTGTGTGGCCGCCTGGTGCCGACCGCGCACCTGAATCTGGGCCAGCAAGTGCGCTCATCGGCGTGGCTGATCGGCTTCTACGCGCTGACCATCCTCCTCTCCAAACTCGGCAGCTTCGGTGGTATCGGCGTGCTCAGTCATCCGTTCGACACCGTGATCGTCGCGGTCTGCGCCCTGGGCATCTACTACTGGGGGGCGGCCACCGGCGTACCGGCACACCTGATTCGTCTGGAAACCGAAGACGACGAAAGTGAAGCCGCTGAATCCTCCACCCATGCGGCAACGGGCCAACGCCCGGCGCACGCCTGATATTCACTGAAGGGACGCGTTCATGAAACGACTGCACATCATCGACTCCCACACCGGCGGCGAACCCACACGCCTGGTGATGAAGGGCTTCCCCGACTTGCCCGGCAACAGCATCGCCGAGCAGCGCGATGCCTTGCGCGAAGGCCACGATCAATGGCGCCGCGCCTGCCTGCTGGAACCGCGCGGCAACGACGTGCTGGTCGGCGCGCTGTACTGCGCGCCGGTCTCGCCGGACGCCACCTGCGGGGTGATTTTCTTCAACAACGCCGGTTACCTCGGCATGTGCGGGCACGGCACCATCGGCCTGGTCAACTCGCTGCATTACCAGGGCCTAATCGAACCGGGCGTGCACCAGATCGACACCCCGGTCGGCCCGGTCAGCGCCACCCTGCACGAGGACGGCGCGGTGACCCTTGGCAACGTCCCGGCGTACCGCTATCGCAAACAGGTGCCGGTGGACGTGCCCGGCCACGGCCGCGTGTTCGGCGATATTGCCTGGGGCGGCAATTGGTTTTTCCTGGTTTCCGAGCACGGCCAGGACCTGCAGATGAGCAACGTCGAAGCCCTCACCGATTACACCTGGGCGATGCTCAAGGCCCTCGAAGCCCAAGGCATCCACGGCGAGAACGGCGCGCTGATCGACCACGTCGAATTGTTCGCCGACGACGCCCACGCCGACAGCCGCAACTTTGTCATGTGCCCGGGCAAAGCCTACGACCGCTCGCCCTGCGGCACCGGCACCAGCGCCAAACTGGCCTGCCTCGCCGCCGACGGCAAGCTCGCCGAAGGCAAGGTCTGGACCCAGGCGAGCATCACCGGCAGCCAGTTCGAAGGGCGCTTCGAATGGCAAGGCGAACGTGTGCGCCCGTTCATCACCGGGCGCGCCTACATGACCGCCGACGCCACCCTGCTGATCGACGAGCAGGACCCTTTCGCGTGGGGTTTCTGACCTGCCCCGCTTTTTTAACGATCTGAATGAATCTCCCGAGGAGCTACAACAATGAGCGATAACATCTTCACTGGCTGCATTCCCGCGCTGATGACCCCGTGCACCGCTGAACGCAAACCGGACTTCGACGCCTTGGTCGCCAAAGGTCGCGAACTGATCGATATCGGCATGAGCGCGGTGGTTTACTGCGGCTCGATGGGCGACTGGCCGTTGCTGACCGAAGCCGAACGTCAGGAAGGCGTGGCGCGTCTGGTGGCCGCCGGGGTACCAACCATCGTTGGCACTGGCGCGGTCAACAGCCGTGAAGCGGTGTCCCACGCCGCGCACGCTGCAAAAGTCGGCGCCCATGGCCTGATGGTGATTCCACGCGTGCTGTCCCGTGGTGCTTCGGCGACTGCGCAAAAAGCCCACTTCGCCGCAATCCTCAAGGCCGCACCGAACCTGCCGGCAGTGATCTACAACAGCCCTTACTACGGCTTCGCTACCCGCGCCGAGCTGTTCTTCGAACTGCGCCGCGAGTACCCGAACCTGATCGGCTTCAAGGAGTTCGGCGGTGGCGCCGACTTGCGCTACGCCGCTGAAAACATCACCTCGCAGGACGATGCCGTGACCCTGATGGTCGGTGTCGATACGCAAGTGGTGCACGGTTTCGTCAACTGCAACGCCACCGGCGCGATCACCGGCATCGGCAACGCCCTGCCCCGCGAAGTGCTGCAACTGGTAGCGCTGAGCAAGCAAGCGGCCAAGGGCGATGCCAAGGCCCGGCGTCTGGCGCGCGAACTGGAAGCAGCGCTGGCGGTGCTGTCGTCGTTCGATGAAGGCTGCGATCTGGTGCTGTATTACAAGCATCTGATGGTGCTCAACGGCGATCGCGAATACGCCCTGCATTTCAACGAAACCGACGCCTTGAGCGATGCCCAGCGTCGTTACGCCGAGACCCAGTACGCGCTGTTCCGTCAGTGGTACAAAAACTGGTCCGCCGAACAGAACCTCGCCTGACCACAGTCCCTGCCCCGGTGCGATATCGGGGCTTCACCTCTTTTATCAAGGAAGCGCCATGACTCTGAAAGGCCATATGTTGATCGGCGGCCAAGCCATTGCCGGCAGCCGTGAAGCGATCCGTGCGATCAATCCCGCCACCGATGTGGTGCTGGAACCCGCGTACGCCGGGGGCAGCAGCGAGCATGTCGACCAGGCCTGCACACTGGCGTGGCAAGCGTTTGATCAATATCGCGAGACGTCTCTCAGTGCTCGCGCCGAATTTCTCGAAACCATCGCCAATGAGATCGAAGCCCTCGGTGATGCGCTGATTGACCGCGCCGTGGCCGAAACCGGCCTGCCGCGCGCACGTATTCAAGGCGAACGCGGACGCACCTGCGGGCAATTGCGCACTTTTGCCCGCACCGTCCGTGCCGGCGAATGGCTGGACGTTCGCGTCGATCAATCACAACCACAGCGCCAGCCGCTGCGACGTTCTGATTTGCGCCAGCGGCAGATTGCGCTGGGGCCAGTGGCGGTGTTTGGCGCCAGCAACTTTCCGCTGGCGTTCTCGGTGGCCGGCGGCGACACCGCTTCGGCGCTGGCCGCCGGTTGCCCGGTGATCGTCAAGGCGCACAGCGCGCATCCCGGCACCAGTGAACTGGTCGGCCAGGCGCTGACGCGCGCAGTAAAAACGTGTGGATTGCCCGACGGCGTGTTTTCGCTGCTGTTCGGTTCCGGCAACGAAGTGGGCATCGCCCTGGTCAGCGATTCGCGTGTCAAGGCTGTGGGCTTCACCGGCTCGCGCAGTGGCGGCCTCGCCCTGAGCCGAGCGGCGCAAGCGCGGCCGGAACCGATTCCGGTGTACGCGGAAATGAGCTCTATCAATCCGGTGCTGCTGTTTCCCGCAGCGCTTGCTGCTCGCGGTGAGGCGTTGGCGCAGGGTTTTGTCGCCTCGCTGACTCAGGGTGCCGGGCAGTTCTGTACCAATCCCGGGCTGGTCATCGCTCACCAAGGGCCGGCGCTGGACAGTTTCATCGCCACCGCCGCCGAAGGGGTCCAGCGCAGCCCGGCGCAGACCATGCTTACGCCGGGGATCTTCCGCGCCTATTCGAGCGCAGTCGCCGCGTTGGCCGAACATCCGCAGGCGCAACACGTGGCGAGCGGTCTAGCGGCTGAAGGGCCGAACCAGTGTCAGGCGCAATTGTTCGTGACCCACGCGCAGGACTTCCTCGCCGACGCACGCCTGCAAGGTGAAATCTTCGGCGCCGCGTCGCTGATCGTACAGTGCGCCAACGACGATGAAATCCGTCAGGTCTGCGAACACCTCGAAGGCCAATTGACCGCCACGCTGCACCTGGATGACGCCGATCTGGATCACGCCCGGGCCTTGTTGCCGACACTGGAACGCAAGGCTGGACGTCTGCTGGTTAACGGCTGGCCGACCGGGGTCGAGGTGTGTGACGCGATGGTGCATGGCGGGCCGTTTCCGGCCACGTCGGACGCGCGTAGCACCTCGGTTGGCACCGCGGCGATTCTGCGTTTCCTGCGCCCGGTGTGCTATCAGGACTTCCCTGACGGTTTGCTGCCGCTACCGTTGCAACAGGCAAATCCGCTGCACTTGCGGCGCTTGCTCGACGGCCAGAGGGAAGCCTGAACATGCCCGACAACCTCACAGCGGACAACGCCGATATCGCGGTGATCGGCGCCGGCATCATCGGTGTCGCCTGCGCCCTGCAACTGGCACGTCAGGGTAAACGGGTGGTGGTCATCGACAAGCAGCCGCCCGGTCATGGCGCCTCGTTTGGCAACGCCGGGCATCTGGCGACAGAGCAGGTGTTTCCGATTGCCGATGCGTCGATCCTCAAGCGCCTGCCGGCGATGCTGATGGACCCGATGGGGCCGCTGCGCCTGGACTGGAAGTACCTGCCGTGCGCCGTGCCGTGGTTCACCCGTCTGTTGCTGAACCTGCGCCCGGCGCCGTTTCAGCGCACCGTAGCCGGCTTGCGCGCGCTCAACGAAAGCAGCCTCGACGCCTGGAAGCGCTTGCTGCACAGCATCGCCCGCCCCGACCTGCTCAAGGAGGACGGCTCGCTGCTGGTGTTTGAGCGCGCCGAATCGCGACAAGCCGTCGACGCCTTGCAGGCGCGCATGCGTCAGCAACAGGTGCCGGTGGAATTCTGGTCGGCCAGCGCCGTGCGAGAAAGTGCGCCGCAGCTCAGCGAACAGATTCAGGGCGGATTGTTCTACCCGCGCACCGGGCATTTTCTCGATCCGTATCAGGTGGTGTGTGAACTGGTGAGTGCGGCCAAAACGGCCGGCGTGCAGTTTCTCCAGCAGGAGGTTCGGGGTGGCCAAGTGCAGGAACATGGCGTGTCGTTGCTTACCGATCAGGGGCGTTTCAGCGCGCGGCAGGTGCTGATCGCCTGTGGTGCGCACTCGGCGAAGCTGACTGCCGCGCTGACCGGCAAGCAGGTGCCGCTGGACACCGAGCGCGGCTATCACCTGATGTTGCCGCACGAGCACGGGCGCCTGCCGTTTGCGGTCACGTCACTGGAGCGCAAGTTCATCATGACGCCAATGACCGGCGGTCTGCGCCTGGCCGGTACCGTGGAATTCGCCGGCCTGCAGCGTCCGGCGTTCATGGAGCGCGCCTGGCAGTTGCACCGTTTGAGCAAAGGTTTGTTCCGTCATGATTTGAGCGCGGAGGACGCGACGCCGTGGATGGGGTTTCGCCCGTCGCTGCCGGACTCGCTGCCGATCATCGACCAGGTTTGCGACGGCAAGGTGCTGCTCGCCTTCGGTCATCAGCATCTGGGGCTGACGCAGGCGGCGGTGACGGCGCAGATGGTCGCGCAGCTGGTATCCCCTTCGGCAAACGCTGGCTTGCCGGCACAGGATGCCTATCGACTGGATCGCTTCTGAGATACCGATGAAACGTTTTTGGTTTCATACTGAGCGCCGACCTTGGCCCCGCGCATATGGAACCGACGATGACCTCAGCAATGGATACCCCCGAGCCGCAAGCGATCTGCAACCCCATCACCAGCAGCGCGATCTTCATCGTTGCAACGTTGCTGCCCGGGAACGATGCAGCCAGTCAGGTGCGCGGCTGGTGCGGCGACATCGCCGCCCTCACCCGTTCGGTCGGCAAACGCGTGCCCAACGGCAACCTGTCGTGTGTCTGCGGGTTCAGCGCCAGCGCCTGGGACTCACTGTTCGGCAGCCCGCGCCCGGCCTCGCTGCATCCGTTTCGTGAGTTCGGCGTCGAGGGCCGCCGTGCGGTGGCGACGCCGGGGGACATTCTGCTGCACATCCGTGCCGAGCAGATGGACCTGTGTTTCGAACTGGCTACGCAGTTGTGCAGCGCACTCAACGGCGCAATCACGGTAGTCGATGAGGTGCAGGGTTTCCGCTACTTCGACATGCGCAGCATCATCGGTTTCGTTGATGGCACCGAGAACCCGGTGGGCCGCAAGGCCGATCACTTCACGCTGATCGGCAACGAAGATCCGGCGTTCGAATCCGGCAGCTATGTGCTGGTGCAGAAGTACCTGCACAAGATGCAGGCCTGGAATGCGTTGAGCGTCGAGGCTCAGGAGAAGGTGATCGGCCGCACCAAGCTGGCTGACATCGAACTCGGTGAGGCGGTCAAGCCGAGCAACTCCCACAGCGCCCTGACCACCATCACCAAGGACGGCCAGGAGCAGAAGATCCTGCGCGACAACATGCCGTTCGGTCGCCCGGGGGCTGGCGAGTTCGGCACTTATTTCATCGGTTACGCGCGCTCGCCGGAACCGATCGAGCAGATGCTGGAGAACATGTTTGTCGGCAAACCCGTCGGCAACTACGACCGTTTGCTGGACTTCAGCACGGCAGTCACCGGAGGTTTGTTTTTCGTGCCGTCAGCCAACTTGCTCGAAGACCTCGCGGAGCGCGAGCCCGAGCAGGCGTGACACCGTAGCGCCACGCCCGCCCGTCACTCAGTGTGGCGCGCGCGGGATGGTTTTCAGCAGGTCTTCCGGGCTGATGTGGCCCACCACGCTGCCCGGTTGCGGCATGTTGAGGATGTGGCCTTTCATCTTGCCGATGATGTGCATCTCGCACGGCTTGCAGTCGAACTTCAGGGTCAGCACTTCATCGCCGTGAATCAGCTGCATCGGCGCGACTTTGGTGCGCACGCCGGTCACGCCCTTGGCCTGTTTCGGGCACAGGTTGAACGAGAAACGCAGGCAGTGCTTGGTGATCATCACCGGCACTTCACCGGCCTCTTCGTGCGCCTCGTAGGCCGCATCGATCAGCTTCACGCCGTGACGGTGATAGAAGTCGCGGGCCTTCTGGTTGTAGACGTTGGCCAGGAACGACAGGTGCGACTCCGGGTACACCGGCGGCGGCGTGGTTTCGGCCTTGCGGCTGCCACGCGGGTGCGCCGCAACGCGGGCGGCGGTCAGCGCTTCGATGACTTCACGGCGCAAGGCTTTGAGCTGCGAGTTCGGGATGAAGAACGCCTGCGGCGCGTCGAGCTTGATGTCGGTGGCGTGGTACTGAGTGGTACCGAGCTGACCGAGCAGATCCTGCAATTGCTCCAGCGCCTGCTCCGGCTTGTTGGCCACACCGAACGGGCCGTTCAAGGTCACGCTGGCGCTGATGCCCTCTTCACTGGTGGCGGTCAGTTCCAGCTGCTCTTCACGCAGGCGCGCCACCCAGCTCAGGGCCACGCGGCGTTCGGCGGAGGTCTTCAGCAGTGCCTGTTGCCAGTTGTGGTCGAGGTTGCGGTTCAGCGGATGGTTCGGGCGCAGCTTGTACAGGCCTTCGGGCATTTCGTTCGGCTCGACGCGGTAGCGGTAGCGCTTCTCGCCGTCTTCTTCGAACTCGCCCTTCGGCTCGGCGATGTTGGCGCGGAAACCCACCACTTCACGCTTGACCAGCACGTTGAGGCCATCGCCGTTGGACAGCGGCTCCTGCGTCACCACCTGCATGTCACGCTTGCCGACTTTCTCGACGGTGCCCACGGGCAGGCCGGTGAAGGTCGGCGAGTCGAACGCGCCGATGTCGATCTTGCGATCGGTGACGAAGTAGTCGGTGCTGCCACGGTGGAAGGTCTTTTCCGGGTCCGGCAGGAAGAAATGCGCGGTGCGGCCGCTGGAAGCGCGGGCCAGATCCGGACGGTCTTCGAGCACATCGTCGAGGCGCTGGCGGTAATAGGCCGTGATGTTCTTCACGTAGCCCATGTCCTTGTAACGACCTTCGATCTTGAACGAGCGCACACCGGCCTCGACCAGCGCGCGGATGTTGGCGCTCTGGTTGTTGTCCTTCATCGACAGCAGGTGTTTTTCGTAGGCGATCACGCCACCCTTTTCGTCTTTGAGGGTGTACGGCAGACGGCAGGCCTGGGAGCAGTCTCCACGGTTGGCGCTGCGCCCGGTCTGCGCGTGAGAAATGTTGCACTGCCCGGAGAACGCCACGCACAGGGCGCCGTGGATGAAGAACTCGATGGCGGCATCGGTTTCATCGGCGATGGCGCGGATTTCTTTCAGGTTCAGCTCACGGGCCAGCACCAGTTGCGAGAAACCGGCCTGATCGAGAAACTTCGCCCGCTCCAGGGTGCGAATGTCGGTCTGGGTACTGGCATGCAGCTCGATCGGCGGGATGTCCAGCTCCATTACGCCCAGATCCTGAACGATCAGCGCGTCGACGCCGGCGTCGTACAACTGGTGGATCAGCTTGCGGGCCGGCTCCAGTTCGTTGTCGTGCAGAATGGTGTTGATGGTGGTGAAAATGCGCGCGTGATAACGGCGGGCAAATTCCACCAGTTCGGCGATTTCACTCACTTCGTTGCAGGCGTTGTGGCGCGCGCCGAAGCTCGGGCCACCGATGTACACGGCGTCGGCGCCATGCAGGATGGCTTCACGGGCGATGGCCACGTCACGGGCGGGGCTGAGCAGTTCCAGGTGATGCTTGGGCAAGGACATAGTTTTTTTAGTCAGGCGGTCACGGTCAAGGCGCGCATTGTAGCCGCGAAACGCCCGAGCGGCACGCTTGTGCTGCCAAGTGGCAAATGTCCCGATTCCACCAAACCACACATCCCCTGCGACAACCGGCTTGCCAGCGCTTAAGGCCTGTCAATTGCCGGATCGGTCGAACTTGTCCGGATCTTCGTCTTCAGGAAGACCCTCATCCGGTTCTTCAGGATGGCTTGTGGTGTGTGCCGGACTATCGGGTTCCGGATGCGTGGGCACCGGGTCGAAAGCGCCCTGCTCTTCACTGGGAAATCTGGGTGTGTTCATGAGGCACCTCGCAAAGAGTCACTAAGTGAAGACTCTGTACATTCGAGGTGCCGGTCGGGGGCGGCGTTCAGTCATTTCACCATCGCGCAGCGGTGAAGCGACTGACGGTCAGGATCGAGCCTGCAACTGGGCGACGATCTTGTCTTTGACCTGCAGGCGTTTTTCTTTGAGTTTTTTCAATGTGTCATCGCTGGGCGCATCCGAGGTTGCCGTCTCGGCCTTGACGACGTCGGCGTCCGCCTCGGAATACTTGTTGATCAGTGCATCCAGAAATGGATCCTCGGAGCGTTTTTGCTGGACCTCTTCCTTCGTTAGCTTCAAATCCTGATACAGGTCATGAGTCACCGGCATGGAACACCTCCGTCAGTTGATCGGCAGCCAACGCGACCGATGGCGTCAGCCTGTATCAGAATGGCCTCGGTTGAGGGGTTCTGTCGACCACCTGTCAGACCAGCGGTGGCCGTTCGTCGCCCTGTCGTAAACGCGATCAAACCTTTGCCCGCGCCATTGCCTCCATTGCATAACGTCAACAAAAACCTGTGTGGAGAAATACCAATGGACGGATTCAACCTGCGTCACCTCGTTCTGGCTGTCGCGTTGAGCAGCGGCATGGGCAGTGCCTTTGCCGCCACTTCCAACAGCTTCGTCGACAATGCCGCAGCCGGTGGCATTGCGGAGATCGAGACCAGCCGTCTGGCCCTGGAAAAAAGCCAGTCGGCCGACATCAAGGCCTTCGCCAACATGATGATCACCGACCACGGCAAGGCCAACGATGAACTGGCGAGCATCGCCAAGGCCAATGACATCGAGGTGCCGGACAGCACCACCCTGGTCAAGCAGGCCAAGGAGAAGATCCTCGACATGCGCGATGAGTCCTTCGACGCGGCCTACGCCAACAATCAGGTCAAAGCCCACGAAGAAACCATCGAATTATTCAAGAAAGAAGCGAATACGGTGACCGACGACAAGGTCAAGGGCGCCACGGAATTGAAAGCCTTCGCGCAGAAGATGTTGCCGGCGCTGGAAAAACACCTGACGGCCGCCAAAGAGCTGCAAGCCAAGCACCCAAGCAAGTAATCCGCGCGCCTGCCCCACAAAGCCGCATCCTGCCGATGCGGCTTTTTTCATTCTGCGCCCCGCACCCTGCGCACGCCCGGCGCGCAAAAAACCGCCAAATGCGGCCATCCCGACTAGAGTTACCGGGGCCTTTCTTGCGCCAGATCAAAAATATCCTTGCGCAATGGAACAACTATTTTGAACGGCAAAGGTCACTGACTTCGCACCGGTCATTTTTTACAGAACCGGCCCCCATACGCTACGGAGCAACAGGCACATGGCAGCACTGCAGAACAGCACATTCGATGCTATGAAAAACAAACAACCCCAACTGCTGAGCGAATGGATCAACGGCCTGGAAGCCAGCGGCGCCACCCGCAATCTCAAGGACCATGACCTGCAACAACAGACCAGCGACTTCCTGCAACTGGTCATCAATGGCCTGCAGGATGACAATGGCACCAACATCAATGCGCCGGGTTGGGAAGCCACCCGCCAGTTCCTCGAAAAGCTGTCCCATAGCCGCGCCCTGCTCGGTCAGGATTCGCAACAGACCGCCAGCTTCATTTTCGCGCTCAAAGGCCCGCTGTTTGCCTTGCTGCAAAGTCACTATCGCGAACAACCGGCACTGCTGGCCGAACAACTCTGGGAGATTTCCGAACTGTTCGACGCCTTCGGCATGCACACCATCCGTACCTTCCAGAAGTCCCGCGAAGCGGTGATCAAACGTCAACAGGAAGAACTGCTGGAGCTCTCCACGCCAGTGGTCAAGCTGTGGGATGGCGTGCTGGCGCTGCCGATGATCGGTACCCTGGATTCGCAACGCACCCAGGTGGTGATGGAGTCCCTGCTACAACGCATCGTCGACACCGGTTCGGAAATCGCCATCATCGATATCACTGGCGTCCCCACCGTGGACACCTTGGTCGCGCAACACCTGCTGAAAACCGTGACCGCGATTCGCCTGATGGGCGCCGACTGCATCATCAGCGGCGTGCGTCCGCAGATCGCCCAGACCATCGTGCACCTGGGCCTGGACCTGCAAGGCGTGGTCACCAAGGCCAACCTGGCCGATGCATTGAAACTCGCGCTCACCCGCCTGGGCATCAGCCTCGGCAAAGCGGTCTGAGCCGATGGAGCGTATTCCGATTCTTCAAATGGGCGACTTTCTGCTCGTCACCATCCAGGTCGACATGCATGACCAACTGGCCCTGACCCTGCAGGACGACCTGTCCGAGCGCATCAGCAGGACGTCGGCGCGCGGTGTGTTGATCGACATCTCGGCGCTGGACATGGTCGACTCGTTCATCGGGCGGATGATCGGCACCATCTCCGGCCTGTCAAAAATCATGGATGCCGAAACCATGCTGGTAGGCATGCAACCCGCCGTGGCGATCACTCTGGTCGAGCTCGGCCTGACCCTGCCCGGCGTCAGCACCGCGCTGAACGTCGAGCGCGGAATGAAACTGCTGCAGGAACGAGTACGCCAACAATGACCGTGCGCAGCAGCGGTACTCAACCGATCAGCATCGAGCAGGACGTGGTGCTCGCCCGGCAGACGGCGCGCAAACTGGCCACCGAATGCGGCATGCGGCTGATCGACCTGACCAAACTGGTGACGGCCGTTTCAGAGCTGGCGCGCAACACCATGGTCTATGGCGGTGGCGGCGACATGGACTGGCAGATCCTCGACGAAAACACTCGTGTCGGCCTGCGCCTGACCTTCCGCGATGAAGGCCCGGGCATTCCCGACATCAAACTGGCGATGACCGATGGCTGGACCTCCGGCAGCGGTCTGGGCCTGGGGCTTACAGGCGCGAAACGGCTGGTCGATGAATTCGAACTGGACACCGAGCCCGGCAAGGGCACTCGAATAACGATCACCCGATGGACATGAATATCGCTGGGTCGCTGACCCAGGTGCTGCTGATCGAAGACAGCAGCCAGATCGGCCACGCCCGGCGCACCGCGCAACGGCTCGCCGAGCAACATGGCTTCGATGCGACCGAAGCCGGACGTGTGGCGCTGGTCGCCACCGAACTGGCCAGTAATGTGCTCAAGCATGCCAGCCGTGGCGAGTTTCATCTGCGGCTGCTACCGCGAACCGGCGGCTTCGGCATCGAAATGCTTGCGGTCGATCGCGCTCAAGGCTTTGACCTGGACGCGTGCCTGACCGATGGCTTTTCCACCGGCGGCACCCAGGGCATCGGGCTGGGCGCCGTGGCGCGCCAGACCGAAGTATTTGACGTTTATGCCGACACCCGTGGCGCGGTGCTGCTGGCGCGTTTGTATCCACGCGCAGACCGTCAGCCCGACCTGCGTTACGGCGTCAGCCAGCACTCACTGCACAACGATCCGGCGTGCGGCGACGCCTGGCACCTGGCGTACAACGGTGCCAACGTCAGTGCGCTGATCATCGACGGCCTCGGCCACGGTGAAGACGCCGAACGGGCGGCGAAGGCCGGCGAACAGGTGTTCGCCCAGAGCCCGTTCGCCAGCCCGGTGCTGCTGATGGAGGACATGCACCGCGACATGATCGGCAGCCGCGGTGGTGCTGCCGCGTTCGCGCAGTTCAATGCCGCCCGCGACGGCCTGACCTTTACCGGCGTTGGCAACATCGGCGCCAGCCTGATCACCGCCGACAAGTCGCGCGGGCTGGCCTCGCATCCGGGGATCGTCGGCGGCCAATACCGGAAAGCCCAGCCCTTTGACTATGCTCACGTGAACGGACATCTATTGATCATGTACAGCGACGGCCTGCAGTCCCGTTGGAATCTTCAAGACTACCCCGGTCTGGTGCACCGCCATCCCGCCGTGATAGCCAGCGTCCTGCACCGCGATTTCTGTCGCGGACGCGACGACGTAACAGTGCTGGTCGTTGCCCTGGAGGCCGCCCATGGCTGAGTCGCCCACCCTGAACGCGGCGGAGCAGGCTGCGCTGATCGCCCAGTTGCAAAGCGAGACCGCCGCCCTGCGCGACGAACTCGACGAAACCAACCAGGGCGTGCTTGCGCTTTACGCCGAGCTCGACACCCAGGCCGAACAACTGCGCCAGGCTTCGGATCTGAAAAGCCGTTTCCTGTCGTACATGAGCCACGAGTTCCGCACGCCGCTGGGTTCGATCCTTAGCGTCAACAGTTTGCTCGCCGACGAGCTCGACGGCCCGCTCAGCCCCGAGCAGCACAAACAAGTGGCGTTCGTCAGCAGCGCCGCCCGGGAACTGAGCGACATGGTCGATGACCTGCTCGATCTGGCGAAGATCGAAGCCGGACGAATCAGTATTTCTCCGGCGTGGTTCGACATGTTCGATCTGTTCAGCGCGTTGCGCGGCATGTTCCGGCCGATCGTCGATGCGTCGGCGGTTGATCTGATTTTCGAAGAGCCGGTCGGATTGCCGCGCCTGTACACCGACGACAAGAAACTCGCGCAGATCTTGCGCAATTTCATTTCCAACTCGCTGAAATTCACCACCCGTGGCGAAGTCCGGGTCTCGGCGCGCCTGGAAGGGGCGGACAGAGTACGTTTTGCCGTCAGCGACACCGGCATCGGTATCGCGCCGGAGCTGCATGGTGCATTGTTCGAGGACTTTTCTCAGGTCGACTCGCCATTGCAGAAACGCCTGCGCGGCACCGGTCTTGGCTTGTCGCTGTGCAAGCGCTTCGCCGCCCTGCTCGGCGGCGAGGTCGGAATGGACAGCACGCCGGGTGTCGGCTCGACCTTTTTCGTGATCATTCCACTGGCGCTTGCCCTGGAGAATGTCGATGAAACGTGACATCCGTCTGTTGATCGTCGACGACAACGTTGCCACTCGCTACGCCTTGCGCCGGCGTCTGGAGCGCCATGGCTATGAGGTGCTGGAGGCCGGTACCGGCAACGAGGGCCTGGCGCTGATCGCCAGCGAAGCGCTCGATGCCCTGATCCTCGACGTCAATCTGCCGGACATGAGCGGTTTCGATATCGTGCGCATCCTGCGGGCCGATGCACACACCGCGCTGCTGCCGGTGATCCACGTATCTGCCGCGTCGATCCAGACCGGCGACATCATCACCGGGCTGGACGCCGGGGCGGATGCTTACCTGATTCATCCCGTAGACCCGGACGTATTGCTGGCAACCCTGCGCACCCTGCTGCGAGTGCGTGATACCGAAAATGCGCTGCGTGAGAGCGAGGCCCGGTTCCGTGAGATTTTCGTCAACGTCTCGGCACCGATTGCCGTGCTCGATGCCAACCTGAAAGTGCATGAATGCAACCACGCCTTCACGCAAATGATTCAGGACAACCGCAACCCGCACACCCTCAGCGAATGCTTCGACGATGACCAGGGCGCGATCCTCAACGAGTTGCGCCTGCGACTGGTCGATGGTGAGCGCTGGAAAGGCACGTTGAACATGCGCGTACAGGGCGAGATTCGCGAAACCGAGTGGCAGATTTCGCCGTACCGCACGCCGCAGCTCAGCCTGGTATTCGTCGAAGACGTCACCGAGCATCGCCACCGCGAACGCTCGCACCTGGCACAGCTGGACGACACCACCACACAACTGGCCAAGGAAGTCGCCGAGCGCGTGCGTGCCGAATCGCAGCTGCTGCAAGTGCAGAAAATGGACGCGCTGGGCAAGCTCACCGGAGGCATTGCCCACGACTTCAACAATCTGCTGACCGGGATCATCACCAGCCTGGAACTGATCCAGAAACGCGTGGCCGATGCGCGTCCGGACAAGGTGCAGTTCTACGCCGAAGCCGCACTGAATTCGGCGATGAGTGCCGCGTCACTCACTCATCGCCTGCTGGCCTTCGCTCGCCAACAGCCATTGGATACCCGACCGGTAGACATCAATGAGCAAGTGCGCTCGCTGGAAGAGTTGCTGATGCGCACCATCGGTGAACGCATCACGCTCAAACTGGAGCTGACCAACAAACCGGCGATTGCCCTGGTCGATCCGGTGCAACTGGAAAGCGCGGTGCTGAATCTGGTGATCAATGCCCGGGATGCGCTGCCCAGGGGCGGTAATATCTGGGTCAACACCTATGCGGCGTATTCCCACGGCGACCCGAACCTGGCCGATGGTGCGTATGTGGCGCTGTCGGTGCGCGATGACGGCACCGGTATCGAGCACAGTGTGATCGACAAAGTGTTCGATCCGTTCTTCACCACCAAACCGCTGGGTCAGGGGACCGGTCTGGGGTTGTCGACGATCTACGGTTTCGCCCGCCAGTCCGGCGGCGATGCGCACATTCGCAGCGTGGCACGGCGCGGCACCGAAGTGACCCTCATGCTGCCGGCGACGAACGACCCGACCGGCGCCGACATCCCGACGCCGAAGGTGGATCCGCAGGGCGCCGGTGAGCACGTCCTGATTGTCGAAGACATGCCGGCGGTGCGCATGTTCGTCACCGAAGTGCTGGAGGATGCGGGTTATCGCTGCACCCAGGCGGGGGATATCGAAACCGCGCTGGAGCGCTTGCAGAATGATCCGACCATCGACCTGTTGCTGAGCGATGTTGGCCTGCCGCGCATGAGCGGTCGTGAACTGGCGGACGTGGCGCGGGGCTGGCGCGAAAACCTGCCGATTCTGTTCATGACCGGTTATGCCGAGACCGCGATCAATCGTCAGGTATTCCTGGGCAGCGGCATGGAAATGCTGGTCAAGCCATTCCAGATCAGTGAACTGCTGGACAAGGTCCGGCGCACGCTTGATGGCGCCTGACACACCGCCATCGCCAGCCTGCTGGCTCCCAAAAGGGTTATGTACACCCGATAACCTGTGGGAGCGGGCTTGCCCGCGATGGCGTCGGCACATCCAGCATCTCTCTTGCCTGACACGCCGCTTTCGCTGGCAAGCCAGCGCCGACAGGACTGATGCCATCCGCAGGGGTTGTGAACACCGCAAAACCCTGTGGGAGCGAGCCTGCTCGCGAAGGCGACGGTACATCCAGCATCTCTATTGCCCGACACGCCGCTTTCGCTGGCAAGCCAGCGCCGACAGGACTGATGCCATCCGCAGGTGTTGTGAACACCGCAAAAACCTGTGGGAGCGAGCCTGCTCGCGAAGGCGTCGGTACATCCAGCATCTCTATTGCCTGACACGCCGCTTTCGCTGGCAAGCCAGCTCCCACAGGACTGATGCCATCCGCAGGTGATGTGAACACCGCAAAAACCTGTGGGAGCCGGGCTTGCCCGCGAAGGCGTCGGTACATCCAGCATCTCTATTGCCTGACACACCGCTTTCGCTGGCAAGCCAGCTCCCACAGGACTGAGGCCATCCGCAGGTGTTGTGAACACCGCAAAAACCGGTGGGAGCCGGGCTTGCCCGCGATGGCGTCGGTACAGTCAGCCTCTCATTGCCTGACCTTCCGCTATCGCTGGCAAGCCAGCTCCCACAACGTTTTTGTTGATCATCAGCCTTGTGCACACCGCAGAACCGGTGGGCTATCGGCTCAAGGCCCGGGCCAGAAACGGCGCGGTTCGGCTCTTCTTGCTCGCTGCGACTTTCTGCGGTGTGCCGGCCACGACAATCCGGCCGCCCTGATCCCCGGCCCCCGGGCCGATGTCGATCACCCAGTCACTCTGCGCTACCACGCGCATTTCATGCTCGACCACGATGACCGTGTGCCCTGCCGTCACCAGATTGTCCAGTTGTTCCAGCAGCCGATCGACATCCCGCGGATGCAAACCGGTGGTCGGTTCATCCAGCACATACAAGGTCGCGCCGCGCTGATTGCGCTGCAGTTCGGTTGCCAGTTTGATCCGCTGCGCCTCGCCACCGGACAGCTCGGTGGCCGGCTGCCCGAGCCGCAGATAACCGAGGCCGATGTCTCGCAGCACCTCCAGCGAACGGCGAATTGTCGGTTGTTCGCCGAACACCTCGACCGCCTCATCCACGGTCAGTTGCAGCACCTGCGCAATGCTCAGGCCTTGCCACTGAATCATCAACGTCTGTGGGTTGTAGCGCGCGCCATGACAGGTCGGACACGGTGCATACACGCTCGGCATGAACAGCAACTCAACGCTGACAAACCCCTCACCCTCGCAGGTCGGGCAACGGCCCTTGGCGACGTTGAAGGAGAACTGCCCGGCGTCGTACCCCGCCGCCCGCGCCTCGGGGGTGGCGGCGAACAGTTTGCGGACGTTGTCGAACAGCCCGGTGTAGGTCGCCAGATTCGAACGCGGCGTGCGGCCAATCGGCTTCTGATCGACCTGCACCAGTCGTTTGATCGACTCCAGCCCTGAAGTCACCTGACCGCTGCTGGCCTGCGGCGCGTCGTCTTCGAGACTGAGCTCTTCCGGCGCCTCGTCAATCACCGGCCGCCCGAGTTGCGCACCGACCAGTTCGAGCAACGCCTGACTGACCAGGCTCGACTTGCCCGAACCGGAAACCCCGGTGACCGAGGTGAAACAGCCCAGCGGAAATTCAGCGCTGAGGTTGTGCAGGTTATTGCGGCTGATGCCATCGAGTTTCAGCCAGCCGCTCGGCTTGCGCGCCGTACGGATCGGCTGCTGGCTCTCGGCAAACAGATAGGCGCGGGTCTGCGATTCGTCGATCTCGGCCAAGCCTGCTGGCGGGCCGCTGTACAACACCTGCCCGCCCTTCTCGCCCGCTGCCGGGCCAACATCGATCAGCCAGTCGGCGCGGCGCATGGTTTCCAGATCGTGCTCGACCACAAACAGCGTATTGCCGTCAGCCTTCAAGCGCTGCAAGGCTTCGAACAGCGCCTCGCCATCGGCTGGGTGCAGGCCGGCGGACGGCTCGTCGAGCACGTAGATCACGCCGAACAGTTGTGAGCCCAATTGCGTCGCCAGGCGCAGGCGCTGCAGCTCGCCGGACGACAAGGTCGGCGTGCTGCGCTCCAGCGCCAGGTAACCAAGGCCCAGATCGGTCAGGGTGCTCACCCGTTCCAGCAAGTCCTCGGCAATGCGTTGCGCCGCCAGACGCTTTTCCAGCGACAGGTTCGGCGTGTGGCGTACGTCCGGCGCGCTGGCGTGGCCGCTGGCACCGTGGGCGACGCGTTGCTGACGCGCCTCGCGGGTTTGCGCATGGCTGAGGGTTTCACCGCTTTCCTCGGCCTGTTCCAGGTACGTCGCCGCAGCCACGGGCTTCAATACTTCGGCGACTTGCAGCAATGGCATCTGCGACAACTCGCCAATGTCGTAACCGGCAAAGGTCACCGACAACGCTTCACGCTTGAGGCGCTTGCCGTCACACAACGGGCACGGGCTGCCGAGCATGAATTGCGCAACGCGCTTCTTCATCAGCGCACTTTGCGAGTGGGTGAAGGTGTGCAGGATGTAACGGCGGGCGCCGGTGAAGGTGCCCTGATAACTCGGTTCCATCTTGCGTTTGAGCGCGACCCGGGTTTCCTCCGGGGTCAGCCCGGCGTACACCGGCACGGTGGGCGTTTCTTCGGTGAACAGAATCCAGTCGCGCTGTTTTTTCGGCAGCCTCTTCCACGGAATGTCGACGTCGATGCCCATGGTCACAAGAATGTCGCGCAGGTTCTGCCCTTGCCACGCCAGTGGCCAGGACGCCACCGCGCGTTGGCGGATGGTCAGGTTCGGATCGGGCACCATCAGCGCCTCGGTCACTTCGTAGACCCGGCCAAGGCCGTGGCACTCAGGACAGGCGCCCTGCGGCGTGTTCGGTGAAAAATCCTCGGCATAGAGCATCGGTTGCCCCGACGGATAACTGCCGGCGCGGGAATACAGCATGCGGATCAGGCTGGACAACGTGGTCACGCTGCCCACCGACGACCGCGTACTCGGCGTACCGCGCTGTTGTTGCAAAGCCACGGCGGGCGGCAAGCCTTCGATGGAATCGACATCCGGCACTCCGACTTGATCGATCAGGCGCCGCGCGTACGGCGCCACCGATTCGAAATAGCGCCGTTGGGCTTCGGCGTACAAGGTCGAAAAGGCCAGCGACGACTTGCCCGAACCGGAAACGCCAGTAAACACCACCAGCGCATCGCGGGGGATGTCGACGTCGACGTTCTTCAGGTTGTGCTCACGGGCGCCACGCACCCGGACCATGCCGGTAGGTGCTTTGGAATTACGCTTGGAAGTCATTGGCGGGCCTTGATCGGAAAATGTGAGTCGAACACAACACCTGTGGCAAGGGAGCTTGCTCCCGCTGGGCTGCGAAGCGGCCGCAATCCAGACAAATCAACCCGGCAGGTAAACCGCGGTTCCCGGGTTTACGACTGCTGCGCAGCCGAGCGGGAGCAAGCTCCCTCGCCACAGAGAATCAGGCACTGAGCACCGATCGAATCATCTGCAACAGTGACTCCGGGCCATACGGTTTGCTCAGCAAGTGCGTGTCCGGACTCAACTGGTGGTTGCGCGAAATGATGTCGCGGGTGTGGCCAGAGGTGAACAGCACCGCCACCGGCGGTACCTGCACCTTGGCCCATGCCGCCAGATCGGAGCTTTTGATCAGCCCCGGCATCACCACGTCGGTGAAAATCAGATCCACTTCGATACCTTCCAGCAGCCTCTGCATCGCCACGTCGCCATTGCCGGCGGTCAACACGCGATAACCCTCTTCGCGCAACAATTCCACGGCAGAGGCGCGCACCGCGTCGTTGTCTTCGACCACCAGGATGGTCTCGTGGCCGCCGCCCTGTTGCTTGTCGATACTCGGCGTCTCATCAAGGACCGGACGCAGGCTGCGCGGAAAGTACAGTTGCACCCGCGTGCCTTCGCCCACGGTGCTGTCGATCTCGACATGGCCACCACTTTGTTTGACGAAACCGAACACCATGCTCAAACCGAGCCCGGTGCCCTGGCCGTCAGCCTTGGTGGTGAAGAACGGCTCGAATACCTGCTCAAGCATTTGAGGCGCAATGCCGACGCCGCTATCGCTGACCATCACCCTTACAAAATCGCCGGCGACGATGCCTTTGCCTGCGCAAAAAGTGCTGTCCAGCCGCGTATTGATGGCGCTGAGGACAATCGTGCCCTCGCCTTTCATCGCGTCCCGGGCGTTGATCGCCAGATTGAGAATGGCGTTTTCCAGCTGATTGCGGTCGACGTTGATGTGCCACGGTTCCTGCGGCAATTGCACGTCGATCTGAATGGTTTCGCCCAGCGCACGCTGGAGCAATTCGCCGACGCCGTCGAAGATCTGCCGCGGATCGCACACCGCCGGCGACAACGGTTGGCGCCGGGCAAAAGCGAGCAATTGCGACGACAGTTTCGCACCGCGTTCCACCGCTGCCAGCGAGGCGGTGACCCGGCGTTGCACGTTGGCATTGTCCGGCTCATGCCGTGCCAGCAAATGCAGGTTGCCGGCAATCACTTGTAGCAGGTTGTTGAAATCGTGGGCCACGCCGCCGGTGAGTCCGCCGATGGCTTCAAGTTTTTGCGACTGGCGCAATTGCTCTTCCGCCGCCAGCCGGGCATCCACTTCACTGGCCACCCGCTGCTCCAGGTTGCGCGTGAATTTGAGCAGGGATTCTTCGGCGATCTTGCGTTCATGGATGTCGATCAACACCCCGGGAAAACGGAGCGGCGTGCCTTGCTCGTCAAACTCGCATGCGCCACTGGCAAGCACCCACAGATAGCTGCCGTCGGCCCGTAACACGCGGTACTCGGCGTTGTACGGCTCGCCGGTGTGCAGCGAATGATTGACCCGGTCCTGCACCCACGCCAGGTCATCCGGGTGAATCCGCGACTCAGTCAAGGATTGCGGCAGGTTGCTCAGATCCTGCTCCGGCGGATACGAAAACGTGCGAGCGAAACGCTCGTCCGCCGACAACACATTGTTCTTCACATCCCAGACAAACGAGCCGAGCAACGCCCCGGCATTCAGTGCCAGACGCACCCGTTCGTTATCGGCGCGATAGGCGTCTTCAGCGGCCTGACGCAGCTGTTCGGAGCGCACTAGCTCGGTGGTCTCGACCACCATCGCCATCACCCCGGAAGGCACGCCATCATCGTTGGCCACCGGGCTGTAATACAGATCCATCCAGACATCTTCAGGCACGCCATCGCGTAACAGCACCAGTTCCTTGTTGCGGTAGGACAAAGTGCCGCCCGCCAGACAGGTGTCGACCACGTGCCGGTTGAACTCGGCGACTTCCGGCCACCCCAGTTCCACGGGTGCACCCAGCAGATACGGGTGGCGACCACCGGCAAACTGCGAGTACGCGTCGTTGTAGATCATGTACCCGGCGTGGCCCCAGAGCATGACCATCGGCAAGGGCGAAGCCAGCATCAATTGCACGGTGCTGCACAGGCTGGCAGGCCAGGTGTCGAGCGGGCCGAGTTCGGTGTGGCGCCAGTCGAACGCGCAAATGCGTTCGGCCATCTCGCCTTTCCAGCCGTCACAACCGTGGCTATCGGATAAAAACTGCATCGATTGACTCGGTGTCCTGTGGTGTTTGCCCGATATATCGCAACGCTGAACGAACGCAGCGCCCCTGTGTTTCGAGCGCCGTCGGTCGCATTGGTTTCATTGAAGGTATAGCCGATTTCTCGCGGCGCCCCGGGTTCAGACCCCGATCAGGTGTTTGAGCGGATGGTAGCCAGTTTTCATCTTCGCAGCGACGTCGAGAATCGCCTTTTCGACGCCATTGAGGTGCAGGCAGGTCAGCTCGATGGCGGCGTTCTGGTCGCCTGCCTCGATGTATTCGATCAGGCGCAGATGTTCGTTGTCGCGGCAGGCTTCGTGGCTGTCGTCATCCAGTGCGGCAACGTACAGCGAGGCGCGGGAAATCAGCTTCTGGAACCAGTCCAGCAGCACCGGATTATTGAGGCTGCGCGCCAGTTTGATATGGAACTCGCCGAGCAGATGGATCAGTCGTTCATGATCGCCGGCGGCGTGGGCTTCATCTTCCAGCAACAGATGTTTGCGCAGGTCTTGCATCGCCGCGGTGTCCTTGCGGCGGCACAGCTCGGTGACGATGCCGATCTCGATCAGCCGCCGGGTTTCGAACAGCGAGCGGATCTCTTCATCGCTGGGCAAAGACACCGACGCACCCTTATTGGGCTCGGTGGTGACCAGGCCATCAGCCTCCAGTTGCTTGAGCGCAGCGCGCACCGACGTACGGCTGACATTGAACAGTTCGGCCAGCGACGCTTCACCCAACTTCATCCCCGGACGCAGCGAACGCTTGCTGATCGCCTGGTAAACCCCTTGGTAGACGCGGTCGACCGTGGTTTCCAGTTTCTTCTCGGTCATTCGAACACTCCTTTAGCCTCAGGCAAACACGGTGTTCCAGAGTTTTGCGCTGTTTGCTTCGATAAGTGTGGCGCAGGATATCGCCTTTGGTGGCGAGATGCAGGGGATGAATCGCAAGTCAGGGGGGGTCAAGTGAGCGGGAGGCCGTCATGATGCAAAAAGATCGCAGCCTGCGGCAGCTCCTGCATTTGGGATGCGTTTCCCTGTAGGAGCTGCCGCAGGCTGCGATCTTTTGATCTTCAGTCGGTACCGTACTTGGGCGAACGCGGACCGTACAACAGACCGGCGTGCTGACCGGCCGACAACAGACGATTGCTCGCCACACCGGCAATCGGATACCCGGCGTCGGTCGAACTGTTGATCACCTGTTTCACTGCGGCGGTAATCAGCATGCCGACCAGACCGCCACCGCTGTTGTTGCCGCCCTCTTCGCTCGACGCCCGCGCCGAACCGGTCCACAGCGTGGTGCCGGACTTCAGGTCCACCAGTTTGGCGGTGGCGGTCACCGCGGTTTCGCTGCTGATGACCATGTAACGCGTACCGTACTCGGTCACGGTGATGTACAACGCAGCGTCGGCGCCGAAGATTTCCTTCAGTTTGTTCGCCGGAGCCTGATGGATATCATCCGGCGTAGTCAGACCGTTCTGGCGGAAGGTTTCGTCCACCAGCGCGATCGGCAGTACGTAGTAACCGGCTTCAGCCAGTGGAAACGTCACTTGCGACAACAGGCTGTACGAGGCTTTCACGTCCGGCGAGGTGTTCAGCGGCGGCAGCACCAGAATGGTCTTCGGCCGTGCCTGCTTGTACGCCGAATAGTCGACGGTTTTCGGCGCAACACAGCCACCGAGTACGGTCAGGGCCAAACCGGCGGCCAGCAGTTTCAGGCTGCGCGAGATCATTTGGCGTCTCCGGTCTTGGCGTTTTTAAGCAGAAAATCCATGTATGGGCCGGACTCGGGGAACAGCGCTTTTTCGGTGCGGAACTGCTGCACCATCTGATCGTCCTTGCCCATGCTCAGGTACAGCAGCCCAAGATGCGCGTGGTAGCCCGGCGGCACAGCCTTGCCGGTGGAACGGATCTTTTGCAGATCGCGCTCCAGCACTTCGGCCTGGGCTTCTTTCGGCTCTTCGCCTTTGAAGTATTCGTAGACCTGCGGTTGATAGTCTTCCCACTGGTACAGGGTTTTCGGGCTGCTGCAACCGGCCAGCAAGGCGCTGGCGGCCAGCGTCAGGGCCAGCAGCGACCGCGACAAAGTCAGATTCATGGGGTGTTGCTCCTTGCAATAAATAACGATCAGTTAGCCGGTTTCCAGGCACCGGCGTTCATGCCATCGACCAGACGATTGATCGCCTCGCGCATGGCCAGATCGAGGACTTTGCCGTTGAGGGTGGAGTCGTACGCGGCGGTGCCGCCAAAACCGATGATTTCGCGGTTAGACAAAGCGTACTCGCCGGCGCCCTGCGTCGAATACACCACTTCGGAGGTGCTGATGTTGACGATGTTCAGGTTGACCTTGGCGTAGGCGACCTGGGTCTTGCCACGGCCGAGAATACCGAACAGTTGGTGGTCGCCGGTTTCCTTGCGGCCGAACTCGGTGACGTCACCGGTGACCACGTAATCGGCGCCCTTGAGGCGCTGGGCCTGGCCCTTGATCGCGGCTTCCTGCTGGATCTCGCCCATGTTGTCGCGGTCCAGTACCGAGAAACGGTTGGTCTGCTGCAAGTGCGTGATCAGGATGGTCTTGGCCTGGCCGCCGAGACGATCGACGCCGTCGGAGAAGATCCCGCGCATGTAGCTGGAGCGGTTATCGAACTTGCCCACCGCCATCGGTACGCGAACGCCGGTCCAGACTTGCGTGGCGCTCTCGACCTTGGCCACCGGCAGTGCGCGGGAGCTTTCGGTGGCGCAGCCGGCAAGGGAGCCGGCGATAGTGCCGAGCACGGCAATCGCAACGCCTGAGACCAACATCCGGGAGATCATTCTCACTGTGCATTCCTTCTGAAAAAACGGTGTGTCCCGGCACGGCAAAGCGGTGGGGAGCAGGAAAAGGGGCGGCATTATGACAAAGTGCCATCATTCGCGACAGATTTTTTTGACGCCAATGAATTGGCTGATCTGAACGACACAAATACCCCGTGTAGGAGCTGCCGCAGGCTGCGATCTTTTGACTTGGCTTTTTAAAATCAAGATCAAAAGATCGCAGCCTGCGGCAGCTCCTACAGGGGGATCGGTGTTAGTGGAAGTCGCGGCTTTGTACGCGGATGCCATCGAGCAGCGGACTCAGATCGCTCAGCCGCCCGGCGATCAGGTGCCGCACTTCGCCCTCACGCTCCCAGCGGCCGTCAACCTTGAGCAGTTGCGAGCCGACCAGCACCTGACGCTGACGCTCGGCCAGATCGCGCCAGACCACCACGTTGACGTTGCCGAACTCGTCTTCGAGGGTGACGAAGGTTACGCCGCTGGCAGTGCCCGGTCGCTGACGCCCGGTGACCAGCCCGGCGATGCTCACTGGCCGACCGTGTTCCACGTCCAGCAACTCCTGTGAACTACGGCAACGCCGGGCCTTGAGTTCGCCACGCAGCAACGCCAACGGATGCGGCCCCAGGGTGGTGCCAAGCGTCGCGTAATCGGCCTGCAAGTCCTCGCCGACACTCGGTTTGGGCAGCAGCACATCGGGCTCTTCCTGGCTCGGCAAGCCGGCAAACAGTCCCAGCTGTTTCTGCACCCCGGCCACTTCCCAGCGCGCGCGATGCCGATGCCCGGCCATCCCGCGCAACGCCCCGGCATCCGCGAGCAACGCCTGGGCCCGACTGTCGAGCGCGGCCCGTTCGCCCAGGTCGGCGACATCGGCAAACGCTCCCCGCGCCCGCGCCGCCTCAATGCGCCGCGCATCGTCCTCGCGAAAGCCCTTGATCATCCGCAGGCCCATGCGGATCGCCGGTTGCGCGCTGCTGATCGGTTCCAGGCTGCAATCCCAGTCACTGGCGCGCACGTCCACCGGACGGATCTGCAATTGATGGCGGCGTGCGTCCTGAAGGATCTGATCCGGGCTGTAGAAACCCATCGGCCAACTGTTGATCAGCGCACAGGCGAACGCCGCCGGTTCGTGGCACTTGAGCCAGCAACTGGCGTAGGTCAGCAAGGCGAAACTGGCAGCGTGGGATTCGGGAAACCCGTAACTGCCAAACCCCTTGATCTGCTCGAAGATCTGCGCGGCGAATTCCTCGGTGTAGCCGTTTTTCTTCATCCCGGCAGCCAGTCGCGCCTTGTGCGGCTCCAGCCCGCCGTGGCGTTTCCACGCGGCCATTGAGCGGCGCAACTGATCGGCCTCACCGGGGCTGTAGTCGGCGGCGACAATGGCGATCTGCATCACCTGTTCCTGAAACAGCGGCACGCCGAGGGTGCGTTTGAGCACCACTTCCAGCTCCGGCGAGGGATAGGTTTCCGGCTCTTCCTTGTTGCGGCGACGCAGGTACGGATGAACCATACCGCCCTGAATCGGCCCGGGGCGGACGATGGCGACCTCAATCACCAGGTCGTAGAACTTCGCCGGCTTCAGGCGCGGCAGCATCGACATCTGCGCCCGCGATTCGATCTGGAACACGCCGATGGTGTCGGCGCGGCTGATCATCTCGTAGGTCGGTTTGTCTTCAGCAGGAATCGTCGCCAGGCTCAGGTCCAGATGCCGATGCCGACGCAGCAAGTCGAAGCAGCGACGGATCGCACTGAGCATGCCGAGGGCGAGGATATCGACCTTGAGCAGCCCGACCGCGTCGAGGTCGTCCTTGTCCCACTGAATGATCGTGCGCTCGGCCATGGCCGCGTTTTCCACCGGCACCAGCGTGTCCAGCGGCTGTTCGGAAATCACGAAACCGCCGGGGTGCTGCGACAGATGCCGGGGGAAGCCGATCAGTTGCCCGGTCAGGCTCAGCACCCGGCGCAGTACCGGGCTGTCGGGATCGAAGCCGCCTTCGAGCAACCGCGCCAGCGGCGGTGTTTCATCGCTCCAGTGACCGCAGCAATCGGCCAGCGCATTGATCTGATCCGGCGGCAAGCCCAAGGCCTTGGCCACGTCACGCACCGCACCGGCGGCGTGGTAAGTACTGACCACCGCCGTCAGCGCTGCCCGCTGGCGACCATATCGGCGAAACACGTATTGCAGGACTTCTTCGCGGCGTTCGTGCTCGAAATCCACATCAATGTCCGGCGGCTCGTTGCGCTCCTTGGACATGAAGCGTTCGAACAGCAGCGTGGTGCGATCCGGGTCGATCTCGGTGATACCCAAGGCAAAACACACCGCCGAGTTGGCCGCCGAGCCGCGGCCCTGACAGAGAATCCTTTGCTCGCGGGCAAAGCGCACCACGTCGTGCACGGTGAGGAAGTAGCTTTCGTAGCCGAGTTCGGCGATCAGTTTCAGTTCATCGTCGATTTGCTTGAGCACTTTGGCCTGCGGCCCTTTTGGCCAGCGCCAGGCAATGCCTTCTTCAGTCAGTTGGCGCAACCAGGAGCTGCCGGTATGCCCCTGCGGCACCAGTTCTTTCGGGTACTCATAGCGCAACTCGCCAAGATCGAAGGTGCAGCGCCGCGCCAGTTGCACCGAGGCGTCGAGCAACGCTTGCGGGTACAACTCGCGCAACACCTCGAGGCTGCGCAGATGCCGCTCGCCGTTGGGGTGCAGGCGCAATCCGGCCTCGGCCACCGGGACGTGATGGCGGATCGCAGTCATGGTGTCCTGCAAAGCGCGCCGGCCACGGGCGTGCATGTGCACATCACCGCTGGCGACAGCGGCAATCTGCAACTGCTCGGCCAGACTCCGCAGCGCCGCCAGCCGGCGCTGATCGTCCTGACCGCGATGCAACTGCACCGCCAGATACAGGCGCTCGCCGAAAGTCTGTTTCAGCCAGCGCCCCTCATGCACGTCATCGACGCTGTCCGGCACCCACACGATGAACAATCCCGGCAGCGCCTCGCTGAAATCCTCGCGCAACACCTGGTACTGGCCCTTCTGCGTGCGCCGCCGAGCCTGGGTAATCAAGCCGCACAAGGTTTGATAGCCCGCCAGATTCTCCACCAGCAGTATCAGTTTCGGGCCGTTATCGATACGGACTTCACTGCCGATGACCAGCGGCAGCTCCACTGATTTCGCCGCTTGCCAGGCGCGGACGATCCCGGCCAGCGTGCATTCGTCAGTGATCGCCAGCGCCTGATAACCGTGTTTTTTTGCCCGCTGGAACAGTTCAAGGGCGCTGGAGGCACCGCGCTGGAAACTGAAGTTCGACAGGCAATGCAGTTCGGCATAACCATCGCTCATGCAAACCAGCCCTGCAGCCACAACGGACCGCCCTCACCCACCGCCCGATAGGCCCAGCCCTGCTGACCGGCGCGGTTCTGGATCAGGTAGTAATCGCGGCGCACATCGTCCCCGTCCCACCAGCCGGATTCGATGCGCTCTGGACCCATGAGGATTCGCGCCGAACCTTCGGGCACGCTTTGCGGTTCGCCGAGCAACCAGCCCGGACGCTGCACGCTCGGCAAACCGCTGCAACGCTGTTTGTCGACAGCGTTCTGCCACGCACATTCGGGGCGGTGGTCGGCCTGAAAGCGCAGGCCCTGCACCGCGTCATCGCCGAGCCGTGCGCGCAGGCGTTCGCGCAACTGCTCCCAGGGCAAGGTCTGTTGCGGACGGTCATCGAACAGTTCCTGAAACTGTGGCACAAAACTCGGCAGGTCTTCGGCACGCAGACGAAAACCGCGCACCGGGGCCTCGACCTGGACTTGCTCCAGTCGCCCGCGGGCCAGTTCGAAGAGCATCGCCGGATCGCGCTCGGCGCTGAGCAGGCCGACCTTGATCAGCGTGTCCGGCAGCCCGGCGTGCTCCAGATGCAGGTCGAAACGCTGCACGCCGCTGTCACGTCCGCAGAGGAACGCCGACAGGTCAGCGGTCAAGCGGCGTAACGGGAACAGCAGCGCCTGATGCGACTGCACGTCGAAATTGAGTTCAATGCGCACATCGAAACGATCCGGCGGCAGATAGAACGCCAAGGCCAGCGGACGCGCGCCAAACAAGGTGTCGAGGTGTTTGAGCATCGACGCTTCGAAACGCCGGGCCAGGGCCTGACGTGGCAGGCTTTGCAGCTGGTTCAGGTGGCGCAGGCCCATGCGCGTCAGCGCCGTGGCGACTTGCGGCTCCAGCCCGACACGGTCGACGGGCAACTGCCCGAGGTGATGTTGCAGGGCTTCGCCGTCCGGTACGACGAGACCGTCGTAGGCGTTGGCCAGCACCCGCGCCGCCACCGGATTCGGTGCCGCGACGATGCGATGGCGGAAACCCAGCTCGGTCAGCTCCTTGCGCAACCGTGCTTCGAACTGCGTCCAGGAACCGAACAGGCCCAGGCTCGACTCGATCTCGAACACCACGGTACGCGGGTAATGCACGCTGACCTGGGCGCTGAACCGATAGGCCCACGCGGCGAGAAATTGCTGCCAGTGTTCGACCTCGGCCAGGTCGTAATCGGCCGTGGCAAAGCCTTTGCACAAGGCTTGTGCGGCGGTCATCGACTGGCCGGCACGCAGCCCGAGCTGGCGCGCCGCTGCATTCACCGCTTGCAGCACCCGGCGCTGGGCCGGGCCGCTGAGCAGTACCAACGGTTCATCGGGATCGGCACGCTGACGCAACACCGCGTCGAGGGCCAATTGCGGGAACAGAATACACACCCAGCGCATGACGACCTCAGTGCCCCACGGCAAACGCAATCGGTGCCGTGCGCGCCAGTCCGCCCCGGCATTTGAGCACGCGCAACTGGGCCGGTCTGGCATCGATGGCAATGCGCAACGCGGCCGGCGACGGGTTGACCGCCTCGCTCAGCGGGCGCCAGGCAAACGCCAGGGTCTGGCCGGTTTCCGCCGCCACCTGCAAGCGCCGCAACGCACGATCATCGGCCTTGTGCGGCCAGCACAGCACCGCGCCGCAACTGCCCGAACGCAGGCATTGTTCCGCCGCCCACAAGGCATCGCGTTCGCTGGCCTGAATCACCGACAACTGGCGCAGATCGACCCCGGCGTTCGCCCACGCCTGCGGGTACGGCACGAACGGTGGCGCCACCAGCACGATGCGCTCGCCCGCTGCCGACAACCGCGCGAGCGTCGGCCACACCAGTTGCAGTTCGCCAACCCCGGGGCCGGCCAGGAGGATTTCACTCAGCGCCGCTTCCGGCCAGCCGCCGCTGGGCAATGCCGCATCGAGGGCTGCATGCCCGGTGGGTTGCGGGCTGGCCGCCGGCGGCGCAGGCCGGCCCTTCCAGACCTGGCCGCCATTGAACAGCGTATCGAGTGCAACGACGGCGCCCATCAGCCTTGCCTCACCAGACCGCAGAACACCCCTTCGATGGCCAGGTCCTGATCGTCGCGCACGACAATCGGCTGGTACGCCGGGTTGCGCGGCAGCAGCCGAACCTCATCGCCTACGCGCTCGAAGCGTTTGATTGTCACTTCACCGTCGAGGCGCGCCACCACGATCTGGCCGTTGAGCGCCTCGGGATTGCGCTTCACCCCCACCAGATCGCCGTCGAGAATGCCGTCCTCGATCATCGAATCGCCCTGCACCCGGAGCATGTAGTCGGGCGCACGGGAGAACAGCGCGGGATCAAGCATCAAGCGGTTATGGATGTCGGCATCGGCACCGATCGGCGCACCGGCAGCCACCCGGCCGAGCACCGGAATGTCCAGTAGCTCCGGCCGCGCGGGTTGCCCGAGCAGGCGAATGCCCCGGGCCTGGTGCGGATTGACCTCGATAAACCCGGCTTCGGTGAGCGCCAGCACGTGCTTGCGCGCCACGCTGCGCGAGGCAAAACCAAAAGCCTCGCTGATTTCAGCGAGGCTTGGGGGCTGACCGTGTTCGGCGATGCGTTCGCGGATAAAGGTCAGGATGGCGGTACGGCGGGGAGTAAGATTGGTCATGGAGTACATTTGTACTCCTGTGGGATTTTACTGACAAGCACCGCCAGTCGGCCTGAGCCGGCGATCCACAAAAATCAAAAGATCGCAGCCTCGTTTCACTCGGCAGCTCCTACAGGGGAACGGGGCTTCAGTTGAGGCCACGTTCGGCGAGGAAGGCGGCGATGTAATCGATGAACGCGACGACCTTGGCCGTGGCTCGTCGATGGCTCGGGTACACCGCAAGAATGTGCGGGCCGAAGCTGTCCGGGTCGATTTCGTAGTCAGCCATGACCCGTACCAGACGCCCGTCGGCGATGTACGGTGCGGCGCTCCACAGCGGCGTGTGCAGCAAGCCGCGTCCGGCCAGGGCGCCGGCCAGCAGCAGGTCGTAATTGTCACTGCGCAACCGCGGCGCCGTCGGCTGTGGCAGGCTCAGGCGCTGGCCGTCGCGCTCGGCCCACCAGAATTCGCGGCTGAGCAACGGATGCTGATACAGCAGCCAATCATGCTGCTCAAGGGTTTGCGGATTCACTGGCAAGCCCTTGCGCGTCAAGTACTCTGGGCTGCCGCACAAGGCCAGACGATTGCTGCCAACCACCCGCGCAATCAGCCCCGGCAAGTCGTCATGGCCCTCGCGCAAGGCCAGGTCGTAGCCGCTTTCCAGCAGATTGACGAACGCGTCGCACAGATCCACTTGCAGGCTGATCTGCGGGTATTGCTGCAAGAAGCCGTCGCACACCTGATCAAGAAACGCCCGCCCATAAGCCAGTGGCGCGGTGATTTTCAGGTTGCCGCGCAGACCGTGCTGCAATTGCTCGATCTCTTCGCCGGCCTCCTCCAGCCGCTGCAACACCAGCCGTGCGGTTTCCAGGTAGACCCGGCCGATTTCGGTCAGCAGGATCCGCCGCGTGCTGCGCTCGAACAGGCGCGCACCGAGTTCCGCCTCCAGGTGATTGACCGCTTTGGTCAGGGCCGACGGAGTCTTGCCCAGTTGCTCGGCCGCGCGGCTGAAACTGCCGAGTTGCGCGGTGACCACGAACATTTTCAGTGCACCCAACTTGTCCATGCTTTTTCCATTCAGGCAAAAACGTTTTTCGTGAGGAAGGCGTTCTGTCGGCCAGTGTCAGCCACTAATCTGGCCATCAGACGCAATAACAAGGAAATCTTCAATGAAAAGATTCATCCCGAGCCTGTTGGTTGGCGCTGTAAGTTTTGCCTCGATGGAAGCCATGGCCGCCACTGATCTGGTGCTGGTCAACGGCAAGATTTTCACCGCCGACCGTGCACAGCCAAAGGTTCAGGCGCTGGCCGTGGAGAACGGCAAAGTGCTGAAAGTCGGCACCAATGCGCAGATCAAGGCGCTGATCGAACCCGGAACGCAGGTGATCGACCTCGGCGGCAAGACCCTGATGCCAGGCTTGATCGACAGCCATTCCCACGCGATTTTCGGCGGTCTGGAAATGGTCTCGGCCAATATGGAGGACGAAGTCGTCGCCCTCGATGAATTGCAAAAGCGTCTGCGCGCCTGGCGTGATGACGGCAAGGCGAAACACGGCGACGTGCTGAGCATCGCCGGCATGAGTTCAGCGTACTGGGCGCAGGCCGAAGCGCTTGGCAAGACGTTCAACCAGGGCGAATGGGCCGACGTGCCGGTGGTGTTCACCGGCAGTGACCACCACACCGCGTGGGCCAACAACGTGATGCTCAAGCGCGCCGGCATCGACGCGGCATTGCTCAAAACCCTGCCCGCTGCGGAAAAAGACACGATCGGCACACTGGCGAACGGTGAACCCAACGGTTTTCTGGTCGATGCCGGCTGGGACCGGGTCGCAGCCAAAATGCCGGTGCCGAGCCCGGCCGATATGCTCAGCGCAGCCAAATCCGCCGTGCGCTTCAACAACAGCCTCGGCATCACCGCGTGGATGGACCCCGCCGCCAATGCCGCCCCGGGCGAGGCCGTGTTCGCGCTCAAACCCACCGAGAAAACCGTCGGCGTGCTGCCGGCCTACAAAGCGCTGTCGGCAAGCGGCGACATGAGCGTGCACGTCGCAGCGTTGCTGGTCGCCAACCCGAAAAGCCTGCCGGCCGACCTCGACACGCTGGATAAAGTGCGCCAACAGTTTCAGGGCATCCCCAACCTGACCCTGCCCGGGGTCAAGATCTTCGCTGACGGCGTGATCGAGTACCCGGCGCAGAGTGCGGCGATGATCGATCCGTACCGCAATTCGCACAAACAGGGCGAACTGTTGATCGATCCGCAGCATTTCGGCGAACTGGTCAGCGCCATCGACCAGCGCGGCTGGCTGGTGCACATCCACGCCATTGGCGACCGCGCGGTGCGTGAATCGCTGAACGGCATCGAACGCGCGCGCAAGGATCGACAGAGCGGCATCACCCATTCGATCACCCACCTGCAAATGGTCAATCCGAAAGAGTTCGCGCGCTTCAAGCCATTGAACGTGATCGCCTCGATGCAACTGCTGTGGGCCAGCGCCGACGATTACACCACCGACATGATCAAGCCCTACGTCAGCGCCCTCGCCTTCCGTTATCAGTATCCGGCGCACTCACTGCTGAAACAGGGCGCGACGATTGCCGGTGCCAGCGACTGGCCGGTGTCGTCACCCAACCCGTTCAATGCCATGGCCCAGGCCATCACCCGCGTCGGGCCGATGGGCGTGCTGAATGCCGACGAGCGTCTGGACCGCGAAACCATGTTTTACGCCTATACCGCCAACGCGGCGCGGACCATAGGCCTGGACAAACAGATCGGCTCACTGACGCCGGGCAAACAGGCTGATTTCATCGTGGTCGACCGCGACGTGTTCAGCGTCGACGAAAAAGCCCTGCATGACACCCAGGTCCTGCAAACCTGGTTTGGCGGGCGTCAGGTCTACACCGCCACCCCATAACAACTCGTTCCCCGTGTAGGAGCTGCCGAAGGCTGCGATCTTTTGATCTTGTTTTTTACGATCAGGATCAAAAGATCGCAGCCTTCGGCAGCTCCTACAGGTTTTGCGTCCAGCCCCTAAAACAATCACAACACCGGGACTTCACATGAAAGCCTTGCCCTTGCTCGCCCTGAGTTCCTTGAGTCTGTTGCCCCTGAGCAGCCATGCGATTGCCTTGAACGACGATTTCGCCTTGCTGGTCGACCTGACGCTGGCTAGCGACTACCGCACTCGCGGCATTTCGCAAACCCAGAATGACCCGGCCGTGCAGGCCGGCCTGACCCTGGCCCACAGCAGCGGTTTATATGCAGGCGCCTGGAGCTCCAACGTCGATTTTGGCGGCGGCCTGAAAACCCGACAGGAAGTCGATTACTACGCGGGCTGGCTGTGGCAGGCCACCGAGGATGTCAGCCTCGATCTGGGCTACATCAAGTACGCCTATCCCAAAGAAAGCCAGTTCAACCAGAGCGAGGTGTACGGCATTCTCGGCGTCTACGGGGTGAAGCTGGCGGCGTATTACTCCAGCGATGCGCCGGGGATCGACAGCAAGCAGAGCTCGCTCTACACCTATGTCGGTTATGAAACCGAGCTGCCGTTCGATTCCGGGTTGAAACTGCGTTACGGCAACATGGATTTCAAGGACCCACACCTGTACTCGGCGTCCGGGCATACCGAAGACAGCTATCGCGAATGGGAGGTCAAGCTGACGCACAACCTGGCCGGCGTGGTGCTGGGCCTGAGCTACATCGATACCGATCTATCGCAAAGCCAGTGCCTGAGCAACTGGGGATTCAAGGATGTGTGCACGGCGACGGTGGTGGCAAGCGTGAGCAAATCTTTCTGACACCCCGCCTTGTGTAGGAGCTGCCGCAGGCTGCGATCTTTTGATTCTGAAAAGCAAGATCAAAAGATCGCAGCCTGCGGCAGCTCCTACGGGGAAACGGAGTAGTTGTTACAGGATGTTTACAAAATTTTTACCAATGTTCTTCTACAGTTACGCGCGTTACCGCGCGTGTTTTCTATTCTGCTAGAGGAATGTCTGTAATGGCTTTGGGCAAAGGACTGCGTTTACCGTCCATCACTTCAACCCGTCTGGTGCTGCTGTTTTCCCTGGCACTGGTGACGCTGTACAACCTGGCAACCTGGAAGGCGCTGGGGAATCTGATCACCTTGCAAGGCGCGCACAAACTGGCGTTTTTCGCCTCGTTCGGGCTGTTCCTGTGGGCGGCGATCACCCTGCTGCTGACCCTCGTTTCGTTTCGCTGGACGCTGAAACCGGCGCTGACCGTGGTCGCTCTGCTCTCGGCCTGCGCGGCGTATTTCATGAACGAATACGGGATCACCATTGACACGGTGATGATCCAGAATGTGTTCGAGACCAACCCGGCCGAGGCTGCGGCGCTGTTCAACGGCAAACTGCTGGCTTACGTGTTGCTGCTCGGCGTGCTGCCAGCGGTGCTGATCTGGCGCTGGCCGGTGAGTTATCGACCGTTCTTTCGCGGCGTGCTCAACAAGGTGCTGGTGATTGCCGCTTGCGTGCTGGTGATCGGCGCATCGGTGGGCGCGTTCTATTCGACCTACGCGCCGATCTTCCGCGAAGAAGACAAGCTCACCCACTTCATCAACCCAACCAACTACATCTACGCCATCAGCAAGTACACCAAGCAGCGCCTGGGTATCAAAAAGCACTTTGTGGTGCAGACCATCGGGGAAGACGCGGTGATGAGCACCAAAGCCGCCAGCCGCGAGAAAAAGTCGCTGATGGTGTTTGTGGTCGGCGAAACCGCCCGCGCCGATCATTTTTCGCTGAATGGCTATGAACGCCAGACCAATCCCGAACTGAGCAAACTGGACATCCTCAACTTCACCCAGGTGCATTCCTGCGGCACGTCCACGGCGGTGTCGGTGCCGTGCATGTTCTCGATGTTCCCCCGTGAGGACTACAGCGACAAGAAAGGCAAAACCTACGAAGGCCTGCTGGATATCCTGCAACGCGCCGGCGTGCAGGTGCTGTGGCTGGACAACAACAGCGACTGCAAGGGCACCTGCCTGCGCGTGCCGCACCGCGACATCGCGAAGAACCAGCCGGGGCCGTTCTGCGACGGCAACAACTGCCTCGATGAGGCGCTGCTGGCCGACCTGCAAAGCTACATCGACAGCCTCAAGGGCCACGCGATCATCGTGTTGCACGCCGACGGCAGCCACGGCCCGGAATACTATGAGCGCTATCCGAAAAGCATGGAGCGCTTCACCCCGATCTGCCACACCAACCAGTTGGGCAGTTGCAGCCGCGATGAACTGGTCAACGTGTACGACAACACCATCCTCTACACCGACCACTTCCTCGCCAAGGTGATCGAGTTGCTCAAGCGCAATCAGGACACCCTGGATACCTCGATGCTGTACGTCTCCGACCACGGCGAATCGCTGGGCGAAAACGGCCTGTACCTGCATGCGGCGCCGTATGCATTGGCGCCGGAAGCGCAGACGCATGTGCCGATGGTGATGTGGTTTGGCAACAACACGCTGGCGCAACTGGGGATTGATCGCGATTGCCTGCAAGGCAAGACCGGACAGCCGGATCTGAGCCATGACAACCTGTTTCATTCGGTGCTGGGGTTGTTCGAGGTGAAAACCGCGCTGTATCAGCCGGGGCTGGATGTGTTTCGCGGGTGCCGGCCAGCCATGACGGCTGCGCAGTAATCCGGATATTGCACAAAACCCTGTGGGAGCTGGCTTGCCAGCGATGGCGGTCTGTCAGTCACATAGATGCCTGATATGCCGGCCTCATCGCTGGCAAGCCAGCTCCCACAGGGAAAGCAGTGTTCTCAAGAACTGAGCTGTGCCAGATAGTCCCACGGGTAAATCCCGCGTTGATGGCCGTCGCTGAACACCAGTTGCACGCCGTAGCCCTGCGGGTTGATCTCAATCAGGCGAACACGCTCATCCACCAGCGGCGTCACACCTTTCAGGCGAAACGCGCGGCACTGCGAGCACGGGCACTGGCGGCGCAGTTCGGCGTGATTGAACAGCGATTCACGGCCGTCCGGCCAGCTCAGACGCAGTGTCCGTTCGCTTTGCGAGTTGCTCACCGACAGCGGATTCATTGCAGCTGACTCAAGGCAATCCGCACCGCTTTACGCACTTCCGGGTCACCGTCATCCTGCGCCGCCTGCAACGCCGCCACCGCACCGCGATCATTCAACTCACCGAGGGCCAGCGCGGCTTCCTTGCGCAGGTTGCTGATGCGATGGCCGAGGGTCTCAATCAAGGCGTCCAGCGCTGCAGCGAAGCGCAAACGCCCGAGGCTGCGGGTGGCGCGCAGGCGCACTTGCCAGTAGTCATCGCCAAGGGCTGCGATCAATGCCGGGCCGGCGTCGCTGTGGCCGACTTTGCCCAGGGTTGTCGCCGCTTCTTCGCGCACTTGCCAGGCAGCGTCCTGCAGTGCCTGACGCAGGGCCGGCAGAACTTCGGCGCAGGAGGCCAATCCCAAAGCCCCGGTGGCGGCGCGGCGCACTTCGGTGTCCGGGTCGGCACTGGCTAGACGCGCCAGAGCCGGCAATGCGTCGAGCTGTTTGAGCCAACCGAGCACGCCGACAGCTTCGCGGCGTACGTTGGCATCGGCATCATCAAGTGCCGCGACAGCAGCAGGCGCCGCAGCGGCGAAACGCAGTTCGCGCAAGGCGCGGAACGCGGCGATCCGCACACTGACTTGCGCATGATCGGTCCACGGCAGAATCACCCGGCCGGCGGCTTCAGATTTAAGCAGACTCAGACTTTGTGCGGCGGCGGCCTGCACGGCTGGAGACGGATCGGTCAGCGCCTGGCACAGCGCAGCCACCACCGGTTCGTCTTCCCACGCTTCCAGCAGCCGCGCGGCTTCGGCGCGGACGTCTTCAGCCGGATCATCGGTCAGCCTTTCGACCAGCCACAGCAGGCCGTCCGGTTCTTCCAGATCTGCCAGTTCAATCAGGGCAATGCGCCGCACACCGGCATCGTCAGCGGTCAGACGCGGTTGCAGGGCGAGGATGTTGTCGTTATCGGTCACAGCAAAAAATGAGGTCATAGGGCAAATCGCGGCAAGGGGTTTTCGGGCGGCAGGCCGAGCGGATTGAGGCGCGGCAGCGGTCGGTCGTTGTCGTGGCGCAGCAGGTCGAGACAATGGCGCTTGAGGCAGGAGAATTCGGTGCTGGTGACCAGCTCAGAGGTACGCGGACGCGGGAAGTCCAGGCGCAGGTCTTCGATGATTCGCCCCGGACGTGCGCTCATCACCAACAGTCGATCGGCGAGGAACAGCGCCTCATCGATGTCGTGAGTGACAAACACCACGGTGGTGCGAATCTGTGTCCAGATATCCAGCAGCAGCTCTTGCATGTTCAGGCGGGTCAAGGCATCCAGCGCGCCGAACGGCTCGTCCATCAGCAGCAGCCGTGGACGGTTGACCAGCACCCGGGCGATTTCCACCCGTTGCTGCATACCGCCGGAGAGCTGATCGGGCCAGCGCTCGGCGAAGCCGTCGAGGCCCACCAGTTTGAGCATTTCATCGGCAGCGCGATGGCGCTCGGTTTTGCCGATGCCGCGCATTTTCAGGCCAAAAGCGACGTTGTCACGCACGGTGCGCCACGGAAACAGCGTGTGATGCTGGAACACCATGCCGCGCTGCGGCGACGGCCCGGACACCTCGCTGCCATCGACTTTAAGGCCGCCAGAGTGGGCGTGCAGGTGCCCGGCCAGTGCACCGAGCAAGGTGGATTTGCCGCAACCGGACGGGCCGAGAATGCACACGAACTGGCCCGGTTCGATCTGGCAGTCCAGACCGTGCACGGCTTCAAAAGCGTGTTGGCCTTCGCCGAGCACGATCGACAACTGGCGAATATCGATTCGCCCTTCCGGGGTTTGCATCGCGCTCATCAGGCTTTTCCTCGTGGTCGGTGCCAAGGCGTGAACAGCCCGCCCAGACGCTTGATCAGCAGACTGCTGCCCATGCCCAGCACACCGATCAGCAGCATGCCGACGACGATGTCGGCGTAGTTCTGGATGGTGTAGGACTCCCAGGTGTAGTAGCCGATACCGAACTGGCCGGAGATCATCTCCGCCGTCACCAGGCAGAACCACGAGGTGCCCATGCCGATCGCAAGGCCGGTGATGATGCTCGGTGCAGCGCCGGGCAAAACCACTTCAAGCAGGATCGCCCGGCGCCCTGCCCCGAGGCTTTTTGCCGAAGCGATCAACCGCCGGTCGACGCCTTCGACGCCGTGCACGGTGTTGAGCAGGATCGGGAACAACGCGCCAGTGAAGGTGATGAACACCATCGACAGCTCCGATGACGGAAACATCAGGATCGCCAACGGAATCCACGCCACCGCCGGGATCGGGCGCAGCACTTCCAGCGGTGGCAGCAGCAAGTCTTCAGCCCATTTCGAGCGGCCGATGGCCAGACCCAGAGCGATGCCGATGAAAAGTGCCGCGAGGTAACCGGCGAACACGCGGCTGAGGCTGGCGCTCAGGTGCTGCAGCAGCTTGCCGGAATCGCCCAGGCCCAGCGCCGCTTCGATCACCGCCAATGGGGTGGGCACGTTGGCGAAAGTGACCAGACCGAGATTCCAGTGGTGGCTGGCGGCGAGTTGCCAGAACAGCAGGCAGAGCAGCAAAGACGCGGCCCTTGGAGCCCAGCGTAAATAGGATCGGTGCACAATTCTTCCTCTCAACCAAGATCCCCTGCAGGAGCTGCCGAAGGCTGCGATCTTTTGACTTTGATTCTAAAAAGCAAGATCAAAAGATCGCAGCCTTCGGCAGCTCCTACAGAGAGGCGCGGTGTTCTTAGGGTTAGCGGCTGGCTACGGCTTGGGTTGTGGCATCGGTAAAGTCGAAAACCTTGCCGCCCTGCGCCGCCGCATATTGCTGCGCTTGGCCCTTGAGCAGGAACGCACTCAGGCGGCCCTTGGCATCACTGGCAAACCACGCCTGATCGGCGAGCAACTTGATCCCGCTGTCACTGGCCTGGGCATACACCGCGCGGATGTTTTTGCCTTCCTGTTTCAATGCGGCCAGCGCAGTGAAAGCGGATTCGGCGGAGGTGTACTGGCGTACTTTGTCTTCGCCGCGCACCCAGATTTCGGCGACGTGGCTAAAGTCCTTGATGGCTTTGCCAGTCGCCGCATCCACGGCTTTCAACGGAATCTGCGCGTAGTTGGCGAGTTGCGCGGTGTAGTCCAGGTTCGACGCCTTGAAGGCGGCGCGGATGTACTGATCGTCAATGAAGGTGTTGAGGTCGAGGCCGCGATCGGCCTTTTTCAACAGTTTCAGGGTGTCGATCGCCGTGCCCACCGCCTGGCGGTATTCCGGCTTCCAGCTCAGATCGCGGGTCTGCACGCCCAGCGGGCCGTGGAACAGGTAGTTGACCTCGGCATCGACGCCGGTGACCTTGGCGATCAGCTCGCTGTACTTCTCAGGCTCAGCAGCCAGCAACTGATTGGCCTCGATGCTCGCCCGCAGGTAGGCGACGACGATTTCCGGGTATTTTTTCGCGTAAGCCTGATCGACCAGCGCGCCGTGGAACGTCGGCGCATTGGCCTGGGCGCCGTCGTAGATTTTGCGGGCGAAACCACGGCTGGGGAACAGTTCGGCGAACGGCACGAAGTCGGCGTGGGCGTCGATCTTGCCGGCCTGCAACGCGGAGCCGGCGACTTCCGGTGGCTGGGCGATGATGTTCACGTCCTTGAGCGGATCCCAGCCCTGCTCCGCCACCGCGCGCAGCAACATACCGTGGGCGGTCGACGCGAATGGCACGGAGATGGTCTTGCCCTTGAGTTCGCTCAGCGCCTGCACCCCAGAGGCACTCGGCACCACGATGCCGTTGCCGCTGCCCTTGATGCTGCCCGACAGGACGCTGATGAACAGGCTGTGCTTGCCGGCGGTTTCGAACGCCACCCCGTTGAACGCCCCGGGGAAATCGGCCATGGCGCCGAAATCGAGTTTGCCGGCGACCATCTCGTTGGTCAGCGGCGCACCGCTGGTGAAGTTTTTCCACTGCACATCGTATTTCGCGTCTTTGTAGGCGCCGTCGTGCGGCAGGTATTTGTCGAGCAGACCGAGTTCACGAATCAACAGCCCGCCAGCGGCGCAGTTGATGGTGGTGTCCTGAGTACCGATGGCAATGCGGATGGTCTCGGCCGAGGCCGACAGGGTGAATGAGGCCAGTACCAGACCGGCGAGTGCTGCACGCAACATGGTGTGTTTCCCCTCGAATCATTTATAGGATGTTCGTCTCCGCCGCGATCAGGGCGCGGTGGGAAACGAGGGGTTTCGGTTATTCCAGCGTCCGGGGTATGCCGGATGGCTTTTGTGTTGTCCAGGCGGGCCTCATCGCTGGCAAGCCAGCTCCCACAGATTTCTCTGTGATTGCAAAGTCCGTGTCTCACTACAAATCCCTGTGGGAGCTGGCTTGCCAGCGATGGCGTCCGCCCAGTCACCGCAGGAGATAGGGGATTTCGACTTTCACCGCGCCAGTCGGGCAATCCTTCTCACACGGCATGCAGTACCAGCATTCATCGAACGCCATGTAGGCCTTTTGCGTGGCCGGGTTGATCGCCAGCAGGTCCATCGGACAGACGTCGACGCACACGGTGCAGCCCTTGTCGGCGATGCATTTGTCCTCGTCCACGGTGACCGGGGCGTTGGAGCGGAAGAAGATTTCCTGGGCTTGATAGGCCATGGTTCGGACTCTCTCTGGTGATGCATCAAGCGGCAAAAGCGCCCACTCGCAAGCGGTCGTAAGCCTGCATGTCTTCGGCGTCGAGCGCGATGATGTAAGGCTCGACGGGTTTCTTGAAACTGGTCATGCGCCCGTCCTCGCCCTTTTTCAGGTGGCAGTGGCAGAACCATTCACTGTCATTGCGTTGCGGATGATCGACGCGATAGTGGTACAGGCCCCAGCGACTCTCGGCGCGGAACAGTGAGGCGCGCGCGGCCATTTCGGCGCAGTCGCGGATCACGCTGGTTTCCATGGCGCGCATCAATTCGTGGGCGTTGTTGGCCTTCATCTGCTCAAGGTCGCGTTCGATGTCGCTGAAGCGCTGCAAGCCGATCTGCATTTTTTTGGTCACTTTCGGCGGTTGCAGGTAGTCGTTGACGAAGCGTCGCAGCTTGTACTCGACCTGCGCCGGTGGCAGACCGTGCTCACGATCCAGCGGCGCGTAGACCCGGGCTTTCTCTGTTTCGATCTGCGCGGCATCCAGCGCCGAGAACTCGCGCCCGGCGACAAAATCCGCCGCGTTGTGCCCGGCAAACCAGCCGTAGGTGAACGCGCCGAGCATGTAGTTGTGCGGCACGGCGGCCATGTCACCGGCCGAGTACAAACCTTTGACCGAGGTCTCGGCGCGCTCGTTGACCCACACCCCGGACGCCGAATGGCCGCTGCAAAAACCAATCTCGGAGATGTGCATCTCGACCATCTGCGTGCGGTAATCGGTGCCGCGATTGGCGTGGAACTGACCACGACTCGGGCGCTCGTTACTGTGCAGGATCTCTTCGATGTTCTGGATGGTTTCCTCGGCCAGGTGATCGAGTTTGAGGAACACCGGGCCGTTGCCGCTTTCCAGTTCCTGGTGGAACTCCCACATCATCTGCCCGCTCCAGTAGTCGCACTCGATGAAGCGTTCGCCCTTGTTGTTGGCGGTGTAACCACCGAGCGGGCCGGTGACGTAGGCGCAGGCCGGGCCGTTGTAATCCTTGATCAACGGGTTGATCTGGAAGCATTCCAGGTTCGCCAGCTCGGCCCCGGCGTGATACGCCATCGCGTAGCCGTCGCCGGCATTGGTCGGGTTTTCGTAGGTACCCATCAGGTAACCCGAGGACGGCAATCCCAAGCGACCGGCCGCGCCACAGGCGAGAATCACCGCTTTGGCCTTGATCACATGGAAGTCGGCAGTTCGGCAGTCAAAACCCATCACCCCGTTGACCGCGCCCTCCTCGTCGGTCAGCAAACGGGTGCAAACGAGGCGATTGGTGATGCTCACCCGCGCCCGTTTCAACTGGCGGTAAAGGACTTTTTTGATGTCGTGCCCTTCCGGCATCGGCAGCACGTAGGCGCCCATGTGGTGGACTTTTTTCACCGCGTAATCGCCGGTCTCGTCCTTCTCGAACTTCACGCCCCAGCGATCCAGTTGCTCGATGGTCTCGAAGCTATGAGTGGCATAGGCGTACACCGCCGCCTGATTGACGATGCCGTCGTTGGCGATGGTGATTTCCTTGGTGTACTGCTCCGGCGTCGAGTGGCCGGGGATGATCGCGTTGTTCAGGCCGTCCATGCCCATGCTGATCGCGCCGCTGCGTTTGACGTTGGCCTTGTCCACCAGCAGCACGCGCAAATCACGGTTCTTCTCTTTGGCCTTGATCGCCGCCATCGGCCCGGCAGTGCCGCCGCCGATCACGACGATGTCGTATTCCTGTTCCAAGGTCTTGCGGGTCATGTCACGCCCCTTTTTGCCGGTCGATCCGCAGGCGGTACTGGAATGCATCGCCACGGTAGTAAAGGTGTTCGAAGTCCAGCGGCTGGCCGTTGGCGTCGTGGGTCAGACGTTCGATGCGCATGATCGGCGAGCCGGCCTCGACGTTCAGCGCCTGGGTCAAATCGCTGTCGGCCAGCACCGCGTCAATCGCCAGATCAGCGTGGCCGAGGGCGATGCCGCAGTCGTTTTCCAGAATCAGGAAGATGTCGCGAGTCACCAGATCGGCCTTCTCCAGCCGATCGCCAATCGCTTTGGGCAGGTAGGTGATTTCCAGCGAGATCGGCTCGCGGTTGATCAGGCGCACGCGTTTGATCTGCGCCACGGTCTCGCCTTCGGCCACCTGCAAGCGATCGGCGACACGTTTGTCAGCGGGGATGAATTTGAAGCTGCGCAGGCGGTTGATCACCTCGTAGCCGCGCCCGGTCATGGACTCGGCGAGGCCTTGCAGGCTGCTGACGTTCTGAAAGGTTTTCGGCTTGGCGACGAACGTGCCTTTGCCGTGGATCTTGAAGATCAGCCCTTCTTTCTGCAGATCGCCAAGTGCCTGACGCACGGTGATGCGGCTGACTTTGAACAGCGCGCCGAGCTCGCTTTCGGAAGGCATTTGGCTGTCTTGCGGATATTCGCCGTCAAGAATGCGGGCGCGCAGCACGTCGCGCAGTTGCGTGTGCAGCGGGACACTTGCCAGGGACAGTACGTTATCGGTCATCACGGGATCACTTGTTATAACGAGTTATGACGTGATCTTAGAGACGTTATGACAAGCTTGAGAAATATTGTTTGGGCATAACCTTAGAGCTGGAGCAGTTCCTGAGGGCTCCCGTCTCCTGTGGCGAGGGAGCTCGCTCCCGCTCGGCTGCGCAGCAGTCGTAAACCCGGCTGAGGTGATTTACCTGGAATACCTCGTTGCCAGTATTTGAGGCCGCTGCGCGACCCAGCGGGAGCAAGCTCCCTCGCCACAGGGTTGGTTTTAAGACGTAAATCAATAACGTTTGAGGATCTGGTCCATCACCCAATCGGTTTTGAGGGCGTGTTCGGCGACTGCCGGATGCTGCGAATCACCACGGATATGCGCATTCATGCCCAGCACGTGATGCCACTGAATGTGCTCGTGATGGGGGATTTCCAGGCTGATCTGCTCATCGGCGAATAGCTGCACCGGATGTTCGTCAAACACGGAGAATGCGATGCGCCTCTGACTGCCGATTATTTCCACCCGGTCCTCGCGCCGATCCGCGACAAAACTCCAACAGCCCATGCCCAATGCTCCGGAGGCGAAGCGCCAACTGGCACTGACCGCGTCTTCCGCCGCATACAACCCGGCTTGCCGGGCGGTGAAACCGGCGACTTCAACGATGTCGCCGAGCAGGTACTGGAACAGGTCAAAACCATGGCTGGCCAGATCGGCAAAGTAACCGCCACCGGCGACGCTCGGGTCGGTTCGCCAATTGGCGCTGCCATCCAGATCCGCCGCCGAGGGGGCTTTGGTCAGCGTCCAGCTCAGGTGTCGTACCTCACCGATGCGGCCCTGCGCCAGCCATTGCCGCACTTGAGCAAAACGCGGCAGCGAACGGCGGTAGTAGGAAACGAACAGGTGCAGACCGGCGTCGGCAAACGTCTGCTGCATGTCGCGGCTTTGCCCGGCGTTGAGCGCCATCGGTTTCTCGACGCAGCAATGCTTGCCGGCGGCAGCGACTTTGAGGCTGTAGGCGTGGTGGCTGTCGGGTGGCGTGGCGATGTACACCGCGTCCACTTCGGGGTCGTTGATCAGCGCATCGACATCGGTGTAGACCCGGGCGATGCCATGACGTGCGGCGTAATCGCTCACCGCTTCAAGGCGCCGGCCCATCACCGCCACCAGCGCCGAACCGGGCGCCTTGTAAAAGGCCGGCCCGCTCTTGCGTTCAGTGACGCTGCCGCAACCGATCATGCCCCAACGCACCACGTCCATGCTCAACTCCCTTTGTTTGAAACACTCAGCCGATGCGCAGCGCGCGCAGATCGAGGTGGCCGTCCTTGATGGGCGGGCACCAGTAATAGCCGCCGGTAATCGGTCGGCTGATGCGGTACAGACCATCAGCGATACCGTCTTCCAGACCGCTCATGCGCCGCAGTTGCGCCTCGAAGGCGTCCAGCGAGAACCCGAAGGCGAGGAACATCAGACCGGCCCGGTCACCTTCAATCCATGGCATCGAACGGCGCACGACGAATGCTTCGGGGGCGAAGCTTTCCTGGGCGGTGCGTTTGACGTGGGCAGAGACTGGCGCATCGTCGATCTCCTCGTTGTCGCTCAGGCGACGGCCCATGATGTTGTCCTTGTCTTCGCCGGACAATTGATGAAAACCCTTGAGGTCGTGCTGCCACTGCTGGATCGCGGCGAAGCTGCCGCCGACCAGACCTTCTGCGCCCTCGCCCAACAAGGCTGCAGCGATGGCGGCTTCGTCGTGCGGGTTTTCGGTGCCGTCTTCGTAGCCGGTCAGGTCATGGCCGTCCTTGTGGCGGAAGGCTTCCTGCATGTCGACCAGGCGCAGCGCCGGGGCCAGTGCGGCCTCAACGGCGTTGCAGCGGTTGAGCAGTTCGCCACGGTCGTCACCGTGCAGCCAGACCCACAGCGCGTGCTGGGTCGAGGGGTTTTCCACGCCGACGCCGGTCATGGCCGGGAAGCTGCGCAGACCATCAATCTGTACGTTCAGCGCCTTGGTCAGGGATTCACCGAAACCGACCACCGCCGACTTGCCGTCCACCAGGCTCAGCAGGTTGTCGATCGCCTGCGGCAGTGCTTCAACCGACGCCAGGGCGAAAAACAGGTGGCGCGCTTGTGCAGGAACGGGGGTGGCGAGAATGCCCGGCTGGTAGTAACTCATGTGAACTCCTTGGGAAAGTGCGCGGGAGTTTACCTGTAGCTGAAGGGCTTGTGGGGTTGAAATACTGATGAGTGGCGCACGGAAGCCTGTGGCGAGGGAGCTTGCTCCCGCTCGGGGGCGAAGCACCCGCAAACCCCGCCGGCATGGTGTGTCTGGAGAAATGGCGTGGCAGGTTTTGGGTCTGCTGCGCAGCCCAGCGGGAGCAAGCTCCCTCGCCACAGGGGACCGATGTCTAAGCGGTGCTTGCATCCTGGCGCCACGCACTCGGGCTCATCCCGGTCCAGCGCTTGAACGCCCGACGGAAGCTGCGCACGTCGCTATAGCCGACTTCTTCGGTGATGCGTTCAATCGGCATGTCCGGATTCGCCAGCAGACTCAGGGTCCGCGCCTGCCGCACCTGTTCCAGCAGCGCCTCGAAGGTCAGCGCATGCTCGGTGAGGCGCCGACGCAAGGTGCGGCTGCTCATGTTCAGGTCGCCGGCGATTTTTTCGATGTGACTGCCCCGGCTCAGGTCCCGGGCAATCGCCCGTTCCACGGCTTGAATCAAATCGAGTTTCTGGTGCACCTGAGCCGCTTCCAGCTCCAGCAATGCAACCGCCTGGCGCAGCGCCAGCGAATGATGATTGGGCAAGTTGACGTCCAGCCACTGAACATCGATCAGCATGCGATTGTGCAGACAACCGAAGCGCACATCGGGCCCGAGCAAGCGGTGGTATTCGCTCAGGTAATCCGGCGCGGCGTGCACAAACTCCACGGCAATCGGCTTGAATTCACTGCCGGCCAAGGCCCGGCCATACACCAGCAGGCTGGCGAAAAACTCTTCGACGGCAAACACCTGAACGTCGGCGAACGGCAAGCGGCACTCGGCGTCGAGGTGCACCTGATCACCCACCACATCGACGCTGGACACCACGATCCCGCCGGAGGTGTGTTGGTGGCGGATACCGAGGGCAAAGGCATCGCGCAAGGTCTTGCACAGCGACAGCACATGCCCGAGCAAGCCCAGCGTACCCAGCACATTCTGCGCGCCGACCCACAGCCCCAAACCCTGATTGGGCAACACTTTGAGCGCCCGTTGAATCATCGCTACGGCCTGGCGATAGGAAATCCGTTGCGCCGGATCCTGCAGATCATCGAGGGTGAAGCCCAGGCCACGGCACAGGCTTTCGGGGTCGATGCCTTTGTTGTGCACGACTTCGGCGAGGGTTTGCAGGAGAAACGGCGAGACCAGCGCCAATTCGAAAGTGGGGTCTTGGACTTTTACGTTCATGGGAGCTGACATTCCGGATCACGCTTGATTGTTATTTTTGTAACCGGTTATGTCGAAGGAAGTTAGCACAGGGTTGGCCGACTGTCCGCAGAAGTCCCCCTAACTGTCCGCCAATACCCTGCCCCGTCGGGCCTCTAGCGCTTATTTCTATGGTGCCGGACGTTCCGCGTACCGGCGCCACGTCCCACCACAATAATAATGAGGACAGCCATGAGCCCGAACCGCGCCACTTTCCCCTTGCGTCTGGCACTGACTTTGCTCGGTTGCACCGCGTCCCTGTCGGCCCTGGCCACCGAAGCCGGCGTCGACAACATCGGCCCCGGCACCGACGGGTTCTTCATGCTGCCGCTGGAGGTCGACAGCCTTCCGGAGAACATGGTTGCGTTCAACCTTTACTACAACCATTACAAGTCGACGAAGCTCAACATCAGATCGTTGGGCGGCAAGGTGCCGAATGTCGACATCGAATCCACGGCGGTCATTCCGCGCATCGATTACCTGAGCCCGGTACGCGTGTTCGGCGGACGCCTGGCCGGCTACATCGCCCAGCCCTGGTTGAAGCAGGAAGTGTCGGTATTCGGTCTCAGCGATACCCGCGAAGGCATGGGCGACACCACGATTGCACCGATCATCCTGTGGGACATGGGCAAGAACCTGACCCTCGGCGCCGCCCTGGAAATCACGGTGCCCACCGGTGAATACAGCGTCGATCGGCTGGCCAATACCAGCAACAATTTCTACACCTACAAGCCGCTGTTCTCGTTCACCTGGCTGCCGACCGACAAGACCGAGGTGTCACTCAAGACCACCTACAGCTTCAACGAAAAGAACAAGGACACCGACTACAAGTCCGGACAGATTTTCCACTTCGATTATTCGGCCAGTTACAAGATCACTGACGATGTGATGTTCGGTATCAACGGCTACTACCTCAAGCAGACCACCGACGACAAACAGTACGGCCATACCGTGCAGTTCGCCGGGCAGGATGTGGACGACGGCGTGCGCGGCAAGGTCTTCGCGATTGGCCCGGCGTTGCATTTCACCTTTCTCAAATACGCCAGCGCGGAGATTCGCTGGGCCAAGGAGTTTGACGTGGAGAACCGGCCGGAAGGCGACATGCTCTGGGCCAAGGTCAGCATCCCCTATGCCTTCTGACCTCGACCTGCAGGAGCTGCCGCAGGCTGCGATCTTTTGACGTTGGTTTTCACAAGCCAGATCAAAAGATCGCAGCCTGCGGCAGCTCCTACACAGACGGCGGTGTTGTGGAGGAATCCGATGACAACGTGCGTCGATTTTCCCTTATGGGCAAGGGAAACGTCTGACATCTTTCCCGCCAGCGCTTGGGGATACTTGGCACTTCGTCTTGCCAGTGACGACAGCGAGCCACATCCCCCTTAGACTGCTTCACATTGATCATGGAGGTCACTATGAGCGCCGAACTTTCCCTTATCGTTTCAGACTTCGAAACCCCAGAGCAGGCCGCCAGCTATGATCGCTGGTTCAGGGCACAGGTACAGGCCTCGATGGATGATCCGCGGCCCAACATCCCCCACGAGCAGGTGATGGCCGAGATGCGCGCCCTCATCGAATCGAAACTCAACAAAAACAGTGCGGGTTGACTGGCGACCTGAAGCTCGCACTCAACTCTGGCAAACCCTGAACTACATCGCTGACCGTAACGCCGTTGCGGCCAGTCAACTGAACGCCGCCATCGAAGCGGCTACCTCCGCCCTCCCACTTCACCCCTACCTTTATCGCTTCGGCAAGGTCGCCGGCACCCGGGAAATCGTTGTCCATCCCAACTATGTCGTGGTTTATCGGGTGACCGAGCGGATCGAAATCCTAAACGTATTGCATGCTCGACAAGGGTATCCCTGAACCTTCCCACCTACACAAAAAAAGGGCGACCAACCGGTCGCCCAAAGTACTACACGAGAGTCCTTTACAACGTCAGCTGCCCCCGTTCCTCCTCGGTCAGCTGCTGTTTCGCCTGTTCATCCAGCACCCCGGCGCCCAGCACCTGCACCGGGCTGTTCGGGTTGTATCCGCTGGCCGGCGCACGACTGGCGCCATCGCGGGTCGGCGCCAGTTGCTCGTTACCGAAACTCAGCACCTGCACGGTGAACACCGACGCCTGATTCTGCCGCGCTGCTGCCTGCTGCTGACGGGCCACGTCCTCAGCGGCCTGGGTGGCTGAAGAGGCAGCGGAGCTTGCCGAGGTGATCGCCCCGGTGTTCACCGCCGACACAACAGGCACACCCGTCGCCTTGCCCTGCACCGAGATGTTGGCAGCGTTGACCACCGTCAGCGCGGCGATGTTGACGTTGCCCGAGACGCGAATCCCCGCCTCCCCGGCGTCGATGGTGCCCAGCGGCGCGATCAGGTCGATGTCGCCAGGTGCCACTTCGGCAATCGGGTTAAGGGTGGCGATACCCGCACCGGTGCTCGGCACCGAAGGCGACAGGGTCACGTTGCCCCAAGTGTCGTAAACCCGTTTCGGCGGGGTGTAGACCACGGTGGTTTTCGAACCGCGACCGGCGTTGATGTCGCCCTCGGCCGACCAGCCGAGAATCGAACCACCGAAGGTGGTCATGATCCGGCTCTGCCCCAGCAGAATGCTGCCCTGCGAGTAGAGCTGAATGTTGCCCAAGCCCTGCGTAATGATCCCCGCCGTGGACGGTGGTGCTGAGCCTTCGATGCCGAACACCTGACCGCCGCCCGGCGTGAGCATCTGGATATCGCCGCCGAACAGGGTCTTGACCCCGGCACCACCGTAGAGCGTGATGTCGCCGTCGTAACGCAGCGGATTGCCCGCCACATCGGTGCTCGGGAACAGTGCGGCGATGGCGTTGCGACCGCGCAGATAACTGCCTTTGCGTGGGCCGTCAGCGTCGTTGTATTCCAGGCCGCCGGCGCGCAGTTCGGCGAAGTACACCTGGCGAGCGAAGATCGCCTGCTCGGCACTTGGCAGCGCGGTATAGAACGCCTGTGCCTGCTCTGCGTTGCCGCTGAAGCCGTAGCCGAGCGTCAGCCAGCTCTGCAACTCGTCGAGGTAGGTCTTGACCACTTTGCCCGGCTGGCCGTTGAGAGAGGCATTCGGATCAGCAAGGTTTTGCGGGTTCAGGTAACGGGCGATGAACTTTGTGTAATCCGGCCCCTGCGCGCCTGCGCCCGCCTGCAATACCACGCTGGCACCGGGCCGCGAATCCCCGGCCACTATCGCGCCGAGGCTGGTGATGCTGGCACGGTTTTCCATCAGGATGTTGCGCCCGGCATTGATATCCAGCGTGCCAGGGCCGGCGATATCGAAGCTGCTGTAGAGAATGTCGCGGCCCGCCGACACCCGGGATATATCTCGCGGGTCGTTATGAACGAACAGGTTGCCGGTCGAGGTGATGCCTTCCCGACCCACGCCCATCTCATCGGGCTGCACGGCTGTCGGTTGGCCCAGGTGGGTTCCGGATGCCACGATGTCACGTCCGGCAATCATCCAGACAGGGCCTGCTGCTTCGTACCAAGTGCGTTTCGAGGTATCGAAACTCAACGTCTCGCCACTGCGTATCCCCACCAAATCGCCGGTCAGGGCATAGAACCGTGCCGGCCCTTGCACATCATTCAAACCGGAATAGCTGTCGGGCCCAAAAGCGAACAATGGATAACGCGAATTACCATCCGGTTTAACACCGTCACTGCCGTAGTTGCTGGTGAGTGGCTTGTTGGGGTTATTGCTGGCAAAGGCGAGGAATGACGGCCTGAACGGGGTGGCGATGGCCAGCGGGCTGGCACCGGACTGATTGATTGCGTAGCCGCCGGCATAGATGGAATCGCCCGCCAACAGTTCGAGTTGCCCGGATGGAGAAGGCGCCAAAAGCAGGGAATACGCGGTTTTCGGCGCAGCATTGCCGACCCCGTAAGCCGCTGATGGCCCCGCATAAATCGAACCTTGAGCGGCAACGGCCCGAAGAATCGCCGGGTAGACAAAACGACCATCGGTGGGCGAGGTATTGGCGCCCCTCACAGGAGACAGACTCCCATCGACCTGCGCCAACTGAGTGCTGGGCGTGAGATTGCCGCCGGCGGAAAACAGATCGATGGCGGTGTGATCGGTCCACAGTGAGAAGCCGCTCAGGGTGCCACCGGGAAGGATATTAGCGTCGCTATCGAGCAGTGGCGTGGCGTTGAATTGGCTCACACGACCGGGATCGGCCGCCCCCCCCAATACCAGATCACCACGGGTGCTGAGACTCATGCCGGAGTCTCCGGGAATCAGCACCAGGCCACCAGAAGCGTTGCTGGTCGTCGAGGTGAACGGATCCAGCGGTCGGGTTTCACGGACATCATGCAACTGCGAGCTGGCACCGTATTGCAGATTGATGCCGCCCAGCGCCCCACCCGTCAATTGCGCCGCACCGCGCAAGTTGATCAGTGCGCCTTGCAGGTCGTGCCTCGGCGGCTGAGTCCCGTTATCCCCGGCCCGCGCTTGCAGCGATGGGTTGAATGCGCCGCCGATGCGAATGTCCATATCGCCACCGCCGGTCATCTGCACGCTCCCATCGTCGGCGACACGCCCGGTGCTGCCCACGGCAACGATCAGCCCTTGGCTGCGCGGATAATTGACCGCATCGCCCAACGGTCTGAGCATCCCGGCGTCGCCACCGACACGCAGGCTGATGTTGCCGCCGCCCAGGGTGCCGAATCCGGTGAAGCCCACCAGGTACGGTTCGGTATTGGCGTCAGGCGTCATCAACCGAGTAGCGTAACTGCCAAAGTTGATCCACCACGCTGTGGGCACATCCGGGTTGCCCGTGCCTTGGCGCCACAACCAGTTGCCCACTGACGCACTGGCGATCTGTTCGCGGAAACCGCCATTCACCGATTGTGCTTTCGTGCCGACGGAATCCCCGGAAACCGAGCCACCGGCATTGATGTGCAGATTGCCACCCAATTGCGGATACCAGGCCTGATAAAGGCTGTCGCTACCGCCGTCGACCCATTTTTCATAAGTGGCACCGGCGCTGCCCAACACCGAATTGCTGTCCGACAGATGCCCACGTTTCTGGTTGTACAACGGATCGACATTCGCTGATTGAGTGCCGGCGGTATAAACGCCGAACGGTGAATCCATGCTCAGGTTGCCGGCAGCCATCAGATCGAGATCGCCTGTACCGGTGCGCAGCACACTGAACATCTGACTGTGGGCCTTGGCGGTTGTGCCGGGATTATTGCCGATGCAGAACTCCGGATAGATTTCACAAAGGATCTGATACTCCTCGGGAACGGGTTCGTAGTCAGGTCCCTGACCATTGCCCGGCGCCCAGACCCAACGTGCCATCGGCACACAGAGCCCTTCCACCTGTGCACAGATCTCCAGTTGGTCATCGGGCACAGGGTAATATCCCGGAAGGTCATACGGATTGTCGGGTGCCCACACGAGTATTCCCGTTGCCTGGGTAAGCGTGACACCGTAATGAGTGTCCGCCAGCCGCAGATTGCCATCGGTGGTGACAGGCTTCACGGCACGGCTGTCGGCCGCATCAAGATCTGCACCCGCCACCACGCGCATCGACCATGAAGCACTGCCCGACGGCAGCATGCTGGCCAGCGCCCAGTTCTTGCCCTGTTGTGTGCCGTTGAACGGCCGCAACTCGATCAGCGAAGTGCCTTCGGCGAGCTTCACATCGGTCATCGACGGAATCAGCGAACCGCGCAACAAGGCCAGTTCGCCCTTTAATTTCACCCCGGAGAACGTCGTCAGATCTGCATCGTAAGCACTTGGCAGCGGCACACCCTTGGGCCAGTTCATCGCTTGCAGGGCGGTGGCCTTGTTCAAACGGATGCCGGCGCCCAGGCGTGTGTCGGCAGGCAACGTCACGCTGTCGCTGAGCAGCGTACCGGCGGTGTACAGCAGATGACCGTTGCTGTCGTGAATCGCCCCCGCCAACACCGTGCCGGCGCTGAAGGTATACGCCTCGTTCAGCACAGCTTGAGTCGGCAGCAACGTGCCACTGGCCAGAACCGCTGGTTGAATCGTCACGTCGTAATTGAGTGTCGCCCCCTGCGGAAACTGCGTGCCCTCGGCCAGCGTCACCCCACTGCCCGGCACGATCAGATCGCCACCGAACGGCTGCACACCGGCAATCAGTTTCCACCCGGCGTCATCCTGGGTTTCCGGTGGCGGCGCGAAGCCGTCATTGATGCTGCCGTAAATATCGAGGTTGCCACCGGCACGAATCACCAGGCTGCCTGCTTCCCCGGAACCATATACGGCGGGGTTCAGCTGCGTGTGCGGATTGAGACTGGCGTAGCGATAACCGGACAAATCCAGATCGCCCTCTACCACCAGATCACCGTCAGCCGTCTTGCTGGCGATCTCCACACCCGGGCGCAGATGGAAGGCGTCGGCGTAAGTGGCGTTATTCAGCCCGGCGAGTTTGCGTTGCAACAGATCGTTGTTGCCCAGTGCGCCGTTGATAAAATCATTGCTGTCGCCGTGAATGCGTTCGAGCATGGCCTGATCAATCACCTGATATGGTCGGCCACTGACCGCCGGATCGACGCCATCGCGGGCATCGGTATAGCGGCGCAAACCATTGAGCCCGATGGAGCGAGCGCCCTGAATGGTCAACACACCGCTGGCGTCGATGGCGATGTCATTGCTGCCCAGACGCGGCGCGTTCAGCTCCAGCGTACCGCGCAGCACTCCATCGTGTTGCCCGGCGAGGAAACCGGGCACGGCATCAGTGCCGTGGCGCAGGTCGATACGCGCGCCGCTGCCCAACGTAAGCAAACCATCGCCGGAATTCAGTTCGACCGTGGCGCGGTTGGGTGCATCGATGATCTTGCCGTAGCTGTCGACGCGCAGCACGCGGCCATGGGCATCGAGTACGCTGCTGCCAGCCAGCGTCAGGCCATTTTTCGCCGACAGGCGAATGCTGCCGACACGCTCGCCGCTGGCATCGATCAGACCGGCCACCGTCAGGCTGCCATTGTCCAGCGCGACATTGACCTCGCTCGCTTTGAGGCCATCGCCGATCACCAGGTTGCCTTGTTTGAGCTGCAGGCTGCGGCTGCCGTAAACCTGCCCGGCATTCAAGCGCTGATTGAGTGCGGCGAACTGCTCGGTGGCGTCACCACCCAGGCGCTGCGCGCGAATGTCCACGCCACCGGCCTTGTACGGCACCAACGTGCCTCCGGCGTCGTAGTAACCGCTGCTGCCGCCGACAATCTCGCCTTGCAGATCGACCATCCCGGCCGCATCGGCCAGAGCGACGACGCTGAGGTTACCGGCCTGATTGTTCTTCGCCGACAGATCGATCCGCGAGCCCGCAGCCTGGCGAATATTGCCGTTGGCGCTGTACAGCGATACGTCGCCGCCCCAGCTGTATTTGCTGACATCATTGAACGGCAAGGTCCGCCCGGCCATGTCCAGCACGGCACGAGTGCCCAGCGTTAAATCGCCCTCGGACTTGACGGTCAGCTTGCCGCTGGCCAAGGCGATACGGCTGTCCAGCACGATATCGCGGGCTTCAAGATTCAACTCTGCAGCCAACGCATTCGCCACCCCGGCAGCCCCGGCGCCGCTGAGGGTCAGGCTGTTGCCGACCTTGAGCAGACTGACCGAAGCCGCTTCACCGGTGAGCAACGGCGTGCGCAGGTTCAGATTGCCGCCGCTGTAGCGGTAACCCTTGAGCGGATCGTAAGCGCCCTGCTCCTGATACACCGCCAGGCTGCCCTTGTGATTGGCGGTGATGCGCTCGCTGGCGCTGAGGTTGACGTTGGCAAAACCCAGCGCCAGACGATTGTTCTGATCCAGCCCGCTGGCCTGAGGCATCGGGCCGTAACCCAGCTCGATCCGCTGGGCCTGAATGTCCAGTGTGCCGCTGCCCGTACCGGCGCCACCGGTGATGACGCTGCCAGCACTTTGCGTCGCGCCGTTCCAGATCAGGTTGGCGGTGCGGATGCTCGCCACATCGTTGGCATCGCCCAGACCGTAGATCGCCGGGGTAACCAGCACCAGGTTCTGCAGTTTGCTTTGGCCGGTCTGCGGATCGATTGTGTCGAGGCTCACGCTGCCGAAGAAATTGAAGGCATCGCGGGTGGTCAGGCTCAGGGTTTCCAGCGCTGGCGCAGCATATTGGGTGTCGCCGCGCAGCAGGCGGTCGAGCACGTTCTGGTTAAGGGTCAGACCGGCCGGTACGCGACTGCCGGCCGCCGCCAGCGCGGTGGCGCTGCCGGCGTTGACCGAGCCCACTGCCAGTGCCAGTCGGCGCGTGCCGAAACGTACCGCTTCACCCAGTTCGAACTGATTGTCCGTCGCCGCCGTAATACTGCCGTTCGAATAGAGCAGCGCCGGATCGTTGCAAGATGACGTGACACACACGCCAATCCGGATGCTGCCCGCGCCGCTGATGCCGCTGGCCGCTGCCGGCGCCAGCACATGGGTCCAGCCGTTGGATACGACCAACAGGCTCGAGGCTTCAGGCTGGTAGAGGTAGCCGGACGTTGAATCGAAGGCCACATTGCCACGCTTCAGGGTGTTGATCCCGGCGCCCGCTTCGACCGTGATGCCACCGGTGGTCGAGGTGGTGCGCAGCACGACTTCCGGCGCTGACAGGATGGCCCCTTCGCGCAGCGTGATGTTGCTGGAGGTCCCCACGAACTTGATGATGTTGCCGGTCGTGTTGTAAGTCACCTCCGGCAGCGCACCGAGCGTCAGACGTCCGGCATTGAAGTTGTTCAGCGTGTCGGCGTACACCGACACGCCACTGAAACCCGGCGACGGCGCATGCCCCGCACCGAGCACCTCGAACTCGGCGCCGGCGTAACCACCGCGTAGCGCCGCCGTGCCGATCAGCCCGCCTTCGGCGGCATCAAACAGCGCTCGCCCATCGAACTGCAACGCAGTCTCCTGCTTGCCACCCGTGCTCAGGCGCAGATCAAGCACCTTGCCGTCCATTGGCGCCAACGCACGGGGCACGCCACGCCGGGCGGCATCGCTGCGGATGAACTGGGTGAACGAGGTTTCGTTGTACTGCGAGTAACGGCGCAGCACGTCAGCCGACGTCAGGATCACCTGACTGGCCAGACTGTCGCGCAGTCCGGTATTGGCAATCGAAATCTGCCCGCTGCTGGTCCACGAACCGTTGCGTAGCTGCAACGCTGCCGTCGTCGCAGCTGGCGTCGCCTGACCGTTGACCTCGACCCGGAATGCGCCCGGCAACAAGGCAAAGGTGGACGGCAGCAGCGTGTATGTCCCCGCCGCCAGCCCCGGCACGCCGGCGCCAATAGTGACCTGCTGGCCGATGCGCGGATCGACCGCTCCGGCTTCGGCCAGGATCGGCGCGTAACGGCTCTGATTGCCCGGCACGATGGCGTAGACCGGATTACTCGCCAGCCCCGGCAGACTGAAGGTGCCATCGGTGGCATTGCGCACCAGCGGATTGAAGCGCGCATCGGTAGAACCGCCGCGTCCGGAAATGAAACCGGCGCCGCGAAGATCGCCACCGCCGGACAGATCGATCAGCGCACCGTTCTGCACCTCGATGTATTGCCCACCGATCGCCACGCCGTTTTTATCGCCCGTGATGCCGTTCAACACCACGGATTTACCGTTGTAGAGATAATCGATGCCGTCCGTAGTGCCACCGTATGGCATGACCAGACCGGCGCCGCTGACCGACGTGGTGCTGCCCGACAGCAGTCGAACCTCATGACTGGTGGTCTGCAAATCGTCACCCAGAACAATCTTGCCCAGCGGGGCCCGAACCACCCCGCCCTGCTCGATGTACGCCGCGGAAAAACTCAGATTGCCGAATACCGAGTACGGCACCTCAGCGGGTGCCGCACCGTGGCTGCTGATCCGCAGCGTATGGTCGGACACCGCAACGGCACCCTGATAGCCAACGCGCACTTCAGCCTGGACGTCACTGGCGGGATAGATTTGTGCAGCACCGAGGTTCAAGTCACCCGGCGTCCACAGCCGGGTTTTTTCGGCACCGTCGTTGGGTGCGAGGAAACGCAGATCGCCACGACTGTCGAGGCTCACCTGACCAAATGCCCGTCGGCCATACGCAACCGCCGGCGCGCCGAGTTGCAGGATTGAACCCTGCGTACCGAACGACAGGCCATTGCTCACGTCCAGCAAGTCCGCTGACGCGCTGAAGGTCGCGTCCGACAGCTGTGTCGTCGGATTATTGGTCAATCGCGGCCGTATCAGGCCGAAGCCGGCGTGGTAAGTGCCGACGCCAGACAGGCGCAGGTACGGCGCGCTCAAATCGACGCGAGTCGTACTTGCGGAGGTTTCGGCCAGCGACAGCGCTCCGGCGTACAGCGTCAGGCTCTGGTTCATGTGCAGATTGACGTCGCCGTCAAACGACAGCAAACCGTTGCTCAACAGACTCAGGTTATCGAAGCCGCCCGCCATCAGGCTGTCTGCGCTCAAGCGCGTCTGACCGTAGCGCAGGTCAGCGGCGCCCTCGCCCGGACGCAGATCCGGCGCGAGCGGTTTGTCCGTCGGCGCCTGGCCAATGATCATCTCTCGCGGCGCCCGCACGGCATTGCTTGCCGAGTCAACGTACAGCGGTGTTTCAAGCGCAACGTCCAGACGACCGCCGGCAGCCCCGACACCGCCCGCCACTGCACGCAGGTTGCCCTCAACGAACAGGCCGTTGTAGGAGCTCAGGCTGATCCGCCCGCCGTCGGTTGCGACGCGGGTCGGCCCTTGGCCGGCGATATCCAGAACGGTCTCGCTGCCGGAAGCGTCCAGCCGGGCGCCCTGACGCACGATCACATAAGCATCGGCGGCCGTGGCTGTAGCCAGTTTCGCATCGATTTCACCGCCGATGATGATGCTGCCGCCCTTGCCGACCTGCCCGTAAGTGCGGCCCAGCGCATCGACTGCCGTAGTGGTGCGTCCGGAGACATCCAGCACAGCCTGTTCACCGATCCAGATGGAGCGGTCATGTGCGCTCGGATCGGCCACGGCAATGGCGGTCGCCGGTTTGTTCGAACCAAACTGTTGCTGACGGATATCAATCGCACCACCCCAGGCATTCAGTTCACCTTCCACGGTGATCTGTCCGGCACCGCGCAGTTTGATGCTCTGCCCCGGATCGACACTGATCCGCGAACCGCGGCCCAGGGTCAAGGTGCTGTTGGCGGCGTCTATCAGCCCGACCAGCGTCGCGCCACCTTGCAGTGTCAGGCTGGCGCCGGCGCGTTGGGTCAACAGGCCCTTGGTCGGGTTTTCCTGGAACAGCGTCGGTGTCCACAGCTCCAGCGCCGTTTGCGGATCGACACCACTGACCTGATTCGGCGCGGCATCAGCGAAACGGTACACCGGCATGTGCACATCGATCGCCGTACCTTCAGCAACGTCCAGCCCATTCAGGCCAATCAGGTTGTAGGCGGAAAAGCCCTTGCGCAACAGATCGGCAGACAGCTGCAGGGTATTGTCGGCCAGCGCCTTGTCGGTCTGACCGATGAGAATCTTATTGGCCTGCACCGTCAGCGTGCCGCCGCCCGTGACACCGTAGCCCCGCAGTTCGCCCGCAAGGTTCAGGTGGGTTTCACCGGGCGCCGAAATCGCACTGGATTCCAGCGTCAGGTCGCCGCCCTTGCCACCCCGGGTCTTGCCGTTGGCCAGCACAGCGCCGCCGGAGGACGCATCGAGCAGACTGCCTGCGCCCATATCGATGTCGCCACTGCTGCGGATCGACAGCAAACCGCCATTGAGATACGCCAGGCTCGCACCGTCGTCCGGGTTGCTGCGCAGGTTGCTCCATACACCACGGGTATCGAGTTGCACACCGTCGGCCACAGTGACTTGCGTCGCCTTGCCGACCTTCGCCGTGAGCCGAGTGTCAGCGGTGTCGCTACTGAGAAACTGATTGAGCACGTTACCCAAGCGCAGACTACCGCCACGCGCGCTCAGGTCGGCGCCGATCTGCACCTCCGGGGAGTACAGGGTGATGTCGCCACCGTTATCGACCGTGAGCGCACCGTCGACGGCGATCTGATCGCTGGCCGCGACCTTGAGCGCACCGAGCCGGAAACCATTGAGTTGATCGTTATCCAGATACAACTTGCCCTTGCGCGACTCGGACACTGCGGCGCTCAGATTCAGATCACTGTCGGCGACCGGACGCGTGCCACCGATCTGCACCTGATCGAGCAATGGATTGAGGGTGTAGAGCAGGCCATTCGACGCCGCGACGAAGGTCGGGTCGTAACTGCCGACGATCAACTGCGCACGCCGGGCCAGTGCGGTCTGGCTCTGCTGATAGCCGTCGAGCACCGGTTTCGGCGCCTGATTCTGCCGTTCGCCCTGATACACCTCGCCGATCATTTGCCCGTCGAGGACCGCATTGGCCGTGGCAATCACCAGTTGCCCGGCATCGCGGCCCACGGTGTAACCCGACTCGAAACGCGAGCGCGGGGCAATCAGCGGGCTGTAGTAATAGCGGGTCTGACCCCAGCGTTGGCTGCTGTCTTCATAGCCTTTGTACAGGCCGGTGTAGAGCAGATCCCCCGGCGCGCGCGACACTTCATACAGCTTGCCGTCGGCGCCACGCAGCCAGCTCTGGCGGATCTCGCCGCTCTGCACATCCAGGGTGCCGCCGGACAGGTTGATCAGCGAACCCTTTTCAGTCACCACGTCGTTGCCGGCAAAACTCACCGTGCCGCCCTGAGCCATCCATTCGCCGACGCTGTGGCCCTGAGTGCCGAGATAACCACCGACTTCCAACAGGCCACCGGCGGTGTACCAGCGATCCGTGGCGTAGCCGTTGGTGCCCGCCGGCACATACACCAGATCGCGCACATCGACCCAGATGTCATTGCTGTTGAGCGCGCCTTTCTCGCGGTTGACCGAGGCATCGCGCTGCTCGTTGCCTTGCACGTTGATCTTGATGCTGTTGTTTTCCATCGCCACTCTGACGCCGAGGGCACCGGACACATCGATCATTGCACCGTCGCGCACCAGGCTGCGGCGTTGTGCATTGACCGCAACCTGGCCGCCAGTGGCCAGGGTGATCGAACCGCTCTGGAACTCGACACTGCCACCGCTCTGAATCTCGACGCGTGACTGATCGCCACGGATCCGGTTATTGGCCGTGACGCCTGTCAGCGCGGCCTGACGTTGGCTGTCGAGGGCCGTCAGGTCACTGCTGTCGAGCATGACGGCCGTGGCGCTGCCCTGCCCCAGCGTGACGCTGCCGCTGCCGCTGCTGTCGCTGTTCGGGTTGGTCAGGTGAATCGTGCCCCGCGTCGCCACTGACGTGCTGGCGAGCAATACGCCATTTTGCACCACCTCGTGACCGGTCAGAGTGATGTCGCCCGTGGCAGACTGGATCAGTCCGTTGTTAGTGACTTTGCCCGCAACGGCTCCGGCCTTGAAGCCGGGAATGACTTCGCTGCCGAAGGTGGTCGACAGCGCATTACCCTCGGTGCCCGAGCCCTTGCGAATGTAGAAACGGTCACCAGCGGCCAGCACGGTCTGGCCCTTGACGGTGCTGATGCTGCCGTCGTTCTGTACGTCGCTGCCGAGCAGCAAGGCATAACCCCCGGCAGCTGTAGACGATGCCGGCTTGTGGGTGTCGATGGAGGCACCACGTTCCACCAACACTTTGCCGGCCGCATCGGTGAAGGTCGGCTGGGTGGCGCTGCTGTCGAAATACAGACCCCGATCGCGGAACTGGATATCGGTGATATTCGCCGCTGCCGCCACCAGGTTGCGCACGTTGACCTGACTGCCGCCGCTGAAGACGATGCCGTTGCGGTTGATCAGCATCACCGTGCCGTCGCCCTTGATCTGGCCCTGAATCCGGCTGGCCCGGGCATTCGGATCGTTGACCCGGTTGAGCACCGCCCAGTTCGACTGCTGGGCGAATTCAACGGTGGTGTTGCGGCCGACGTTGAAGGTTTCCCAGTTGAGGATCGCCTTGTCGGAGGTCTGCTCGATCTTCACCGTTGTCTTGCCGTCGGCCCGGGTCTGTTGCGGGCCCTTGGCGTTCTGCCAACCCTGGGTCAGGCTGTTATCGACTTTCAAACCGCCCTCGCCCAGACCGTCCGGTACAAACTGTACCGTGCCCAACGCCGCCGTGCGTCCGGCCGCCTGCGCCGCCTGTTGCGCAGCAATCGCGGCAACCGTGTTGTTCAGGGTCTGGATCGAACGCTGCAACTGCGCATTGGCTTTTTGCTGTTGGGCCAATGGCGGTGTCATCCCCGGCAATCCGCCAACGCTCGGACGTGCCGCCGCAGCCTGTTGCGCTGCACCCTTGGCGGCAAACCAGCTCGAACTGAACGCCGTCTGCGCCTGCGCACTGCCCGCCACCAGACACAACGCCACCGCGTGCGCCAATGGCTTGAGCAGCCACAGCGCCGGCTCCACGGCATCACGCTGGAAGGACTGAACGTGGGTACGACGACGGGATGGGCGAGCGAGCATCACTACGAGATCCTTTTTTGATTGCCACACTTTGGTTGCCAAAGATGCCGCAGGCCTGCAAAAACCTGCTGTTACGACATAGGCCGTTGGCGAGGGGCGCGACCGAACGGATGTCACACAAACTTCATGTTCGGCGTGTATTCGAGCCAAAAAAAATGACGGCAACCCCAAGGTTGCCGTCATCGGCGTTACGACCGCGAGAGCTTACAAAGGACGACCGATAGCGTTGCAGACGCTGGCGTTGTTGATGTCCAGGTTGTTGCCCGAAGTGTTGGTGATGAAGTTGGCGGTCACAGCAGTTTTCCAGGCGTTAGGCACGGCGACGAACTTGTGGGCCTGAGTCGCAGTGTTGTTGCCCGGGTTGCTGTAGTGCTGAGTCAGGAAGGCTTTGACGGCCGCGGCCACGGTTGCATCCTTGTAGCACTGACCGAAGATGAAGTTGGTGTAGGCAGCCAGTTTGTAACCCGAAGCCGGGTTAGCCACCACGGGCGACCAGTTGGCAGGGTTTGCAGCCTGGGCGGGGGTCGAAGGAGCCGACACCGACGACAGTGCCAGGGTGACGTTGAGCGACGTTGGCTGAACGCCGTTGACGCGAGCAACAACAGCGTTGCTGGTAGCGTCGACACCGTCCGGACCGACATAACCGATCGAACCGTCAACCGCGTTCACGGCGGTGGCGACATCGGCAGTGTTGGCGACGCCGACCCAGTTCGACGGCAGCGCCGAACCGGCTGGCAGACGCGCGTTGGTGAAGGTGGAGCTGGTGGCGAACTGAGTCGGGCAGACCGAGTTCAAGTGACGGCTGAGGATTTCCGAAGTGCCGCTGGAAACGTTGCGGTAAACAACGCGAATCGGTGTGGTGTCAGTGGTGCCGAGCAACTGGCCCCAAGTGGTTTTGGCACCGGAGAACGCATCGCACAGTTGAGCGCTGGTCAGGTTCAGTGCGGTCTGGCCGGCTTTTTTGTACGGGATGGCAACCGAAGTGGCCACCGACGGCAGTTGAATCAGCGGGCCGTACGAAGCGCCGTACGTGGTGTTGTAGGTGCTGATTTCCGCAGCGCTGAGGATCGAGTCGCTACCGGCGAAATGCACGGTGCCGGTGGTGCTGAAGCCAGCCGGGTTGTTGCTCAGGAAAGCGGTCTTGCCGGCACCGCTACCCACGGCCGCGTAGCTGAAGTTGGCAGGCAGGATGCTGTCGGCCGAACCTTTGTACAGCGCGGCTGGCAGCGTAGCGCCGCCACCGGTAACGGCCATGGCCTGGGCGGAAGCCAGAGCGGCGACTGTCAAGGAAGCGGCGATCAGAGTGCGCTTGAACATGAAGAATCTCCTTTTCAACGATGGTTGTGAACACAGGTTTTCAGGGGACTTGCATGACACTGGGAAGACTCACCGCTGACCTTCGCAAGCGGGGCCCGGGGTTAAGTCGCAGTGAGAAATTCGCAGTTTCCGGTGACAGATAAAGGAAAAAACCTCGGGAGCTGCGCGGGGTTTTTCAGGGGGTTTTCTCGGGTGTTTGCGGGGGATTGCGCGGCGTCTGGATCGTGGGTTTGGCTGAAACTGGCTGCAGCCGTTGCGGGGTGGTTGCAGATGACAGAAAGGAGAACCCGAGGATGGTTCTTTTGAGGCTCGGGTGATGCTGAAGTCCTGGTAAAAAAGTCTGAGTTATTTGTTGTGCTGCATGGCCCTATCGCTGGCAAGCCAGTTCCCACAGGTTTTGATGTTGTGACGCAGGTCGCATTAACAACACTGCCCCCTGTGGGAGCTGGCTTGCCAGCGATGGGGCCAGGGCAGACCACATCAATCGCAGCTACTGCACCAACTGGTTGATCTCAATGATCGGCAACAACACCGCCATCACAATCACCAGCACCACCCCACCCATCACCACAATCATCAGCGGTTCGAGCAACGCGGTCATGCCCATTGCCCGCCGTTCGATATCCCGCGACAGCGTTTGCGCCGCACGTTCGAGCATCGGCGGCAGTGCGCCGGTTTTCTCGCCGCTGGCGATCAGGTGAATCAGCACCGGCGGAAACACGTTTTCCACCCGCAACGCCGCCGCCAGGTTCACCCCTTCACGCACCTTGGCCGTGGCGTCGCTGACGCTCAGGCTCAAGCGATCATTGGATAACGTCTGCCGCGCCGCCTCCAGCGCCCGCAGCAACGGCACCCCGGCACCGCCGAGAATCGCCAGGGTCGAGGCGAAACGCGCAGTGTTCAGGCCCAACACGAAACGCCCGATCAGCGGCAATTTCAGCACCCGATGATGCCAACTCAAGCGCGCCGCCGGATTGCGCAGGTACAGGCGCCAGCTCCAGAATGCCCCCGCGATCAGCACCGCACACAACCAGCCCCACGCCCGAATAAAATCGCTGGCGGTGAGCATCGCCAACGTCAGCCCCGGCAAGTCCTGCCGCGCCTGGGAAAACGCACTGACCACCTGCGGCACCACATAGCTGAGCAGGAAGATCACGATGCCGATCGACACCAGCCCGACCACACCGGGATAGATGAACGCGGTGAGAATCTTGCCGCGCAGGTTGTTGCGCTCCTCGATGTAGTCGGCCAGGCGCTCCATCACCTGCGCCAGATCACCGGACTCCTCCCCGGCGGCGATCAGCGCGCGATAGATCTCCGGAAAATCCCGTGGCCGTGCGGCCAATGACTCGGCCAGACGCATGCCGCTGCGCACGTCGGCGCGCACCGCGCTGAGGGTGTGGGCGATGTGTTTTTTCTCGGCCTGTTCCACCGTCGCGCTGAGCGCAGCCTCCAGCGGCAGGCTGGCGCCGAGCAGGCTCGCCAATTGCCGGGTGGCCCAGGCCAGATCGTTGTCCGACATCCGCGCACTGAACAAGCCACCGCCGCCATGCTGGGCGACGTTGCTCTCCTTGTGCACCGATAACGCAGTCAAACCACGGCTGCGCAACACGCCGAACGCAGCGCCCTGACTGTCTGCTTCCAGATGCCCGGATTCGATCTTGCCGGTGGCGTCGGCGGCTTCAAAACGATAGCGATTCATCAGGCGTCCCGGGTCACACGAAGGATTTCTTCCGGGGCGGTGGCGCCGCTGCGAATCCAGCGCTCGCCGTCCTCACGCAGGCTGAACATCCCGGCCTCTGCCGCCGCCGCGCGCAAAGCCTGCTCCCCTGCCCCTTGGTGAATCAGGGTGCGGATGTCGTCGTCGATGCAGAACAATTCGTGGATGCCGGTGCGGCCGCTGTAGCCGGTGTGGTTGCAGGCGGCGCAGCCCACTGGCCGCCACGTGCCCGGTGCCGCCGGGTCTTCCTGCTTGCACTGATTGCACAGGCGTCGCACCAAGCGTTGCGCCAGTACACCGAGCATCGACGAGGCCAGCAGAAATGGCTCGACGCCCATGTCGATCAAGCGGTTGACCGCCGACACCGCGTCGTTGGTGTGCAGCGTCGCCAACACCAGATGCCCGGTGAGCGAGGCCTGCACGGCGATTTGCGCGGTTTCCAGATCGCGGATCTCGCCGATCATGATGATGTCCGGGTCCTGGCGCAGAATCGCCCGCAGCGCCAAGGCGAAGGTCATGTCGATCTTGGCGTTGACCTGGATCTGGCTGATCCCCGGCAGATCGTATTCCACCGGGTCTTCGACGGTGAGGATGTTGCTGGTGCTGGCATCCAGTCGCGCCAGCGCGGCGTAGAGGCTGGTGGTCTTGCCGCTGCCGGTGGGGCCGGTGACCAGCACGATGCCGTGGGGCTGGCGGATCAGGTGATCGAGTTTGGCCAGCACCTGCGCGTCCATGCCGAGGGTTTCCAGATGCAGGCGCCCGGCCTGTTTGTCGAGCAAGCGCATCACCACGCGCTCGCCATGCCCGGTGGGCACGGTGGAGACGCGAATATCAATCGGCCGCCCGGCCACCCGCAACGCGATACGGCCGTCCTGCGGCAAGCGTTTTTCGGCGATGTCGAGCTGGGCCATGATCTTGATCCGCGACACCAGCGCGCCGTGCAATGCCTTGCGCGGCGACACCACGTCGCGCAGCGTGCCGTCGACCCGATAGCGCACCACCGAATGGGTTTCGAACGGCTCGATATGAATGTCGCTGGCCTCATCGCGCGCGGCTTGAGTGAGCAAGGCGTTGATCATGCGGATCACCGGCGCGCCGTCCTGAGTGTCGAGCAGGTCGGTGATTTCCGGCATGTCCTGCATCAGGCGGTCGAGATCCACTTCGTTTTCTGCTGCTCCAACGACCGCCGCCGCACTGCCGGTATCCGCGTAAGCCGTAGTGAGCAAGCCGTCGAGTTCATCGTCGCGCACGCGCCGGAGCGACGTTTCACCGAACTGCCGCCGCACCTCGCTGATCGACCAGCCCGGTGTCGATGGGCAAACGGTCAGCACGCCGTCGCACAACAGAATGCGCTGGGCCTTGGCCCAGGCGTAGGGCAATGCACTCATCTCTTGCGGCCCCCCAATTCCCCTGTGGCGAGGGAGCTTGCTCCCGCTCGGGTGCGAAGCCCCCGTAAATCCGGGATGCAGGGTGTATCTGGAAGAATGGGGTTGCAGGTTTTGGGTCTGCTGCGCAGCCCAGCGGGAGCAAGCTCCCTCGCCACAGGAATATCAACCAGATTCAGAGTGTGTCTCATAACGATGGCCCCGACTGAATCGGCACCGCTTTGATCGTCGCGCGAGGTCCCGAAGCCGGAACCGGACTCGGCACCCCTTGCGCCGCCGTCGGCAACTGCGGCGCCTGCATGTCCGGCATCGCCCAGCTGCGCTCCGGTTGCAGGCCGCCCTGGGCGCGGCGCATGAAGTCGTAGCGGTTGAGGGTGATGCTGCGCCCCGCTTCGCTGTCGCGGATGATGTACGGGCGCAGAAACACCATCAGGTTGGTCTTGCTGATCGCCCGGCGCTCGTTGCGAAACAGCGCACCGATTCCCGGCAATGTTCCCAGCCAAGGCACCGCTTCGTTGCTCTGGCTGTAGCCGTCCTGCAGCAAGCCGCCGAGGACCATGATCTGACCGTCGTCGAGCAGAATACTGGTGTCGATCGCGCGCTTGTTGGTGACGATCCCCGCCGCTCGCGCGCTGACTGAAGCACGTTCGTCGATGCTGCTGACTTCCTGATAGATATCGAGCTTGACCGTGCCGCCCTCGGAAATCTGTGGCCGCACATTCAGCTTCAAGCCCACCTCTTCACGGGTCACGGTCTGGAACGGGTTGTTGCTGGTGCCCCCGCCGCCAGTGACGTAACTGCCGCTGACAAACGGAATGGTCTGGCCGACAAAAATGCTCGCCGCCTCGTTATCGAGGGTCAGCAGGTTCGGCGTCGACAGCACGTTGGTGCCGCCCTTGCTCTTCAGCGCCCGGGCCAGCACTTTCAGGTCGAGAATCTTGCCGATGCCGGGGATATCGACGGTGCCGTTAACGTAGCCGATGTTCAAACCCTGCGGCAGCACATCAAGGCTGGTCTTGCCGTTGAGATTGATCCCCGAACCGCCAAGGTTCGCCCCGCCGATCACGCCGTTGCCGCCGAGATTGCCGGTCTGCCACTGCACGCCGAATTCGCTGGCATCGTCCTCGCCGACCTCGACGATCAGGCTTTCGATCACCACTTGCGCGCGGCGCTGGTCGAGCAAATCGATGACCTCGCGCAGGTTGCGATACAACGGCTCCGGCGCGGAAATCAGCAAGGTGTTGGTGGTCGCGTCAGCCTGAATCGTCACCCCGCCAGCGCTGAACGCAACGTTCTGCTCGCTGGCCTGATTGCCGCCGCTGCCGGTCGAACTGCTGCCCTGCGCATAACTGCCGCCGGTACTGCCAGTGCTCGACGTGGTCGAGGTGTTGCCACTGCTTTGCGTGCCGCTCTGCGCACCCGAACCGCCATTGTTGTTGCCATTGCTACCCATGGCACTGAGCACCGAGCGCGCACTGTCGCTGGTGCCGCTGTCGCTCTCGCCAGTCAGCAGCCCGCGTAGGGCCTGCGCCAGTTTCGCCGCTTGCGCGTTACGCAAATAAACCACGTGCAGATTGCTCGGATTGCTCTGTGCGTTGTCGAGCTTGTAGATCAGGTTGCGCGCAAGCTCCGTGCGCTCGGGGCTGCCAGCACGAATGATGATGGTGTTGGAACGCGGGTCACCGATCACCGCAATTTTCTGCGTCGGGTCGTTGCCCGGCGCGTCGAGCAGATCGGCAACCATCGGTGCGATGTCGGCAGCGATACCGTTCTGGATCTGCACCACGTCAGTGTCGATCGCGCTCGGGGTGTCGATGGTCTGGATCAACTGGGCGACGCGGGTCAGGTTCTCCGCGTAATCGGTAACCACGATGGTGTTGTTGCCCGGGTAGGCATTGATCGGGTTGTTCGGCGACACGATCGGGCGCAGCACCGGAATCAGGTTCACCGCGTTTTCGTATTGCAGGCGAAAGGTGCGGGTGAGCATGCCGTTGCCGGCGGGTTTGTCCGGGCTGTAGATCGGCCCGCCGAGCAGTTTCGCATCGGCCTCCGGCACCACCTGCGCGACGCCGCCGACATCGACCACGCTGAAACCCTGCATGCGCAACGCCGCGAGCAACATGTCATAGGCCTGGCGTGCCGGCACCTGACCTTCCGAGACCAGCGTCAGGCTGCCCTTGACCCGAGGGTCGACCAGAAACTGCTGGCCGGTGGAACGCGACAACGCGCGCACCACCGCTTGAATATCGGCATCGACAAAATTCAGCGTCACCGGCTGATCGCCCAGCGGATTGCTCGGCAGTGTGCTGCCGCGCGGGGCGCCGCCACTGCGCGCGCGTTCGGTGATGTTGTGCATCTGCCGGGGTTGCGGCGCGGTTTGTGCCTGGGCGCGTTGCCGATCGAGCAGCGCATCGCCGCTGCGCTGGGTGTTGGCCAGTGGCCGACCCAGTTCGCTGTCCACCAGCAACGGCGGCTGATTCGGCGGCGTGGTGGTGTTGCTGCACGCGCTCAATGCCATCAGCAGCATCGGCAACGCCATGCGCGCCGGTTTGGATCCTGACCCCTTCATGAAGCTTCCTTAGCGCCCAGCGCCTGATCCATGCGAACGGTGCCCGACAATGTGCCGGCAGTGACTTCGGTCGAAGCGTTGTCGGCGCGTTGCAGACGGGCCTCGACCACTTGCAGAGAAAGTTGTGCCGGAGTGCTCAGCAGCCAGTCGAGCACGGCATCGGCTGGCGCCGCGTCGAACGTCAGTTGCCACGCGCCGGCCTCCCCGGCCTGCAATTGATAGTGCCCGGCCAAACCGCTGGCTTGCAGCGTCTGTTCAAGCGACTGCGCGAGACTTTGCCCTTGCGGACGTACGCTGACCTCGCGCAACAGCACTTCAAGCGCTTCGGTCTGCGCGCGCAGCTTTGGCGTTTCAGCTTGCCAATAAGTGATTTTTTTCAGCGGCGGCTGGATCAGCGCGACCCACACCAACAGCGACAGCAGCACCACCGCCATGCCGCCGACCATGCGTTTTTCCCGCAGGGCCAACGCTTGCCAACGGACTAGAAGCTGCGCGCTGAAACGCTGCCAGCGACCGCGGTACACCGCGAGCGATGCCTTATTCATCTTCTGCTCCGCTGTCGTCAGCGCTGTCGTCGGGGGTGGTGACTTCGTCGCTTGGGCGCAGCAGCCAGCCTTCATCGTCAGCCGTCGCACTGATTCCGATCTGGGCCAATGCGGCTTGCCAATCCTTGTCCTTGTCATTGGCGCTGCGCCGGGCATCGGCCAGCAGACTCAACTGCAAGCTGCCGTCGACAAACGTCAGGCGCTCGACCGTGCCAGCCATGAACGGCATGCCGCTGCCGGCCTGCAACACCAGCCGATTGAAGGGCTGCGCCGGATCCTCCGCCGCGCCCTTCTGCCGCGCCGCCAATTGCTGACGCGCCTGTTGCAGCGGATTGAGGATCACCGGTAATTCGGGAAAAGCCTGCTTCACCCGCAGCGCCATCTGCGCCTTGAGCTGCTGGCCCTGACTGGCTTCGCGGGCGGCATACAGGTTCAAGCCGATGACCCACACCGCCACCGCCAATGCGCAAAGCCCCAGCGCCCGGCCCCAACCGCGATGCTCGCTGCGCTGCTGTTGCACCGCACCCTGCAGACCCCAACCGGGCAACGGCCCGGTCCAGCGCTGCGCTTCGGCCATCGGCAATTCTGCATCCGGCGGTGGCATCGAACCGATCCAGTGCAGCGGCGTGCCACAGCTCAGCAGCCAGTCACCAATCTCGTCGTCGAACAGCGGCTGCACCCGCGCCACCTGCACGCTTTCGCGCAGCAACAAATGGCCGTCCTGCCGACAGGCCACCGTGCCCGGCAGCACCGGCAAGCTGTACGCCGCCGGGTACAAGCCGCGCAGATTCAGACCGGCCTGCTTCAGCAATTGCCCCAGATGCTGCAAGCGCTGACGCGGCGCCCAGGCGATCTGCACCTGCCCCGCTTCATCCCGCGAACTGTGAGCGATGTGCATGTCGTTGCAGTCACCGAGCATCAAGGCCTGCGCCGCGCATTGCACCGCCGCTGCGATCTTGTTCGCCGGCAATGGCGGCAGGTCGATGCTCGCCAACAGACTGTCCGCCGGGTGCAGAAAAACGCTGAGCGGTGGCTGCTTCGGTAGCTGCCCCAGTTGGCTAAAGGTCTGGCGCTGCTCACGAATGACCTGCCCCTGACGGTCCAGCCACGCGCAATCCATCTCACTGTCGAGGCTTAACTGCGCCATTGGCGGCAAACTCACACGCAACTGACTCATACGCCCACCCGCGACCAGATCACCTGTGGCAGACGATCCTCGCTGCGATGCAGCAACGCATCGAGGCTGACCCGGCGCTGATCACGCCGCGCCTCGCCACGCAGACGAAACCAGTCACTGGTGATGCCGACCTTGACGCTGGTCAGCTCCAGATTCGGCATGCGCAAGCGGTTGACGAAATCGCCCCGGTTGATGAACCAGCGCCCGGCATCGCGCTCATTGATCAGCGCCTGCGCCCGCTCCAGCGACAACCCCGGCACATACGCGGCCAACACCGGCGCAGTGGCGGTATTGCCGTTGAGCCAGGTGGTCGCGGGGATCACCGTCAGGTACGGTGCCAGTTTGCCGATGACCGCCTCATTCACGCCCTCGACGCTGCGCAAATCATCGACACTGCGCAGCATCGGCAACTTCGGATTCTGCGGTTTACGCGAAGCATTCGGCGACGTGGCGCGGCCACTGTCAAAGGCGTTTTTGCTCGCGGTGTTTTCGGCAATCTGCGGGTTCAACAGATACGGATAAGAGCCGATCACCCGCTGACTGATGCGCTGACTCAACCCGGCGCTGACGCCGATCAACTCGCACAGCCGCTGAAACGCCTGCACCTGCGCCTCATCGACACGCTCGTTGGCCACCAGATTGCGCAGGTTGAACTTGCCCTGCTCATCCTCCAGCCGCCCCTCGAAACCCTGCGTATTCAAGCGCTGCGCCCACGGCTGATCGAGCCGGGTCAGCGGATCACGCTGGCGCGCATCCCAGAGCAATTGCCGGCTGATCTCCAGACCGCCGTGCAACACCCAGCGCCCCTGCACCCGCTGCTGATCCGCCTCCAGCGCACGGGTCGAAACGCTCTGCCGGGTCAACATCCCCGCCGCAATCACCGCGACCACCGCCGCGATCAACAGCGCACTGATGATCGCCATCCCCTGCTGATTCGATTGGCTGTTCATCACCGGCCTTACAGCTGCCAGGAACCGATATCGGCATTCACGCCGTCGCCGTCAGGCTGACCGTCGGCACCGAGGGAAAAGATATCGATCTCGCCGTTGGCGCCAGGGTTAAGGTACTGATAAGGACGACCCCACGGGTCATTCGGCAAACGCTCCAGGTACGAACGCCAGTTGCTGTTCTTCGCATCCGCCGGCCGCTCCACCAGCACTTTCAAACCCTGAGTCATGCTCGGATAAGTACCGTGATCGAGGCGATACAACTTCAGCGCCTGCATCAAACCGCCAATGTCCTGCCTGGCCGCCGTGGCCCGCGCCTGATCCGGCCGATCGAGCACCTTGGGCACCACCATCGCCGCCAGAATCCCGAGAATCACCACCACCACCATGATCTCGATCAGGGTGAAACCCTGCTGCCCGCGGGGCATCCGGCTCGGTCGTCCGGGCTGTTTGAACTGCGCGATATCCATCTCGACATTCCCTTGGCTTGATTCGATTCGACGCGCAGTGTTGCAAGAAGATATGTCAGGGATGTTGAAAATCCTCGGGAGTTTTCGTCGTCAAGCCGTCAAGGACGCGGGTTAGGGTCGAGGGCTGTGTTTTGGTTTTGGGCCTTATATGCGCGCGTGTTCCCGAGAAGCGGGTTTCACCTTGATTGAAGTGCTGGTGGCGCTGGCGATCATTGCTGTGGCGATGTCGGCGGCCGTGCGCGTGGCCGGGCTGATGACCCAAAGCAGCGGAGTTCTGCGGGATCGCTCAATTGCCATGATTGCGGCGCAAACACGCATGGCAGAGCTGCAACTGGAAGGTCGATTGCCGACCGGTGTGAAAGCGGTTGATTGTGATCAGGGACGCCTGCTATTGCGCTGCGAACAAGCCATCGCAACGGCTGAAAATGGCCGACTACTCAAAATCGCCATCCAAGTCTACGACCGCAACCAAGACGCCCCGCCCCTAGCCCGCCTGGAAACCATACTGAATCGCCCCCTGTAGGAGCTGCCGAAGGCTGCGATCTTTTGATCTTGTTCTTTAAAATCAAAATCAAAAGATCGCAGCCTCTGACAGCTCCTACACAAACATCTCAGGCAACAAAACAACGCATGCCCCACACGACATCCGCAATCAACCTAAAACCCTGTGGGAGCGAGCTTGCTCGCGAAGGCGCCAGAATGAACACCCGATCAATCACCAAGTGTCCCCGACACCTACATCACCCTGGCAACTGCAAATTATCCAACGCCCGATTCACCGCCAACTCCCCGAGCATGATCAACTGCGCAATCCCCGCCAGCGCGTGCCGCTGCGACACCGGCACCAGACTGGCAACGTTCTGCGCAATATTTTTGGCCGAAGCGAGTGTTTCACTGGCATCCACCAGCAGCTCTTCGGTTTTGTTGTCCGCCGTCACGGCATACATCCCTCGCGTTTTACGCGGCGGCGTGGCACCGGGCGGACAGAGGTAATGGTCGAGCGCGCGGTCGGCGGCTTCGTGGAGCTTTTTTGAATCGATGGATTCGTAGGGGGAAACCGAGGCGGTTTCGGGTGGGTTGGGTGTTGGTTTGATCATGGTGAAGCTCCTTGATGACTGGAGCCGCCACCGTTCGCGGTCAAACAAACAGGGTGGCAGCTGTACGCGGGTTGACCGACCGGACATCAAGGAATCCGGCACACCCGAAGGTGTCCCACGCACAGCCACCGCGACATGATTTCAGACAATGCCTGAACACGTGCAGAACGCTGGCGCGCCTTGATATTGGGCGGACGGTCAAATCCGATCGCTGATTCGTCAGCGACCGAACCACAATAGAACCCGCCCCCAAGGCGCACAAGCCGGCGGATTCTGGCGTAGCTGTAGGCAAAGGCGCAAGGATATGTAGCCTGAGAGAGTGTCTGGAGATGTCTTTTTAAACACTGGCGTTTATTGGGGCCTTGCTGCGCCGCTCCCCTTTTACTGGACCAGGCCCTATCCCCCAGTACAAAAATGACGAGCACTCATAACCGAGCATAGGCAGCTTCGAAATCACTGAGTGCTTGGTCTACTTTGTATCGAAGCATCAGCGATGCGGAAAGCTTCACCATTGCTTCAAACAGGACATGCCCTGATTGAATCTGGCATTGACCAACACAATGTCCCGCGTACTCGCCAGGCTCATACGCGTAAACAGTGTAAAAAACCCTGCCTGACTCCTCCCGACTCAATCCCGCGGTGAGATGTGTGACAGAGCTATCCGCCACTGGGGGCCCAGGTCGTGAAAACTCCAAGACATCATCGAACGGAATGAACATCGCTGAAGCAGACATCACAAATAGACTCGCGATATCCAATGCCTCCTCAACGTTTTTGAGCTCAGGTGTGGCGTACTCGTGCTCAAGAAAATTTCGCATGTCGACCACTTTACGCAAAAGACTGGGAGCCAATAACCCAAGCGCCCTTACTCGCTCGATCTTCTTCGGCACGTTCCACCTAAGTGATTGATAGCCAAAAGAGATCAGCAATTGGTCAAGCTGCCCGACAATGGCGCGTTTCACATTAGTCGTTGCATTGACAAGAGCTGCCAATCCACCCCGTTCAAAATCCTCTTCTGCCAAAGTCAAAAATTCAATTGGCGAAGTTTTCAGATCCGTCATTCCGAAATCACCGCCGCCCAACGCGACTCCACTTTTGCTCAGATCAAATCGGTGAGCGGCGCAAAACTCTTTGATATCCATCTCAACTCCTGGCTATTTGGCGGCTCAAAGGTAGATGTCGGGAATCAGGGTATCAGCGACAACAAGGCTTACACGGCCAATTAGACAGTGCTATTTCTTCGAGCATATCTGGACGTCATCCTGGGTTTTCAGTGCCGTGTCGATACCTAACCGGTACCTGCAGTAATCAATAATCCACGCCCGCTCCTCTGGTGTCAGGCGCTCTACCTTCCTAATCTCCCCATCGTTTGCGTGGATGTTGTAAAAACTTTATATGGAGCGTGGAGTGCTTCTTGATGAAAACAATTGTCTCGATGTCTCCGCCCTCGAGGGCATCGTAGTAGCCGACGTAGAGCATGACCATCACGGCGGAGGATCGCCGCGATTAAAAGCTTTTTCATTCCTGCGGAACCGGAGGTTGAAGGTGATGGGTTTTGGCTTTGATGTGTCTGACCGGTTCGGTACTTAATCTGAACGGTGGTAGCAATGTCAGCGTAATGAGCCAACTGACTGGCCATGTGCTACTTTTTCAATGCTTCTCATCACCGATCTTTACAGGAGTGAGTATGTTTACTGACATCAAGCCAGGTCCCAAGCCAAAACGCGAAGACGGCAAGGAAGATCGCAGACGGCATGTGAACCCACCCAACGATAAAAAACACCCGACGTTGCCTATTCACAAGCATAAGCCTGGAGACTAGCTGCAGATTGGCAGCCTCTGTAATCGAAATTACTCTGGGTCGGATCCCTTCTCAAAGAATGGATTCGTCCCCTGTGACCGATCGATCGCTTATTTATCGAGCAACCTTATTATCAGGTCACTTGAGTATTCCTGATTTACCCACTGCAACCAGCACAGTCATCGCAGAAAGCAGCACAATTGCGCTCCATTGCATCCATACAAGTTTCTGCCTTAGTGAGGCCGGAAAGCTTGCTACATCCTCGATGTTAAGCGTGCCGCGCCTGATGTAGAAATTCGCAAACGTAACGAGACCAGAGGCGCCACCTACCAAAAGCAATCTGCCCCACGCACCACCGTGCTTCAACGCAGCTAACCTAGTGCCGGCAGAGCTGTTTTTGAGGTGTTCAAGGATCACGTCCGTCTTGATGTGCGCAATGTGGAGCGCAATCACGATCCAGATGAGCATTGAGATAATCACTAGGCCACACCCCCCCCCCCCGACTCCTAGTTCAGCGGTATTCATATAGTGACCTCATAAAATCCTTCCGCCAGTCGGCTCACCTGACACCCGTCTGTTTAAACATCAGCACTTATCGAGACTTCATTGTGCCTAGGCGCGACCCGCGCAGTTCAGAGGCGCTAAACGAAACCTGATTTAACAGCTATTCCGAAGCTGATCATGACCAACAACAGGCAAATAACGCTCCATTGCAGCACTACTAACTTACGCTTGAGATGGGGTGGGAAACTGGCCAAATCTTCGGAGCTTAGCTCGCCCCTTTTCAAGTAAAACCTGGGGAAGGTGACGATGCCCGATATACCACCCACGAGCAGAAGCTTTCCCCAAGGTCCACCGTGTCGAAGTGGAGCGCGCGTCATGATGGCTGAGCAATTCTTTAGGTGCTCCAACATCAAATCCATCTTCGTATAGGCCAGGTGCAAACAGACTCCGATCCAAAGAATAAGCCCTGCCAGATCAACGACGGCAATGGATAGAAGTACCTTATCAACGACGTTCAAACTCATTTACTTACCTCATAGATCTTCTCACCAGCCCATTCGCCTGTAGCCCCACCAAGCGCCCCACCAGCGTATGAACCTGCAGCTACGACGATGACGCCACATGCCAAGGTTGCCATACCACCTGTAGGAACACCCAAGCCAACACAGATAACCCCCGCCGTGGAGCCAGTCAAAAACGCACCGGTAGCAGCACCGCCGGCCACTCCTCCGACGAAGTTACCACCTTCGGTATATTTGATCTTTTCACAGGCATCTTTATTGCCTGCCGCACAGACTTCTTGAACCTTCATATAAGAAGCTCCGCCCCCTACGGCTGTACCAATCCAGCCACCGTACTTGACCACTTTGGCTGCTCTGGCGACACCTTCCGTATGAGTGGCGTAGCCAGGAATCTGCCCCGGAGCTCCCGCCAGACTCCAGTGATGCACCAGACTTTTGCTGGATATGCCGAGAGCTGATTTCAGGCTCGGATGATCAGGGAAGCCGATGCCCTTTCTGGTTAAACCGGTGAGCTGTCTATCGAGCTTGGCAAACAAACGTGCACGTTCTGCAAAGAACTCTGAACTACGCAAGTGACCGTCACGCTGAAAACTTTTCTGGTGCAACGCTTCGATTTCCTTCAGCGAGGTTTTCACGTCCTCCAAGTTCTTGGCGAAAATCGATTCACCCACACCGATTGATGTTGAACCTTGCGAAAGAATGGATTCAATCTCGCTCCGATAGCGAACCATGAAGCTGGCCTCTTCGTCGCTCATGGGTTTGAGTGCCGCATCCACCTTCTGAGCGGCTTCCATGAGCAACGCCTCCTCACGCGTGCACTGCGGATTGTTCGGATCACTCAACACGATAAGTTGACCGGGCTTGGCATAACCGGTGACGTGAGGGTTGAGGCGCGTGAACCTCTCAAGCGTCGCCCCATCCGGCTTATCGAACAGCGCAGCTTCTAGCGCAGAGCGTGGCATGACTTGCTGAACGATGTAGAAACCGGGTTCCGCTGGTGCCTTCGCAGCAGCCGGTTTCTCCGCCGGTTCCTCAGGGTATTCCGCCCAATACTTGGCGTGCAGGTCGGTCGGTTCTACGCCGCGATAGACCTTATTTCTAGGTGGGTTAGGTAGCGCGGGCTTTGGTACGTTTCCATATTCACTCATGCATCATCCTTGTCATTTCGGGAATACTGACTTGAGGTTCTGACAGCCGAACGCTATCGGAAAGCCCAAGTGCAGGCTGTAGGACAAAGCCTAAAATGCTACGTCCTAGCTGCTGATTCCTGTCATTCGCGGGGTGCGCAGGATAACCGGTGAGGGGAAATGGTTGTATGGCAGCAGATGGCCATCTCGTAGCGTTACCAGATGAATTGCGTGCGTTGATCTATTTTTCACACCCGTTGGCTGCTTTCGGCCAGAAGCGGACATTTGAGAGCGACACCTTCTGGCCAATTGTTGCCTTTTACGACCGCCAGCTTTGGGTCTAGAGTGTGTTGAGATTTGTTAGCGCTACTACTTTTTAACGTTTTGGCCTATGGGCTTGGGGGGTAAGTGGTGAGCAAGTATTTTTATCATATTGACCAAGAGCAACTGCCAACCGACTATCCCACCCATCGACATTCGGGCGAGTTCTGGGAGCAGCTGGGTCGCACTGTTGCAACTTACGGTTTTCTGGAGCAAGTATTGGGCCGCGCAATTTTTGCCCTTACCGCGACGCGCAAGTATGCTCAGGTTGAGCTAGAGCAGGCATACAGCAATTGGCTGGGCCAGCTTGAACGGGCGTTGTCAGACCCTCTAGGAGGGCTCATTGATGCGTACGGTAGCGCCCTGCGTAACTACCATAAACTACCTGCCAGCAATCTTGAGCAACTGGTAGAGGACTTGCGACAAGCTGCCCAGTTGCGGAACGTACTATGCCATGGTGCTTGGCAGGTACCGGACGCTAACGGTAAATCTCTACCATTGTTTGTTGATCGCAAACAGAGGATTTTCGAAACGAGCATTGATGTCGCTTATCTTCAGCAAGTCCGCGCAGAAGTGGCAAGCCTTGTCTATTCGGTGATTAACTCCATTAGCAGCATCGGTCTACAATTCCCAGGGTCAGGCGGCCCGGGCGAAACCATCCTTAAGCCAAGTTCAGCGGGCGAAGCATAAGCCCAAAAAGCGTAAAGCTTCTGGCGACAGCGGCCTACTGCCAGATCAGCTATGGGGGGGTTGCAGCCCTTCGCGACAGGCAGAAATCGGCCAGAAGCTGCCACTCAACGGTATCTATCAAGCCAAGGATGATTCACTAGAGCATTGCATGCATGCCCCGATGGATTCCAACCTAGAGGAGCTAGCAACTGATCCCCGTACATAGCGCTCCAGCAAGTGAAGCGAGGCCTACTATGATGTCTAGTCTGCTAGAGTGGGTGAAGCCGGCACGAGGCTCTCAGGTTGAAGGGTGATACGGATGCCAAGCAAGAAAGATGAAGATAAGATCCCACGGGATCACTTTGTAACTGGCCACACTACTGAACTAGTTGAATCGCTAAAATTCCACGTTGACCCTATAACTGGTATTCCCAATATTGCAGAATTAGACCCTAGTACACTACGTAGCGAAATATCTTACCAGAAACAGAATGGTAAGGATAAAGTGATCTACTCAACGCCGGTTATGAGTTTTTCGGCATTGAACGAAAGTCATCTAGACCAGCTCAAGAAACAGTTCGATTACTTAATTGCGGTTGATACCAACACAATCGAAAGGCCCAAGCGTACGCAAGGATGCAGAGTTAGCGTGTGTGCAAGCAGCGCAATTAGCCAATCGTTAGATTCTCTGTCAGCGGATGTGCAGTCACAACCAGTTGCCGCCTATTTGATTTTGGATCCTGGCCCCATTGTGAATCCAGAACCTCTCGGATGGCATTTGAATATATCCCGTCTCACCACCGTTCCAGCTTTGAGCTCAAAGCGAGTGGGCGTGATTGTTGATAGTGAGCTAGGGCTACTCCCCGACATCAATGCTCGAAAGATCCCCTACTACGGCGAACACATGTTGCCCGGCAACATGACGCTGATTTACGCCTCAAGCGATAAACCAGAGATATTTGTCAACCAGATGCTTAAACACTGTGACGCAATGGCTGAGCTTGGGCTTGCCGAGTTTAGAAAGAGTGACCCTAGCTTTCTGTCACGCCTACGTGGTCAGAAATACGGCACTGCCATCTGTGTCCCAATCGTCCAGAAGAAGCAAAAGTGAATAGCCCTCGGCTTACCCTCTAGGCTGCTGAGTACCGATAGCGGTCTGATCGGGCCGTCAGCTTCCGGCCAGAAGCGGTCGGTCGTGAAGGGGCAGTAGACGTCCCATGGAAGAGACTGACGCCGGCGTCAATAAAAGCAGTTTCTATAGACATACTGCGAACATAGCTGAATCTTATGATATCAAAGAGCCCTCGCAGGATGGATGTGGGGGTAGGTGCTCGCCCCCCCCCTCTCTCGAATAAAAAAGGAATAGAAATGCTTCTCGCAAAGAACTGTTTTATAAAGGACAACCTGAAAACTAGAAAAACGATAAAGCTGGGCACTCTGTATGAGTATAGAAAAATCGAAAGTGCTCAGATTGTCGATAGCGGTGAAGGCAAGTACTCTTTTTTACTGAAGTTTGACGGAATCGTTGAGATTGAAAGGCCCTGGTTCAGTCTCATGTTTCAAGGAGCAATCGGCTTAGGTGACGATGAGCATCACCCGAGGATTCCGGGAGCGATGAGCGCAGCTATTCATAATCTTGAGATGGTCGGCGGCAACGAACATATCATCAGAGTACGAAATTCCAGTGCAAGCGTTCATCGAGAAGCGCTAAACGGATTCATTTTTTGCATGTCCCAAGTTAGGAAGATGCGAGACGCTGTAGGATTATTTCCCGACTACGATGACTGTTGGTATATGACTGCAACAAAAGCGCATAACTTAGGAGTAGCGCTTTCAGTCCTGCTACGGGACCGCATTACCTCCGGGCGTGATTCAGGTAATCACATAGTTGATCCATGCATCCCACTAGCGAACCTGTCGGTTCACTGTCGGCATGAACTAGTGTCTTACATTGGTCGTGAGATTCATATTTCAGATACCAGCCTGTTCACAGCAGATCAGTTCATGCGCAAAATCTGGGATATGGCGTTTGTAAAACCCCCCTCTTTCTTTGCAGAGAAGGAATATCGATTTAGCTTCACAATTGTGGCGGGAGACAAGATTCTCATACCTATCGTGGATAATTTGATTCTTAATGCTGAACAACTGGCGGACTGGGCGTTATGAGCTACGATAGATTGCGCATCCATTAATTAGGAAAAATATAATGTCCAACATTGATGTGTATTTACCGGCAGTAGATGGGTCCGCGTATTGGCCAGTAGCGAAAGGCGATTCGTGCAAGGAGGCTGTACATGTCCTCTTTACCGATGACTTCGCCGCACCACCTCATCGATTAGTAATCAAAGTCGCTACGGAAACGGGGAAGGTGGTTGAGGTGAGCATTCCGTACGATGACGCTGGAAAGGCCACAGTGCGAATCGACGGTGAATCGGTGTAACAATAAAATTTCGTTAAAAATAGCTCTAGGGCGAACGTCAGCTATTGGCCGAAAGCGGTAGCCTGGTACGGCAGGTTTCGGCTAGAAGCGCACTCGACAGCTAGCCGCTGATGTCTCTACGCTGATCGATCTGGTGAAAGCACACCACTAAAAGGAGCAGTCATGTTGGTAGTTGCCATTGATCGAGATAGCGTTCATGCGGGAGATGATCTGGAAAGTCATGCAATATCGATCACACTCGATCAATCAGCAACACTGCGCACCTTGATCGAAGTGATACAAGATATGGACTACCTACCTCGTATCAGTGGAGGCAAGGCCACTTGGGTTGTTTATTCATCTGGCAAACCATTAGGTGTTTTAGCCCAGCAATGGCCAGAACCTAAATTGGTCGTGCGCCCCGAGAGCATCGTGGATCAATATTTCGGAAATATCGAGCCTCGCCTACTTTTCAGATATTGGTGTCAGGCAGATCCAGATGAGGTCTTTTCGGATGCCCAGGCCGGAAATGAACTGCCATCACGATTTTAGAATGGGCAGGAGGCATTGCTTTAGATCAATGCGGTTCAGATTACTGCTGTGGGTCTATAGCTGTCTCCCGTTAACGACTGCTTTTGGCCGAAAGCGGTCGCTTCGTGAACGGCTACTTTCGGCTAAAAGCAGTCACTACTAAACCTTTACCAATCCAGCTATAAGTAAGAACGGGATGACCTAGTTAGTCCAGTCGTGACTCAATTAGCTTTCTCAGCGGCATCAAATCGTCGCTGAATCCTTTTGAAATAACGCGGCACATTTGTTGCAGTACCTGCTCTTTATCTAAGCCTATATGAGATGCTATCTCAAAAAATTCATCATGCTTTCCCGCCTGCAGGCCGTACTCAAGAACTTCTAGAACCCGGTCCTCTTCTAAGTCTAGGGCGGTAGAGACAAATGCAGGAACCTCCATGCATTTTTGAATTATCCACGCTTCTGGCCATGTGCTTCCTGGCAAATATTCAATCCTGCTAGAAAACCACTCCGCAAACTCTTTGCTAGGGTTTTCCGCCATCTTTCGAGCATGATTCAGATTATCTGATTGGAGCTTTCTTTGATCCCCATCAAATATCGCGATTGTTGGCCTTTCCTCTCCACGCACATTAAGTGCAGCGAGTTGTTTTGCTATTGCGGTAGCTGATCCAATTACAGATATTTTAAGTCGGGAACGAACATGAGATGGCAGACATGCCTGAACAAGCGTGCGCGCTACCTCATCCTCTACAAACACATCTAGCTCTTGATTTTCTTTTGCTCCAAGCTTTGAGAAGGCAAAATCAGGCGAGATTCCTGGAGTTAGTTTAGTTTTGCCCCTTATCGACTCTATGAAATATCTTGCGTCGTCGGGTAAACATTGAAAGATTTCCTTTGAATGAGTTGTGCAAATAACTTGAGTACCAGTTTCCTTGCAAACTTCTTTAAGCTTGGTCATGAAATTTCGCTGCGCTTTTGCGTGCAATCCAAGTTCGATTTCGTCGAGAACTAGAAGGGTATTCCCTTGGCAAGAGTATATTATGGAAAAAATTTCAAATAGTGCATTTTCACCAGCGCCCATATTAAATCCAGAATAGATTATGTCGCCTACCGTTACCACTGGCAGACTATAGCGAGCATGCTCTAAGTGAAGATACTCATCGTATTTTTTTCCAAGAATAAACCCTACAGCATCTTTAACCTTTTCCTCCCAACCCTTGGCTGCAATATTTTTAAATGACTTTGAGTAAGATCTAGACTGACTTCTTTCAGCGTGCGGAACTATCCTTTCAATGCCTAAAAAAACTACATTTTTATGGACTCTTGAGTCATAGTTATTCCACTTTCCACCTTTGTTTTTCTTTCGGCTCTGATACCCAATCCCCTTTCCGTCAGGAGTGCGTTCATCTTTTGAAAGAAAATCCAAGGCAAAAAAATAATGTAACTCTATTCCTTGCGGCGGGACCTCATTGGTGTGCTGCAAAAAAAAATCAGAGAATGTGTAGTAGCTGTTTTTTCTTTTCGCTAATTTAAACCCTTTTTTACTATTGTGATAAGCACAGCAAGCCAAGGCAAGAATGGTAGATTTTCCTGAACCATTCGCACCTGCAAATGCAGTTATAGGGTAGTCAAAACTAACGTCTAACGCGCTTATTCCGCGAATTGCACCTTCGACGATAGTTATTTTTCGCAATAGTCTCTTCGAGTAGTCATTGGCAAACCATTGCCGAAGCTCTTTATCCAATTTGCTTTCACGATATTTCACGCGGCTACTCTTCTAAGGAATTTTCGGCAGGCAGTTTGGCCATTAAAGATTACGCTAATGGTTTCGGCGTGGATTGTCTAGAGAGTGATTCGGCAGATCAAAAAACTAATCGATTGAGCTTGAGAATCGGCCCCTGACCAGCCCGACTTTGGCCGTTTTTTGCCTATCTCGACGTACAGAAAACGGCCAAAAACTGTTGCTCACTCTGATTAAGGAGCTGGAGACGATTCAGACGGTTTGTTGAGGAAATCCTGCATGACCACGTGGTGCTCAGATCACGAAGAAATGATACGGAGGAAATTGGATTTCTAGAAAAATTCGACTACAGTCATTTCGCTATCATCACCAAAATAAAACACGTGTAAAAGGAGAGCTATCTTGGGGGATTGTCAAATTACCTGTATCACGTTATCTGGAACTCGATCTCATGACCGTATAACTCAGATTGGTAACGCATCTGTACCTTGGTATCTCACAACCGCAGACGCAGTGCAGAGAATTGACGCAAAAACCGATACGTTTTATGTGATGGACGCATCGGGGAGACGGGCTAACGTGGGGGTTGTCCGCCCCTCTCAAGGATTACCCTATTTACGAACTTATGCTGATAGCGTCTGGACTGACAACCTATTGAGTCTAGGAGTCTGTTAATGGTTTAGTCCAATAGTTGCGCGACACGCTAAAATATTTAAATACGTGATCGTATTCTGTACGACTGCTTTTGGCCGGAAGCGGTCCTCCGTGCGAGCGTCCGTTTATGGCCGATAGCGGACATTTTCGTCTACCCGTATCAGCTTGGGAGCGACAACATGCACTCGCTTGCGTCTCGGCTGCTTGCCTTTGGAGGCCCTTGAACCGGCATTCAACTAAATAGCAAAAATAACGACTCCGATCCAACAAATCAGGGCCTCACGAGGCTCGGCAAAACCACCCCTTCCCCCAACCTCTCCAACCCCAACCGCACCCTCTCCCCCCCCTGCTCAATCACCACCCCATCCCCCTCCACCGCCACCAACTTCACCCCAGGCCCCACCCTCTCCCCCTGCAAAAAACTCCTCGGCGGGCCATCGTTCAAACTCAAAATCGCCACCGCCCCGCGACTCCCCGCCATCACCCCGCTCACCTTGATGTCCATCGGCGCCGTCTGGTTGGAAAACCATTGCAACGCCGGGCTGTCACTGCGCGCCGCGAGCATTTGCGGTGGCGCTGGTGGGGTGTGGGATTCGGCGGAGGTCAGGAGTAGCGACGACCAGGTCGCGACGCCGACCAATGCGGCGAGCAGTGCGAGGGCCTGGACGGTTTGCGGGGGGGAAATGCGTGCGGTGAGCATCATGGGCTGAATCTCCTTTTTGTCCCTGCTGACAGGCTACGCGGCAATTCTCACGGTTTTATTTCACACGCCTTACATGTTGGCCGTGCAGGATGTTTTTTTTGGACGGGGCAGGACGCAACGGAGTACGCAACCGATGAATGTGGGCAAGCAACAGGGCTTTACGCTGATCGAACTGATGGTGGTGCTGGTAATCATCGGGATTGCCAGTGCGGCGATCAGCCTGAGTATCAAGCCGGATCCGCTGCAGTTGCTGCGCAAGGACGCCGAGCGTGTGGCGCAGTTGCTGCAGGTGGCGCAGGCGGAGGCGCGGGCGGATGGTCGGCCGATTGTGTGGCTGAGCGATGGCAAGGGGTTTCGGTTCAGTCGGCGCAGTGACAGTGGTCGGGGGTTTGAGCATTTCAAGGATGATCCGCAGTTGCGGCCGCGCACCTGGCAGAGCCCGAAGCTGGAGGTGCGGGTGGAGCCGAAGCAGAAGGTGGTGCTTAACGCCGAGTGGATCAATCCGCCGCTGCAATTGACCCTGTCTGATGGGCTCGATCGGCTGAGTGTGCTGCGTGATGCCAGTGGCAGGATCAGTGTGCAATGAACGATCAACGGGGCTTTACCCTGATCGAGGTGATGGTCGCGATTCTGCTGATGGCGGTGGTCAGTCTGATTGCCTGGCGCGGGCTGGACAGTGTGACGCGGGCGGACAGTCATTTGCAGGCGAGCAGTGAGCAGAGTGACAGTTTGTTGCGGGCGTTGAATCAGTTGCAGCGTGATGTGGAGATGCGCGCTGGGGTTGAATTGACCGAGCCGAAGAAGATTGGCGTGGATGATGAACCGCCGAGTGCGCCGCCTGCGCTGACGGTGCGCAGCAGTGACAGCAAGGGGTTTCGGCTGGACATTATTCGCCGTGCGGCGGATCAGCCTGGGGCTTTGCAGCGGGTGCGCTGGTGGGTCAAGGGGGATACGTTGTATCGGGCGGTGGCTGAGACGCGCAGTCGGTATCCGTTACCGGCGCCGGGGGCTGGGGTGGCGGTGTTGGAAGGTGTGAGTGATGTGCAGGTGCGGGTTTGGGAGTTGGATAAGGGTTGGCGGCAGTTGAGTGGGAATAGGCGGGAGGATCCGTTGGGGTTGGAGGTTCGGTTGACGCGGGAGACGGCGCAGGGGGTGGAGCGGTATCGGCAGGTGATGGGGCCTTTGCAGTGAAGCATGCGGGTTATGTCGATATCCCTGCATAACGGAGATTTCTGTAGGAGCTGCCGGAGGCTGCGATCTTTTGATTTTGATTTTTGAAGATCAAAAGATCGCAGCCTTCGGCAGCTCCTACATGGGATTGGGGGCAGTCAGTTGGGGATTGGTTGGTTGTGAGGTCGTCTTCGCGAGCAGGCTCGCTCCCACAGTTGGATTGGGTTTGGTCAGTTGGAGGGGGGTTGGCTGTTAGGGCGTCATCGCTGGCAAGCCAGCTCCCACAGGGGGTGGTGGGGTTGGAGGGATTGGGGTTAGCTGAGGACGACGACGCCGCCGGGCAGTTCGGTGCATTTGACGCCGTAGGCGTCGCGGATCAGCAGGGCGACGCCGGCGAGTTGGTCGAGGCTGAAGCGGGCCTGGACGCGGCGTTGGCCGAGTTCGCGGTTGAGCAGCAGCAACATGCCGGGGCGGTAGCGGTTGATCTCGTCGATCATCTGGCTGAGGGTTGCGCCGTTGAATACCAGTACCTGTTGGCGCCAGTTCATCACTGCGGTGGTGTCGACGCTTTGCACTGCGCCTACTTGCTGCGCGTCGTAGGTCAGTTGCTCACCCGGCTGCAAGCGCAGGCTGCGGCCATCGACATTGACGTCCACCGAACCATCGAGGCACGTCACGCACACCTGCTGATCGGTGTTACGCAGGTTGAACCGCGCCTGACTGGCGCGCAACCACCCTCCTCCAGCCTGCATTGCCAATGGCAGGCGTGCGGTCTGCACTTCGACTTCGCCGCTGACCAGTTCGAACCCCTGCACACCGTCGTCGCCGGCGCGCTGGTTGATGCGGGTCTGGGTGTTGAGTTCCAGGCGCACGCCATCGGCCGGTTCAAAACGCTTCTGCTGGCCGACCTCGGTGATGTAATCGGCGCCGAGCCCTTCGAAACCACCGGGAATCGTCCCGCGTACCAGCAGGAACGCCGCCGATGCGGCAATCGCTCCACCGAGAAAAGCCCGGCGACCGAAGCGCCGTGGCGATTGCAGCATTTCAGCGGCAGGCTGCAGGTTGTGCCACAACACCTTGGCCTGCTCGAAAGCCTGGGCATGTTCGGCGCTCTGCGCGCACCACTGGCGTAACGCGCGGGCGTCGGCCACGGTGGCACGGCCGGAGGTCAGCAGGACCAACCAGTCGTGGGCTTCGCTGTGCAGATTGTCGGCCGCCGATGGCTCGGCAGGTGTCAGTCGAAAGATGTTCAAACGCGCAGATTCTCAACGAAATGATCGGGCACTATTCAGAAGACGGTTTTCCGGCCCCGCGACCGAACCGCTGAAACACTTTTCTTTCCAGTTTCGCGGCGCAGAAGCCCAATGCAGCTTTGATTTCCTTTTCGACCATGCGCGTGGAGATGCCAAAACGCTGGGAGATTTCCAGGTGCGGCGCCTCTTCCAGCCGCGCTGCGATGAAGATTCTGCGGCGCCGCGCGGGCAGCTCGTAAAGGGCGCTGAGCAGCGACTGGATTTCCTTCTGCCCACCGACCACCCGCGCCGGGTCCAGCGCCTCGTCGCCGATCTGCAGCAGCTCTTCGACTTCCTCGCCGGTGAGCAGGCGCGCATCGGCCTGACGGCGGTCGGCGGCGATGTTCAGGGCCATGCGATAGAGGTAGGCGTTGGGCCGCAGCAGGTTCGGCGGCGTTTCCATGCGGTCGACCCGCAGGTAGGTTTCGTGCAACACGTCGTTGGCCAGATCTTCCGAGCCGAGACGGCGGCGCAAGCGCACCCGAAAGTCCTCATAGGACGTCAGGAACAGTTGGACCATCGAACCTTGTCCGGTGTCTTTCATCCCCCGGAAACTCCTTCCCATTGGGTGCATTCCATGCGTTTCCCTGACGACTCCGGTAACAACAGCAACGTGACCGGCTGACGCAACGCGCTGGGTGTCGGCCGGTCGATCCTGAGATTGCGAAAGCTCTCCACCAGCGCGGTATCGCGCCGTACATCACCGGTCGAAGTGACCAACCGGTTGTGCTGCACCACGCCGTCGCGCCCGACCCAGACCTGCAACACCGCGCGATAACTGCCCGGACGAGTCAGTGGCGAACGGCACAGGTTGCGCTCGATCGCCGCTTGCACCGCGGTGGCGTAGCTGCGACTGACAGCGGCACTGGCCGGGGTGGTTTTGTCCAACGCCGACGGCACGTCCTCGACCTGCGCCACTTGCAGGGTGAACGCGTCGTCGCGGGCATAACGCGCCATCAGACCGCTGCCGCCGAGCAAGCGGCGCAAGGCGTCGGCAGCGGTGTATTCGCCATCGACCGCCAATGAGCGTCGGCCGCGACTCAACTGGCTGTCGACCAGCACCGCAACGCCCGTGGCGTGGCTGTACTGATCCAGCGCCCGGGCCAGATCCTGCGCCGGGATGTGCAGCGTCATGCGCATATCGGCCGGCAGCGGTTCGGCGGTCACCGCACCGCTGAACCAGCCAAGCAGCAGCCCCAGACTCACCCGGCGCACGAGAGTCGCTGAACGCTGAAGACCGTCCCTGGAACTGCCTCGCTGCACGGCTGACGTACCCCTGAAAACCGTCATCCTGATGGCTGTTTATGAATCTGGTGTGACGGGCGGTGCAAAAAAACCATCACGGGATTCGCCCAAGGCTTGCACTAGACTGCAAACAGACAACGGCCGCTTCGGGCCGGCCAGGAGGCTTGCATGAAATCACTGTGGAAAATCGCCCTCGGCGGGTTGCTGCTGAGCGCCTTCGCCAGCGCCCACGCCGAACAGCCGTTGGGTTGTGTGGAGGTGACGGTGGGTGGCTACAAGGCGCCGAATTACGACTGTCTGAGTCAGCAGATGGGCAACAATCCCGAGGGTGCGGCCGCCGCGCAGAAGAATCAGGAAGCGCTGAATGTGCCGGTGAACAAGCGGCCACCGAATCAGGTCGGGCTGGCGACGCCGGCGGCGACCAGTACGCGGATGGGGAATACCTTCGGGACGTCAGTCAAACCACAGCGCCCACCGAATTAGGAAAACATCAAAGTCAAAAGATCGCAGCCTTCGGCAGCTCCTACATGGGATCGAATATAGGAGCTGCCGAAGGCTGCGATCTTTCCACCAAACTGAAGACCAAACTTTGTGGGGAGGGAGCTTGCTCCCGCTGGGGTGCGCAGCGCCCCCAAACCTGCCGAACCGGTTTTGACTGACAGACCGCATGCAAAGGTTTTGCGACTGCTGCGCAGCCGAGCGGGAGCAAGCTCCCTCGCCACAGGTTATGTGTACGTCAGTCGCTTGGGATCTGGCGGAAACTTACCGCCAGGCGATTCCAGCTGTTGATCGTGGTCACTGCCATGGTCAGATCCACCAGTTCGGCTTCACTGAATTGCGCTTTGGCCAACTGGTAAACATCATCCGGCACATGACTTTCAGCCAACAACGTCACCGCCTCGGCCCAGGCCAGCGCGGCACGCTCGCGGGGGTTGAAGAAGCCGCTGTCGCGCCACACCGCAATCGCATACAAACGCCGTTCACTCTCCCCGGCGCGCCGCGCATCCACTGAATGCATGTCGGTGCAAAATGCGCAGCCGTTGAGCTGCGAGGCGCGGATCCGGATCAGTTGCAACAGTGGCGCCTCGATGCTCAGGTCGCGGGTCAGCGCTTCCATGGCGAGCATGGCTTTCATCGCCTTGGGCGATGCGTTGTAGTAGTCCAGACGCGGGGACATAGGCAGGTCTCGGAATGCGGGATAGTGGTTTTACGGTAGGCGCTGATGCGCCGGCGTTACAGCCCCAATTCCACGAAAAACCGCCACACCACTGAAATCCCGGCCCCACACATTTCCCCTGTAGGAGCTGCCGTAGGCTGCGATCTTTTGATCTTGCTTTTGCTTATAAAAAATCAAAGTCAAAAGATCGCAGCCTGCGGCAGCTCCTACAGGGATGGTGACCAATTTCGGGTTTTTGTGCTGCGCAACTACTGCCAATCACGCAACAGCGGTAATCTGGCCGACACCCCAATCGCCCCCCGGAGCCGCGTCGGTATGGAACTTCACGTCGTGATCAATGGCCGCAAGGACCTGGCCGGCCAGTTGTATAACCAACTGCGCGGCGCCATCGAGTCCGGGCGTCTGGCCGCCGGCACGCAGTTGCCGCCCAGTCGCTTGCTGGCCGAGCAACTGGGGATCTCGCGCAAGACCATTTCCGACACCTACGCGCAACTGACCTACGAAAACTTCCTCACCGGCGTCATCGGCAAAGGCACCTACGTCAACGCCCGTCCGGCGCAGGTTCAGCGCAAGCAAAGCCACACCGAACTGGCCAGCGCCGAACAGATCGAGCGCTGGCGCAACCTGCCGATGTTCCTGCAGCACCCGACGCTGGAAGGCTCGCTGCGTTACGATTTTATCGGCGGCGCCACCAGCAAGGGCCAGTTCCCGCATGACGACTGGCGCCGTTGCGTCTCGCATGCGATGCGCCAGATGGCAGGTTCAAAAGGCTTCTACAGTGTCCCCGAAGGCTTGCCGGCACTGCGCAATGCGATTGCCCGGCACATCGCGTTTTCGCGCGGGATCAACGGTCGGGACGAGGACATCGTGGTGTGTAACGGCGCGCAGCAGGCGCTGGATCTGATCACCCGCGTGCTGATCAGCCCCGGCAGCCGAGTGGCGATGGAAGACCCGGGGTATCCGCCAGCCCGCCTGCTGTTCGGCAGCCACGGCGCCGCAGTCAGTGGAGTTCCGGTGGATGCCGAAGGCATTGTGGTCGAACAGATTCCCGAGGGTACGCGGCTGATTTACGTCACCCCGTCGCACCAGTTCCCGCTGGGCATGCCGATGAGCCAGGCGCGCCGCGAGGCGTTGCTCGCCCGGGCGTATGAGTTGGGCGCGATCATCATCGAGGACGACTATGACAGCGAGTTCCGCTATGAAGGCCGGCCTACGGACTCCCTTTTCAGCCTCGACCAGCGCGGGATCGTTGCCTACGTTGGGACCTTCTCCAAGACCCTGTTGCCGGAGCTGCGCCTGGGTTACGCGATTCTGCCGCCGGCGATCCTCGAAGCGGTGATCCGCGCGAAAAAGCTCACTGACCAGCACGCTTCGACCTTGCCGCAATGGGCGCTGGCCAAGTTCATTGCCGAAGGTTGCCTGCTCAAGCACATCCGCCGCTGCCACGCGATTTACGCCCAGCGCCGCGAGCGGATTCTGGCGCGCATGGCCACGGATCTGTCGCCGTGGCTGGAGGCGATAGCGCCCAGTGCCGGGTTCCACATGGCAGTGCTGTGCAAGGTGCCGGTCGACCTGGCGCTGGTAATCGAGTTGGCGAGAAAGGTCGAGGTCGGGTTGTATCCCATCGACATTTTCTATTATCAACAGCCGGTGAGGAGCGGCCTGTATTTCGGCTTCGGCGCCATCGAAACCCTCGACATCGACACCGCTCTGGATCGCCTGCGCGACATTCTGCAACAAGTGGCGTGAATGATTGGTCTGCGCGATTAACCGCCGATTGGTTATTGGTGATCAACGGAGGCGGGCCTATTCTGCATGGGCGTTATCCCTCAATGAGCAGGATTCGTCCGGCCTGATTCAGGAGAGTGAGCAATGTCCAACGAAGTGATCAACACCGTCCAGGTGCGCGCCGCCGCCGGCCGTTCGGAAGAGCTCGGCCGGCAGCTGCAGAAGATCGTCGACACCTTGCGCCAGACCCCGGGCTGCGACGCCTATATGGTCGACCGCTGCCCCGAGGACAGCCAACGCTGGACAGTGAGCGCACGCTGGCAGTCGGAAGCGGCGATGCAGGCGCACTTCAACCGGCCCGAGGCGCAGGGGTTTATTGACCTGATCGATAGCCGTCTGGCCAATAGTGTGGATTTCAACAGCTTCCCCATCGTCTGACCGGACGCCTTCGCGAGCAAGCTCGCTCCCACATTTGGAATGCGTTCAACTGTGGGAGCGAGCTTGCTCGCGAAGACGTATTCAGCTGCACCGCCGAACGACTGATTGGTCACCCGATCTTCCCGAATATTGGCCGTTTGCATGCCCCACCCCGCAGACTACTGTGGTCACCACCCCTCCCCAACTGGTGATCGAACATGAAAGCCCTGCACCTCTTCACCGCCGCTCTTGCCCTGTCCCTGTCCGCCGCAGCATTGGCCCATGACCCGTCGGAAAAAGTCACCGTCCTGCAAGACCAGATGCTGAAAAACGCCCCCGGCAAGAAAGCCATGATGATTGAAGTCGACTACAAACCCGGCCAATCCTCGATTGCCCACAAACACGACGGCACTGCCATGGCCTACGTGCTCGAAGGCGAAGTGATTTCCCAGGTCAAGGGCGAACAGCCGATCACCTACAAGAAAGGCCAGTTCTGGTACGAACCGGCCGGCTCCGAACATCTGGTGTCGAAAAACGCCAGCAACAGCAAACCGGCGAAGTTGCTGGTGTTCATGGTGTTGGCCCCGGACGAACAAGTGCTGATCCCCTTGAAAAACTGATGGTTGTTTGCACAGCCATAAATAAAAAGGCGCAAAACACTGTTTTGCGCCTTTTTATGTCCCGAGGCAATTAACCGATTTGCCTTAAAGCCAATAAAACTAATGCATCGCCATAACTGGAAAAATTGTCAGCTTATTTACAGGTTGGCGGGTTTAGTCTGAGTCAACTGTCGCGCGCCTTTGACAAACAGCCGCGACAACTATGACGTTCCGACTGAAGTTGCTTCACGGGAGACTCACCATGAAACTTGCGTTTGCCAGTACCTTGGCGATATCGGTTTTAGCTTTGTCCGCCTGCTCAGTACCCACCGCGCCGAAAGCGGTTTCGTCCCTCGATACGCTGTTCACCCAACCGGTTGGCCGCAGCAGCGCCGCCCAAGTGCAAAGCGGCCCCGGCGTGTCACTGGGCGTGGTCTACAGCCCGAGTACCCAGACCAACCGCGAATACCTGCGTGACTATCAGGCCAACGCCGGCACCGGTTTCGGCCGGAGCCTGCTGGTGCAGCCGATCCACGACGCCTACGTCAACACCTCGAAACCGGACATGGCCGTGGACTGGGTCAAGGCTTCGCTGCAACGCCAGTTCGGCTCCGTCACGGTGTACCCGGACATGCAGAGCCTGCGCGCGGCGCATCCCGACGTGGTGGCGATCATCGACACCCACAGCCAGTTGATCACCTCGCGCAGTTCCGACATCAAGGCTGATGTGAGTGCGGATTTTTATGATGCGAAGTTGAACTACATCGGTACAGCTAAAGGTTCTGAAGCGAAGGAACTGACGCCGGTGTGGGCCGACTTCAAACGTTCGGAAGAGATAGTCGCGGATATTAATCAGCAGCAGGATGTGCAAGTTCGGGCGTTGCAGAAGTTTGATCAGTCGCTGAGTAATTTATTGACCAGACCGACAGATAAAGTGTCGATGCTGGATAACAAACAAGCACCTGACTTGTATTGAAAGTAAGGCCCTCATCGCTGGCAAGCCAGCTCCCACAGGATTTGTGGTGACACTCAAACCCTGTAGGAGCTGCCGAAGGCTGCGATCTTTTGACTTTTAAAATCAAAAGATCGCAGCCTTCGGCAGCTCCTACAGGGAGCGCATCAACGATGCATAAAAAAGCCCCGGCATCTCACGACACCGGGGCTTCTTCATTCAACCACTACTCAGGCCGGTTCAAGCTCGGCATTCGCAGCAGCCGCAGGCACCACCGCTTGCCCGCTCAACGCGAGGTCCAGCAGCTCACGGTTGGCCACGGCATACATGGCGTAGTCAGTGCCGCTCGCAGCACGGATTTCCACCAGCATGGCGCGCCAGCGCTCGATCATGCTTTCGTGCTGTGCCATCCACAGCGCCAGGCGTGCTTCCACGTCCTGGGTGCCGTCGCCCTGTTGCAGGACGGAGATGGTGATCGCACGTTGCTGCCAGTCCACATCATCACGGAACGCTTCACGGGCCAGAGCCTGCCAGTTGTTTTCAACCGGCAGCGCGCTGATCTGTTGCAGGTACCAGGTGATGTCCAGCGCACTGCCCACGGCGAAGTAGGCCTTGGCCACTTCGGCCGGATCCTGGCCAGTGACGTCGGACGCTTCGATGATCGGCAGCAGGGTGTACAGGTGCGAGGTACCCGCGACCATACGCGCCAGCAACTCCGGCACACCGGCCGCGACGTAAGCCTGATAACGCGCCTGCCAGTTTTCACGGATTTCGCCGCTCAGCAGTTCGTCGAGCTTCAGGCCCAGCTCCTTCAGGTGCGGACCGAAGTGCGCGACATCACGGGCAGCGTTCTGCTCGTTGCGACGGGCACGCAGGAACCAGCGGGTAGCACGGCGGCCCAGACGCATCAGTTCGTCCATCAGCTCCAGCTGCACGTCAGCGGAAACCTGGTAGTCCAGCGCTTCGATCTGACGGAACCAGTGCGGGAGGTGGAAGATGTCACGCACGATCACGTAAGCGCCAGCCACGTTCGCCGGGCTCATGCCGGTCGACTCTTTGAGTCGCTGAACGAAGGTGATGCCCATGTGGTTGACCAGGTCGTTGGCGATCTGGGTGCTGACGATCTCGCGCTTCAGACGGTGACGACGCATGGCTTCGGAGAACTTGCTGACCAGGGTCAGCGGGAAGGCCGTTTCCATGTCGCGGGTCAGGTAGTCGTCATCCGGCACCAGCGAGTTCAGCAGCTGTTCCTTGAGGTCGATCTTGCTGTACGAGATCAGCACGGACAGCTCGGGACGGGTCAGGCCATGGCCTGCCGCAACGCGCTCGTTGATCTGCTCTTCGGTCGGCAGGAACTCGATGGCACGGTCCAGCTTGCCACGGCCTTCCAGATCGCTCATCAGACGCTTGTACTCGGCAATGCGCTCGTAGGCACGACGCGCCGCCAGGGACAGAGCCTGAGTCTGCTTGTAGTTGTTGCCCAGCACCAGACCACCGACTTCGTCGGTCATGCTCGCCAGCAACTGGTTGCGTTGCTTGTCGGTCATGTCGCCGGCCTGAACCACTTCGTTCAGCAGGATCTTGATGTTCACTTCGTGGTCGGAGCAGTCCACGCCACCGGCGTTGTCGATGAAGTCGGTGTTGGAACCGCCGCCATTGAGACCGAATTCCACGCGACCCAGCTGGGTCATGCCGAGGTTACCGCCCTCGCCCACGACTTTGCAGCGCAGCTCGTTGCCGTTCACGCGCAGTGCGTCGTTGGCCTTGTCGCCCACGTCGGCATGGCTTTCGCTGCTGGCCTTGACGTAAGTGCCGATACCGCCATTCCACAGCAGATCCACCGGCGCCTTGAGCAAGGCGTTCAGCAGTTCGGTCGGGGTCAGCTTGTCGGCCTTGATGTCGAAGCGTTCTTTCATCTGCGGCGAGATGGCGATGCTCTTCGCGCTGCGCGAGAAGATACCGCCGCCTTCGGACATGATGCTGGTGTCGTAGTCGGTCCAGGCCGAACGCGGCAGGTCGAACATGCGCTGACGCTCGACGAAACTGGTGGCCGGGTTCGGGTTCGGATCGATGAAGATGTGCATGTGGTTGAACGCAGCAACCAGTTGCAGCTTGTCGGACATCAACAGGCCGTTACCGAATACGTCACCGGCCATGTCACCGACGCCGACCACGGTGATGCTGTCTTCCTGGACATTGATGCCGCGCTCGCGGAAGTGGCGCTGTACGCCGACCCACGCGCCCTTGGCGGTGATGCCCATTTTCTTGTGGTCGTAACCGGCGGAACCACCGGAAGCGAACGCGTCGCCCAGCCAGAAGCCGTAGTCGATGGCGATGCCGTTGGCGATGTCGGAGAAGGTCGCAGTGCCCTTGTCCGCTGCCACCACCAGGTACGGGTCATCGTCGTCATGCCGCACGACGTTGGCCGGCGGTACCAGCGCGCCGTCTTTCAGGTTGTCGGTGATGTCCAGCAGACCGGAAATGAAGATGCGGTAGCAGGCGATACCCTCGGCCGCGATCTCGTCACGGCTGCCGCCCAATGGCAGACGACGCGGCAGGAAGCCGCCCTTCGCACCCACCGGCACGATGACCGAGTTCTTCACTTGCTGGGCTTTTACCAGGCCGAGGACTTCGGTACGGAAGTCTTCTTCACGGTCGGACCAGCGCAGACCACCGCGCGCAACGTTGCCGAAGCGCAGGTGCACGCCTTCGACGCGTGGCGAGTAAACGAAGATTTCGAACTTCGGTACCGGCTTCGGCAGCTCTGGAATTGCGTGCGGGTTGAACTTGAAGCTGAAGTACGACTTGTTCTGGCCGTTGGCGTCAGTCTGATAGAAGTTGGTGCGCAGCGTGGCTTTGATCAGGTCCAGGTAACGACGCAGGATGCGGTCTTCGTTGAGCACCTGAACATCGTCCAGTGCGGTCAGAATCGCCTGTTCCAGACGCTGTTGCTTGTCTTCCAGATCATCACTGCCCAGCTTGCGCGCCAGGTAGAAACGGGTCTTGAACAACCGGGTCAGCTCGCGAGCGATGTCGGTGTGGTTGTTCAGGGTGCTGGCGATGTAACCCAGGTCGAAGCCCAGACGGATCTGCTTCAGGTAACGGGCGTAGGCGCGCAGCAGCGCCACATCGCGCCATGGCAGACCGGCGGTCAGCACCAGACGGTTGAACGCATCGTTCTCGGCATCGCCACGGACGATGTGGACGAACGCGTCCTGCAGGGTGTCGTTGAGTTGCTGGATATCCAGCTCCAGACCTTCGGCTGCGGTGAACGCGAAGTCGTGGATCCAGAACTCGCGGCCATTGGTGTGACGCAGACGGTACGGGAACTCACCCAGCACGCGCAGGCCGAGGTTTTCCAGAATCGGCAACACGTCGGACAGCGCCAGCGGGGTGTCGGCGTGGTACAGCTTGCAATGCAGCTCGCGCTGACCAGACACCTGGCCCAGCGGCTGATAGAAGCTCATCACCAGCGGATTTTTTTCGTTCAGGCTCAGCAGGTGCTGCATGTCGACCACGGCCGAATGCGCCGCGAAACGCTCGCGGTAACCTGCCGGGAAGCCTTTCGGGAAATCCGCCAGCACGTTGGTGCCGTGGGCTTCGCCGAAGCTTTCGACGGTCAGGGCGGCGTAGTCGTCCTGCCAGCTGCGGCAGGCCTGTACCACTTCTTTTTCCAGCAACAGCGGGTCGATGTCGATGCGGTTCTTCGGATCGACACGCAGGATCAACTGCACGCGAGCCAGCACGGACTCGGAGAAGAAGGTCCAGAACTCGCAGTCGGTGGCCTTCAGACGCTCCATCAGCACCTGCTGGATCTTCTGGCGCACTTCGGTGGAATAGATGTCGCGCGGCACGTAGGCCAGGCAGTAGCAGAAGCGACCGTACGGGTCTTTGCGCAGGAACACGCGGATCTTGTTGCGTTCCTGGATCTGCACGATCGACATCACGGTGCTGAACAGTTCGTCGACCGGGGTCTGGAACAGGTCGTCACGCGGCAGCACTTCAAGCACCTGCGCCAGTTCCTTGCCCAGGTGAGCCTTGGACTGGAAGCCGGAACGGCGTTCGATTTCTTCGACCTTGCGGCGGATGAACGGGATGACCCGCACGCTCTCGCCATACACCGAGGAGGTGTACAGGCCCATGAAGCGGTGTTCCTTGATGACGTGGCCGTCGGCGTCGATTTCACGGATCGACACGTAATCCGGGTAAGCCGGACGGTGTACGCGGCTCGGGTGCGCAGCCTTGGCGAACGACAGCAGGGTCGGTTCGCGCAGGTAGTTCACCGCGTAGTCTTCGATGTGCCGGTCTTCGTTGGTCAGGCCGGTGCGCAGCAGCTTGGTCAGACCGAGGAAGGAATTCTGGTCGTATTCGATATGGCCGCCATCGGCCTGATCGACAACGGTGAACTCTTCGTAGCCGAGGAAGGTGAAGTGGTTGCCCACCAGCCATTCCAGAAAGCTCTTGATTTCGCTCTTTTCGTCGGCATCGACGGCGAATGCGCTGTGATCGAGCTTGGTGAGGATCTCCTGCACCTTGGCCTTCATCGGCTCGAAATCAGCGACCGCGACGCGCACTTCACCGAGCACTTGCTCCAGCTCTTTGCTCAGCACATTCAGTTCGGCCGCGTTGGCGCAGCGGTCGATTTCCAGGTACATCAGCGACTCGTGCAGCACGCCTTCGCCGGTGCTGCCCTTTGGCAGGATTTCCAGCAGCTCGCCCTTGCTGCCACGACGCACGCTGAGCACGGTGGTCTGCAGGGTGTGGATGCTGTAGCCGCGACGGTTCAGCTCGGTGCGCACCGAGTCGACCAGGAACGGCAGGTCGTGGTGCAGCACTTCGACCGCGGTGTGGGTCGACTGCCAGCCATGACGCTCGTAATCGGGGTTGTAGACGCGCACTTGCGGTTGCGCGTGATCGAAGCGCTCAAGCAGGCGCCACGCGGAAAGAGTACAGCCAGCGAGGTCGGAGAGGCGACGTTGGGTCAGCTCGTCCAGGGAAATGATGCCGAAGAATTGTTCAGCGAACAGCGCCACTTGTGGCAGTGCCTGTTCACTGATGTGCTGCGCCAGTGCCGCTTGCAGTTGGTGCTGGAAGTCGGCTTTGCTGGCTGCGGTGAAGAACGCCATCTGTGGTACTCCGCTTAAGCTTGTTATTGATGGAAAGCGTCGCGTGCAACACCCCTTGCGGGGCTTGTGTCGCCCTGTTCCTGAATCTCGGGCAGAGGAAACAGGGGGACAGGTGGGTGAAGCTGGACGAGACACTCAGGTCACATTCACCTTCCATTGAATGGGCATCTGCAAAAACGACTGTCGAGGCTGCCGACAATGCCTTTACGGGTGCTCATCCGTTGCGCAGCTTAATGGGTGCGACAATGTGTCTGCTTGCGGTGCTGCGACATATTCGGTCATTGGCACGTAAACCAAGGCTTTGGCAACGGTAAACACTAGCATTCATGGCGGAAAACGGCGGCCTGAATACCCGTATTTACGGTACATCTGTGCCAGAAGTGACCTTTGACCTGTGTCGCGTTCACGACACATCCTCTGACACTCTCACATGCAGAAATTCCCAAGGGCTGGCAGAATCGCGCCCAATTGCGACCAACACGCCCGCCGAGGCAGGAATTCCCCCATGCAAATGACCACCGCCCTACTGATCGTCAACCCATGCGACGACGAAGAAGACAACATGGCCATGCTCTGCTGCCATAGCGACAAGGGCGATATGTTTCTGATGAGCCGCTATCCGGACGAGGACGAGTTGGAGATCACTCTGGATGGCGAGCCTTCGACGCTGGACGGCGTAAAGGTAACCCTGAGCAAAACGCAGTTGAAGATCGAGATCGCGGCGGCGGATGCCGATGCGCTGAATGGCGATGATGTGCTGGAGATTACCTTCAACCCGGATATGGTTGATCTGGCTGAAGTTGAAGAAACCCTGAAGAATATTCTGGATGGGACTGGCACCTACATCAGCCAGATTTAAGGGTGCCTGAGCCGGCCTCTTCGCCGGCAAGCCAGCTCCCACAGAGAGCGATGTGTTGCATAAATCGCATTCGCACCGCTGATACCTGTGGGAGCTGGCTTGCCAGCGATGGGGCCAGAACTGCCACCTCACCACTCCCCTGCTACAAAATTCCAACAAATCCCCCAGTCATTTCCCGCACTTTGCGCAAAATGCCGTTAGTCGCCACCCCCCTCGATGGATTAAAGTAACGCCCCCAGCCCCGGCGTTATCCGAACGCCTGCGGCCACCCTTTCCAGGAACAGTCACCGATGGAACATCGTGAAGCGCTGCTGGCGCTGCGAACCTTTCTTTCAACGCAGATTCTCGGCCAGGAAAAACTCATCGAGCGTTTGCTCATCGCCCTGCTCGCCGACGGCCACATGCTGGTCGAGGGCGCTCCGGGTCTGGCCAAGACCAAAGCGATCAAAGAACTCGCCGAGGGCATCGAAGCCCAGTTCCATCGCATCCAGTTCACCCCGGACCTGCTGCCGGCCGACATCACCGGCACCGAGATCTATCGCCCGGAAACCGGCAGTTTCGTGTTCCAGCAAGGCCCGATCTTCCACAACCTGGTGCTGGCGGACGAAATCAACCGCGCCCCGGCCAAGGTGCAATCGGCGCTGCTCGAAGCCATGGCCGAGCGTCAGGTCAGCGTCGGGCGCAGCACGTATGAACTGTCGCCACTGTTTCTGGTGATGGCGACGCAGAACCCGATCGAGCAGGAAGGCACCTACCCGCTGCCGGAAGCCCAGCTCGACCGCTTCCTGATGCACGTCAAAATCGGTTTCCCGGACGCCGCCGTCGAACGCCGGATCCTGCAGCAGGCCCGTGGCGAAGCGCTGAATGGCGAAACCAAGCCTGAACGCCGGGTCAGCCAGCAGGCGATTTTCGCCGCGCGCAAGGAAATCCTCGGTCTGTACATGGCGGACGCCGTAGAGGAATACCTGGTGCAACTGGTCATGGCCACGCGCACCCCGGCCAAGTTCGACCCGGAAATGGCCGAGTGGATCGCCTACGGCGCCAGCCCGCGCGGCTCTATTGCCCTCGACCGTTGCGCCCGGGCTCACGCCTGGCTGGCGGGTCGCGATTTCGTCAGCCCCGAAGACATTCAGGCGGTGCTGTTCGACGTGTTGCGTCACCGCATCATTCTGTCGTTTGAAGCCGAAGCCGCCGGCATCGATCAGGATCGGGTGGTGCAGCGGATTCTCGACGTCGTAGCCGTCGCTTGACCCCCATGAACGTCCCCCTGCCGTCCGAACCGGGCATCCGCATCAGCCTCACCGACCTGATCGAAATGCGTCACCGTGTGCGTGAAGTGCAGCTGTTTTCCACGCCAAGTCAGCGCAGCCCGCTGATCGGCCTGCATCACTCGAAATTTCGCGGACGCGGGGTCGACTTCGATCAGGTGCGGGTGTATCAGGCCGGCGACGACGTGCGCACCATCGACTGGCGCGTGACCGCGCGCACCCAAGAGCCGCACACCAAGCTGTTCCACGAGGAGCGCGAACGACCGATTTTTATCATGGTCGAGCAAAGCACGCGGCTGTTTTTCGGCTCTGGGCTGATGTTCAAGTCAGTGCTCGCTGCGCAAGCAGCGGCGCTGATCGGCTGGGCCGCGCTGGGGCACAATGATCGGGTTGGCGGGCTGGTGTTCGGCGACAACGAGCACTACGAAATCAAGCCGCGCCGCAGCAAGCAGAGCCTGCTGCAATTGCTCAACCGTCTGGTCAAGGTCAATCAGTCGCTGCACAGCGAACGCGAGCCGGACCGCGACGCCCTCGGCGTGGCGTTGCGCCGGGCGCGCGAAGTGTTGCGCCCGGGCAGTCTGGTGATCGTCATCTGTGACGAGCGCGCGCTGACCGACAGCGCCGAGCAGCAACTGAGCCTGCTGGCGCGCCATTGCGACCTGCTGATGCTGCCGCTGTCCGATCCACTGGACCACGCCCTGCCCGCCGCCGGGCTGCTCAGATTCGCGGAAAGGGGCGCGCAACTGGAAATCGATACCCTCAATTTCGAGCTGCGCCAAACCTATCGCGCGCAGGCCGAGGCCCGTATCGCCCGCTGGGAATTGCTCGCGCAAAAACTGCGGGTGCTGCTGATGCCGTTGAGCACGCAAAGCGAAATGGTCGAGCAGATGCGCGAGTTCCTCAATCCGCAGCGCCCGGGGAGCAGTCGATGAACGGCCTCGAACAACTGCAACCGCTGATTTCGCCGCCGCCGATCGACTTTTGGCCGCCAGCACCGGGCTGGTGGCTGCTGCTGTTATTGCTGCCGCTGCTGGGCTTCGCCGTGTGGCGTTTGCGCCGGCTCATTCCGCTCAAGAAACGCCCTATCGTGCGCGCCGAACAGCCGCTCGATCCGGTACGCATCGCCGCGCTGGCCGAACTGGCACAAATGCCCAAACCCTACGACGGCGCACCGGCCGGGGCCTGGCTGCAGCAGCTCAACGGCCTGCTCAAACGCCTGTGCCGCAACCACTACCCTTACAGCCAGAGCCACACGCTCAATGGCCGCAAATGGCTGGCATTTCTCGACAACCGTTGCCCGGCGGCCGGTCTGACGCGCTGGATGGTGCTGGTCGAAGGCGCCTACAAACCGGAATGCAAACTTGACGACAAAGCCATCGCCGGCCTGACCCAAGCCGTCGACACCTGGATTCGCAAGCATGTTTGAGTTCGCCTGGCCGTGGATCTTCGTGCTGCTGCCGCTGCCGTGGCTGATGCGTCTGGTGCTGCCGGTGGCCGACAGTGGCGAGCCGGCGTTGCGCGTCAGTTTTCTCTCGGACCTCGAAGGCCTCGCCCGTCGCCGGGCCCGCGCCAACCTGCCGGCGTGGCGTCAGCAGGCGCCGTTTCTGTTGCTGTGGCTGTTGCTGCTGAGCGCCGCCGCGCGTCCGCAATGGCTCGGCGAACCGTTGCCGATTGCCGCCAGCGGCCGCGATCTGCTGGTGGCGGTGGACGTGTCCGGTTCGATGGATTTCCCCGACATGCAGTGGCAGGACGAAGACGTCAGCCGCTTGTCGCTGGTCCAGCATCTGCTAGGGGATTTCCTCGAAAGCCGTGATGGCGACCGCGTCGGTCTGATCCTGTTCGGCAGTCAGGCGTATCTGCAGGCACCGCTGACGTTTGACCGGCACACGGTGCGCGTCTGGCTTGATGAAGCGCGCATCGGCATTGCCGGCAAGAACACCGCCATCGGCGATGCGATCGGTTTGGCGCTCAAGCGTCTGCGCCTGCGTCCGGCGCAAAGCCGAGTGTTGATTCTGGTCACCGACGGTGCCAACAACGGTGGCGAAATCGATCCACTGACCGCAGCAAAACTGGCCGCCAGCGAAGGGGTGAAAATCTACCCGATCGGCATTGGTGCGGACCCGGAAGACAGTGGCAGCACCGGCCTGCTCGGGGTCAATCCGAGCCTGGACCTCGACGAGCCGGCGCTGAAGGCGATTGCCGCAGCCACTGGCGGCCAATACTTTCGCGCCCGCGACGGCAAAGAGCTGCAAGCGATCCGGGACACCCTCGATCAACTCGAACCGGTCACCCAGCAACCGACCCAGGCGCGCCCGGCGCAAGCCTTGTATCACTGGCCGCTGGCGTTGGCCCTGCTGCTGAGCCTGTTGCTGGTCGTCCGCGAATTGTGGCCGGACAACCCGCTGCAACGCCTGTTTACCAAGGAGCTGTATCTGCAAAGTCCGTTGCCTGACTGGCGTGAGCGTCTCAAGCGCCTGCGTTTGCGGAGGCGCCGATGATCGCGCTCTGGCCGCACTGGTTCCGCCCCTGGTGGCTGCTGCTTCTGCCGCTGCTCGGCTGGCTGATCTGGCAACTCTGGCACCGACAGAAACGTGCCGGACGCTGGCAGATGATTCTGCCGCCAGCGTTTCACTCGACGTTGCTCAGCGGTGGCGGTGGACGCAACAGCAAGCTGCCGTGGGTTGCCCTCGGCGTGGCGTGGTTGCTGACCCTCGTCGCGCTGCTCGGGCCGAGCTGGGAGCGCGTCGAACAGACCAGCCAGAAACCCGCCGATCCGTTGGTGGTGGTGCTGGAGCTGACCCCGGAAATGCTCGCCACCGACTCGCCGCCAACGCGACTGGAACAGGCCCGGCGCAAGCTGTTCGACTTGTTGCAGGCGCGCAGCGATGCGCAGACCGCGATCGTCGTCTACGCCGGCAGCGCGCACACGCTGGTACCGCTGTCGGATGACCTGGCGACCAGCCGCAACCTGCTCGACGCCCTCAAGCCGTCGCTGATGCCGGAAAGCGGCCACCGCGCCGACCTCGGCGTGGGCAAAGCATTGGCGTTGCTCAAGCAAGGCGCTCTGGGCCAGGGACGCATCCTGCTGATCGGCTCCTCGCTGACAGAGGAGGAACGCCAAGGCATCCGCCGTGCCCTCGGCGAGCAATCGGCGCAACTATTGATGCTCGGCATCGGCACCGCTGAAGGCGCGCCCATCGCTCGGGAGGACGGCAGTTTCCTCAAGGATGAACAAGGCGCGATTCGCGTACCGCAACTCGACAGCCCGGGCCTCGGCGCGTTCCTCGCCAGCGTCGGCGGTGAATACCACAGCGCGCGTCTGGACGAGTCCGACTTGCGCGCCCTCGGCCTGCTCGATGGTCCACGCAGCCTGCGCAACGATGGTCAGACCGTGCGCCTGGACACCTGGGCCGATCAGGGTTACTGGCTGTTGTTGCCGCTGTTGCTGCTCGCCGCGTGTGCCGGACGGCGTGGCTGGTTATTCTGCCTGCCGCTGCTGCTGTGCCTGCCGCAGCCGAGCTACGCTTTCGACTTCGAAGACCTGTGGCTGCGTCCTGACCAACAGGGCTTGCACCTGCTCAAGCAGAAGCGCCCGGCCGAAGCCGCCGAACACTTTGAAGATCACCAGTGGCAAGGGCTGGCGTTGTATGAGGCCGGCGATTACAGTGGCGCCGCTCAGCGTTTCGCCGAAGGCAGCGACGCCCGTGCCCACTACAATCGCGGTAATGCGCTGGCGAAAAGTGGCGAGCTGGAAGCGGCGATTGATGCCTACGAGCAAGCGCTGGAACTGCAACCGGATTTGCGCCCGGCGCTGACCAACAAGGCCCTGGTGGAAAACCTGCTCAAGCAGAAGAACACCCCGCCGCCGGCCGAACCACAGCCGCAAACGGCCCAGCCGAACGTGCCCGGCGATGAACCACCGCCAGCGACCGCGCCGCCACCGGCGGTCAAAAACGAGACCCCGAGCGAGGCTCAGCCCGGCGAGTCGGCCACCGAGCCGCCGCCGACCACCCCGCCGCAACCGGGCCCCAACGAGGTACCGGGCATCGACGAGACGGAAGAAACGGACACCGTGCCGACGCTGCGCCCGAGCGAGGACAACCTCGAAGGCGAACAGCGTCAGGCACTGGAACAATGGCTGGGCAAAATTCCGGACAACCCGGGCGAATTGCTGCGACGCAAATTCTGGTACGAACAGCAACAACATCAGGATCAGGAAAAAACTCGATGACCCGCTTCAGCGCCCTCTTGCTACCCCTGCTGCTCTGCACGGCCACCGCCCAGGCGGCCGAGCTGACGGCCAGCGTGGATCGCAGTCGCCTGAACTCCGGCGAGACGGTCGAGCTCACCCTCGAAACCAGCGATGTCACCCAGTTCGGCAAGCCCGACCTGACCCCGCTGGAACCGTTGTTCGAGGTGCGCGGCACGCGTCAGGTCAACCAGTTGAACACGCTCAATGGCGACAACCGCGCCACCACGCGCTGGATCATCACCCTGCTGCCGAAAGAGAACGGCAGCGTGGTCATTCCACCGCTGCAACTGGGCGATGTGCAGAGCCAACCGATCACCGTGCAAGTGGTCGAGAGCGATACTCGCGAAGAAAAAAACAACCCGAACCCGGTGTTCATCGAGGTCAGCCTCGATCAGTCCAGCGTTTACGTGCAAGCCCAGGCGGTTCTGACCCTGCGCATCTACCATTCAGTGTCGCTGTACGACGACAGCAGCCTGACCCCGCTGCAAATCGCCGATGCGCGTATCGAACAGCTGGGCGACATGCGTACCTATGAGAAAGACATCAACGGCGTGCGCCATGGCGTGATCGAGATGCGCTATGCGATCTACCCGCAGCACAGTGGTTTGCTGCTCATCGCCCCGCAGACGTTCAGCGCCACGCTGGTCGACACCCAGCCCAGCCAGGACGCCACCGCGCAAGGCCCGAAACCGGGCAAATTGCTGCGGGTCAATTCCGCCGAGATCGCCCTGACGGTCAAACCGAAACCGCTGACCTATCCGGCCGATGCGCCGTGGCTGCCCGCTCGCAGCCTGAGCCTGAGCGAAAGCTGGAACCCGGAGCCGGAGCACATTCAGGTCGGTGACTCGCTGACCCGCAGCCTGACCCTGAAAGTCGAAGGCCTGGCCAGCTCGCAGTTGCCGGCCCTGCCCGGCACCGAAGCCAACGGCCTGCGCCGTTACCCGGATCAACCGGTGCTGAGCAACCAGAGCGGCGAGCGCGGCCTGATCGGCAGTCGTGAAGAACGCGAAGCACTGGTGCCCAGCCGCAGCGGCAGCATCGAGCTGCCCACCGTCGATGTGGTCTGGTGGAACACCTTCGAAGATCATCTGGAACACACCAGCCTGCCGGCGCGCACCCTGCAGGTGGCGAACAACCCGAGCCTGCAAGTCGACACCCCGGCGGGCACCCTGCAATCGGGCAGTGTCGACAGCGACACCCTGTGGTGGTGGAAACTCAGCACGCTGATCCTCGCCTGCACCACCCTGCTCGGCTTCGGCCTGTGGTGGCGCGCGCGCTGGCAACCGGCGGTGCATCGCGCCGCCCAGACCGGCCCAAGCCCGCGCACCTTGCTGGACGACATCAAGCGGGCGTGCCAGGCGAATGATCCGCAAGCGACGCGGCAGGCACTCGATGCCTGGGCGCGGCAGCAGCCGGAGACACTGGCGGACATGGCGGCGCGGTTTGTGCCGTTGTCCGACGCGCTGGACGGGCTCAATGGCGCGCTGTACAGCGAGACCGGGCAGCATTGGCAGGGCGAGGATCTGTGGCGGGCGATCCGCACGATTCCGGCGGCGGAGCGGGTGCAGGATCCGGTGGGTGACAGCGGGTTGCCGCCCCTTTATCCGAAGTAAAAAGTAAAAGATCGCAGCCTGCGGCAGCGCCTACAGGGATCACATGTAGGCGCTGCCGCAGGCTGCGATCGTTCAGGCGTTGGCGATGTTATGAGGTTTGTTGACTTTCTGCCGTTTCTAGCAATCGCGTCTCACGCATTCCCAAACCACGGGACAGCGCTGTAGCTTCGTAGAAGATTTTGCCGTTGAGCTGATCGGCGACGGCATCGCTGTCCCCACCGGCCGGACCACTCCCCCAGGTCACGACGTCTCCGCTGGACGTCAGTGCAGCGAAGGCATGGGTGTTGCCATAAATGGCACGGACGTTGATCAATCTGGCCGTAATGGCATCCGGGATTTCACCGCCTCGATCAGCAGCCCCCCAAGCTAAAACGGTGCCATTGGCCCGCAGCGCGGCAAAAGCAACTCCCCCACTTACCACCTGAACGATGTCAGTCAGCGCTGCAACCGACGCCGGAATTGCCAGGTTCCCCCACCCCACTACACGCCCACTGCTCAGCAGTGCGACGAATGATGCGTAGTGCCCCGTCACCGTCCGGATATCCGTCAGGGCTGCGATTGGTGCAGGAACGGATGCGCCATATGTCGAGTACCCCCAAGCAACGACGCTGTCATTGCTTCGTCGGGCGGCAAATGCCCTTTGAGTAGCGCTCAGTTCGATAATGTCTGTGATGACTCCAATCGCGGCAGGCACACTCCCACCGCTGAAGCTGGATCCCCAGGCCACGACCTCACCATTGGCACGCAAGGCTGCAAAGGCGTAGTCGTTAGCCACTATATCGACGATGTCAGTCAAGGCCGCAATGGCCGCAGGCACATTTCCTCCGTTGCTTTGGTGCCCCCACGCCACGACCGAACCATTGGCTCGAAGCGCAGCAAAGGCGTAGAGGTTGCCAATCACTCTGACGACATCCCTCAATGCAGGGATTGGCTGTGGAAGCGTCGCCCCCATACTAGGGTTTCCCCACGCCACCAGACTCCCATCGCGACGCAGCGCGCAGAATGCATAACCGTTGCCACTCACTGCCACGATATCCCGCATGAGACTGATGGGTTCGGGTAGCGCTCCTCCGCCTGTTTCGGCCCCCCATGCCAATACCCCACCGCTGGCCTGACGCGCCGCAAAGGCATAACCGCAGGCACTCAGCGATAAGGCATCAGAAACGGTCGGTAACGAATCCCCCAAATCCCCACCACTGCTGCGCTTGCCCCAGGCCACCAAGGCTCCACGTTCAGTCCGTGCTGCAAAGGCTGCGTTGTTTAATTCAGAGACAGAAACAAAATTACCGTTCCCGCAAAGGTTCAGCGGATTGACTGTCACTTGATCATCACTGATCCGCACATGCAGCAGTCGGTCCGGGCGGGTGTCACGAAACGTCATACCACTGACCTCGCCCTCCTCGCCGTTATAACGCCACCAGGCCTTGACCGGCTGCCGGGTGGTTGCCTCCAGCGCAGTCAACCAAGCAGTCCCGCCGCCATAAATCTGATAATTGCCCCGCGAGCGCGCGCCCATTACCAGCAAGCGGCCTGTCCCCAGCGAAGCACGCACGTCATAAACCGCCACGCGCGAGTACTGTTGACCACCGGCCTGACGCACTACGGTGCAATCCAGCGAGATCTCCTGCCCGACGTTGGCCAACACCACTGACTGCGGCACGCTGATCAGTTTGTCGCGTCCCGCTTCTCCGCTTTCCACGCGAAATGGCACCATCGCCGTGCCCTCTCCGGCAACGCCGATCCAGCGGATCTCGCCGCGGTCGCCAACCTTCAGGCCATACGTCGCGGCAAGGCGCACGGTGGCACCCACCGCAGGTACCGCGCTCGCATCGATCTGGTCGCCGCGAGCGCCATCGATTGAGGGCGGATCGAAATCCAGCAGGGCATTGCCGACCCGCAAGGTCAACGGAAAGGAGTAACCCAGGGTCTTGCCGTTACGCACGATAAAGTAGTCGATGACGATCCGCCGATTGAGGTTGTTGGTCACAAACTGTTTAGGCACGGTGAACGGCACCTCTTTGCCGGCGGTTTGCGATGTCAGGTGCAGCGAGCCGCTGGTACTGCCGCTGGCGGCCGACCCGCGCCAGCGATAATTCGCCACGTCTTCGGGCAGCGTCTGCAGATACGGCACAATCAATTTACAGCCCAGCGGCGGTCCGGCTTCCGGATCGATCAACGACGTGCCAGGCACCGCCTCTTCCACGCGCGGCGTCACGAAAAGCGGTTGCACCTCGCCCACCTGCATCTCGAACGGCAACGACTCGCGCACGTTGAGTGTCGCCTCGTCATCATTGGCAACGGTATAGAACACCGAAACCTTCAACCCGTCGAAACGCTGGATCACCACATTCGAGACGTTGCGCAACACCGGCTCGTCATCCGGCAAATCACCAACCGGACGCGGATCTTCGTAATAGACGATGCCGCCGCCGGGACGCGTGGCCTGCCAGATCAACGTCAACAGGTCACTGGCGGCACGTCCCGCAAACCAAGGAATGCGCACGGTGGCCCAGCGTTCGTCCGGGTTCAGCGTACCGGTAGGGGCTTCGTCCACTGTAGGAGAAGGCAGTCGGAAGGCCTCCCCCGTCACCGAGATACCGACGGTCTTGGACGGCCGATCAGCCTCGCCCGCTCGCTTGAGGATGTAGGAGACGCTGGCCCGGCCTTTGGCAATGGCCCGTACCTTGTCGTTCGGGACGCTGAACGGCAGCGCAAGACCGACTCGCGTCACCGGCAGCTCTACCGGGCCATGGTTGATCGGTGCGCCCTGGGCGTTGGTTCCCAGCCAAGTCAACGCGACGATATCCTGTTCCTGGAAGGAGCCGGCGGGGGTGTTGACCAGAACGTTCACGTCGTCATCGTTCAATTCGTCGAGGTCGATTTCGTCAGTCTGCGGATCGGCCTCCAGCACGATAGGCGCATCGAGGCGATTTTCTTTCAGATCCACCACGACGCGGGTTTCCGCTGACCACGGTGAACGCAGATCGGGATAATTGCCGCACTCATCGATCACCTGGTACGTCACGATCACCCCGGCGCTGTCGCCCGCCTGCTCGATCAGTGGTTTCTCGATGGTCACGACCAGCGGGTTATCGTCAGGGTCGTCAATATGTCTTTGCTCGACAAGGACGGTTTTCTCTACGCTGCCCCATGCCACTTTTACAAGGTCGTTGATGCGCATGAAGAGGTACGGCAGGATCGTGATCGGCACACCCGCTGCGGCCTCTTCGGGGCCAACACCGCTGTCGATGATGCTCTGGGGAATATGGTAACGCAGGTTCTGGTTACCGGGCGTCGACTGGTCGTCATCGAAGCCGCCGGGGCGATCCAGTTTGACGAAGAACCTCTCCGGCGGAGTTGACTCAGGCTCCTGAAACGGCCGGGTCACGCGATAGAAAACCGGATAGGCCTCCCCCTTGCGGATATGTCCCTCATCGATAATCCCTTTGATGAGTTCGTTTTCATCTTCTGGCTCGATGTCTTTGCTCCAGACCGGCGTCTGCAGGTCGCCCCAGAACACCTCAATCAGATCACCCGCCTTCATGACCAGCCAGGGAGGCACCAGAAACTCGACGCCTCCCTCCACAGCGGCCACCGGCAACCCACCGTCATAGCCCTGCACGGGAGTCCTGAGCTTGGTGATTTTTAAGGGCTTGAGTGCGCTCACGCCTGGATCAGAAGACGTAGAGGCAGACGATGATTGCGTTTTCATACGAGCAATTCCTCAGGTGACAGAAAGTCCTGGCTTGGCGCCTTGGCGACTGCGGTATCCCATCACCCGACGCCATCTGTCGCTACTGTCAGATCTGACAGTAGCGACAGATGGCAGCGGCTACGGCCTCTTGATCTTGCAAGCCTTTGGGCAAGCCCGCCCGTTTGCCAGTAAACTCCCCCCTCTTTGCCGCCCATCATTTCCCCCGCGGCCATCACCTCTTTCTGTAGCGGAGTCCACCTTGCGTCTGTTCCACACCTCCGACTGGCACCTTGGGCAAAACCTGCATGGCCAGGAGCGCGATTTCGAGCATGCGTGCTTTCTCGATTGGCTGCTGCGCCAACTGCAACTGGCGCAGCCGGATGTGCTGCTGATTGCCGGGGACATCTTTGACACGGTCAACCCGCCGGTCAAAGCCCAGGAACGCCTCTACGACTTCATCGTCAGCGCTCACGAGCAGCAGCCGTTGCTGACCATCGTGATGATCGCCGGCAACCACGATTCCGGCTCGCGCATCGAGCTGCCAGCGCCGTTGATGCGCCGTTTGCGCACCCATGCGCTGGGGCGGGTGTTGTGGCTGGATGACGGCCAGCTCGATGCCGAACGGCTGCTACTGCCACTGCCCAATGCCCAAGGCGAGATCGCCGCGTGGTGCCTGGCGCTGCCGTTCCTGCGTCCAGCCGAGGTGACCGGTGCGCATCTGGGCGACGACTATCTGCGCGGTATCGGACAGGTGCATGAATGGCTGATCGAAGCGGCGAATGCCAAGCGCCAGCCGGGTCAGGCGCTGGTCGCCATCAGCCACGCGCACATGGCTGGCGGCTCGGTCTCGGAAGACTCCGAGCGCAGCCTGATCATCGGTAATGCCGAGGCGCTGCCCGCCAGCCTGTTCGGGCCGAGCATCAGCTACGTTGCGCTCGGCCATTTGCACAAGCCGCAGAAGGTCAACGGTGAAGAACGCATTCGCTACAGCGGCTCGCCGATTCCGCTGTCGTTTTCGGAGATCGGTTATCAGCATCAGATTCTCGACATCACCCTCGACGGCGAAACCCTGGTCAGCGTCGAGCCGAAACTGATCCCGCGCTCGGTCAACCTGCAACGCATCGGCCCGGCGCCGCTGGCGGAGATTCTGCTGCAACTGGCGGACTTGCCGAACATCGATCTGCTCGCCGAAACCCAGCGTCAGCCATGGCTGGAAGTGCGCGTCACCCTCGACGAGCCGCAGCCGGATCTGCGCCATCAGGTGGAAAACGCCTTGCAAGGCAAAGCCGTGCGCCTGGTGCGGATCGCCGCCGAGTACGCCGGCAACCGTGGCGCTGAGGGCAGCGATGACGGCAGCGCACTGGTCGAACTGGATCAACTCACTCCGCAGGAGCTGTTCAGCCGCGCCTGGCTCGACAACTACGGCAACGAGGTCGATGAACAGACGCTGAAGGACTTCGCCGAGCTGCTGCAGGACGTGCAACTGGAGGGCGAGCAGCCATGAAGATTCTCGCCATTCGCTTGAAGAACCTCGCCTCTCTGGCCGGGCCGTTCGAGATTGATTTCACCGCCGAACCGCTGGCCAGTGCCGGCCTGTTCGCGATCACCGGGCCGACCGGCGCCGGTAAAAGTACCTTGCTCGACGCCTTGTGCCTGGCGCTGTTTGGCGCCGTGCCACGGCTGAACAACACCGGTCGTGACGCCAAGGTGCCGGATGCCGACGGCGAAATCGCCACCGGCGACCCGCGTACCTTGCTGCGCCGTGGTACCGGTGAAGGTTACGCGGAAGTGGATTTTGTCGGCGTCGATGGCCGGCGTTATCGCGCGCGCTGGGAAGCCAACCGCGCCCGGGAAAAGGCCGGCGGCAAGTTGCAGGCCAGTCGCCAGAGCCTGCGCGACATCGATCAGGATCAACTGCTCGCCAGTCAGAAAGGCGAATACAAGACCCAACTCGAAGCCGCGCTGGGCCTGAACTTCGAACAATTCACCCGTGCCGTGCTGCTGGCCCAGAGCGAGTTCAGCGCGTTTCTCAAGGCCGACGACAACGACCGCAGCGAACTGCTGGAAAAACTCACCGACACCGCGCTCTACACCCGCCTCGGTCGCCGCGCGTTCGACAAGACCAAAGAGGCCCGCGAAGCGCACAAGCTGCTGCAGGATCAGGCCACTGGCGTGACTCCGCTGACGCCCGAAGCGCGGGCCGAGCTGGACGAACGCTTCAACGCCGCCCAGCAACAGTTGAAGTTGCAGCAGGCCCAGCTCAAGCAACTGGAACAACAGCACAGCTGGCTCAAGGATTTGCGCCAATTGCAGGACGCGCAACAAGCGGCCGCCGAACAACTGCAGAGTGCACAGCAGCAGTGGGAAGGTCTGGCTGGCGAGCGCCTGAAGCTGACGCGCCTGGAGCAACTCGCGCCGCAACGCCACCAGTTCGCGCGCAAGACTGAACTCGATGCGCAACTGACGCCGCTGGCGGCACAGATTGCCGCGCATACCCAGCAACACGGCGAGCTCAACGAGCGCCAGACGCAACTGGAACAGGCGCTCAATGCGGCAAACATCGCCCTGAGCGAAGCGCAGCAGCGGCACAGCGAAAGTGCCCCGCTGCTGCGTCAGGCCTTCGACGAGCAAAGCACCCTCGCCCGCCTCGCCAAGGAAACAGCCCTCAGCGCCGAAACCCGGCAAGCCGCCGAGCTGGCCTGCAGCGAAGGCCAGAGCGCAATTCAGGCCTTGCAGACGAAACAGGTAGAAGTCGCTGAACGCCTGCAGAAAATCGCCGCCGGGCTGGAGCAGAGTGCGGGTCTGGCGCCGCTCAGCGATGCATGGAATGCCTACCGCGATCGCCTGCAACAGCTGATGCTGATCGGCAATCGCCTGAACAAGGGCCAGGCCGAACTGGCGTCCCTCGAACAGAACGCGGCGCTCAGCGCCGAGACGCTGGCCGCGCAAAAACAACAACTGGAAGTGCTGTTCAAGGAGGCCGGCGCCGAGCCGGATGCCGTCGCCGAACAGATCGGCATCCTTGGCAATCTGCTGCAGGACAATCGCAAACAACTGCGCGCTATCGAAGACCTGACGCGGCTCTGGGCCAGTCAGCAGGAGCTGGAAAAACGCAGCGCCGAGGTGCAACAGCGCCTGCTCGTTGCACAGCAGGAACGCGAGCGCCTGACCCAGGACGGGGTGAAAACCAAGGCCGAACTGACTGTCGCTGAACAAACCCTCAACGTCACCCGTGAGCTGCTTGAACGCCAGCGTCTGGCCCGCAGCGCCAGTGTCGAAGAGCTGCGCGCGCAGTTGCAGGACGATCAGCCGTGCCCGGTCTGTGGCAGCAACGAGCATCCGTATCATCAGCCGGAAGCGCTGCTGCAAAGCCTCGGCCGTCATGATGAAAGCGAACAGGCCAACGCCCAGCAAGTGGTCGATCAGCTCAAGGAAAAGCTCATCGAACTGCGCGCCGAAGTCGGTGGCGTGATCGCTCAACAAAAGGAGCTGCTGCAACAACAGGAACAACTGGTCGCGCAGCAACAGGCACTAGCGCCGAGCCTCGACGCCCATCCGCTGTCCGCTCAGTTATTGAACCAGGACGCCGACAAACGCGACGCCTGGCTGACCCGGCAGAACGATCAACTGAACCAGAGCATCACTCAGGACGAACAACGCCAGAGCGCCCTGCTCACCCTGCAACAGGATGCGGCGCGCTTGACCCAGCAACTGCGCAATGCCGAAACCGCACATCAGCAAGCGGCGCAGCACCTGAGTAACCAACAACGCGAACTGAGCAGCGACCGTCAGCGTCTCGACGAAGAGCTCAGCGCGTTCGCAAGCCTGCTGCCAGCCGACACCCTCGAAGCCCTGCGCGTTGAACCGGCGGCAACCTTCATGCAGCTGGATCGGCAGATTGCCGAGCGTCTGGCGCAGGTTGAGCAGCAGAAGGAAGAGTTGGCCGAACAGCAACAACGCCAGCAAACGCTGGAGAAAGAACAGGACCGCCAACATAGCCGTGTACAACAGCTGCAAAGCGCCGAGCAGCAGTTCAGCGCCCTGGCCGAGCAGCAACAGGCCTGTCAGGCGAAACTCGCGCAACTGCTGGGCGAACACAGCAGCGCCGAACACTGGCAGCAGCAACTGGAACAGGCTGTGGAACAGGCGCGCAGCGCCGAAACCGGCACGGCTGCGGAACTGCAGAACGTGCGCACGCAACGGGTGCAGATTGGCGCCGAACTTAAGGCTCAGCAAGAACGCTTGCAGGCGCTGCAAAGCGAAGACAGCGAACTGACGCAGAAGATTGCCGACTGGCGCGCACGCCATCCTGAACTGGATGACGGCGGCCTCGAAGACCTGTTGCGCGTCGATGACACACAGCTGAGCGAACTGCGCCAGCGCTTGCAGCACAACGAAAAAGCCATCGAACAGGCCAGGGTGCTGCTGCAGGAGCGCGATCAGCGCCTGGCCGATCATCAGGCGCAGCACAACGGCAATCTCGATGCCGAGCAACTCGCCAGCGCTCTCGCCGAGCTGCAGAACCAGTTCAATCTCAGTGAGCAACAGTGCGCCGAACTGCGCGCCGAGCAGGCCGAAGATCAGCGCCGGCAGAACGCCAATCAGGCACTCGCGCAGCAGATCGCCGACGCTTACGCCGAGTACCAGCGCTGGGCGCGCTTGAACGCGTTGATCGGCTCAGCCACCGGCGACACCTTCCGCAAGATCGCCCAGGCCTACAACCTCGACCTGCTGGTGCATCACGCCAACGTGCAGTTGCGCCAACTGGTCAAACGCTATCGCCTCAAACGCGGCGGCAGCATGCTCGGCCTGCTGGTGCTGGACACCGAGATGGGTGACGAATTGCGCTCGGTGCATTCGCTGTCCGGCGGCGAGACCTTCCTGGTGTCGCTGGCTCTGGCACTGGGGCTGGCCTCGATGGCGTCGAGCACGCTGAAAATCGAATCGTTGTTCATCGACGAAGGCTTCGGCAGCCTCGATCCGGAATCGCTGCAACTGGCCATGGATGCCCTCGACGGCCTGCAGGCGCAGGGGCGCAAGGTCGCGGTGATTTCCCACGTGCAGGAAATGCACGAACGGATTCCGGTGCAGATTCAGGTACAACGCCAAGGCAACGGCTTGAGCACCCTGGAGGTGAAATGAACACGCTGTATTCGTTCCGCCGCTGCCCATACGCGATGCGCGCGCGGATGGCCCTGCGCTATTCGGGGGTACCGGTGGAGATCGTCGAAGTCAGCCTCAAGGCCAAACCGGCCGAGATGCTCGCGATCTCACCCAAAGGCACGGTGCCGGTGCTGGAGGTCGATGGACAGGTGATTGATGAAAGTCTGGAGATCATGCGCTGGGCGTTGGCGCAGCACGATCCGGACGATTGGCTGCTCGGTGGTGATTCACGGATTGCTGGGTTGATCGAGGCTAACGATCAGGCATTCAAGGTGCAGCTGAACCGCTACAAGTACGCCGAACGCTATCCGGAGCAGCCGATGGAGGTTTATCGGGCTGAGGGGGCGTTGTTTTTGCAGCGGCTGGATGGGTTGCTTGAAGGTCGGGATTATTTGCTGAGTGATCATCCGTGTCTTGCGGATATCGCGCTGCTGCCGTTTGTGCGGCAGTTTGCACACGTCGATCGTGAGTGGTTTGCGCAGACGCCTTACGTTCGCTTGCAGGTCTGGTTGCAGCGTTTCCTCGACTCCGAGCTGTTCACCTCAATCATGAAGAAATAACTTTCTCTTCTTGCTTGCCGAACACCTGTGGCGAGGGGGCTTGCTCCCGCTCGGCTGCGCAGCAGTCGCAAATCCATTCAACACGGATCATCAGAAATAGGGGATCGCCGCATTTGGGGCTGCTTCGCAACCCAGCGGGAGCAAGCTCCCTCGCCACAGGTTATGCAAGAGCATCGCACATGCCCAACGCCATGCAATCCACTTCAAACGGCCCAAGAAAATCGACCTCAGCCTTGATCGGCGGATTACCGGCCAGCAACCCCTGCGAATTGGCCCGTTCGATATTGTGCGCAATGCTGTGATTGGCCTCTATGGCCCGCGCCAGCGCACCCACCGAACCCTGGCCGAAGCCGAGTAACGCCGCGCCATTGGTCATCAGTGCCAGTCCGGCGATGACCCAGAGTCTGTAGCCTTTCATGCGCCGCTCACTCCTGCGAGTTCAGCACGATCAACCAGCACGTCTGCGCGGTGTTCGAACTGGATGCCGGGGTGTGCGACCTCGATCGGTGCGTCGAAGCTGTGTTGGGTTTGCGCAGCGATGCTGACGAACAGCACCAGGGCCAGGTAAAGACCGATGGCCAGGTAGGCGCCGCGCTTGGCTGAGGTGATGATTGAACTGGCCATGATGTGCTCCGTGGGCATGTTTCAGTGCCGTCAGGATCAATCAAAAAAGCCGTGGTAACCACTCAGGGTTTGCCATAGTAAACATCAGCTTCGTTGATTATTTAGGCCGTCTATCTCAGCGTTGGAGAAAACCTATCGAGCGGAGATTTTTTGATCACGCATACGTGTAGGAGCTGCCGAAGGCTGCGATTTTTTGACGTTGAAGATCAAAAGATCGCAGCCTTCGGCAGCTCCTACAGGGAGTTGTTCGAAGCGGGCATTTCAGTGTTGGGCTTTGTGATCCAGAGCGGCGTAGAAGTTGGCGCTCTGTTGCAGGTATTTCTGGGTGTAGCTCTGGGTGTGGGATTTTTTGCTGGCGATTTCAACGTTGGCACTGGCTGGCAATGCAACGGTGGCAGAGATGGCGGAAGCGGCGATGACGGAGAAGAGATTGAAGTTCATGGCGGTAACCCTCGTGTTCGGTTGGCTTGCTTTGCCCGGTTGGGCCGTGAAGCAAACTTAACGCTCGAGGGTTGATCGCTTGAAATGCTTTGTAGCATTACCGGATATCAGCGCGATTAATACAAAGAGACAGGCCCCGTAAACCGGGGCCTGTGGCTTATTGTCGCACGATAAACTTCAGGTCACTGGGCGCGTCCATCGGCAGTTTCTGCACGGTTTTGCCGAGCAGACCGGCCTTGGCGTCGCGCTCGACGACGACAATTTCGTTGCTCTTCTGGTTGGCGATCAGCAGGAATTTGCCACTTGGATCGAGGCTGAATTCGCGCGGGTGATCGCCTTCCACTGAACGTTTTTGCAGTTCCTTGAGCTGGCCGGTTGCCGGATCGATACTGAAAACCAGTAGCTGATTGGCGGTACCACGGTTGCTGACGTAGAGGAACTTGCCATCGGCCGAGGCATGCAGCGCGGCGGCGGCTTTGTCCGAAGTCGGCTGACCGGCGGCCAGATCGACCAGTTGCGTCTGGGTCAGCACGCCATCGTGGTAGTCGAACACCGCGACCTGCGCGCTCATTTCCATGGTCAGCCAGGCATGTTTACCGTCCGCGCTGAACAGCAAGTGACGCGGGCCGCTGCCGGCCGGCAGGCTCACCGAAGCAGTTTTCGCCGGGGTCAACGGCAGCTCCGGGTTGGCTTTCGGGTCGAACTGATAAATGAAGACCTTGTCCGCCCCCAGGTCGTTGGAGAACACGTAGCGGCCATCCGGCGAGGACACCGTCGAGTGCACGTGGTTCGAGGCCTGACGCTCGGGGTTGACCCGGCTCGCCGGGTGCGCGCTCATCTGCACCACCGGTTTGAGTTTGCCATCGGCACCGACCGGCAACACCGCGAGGGTGCCGCCCGGATCTTCGACCACCGAATAGTTGCTGACGAACAGATGGCTGGCATCGCCGCTGAGGCTCGAATGGGTCGGCTCGTTGCCCAGGCTCTGCACTTGATTGATCAGCGTCAGGACGTGGGTCTTGGGATCGATCGAATAGCTGCTGACGCGGCCGACCGGGTCTTTCTGGCCGGGACCGTTTTCATTGACCACGAACAGCTGCTTCTGGTCTTTGGACAAGGTCAGCCATGACGGGTTTTCGCTCTTCACCACTTGCAGCGGCTTGGCGGCGATCTGGCCTGTGGCGCTGTCGAAATTCATTCGATAGATGCCCTGGCTGGTGCCGGCGGTGTAGGAGCCGACCAGCAATTGATAGCTCTCGGCGCTGGCACTGGACAGGCCCATCGCACCGACGCTGCCAGCCATCAGCAATGGCCAGAATTTACGCATGTTCATTAATTGTCATCCTCGTCGTCGCTGCTGCTGAGCACATCACCGAGGCACACCAGACGGTGTTCGCCAGTGGTCTTGGTGTCGCTGGCGTAGCCAATGATCAGCCAGCTCTGCAGGTCTTCGTCAAACGTCGCTGCTTCAACCTGAGCCGGCGTGAATTCCCAATGCTTGGCCTCTCGGCCGTCGATGCATTCAATGTGCAGGTTGTCGTCTTCGTCGAGGGCGAATTCGAAGGCGTGCAAGCCATCGATTTCGACCATGCCGCAGTGTTCGAGGGCGTTGAGAAGGGTTTGGGCAGTCATGGCAATCAAGTCTTTCAGGGAGGGAAACCGGCAATGATAGCTCATTGTTGACGCAGGACCCTGTGGGAGCTGGCTTGCCAGCGATGGCAATTTGTCAGACACATCAATGTTGAATGTGCCGTCCTCATCGCTGGCAAGCCAGCTCCCACAGGGAAATTGGCGGACCGTTACAACGCGTCGCGCGAGGGCTTGCCGTCTACCAGCCGTTGAATGCGCAACGGGTTGGCGTTTTTCAGCGGTTCCGGCAGCAAGCTATCGGGGTAATTCTGGAAGCATACCGGGCGCAGGAACCGATCGATCGCCAGCGTCCCCACCGAGGTACCGCGCGCATCGGAAGTCGCCGGATACGGCCCGCCGTGCACCATCGAATCACACACCTCCACACCCGTTGGATAACCATTGAGCAGGATTCGTCCGACTTTCTGTTCGAGCAGCGGCGTCAGTTCCGGGAAGCGTTCGAAGTCAGCCTGCTCGCCGATCATCGTCGCCGTCAGTTGGCCGTGCAGCCCCTGCAGCGCCGCGCTGAGCTCGGCCTTGTCCGCCACTTCGACGATCACCGTGGTCGGGCCGAACACTTCTTCCTGCAGCACTTCATCGCCGTTGATCAACAGGCTGACATCGGCCTTGAACAGTTGTGGCTGCGCCTGATTGCCCTGTTGCGGATTACCCGCCAGATGCTCGATGCCGGAATGTGCCAGTAACTTTTGCAGACCTTTGCCGTAACTGCCAAGGGTGCCGGCGTTGAGCATGGTTTGCGCCGGTTGGTCGCCAATCAGCCCGGCGACTTGCTGGACGAAGGCGCTGAACTGCGGCGAGCGAATACCAATGACCAAACCCGGATTGGTACAGAACTGACCGCAGCCCTGCACCACCGAGGCGGTCAGGTCGCGGGCGATGGCTTGCGAGCGCTCAGCCAAGGCTTGAGGCAGAACGATCACCGGGTTGATGCTCGACATTTCGGCGAACACCGGAATCGGTTGCGGCCGCGCCGCTGCCATGTCGCAGAGTGCCCGACCGCCCTTGAGCGAACCGGTAAAACCCACTGCCTGGATCGCCGGATGCTTGACCAGCCATTCACCGACGCCACCGCCGTAGATCATGTTGAACACGCCTGCCGGCATCGCGGTTTTTTCGGCGGCACGAATCAGTGCGTCGGCAACAAGTTCAGCGGTTGCCATGTGGCCGCTGTGCGCCTTGAACACCACCGGGCAGCCGGCGGCCAGCGCCGCAGCGGTGTCGCCACCGGCCGTCGAGAACGCCAGCGGGAAGTTGCTCGCACCGAACACTGCGACAGGGCCGAGGCCAATGCGGTATTGGCGCAGATCTGGACGCGGCAATGGCTGACGATCCGGCAACGGCAAATCGATTCGCGCACCGTAGAAATCTCCGCGCCGCAGGACTTTGGCGAACAGGCGCATCTGCCCGCTGGTACGCCCGCGCTCGCCCTGAATCCGCCCCGTCGGCAGCGCGGTTTCGCGGCAGACCAGCGCGACGAAATCATCACCCAAGGCATCCAGTTCATCGGCAATCGCGTCGAGAAATTGCGCGCGACGTTCGGCGCTGAGGCTGCGATAGGCCGGGTACGCTGCGGCGGCGGCTTTGGCGGCGGCATCGACTTCGGCTTCAGTCGCTTGAATGAATGCGTACGGCAGCTGTTCGCCAGTGGTTGCGTCGACGCTGTGCAGTGTCACGTTGCCCGCTGCGCTGCGCTGTCCGCCAATGAAGTTGTGTCCAAGAATCTGCGTCATGGGAGCTCCTTAAAGGGTGCCGATGCTGTCCGGTTGAAAGGCCGCTGCTGCCGGCGCGATGCCGTTGACCAGCGGTGCGCCGAATTCGGCCTGGCTGATTTCAAACTGGTCGCCCGGTTGGGTGCGGATGCCATCGGCGAACGACAGGGTCGCGGTGCCGAAAAAATGAATGTGCACGTCGCCCGGACGCAGGAACTGACGGTATTTGAAGTGGTGGTATTCAAGGTTGGCGAGGCTGTGGCACATGTTGGCTTCGCCGCTGAGAAATTCGTTTTGCCACAGCACTTCGCCGTTACGCAGGATGCGACTGCTGCCGGCCAGATGTTGAGGCAATTCACCGGTGCGCAGTTCCGGGCCGTAGCTGCAACTGCGCAGTTTTGAGTGGGCCAGGTACAGGTAGTTCTTGCGCTCCATGACGTGATCGGAGAACTCGTTACCCACGGCGAAACCGAGGCGATAGGGTTTGCCGTCGTGGCCAATGACGTAGAGCCCGGCCATCTCCGGTTCCTCGCCGGCATCCTCGGCAAACGGTGGCAACGGGAAGGCTTCGCCCGGACGCACGACGATGCTGCCGTCGCCCTTGTAGAACCATTCCGGCTGCACGCCCGTCTGCCCCGCCGCCGGTTTACCACCCTCCACGCCCCATTTGAAGATGCGCATGGTGTCGGTCATTTGCGCTTCGTCGCCGACCTGCTGGTGCATCTTGTCCCGCGCCGAGGCGCTGCCCAAATGCGTGAGGCCGGTACCGCTGACCAGCAAGTGCGCCGGGTCCGGGTGATCCAGCGGCGGCAGGATGCGCCGGTCTTTGAGCAACTGCGCATAGTCATGACTGATGCCCAGGCCGTGGGTTTGTACTTGCTGCTCCAGAGTGTTGCCGGCCTCAATCGCGGCCAGCGCGAGATCGCGTACGCTGCGGGCGTCCTGCACTTCGCGGATCAGACCGTTGTCGACCATACCGACTCGGCGCTCGCCGTTGATCAATTCGAATTGAACCAGATGCATAAATTTCTCCTGTAAACAAAACTTCGAAACACTGCAAAACCCTGTGGGAGCTGGCTTGCCAGCGATAGCAATCTGTCAGATACCGCTATGTTGGATGTGCCGCCGCCATCGCTGGCAAGCCAGCTCCCACAGGGTTTGCGGTGATGGTTCGTTTGATATCAGGTGCGGGTGGCGCTGCGTGCGCTGGCGGCGAATTGCTCGGTTGGCAGGACGTGTTTGCGCTCAAGCACGCGGTAAACCACGCCGGTCAAAATCAAACCGAACACCATCACTGCGCTGAGGAAATACAACCCCGAACCCAGATTCCCGGTGTATTCCTTCAATGCGCCAATCACGAACGGCCCGATGTAACCACCGAGGTTGCCCACCGAGTTGATCAAGGCGATCCCCGCTGCCGCACTCGCGCCGGCAAAGAACCGCCCGGGCAAGGTCCAGAACACCGCCGTGCAGGAAAACAGCGCGAACGCCACCAGACACAGCGCCGCCAGTTGCGCCACCGGCAGGGTCAGCCAGGCGCTGAAAAACAGGCCCAGTGCACCCAGCACATAGAGCACCGCCAGGTGGCCGTAGCGATCGTTCATGCGGTCGGAGCTGCGTGGCACGATCAGCAGACCAACGATGCCGAAGATGTACGGCACCGACGAGACGAAACCGGTGACCAGATCGCTGCCGCCGAACTGTTTGATCAGCGTCGGCAGCCACAGGCCGAGGCCGTAAATGCTCAGAGTCACCGGCAGGTAGAACAGCGCCAGCAGCAACACGCGTTTGTCCTTGAGTGCATGCAGCGGGTTGCCGTGACGGGTCTGGCCGTATTCCTGCAAATCCTTTTTCAGTTCGCCGGTCAGCCAGTCCTTCTCGGCCCGATCCATCCACTTCACGTTTTGCGGGCCATCGGGCAGCCAGCGCAGTACTGGCCAGGTCAGCAGGATCGCCGGGGTGCCGATGACGATGAACAGCCACTGCCAGCCGTGCAGCCCGAGGATGCCGTCCATGCCGAGCAAGCCGCCGGACACCGGGCCGGTGATCATCATCGCAATCGGTTGCGAAAGGATGAACAGGCCGAGGATCTTGCCGCGATGGCGCACCGGGAACCATTGGGTGATGTAGTACAGAACACCGGGGAAGAACCCCGCCTCCGCCGCGCCGAGCAGAAAGCGCATCACGTAGAAACTGTGCGGGCCCTGGACGAACGCCATGCCGATGGTGATCGCGCCCCAGGTGATCATGATCCGCGCGAACCAGCGCCGCGCACCGAAGCGTTCGAGCATCAGGTTGCTGGGGATTTCGAGAAGAAAGTAGCCAATGAAAAACAGCCCGGCACCGAGACCGTAGGCCGCATCACCGATGCCGATGTCAGCGCCCATGTGCAGCTTGGCGAAGCCGACGGCGGAGCGATCCACATAGGCGATCAGGTACAGCAGGATCAGGAAGGGAATCAGTTTCAGCGTGATGCGGCGGATAAGCCGCAATTCCTGGCTCATGGGATCGGTCTCCGATTGTTGTTTTTATAGAACCTCGGGGGACGCCTCTCGCGAAAAATCGCCAGGGCCAATCCCTCCGTCGAAAACGACTATATAGTAATACTAATTACCCAACAACACTTCCAAAGCGGCGATTTTGCGCTTATGTTTAGCCATGACTCGCAAACAATAGTCTTACAATAAGAGAATCGATCATGTCTGAGAAGAAACCCACCCTGCGCTCCGCCCAATGGTTTGGCACGGCCGACAAGAACGGCTTCATGTACCGCAGCTGGATGAAGAATCAGGGCATCGCCGACCACCAGTTCCACGGCAAGCCGATCATCGGCATCTGCAATACCTGGTCGGAACTGACCCCGTGCAACGCGCATTTCCGCCAGATTGCCGAGCACGTCAAACGCGGCGTGATCGAGGCCGGTGGCTTTCCGGTGGAATTCCCGGTGTTCTCCAATGGCGAGTCGAACCTGCGCCCGACCGCCATGCTCACCCGCAACCTGGCAAGCATGGACGTCGAAGAAGCGATTCGCGGCAACCCGATTGACGGCGTGGTGCTGCTGACCGGCTGCGACAAAACCACCCCGGCGCTACTGATGGGCGCGGCCAGTTGCGACGTGCCGGCGATCGTCGTCACCGGCGGGCCGATGCTAAACGGCAAGCACAAGGGCAAGGACATCGGCTCCGGCACGGTGGTCTGGCAGCTCAGCGAACAGGTCAAGGCCGGCACTATCACCATTGACGACTTCCTCGCGGCCGAGGGCGGCATGTCACGCTCGGCGGGCACCTGTAACACTATGGGCACCGCGTCGACCATGGCCTGCATGGCCGAAGCACTGGGCACGTCCCTGCCGCACAACGCGGCGATTCCGGCGGTGGATGCGCGGCGTTATGTGCTGGCGCACATGTCCGGCATGCGCGCGGTAGAGATGGTTCGCGAAGACTTGCGCCTGTCGAAGATCCTGACCAAGGAAGCCTTTGAAAACGCCATTCGGGTCAACGCGGCTATTGGCGGTTCGACCAACGCGGTGATTCACCTGAAAGCCATCGCCGGGCGCATCGGCGTCGAGCTGGATCTGGACGACTGGACACGCATCGGGCGCGGCATGCCGACCATTGTCGACCTGCAACCGTCCGGGCGCTTCCTGATGGAAGAGTTTTACTACGCCGGTGGTTTGCCGGCGGTGCTGCGGCGTCTCGGTGAGGCCAATCTGATCCCCAATCCGAACGCGCTGACCGTCAACGGTAAATCGCTGGGCGAGAACACCAAGGACGCGCCGATCTATGGCGAGGACGAAGTGATCCGCACCCTCGACAATCCGATCCGCGCGGACGGCGGTATCTGCGTGTTACGCGGCAACCTGGCGCCGCTGGGAGCGGTACTCAAGCCGTCCGCCGCGACCCCGGAATTGATGCAGCATCGTGGACGCGCAGTAGTGTTCGAGAACTTCGACATGTACAAGGCGCGGATCAATGATCCGGAGCTGGATGTCGATAAAGACTCGATTCTGGTGATGAAAAACTGCGGGCCGAAGGGTTATCCAGGCATGGCCGAGGTGGGCAACATGGGCTTGCCGGCCAAGCTGCTGGCCCAAGGCGTGACCGACATGGTACGCATCTCGGATGCACGGATGAGCGGCACGGCGTACGGCACCGTGGTTTTGCACGTTGCCCCGGAAGCCGCTGCCGGTGGGCCGTTGGCGGTGGTGCAGGAAGGCGACTGGATCGAGCTCGATTGCGCCAGCGGGCGTTTGCACCTGGACATTCCGGATGCCGAACTGGCGGCGCGCATGGCGGATCTGCAACCACCGCAGCAGCTACTGGTCGGCGGCTATCGTCAGCTGTACATCGATCATGTGTTGCAGGCGGATCAGGGTTGCGATTTCGACTTCCTGGTGGGTTGCCGAGGGGCGGAAGTGCCGCGCCATTCCCACTAACACCGTCACCCCTGTGGGAGCTGGCTTGCCAGCGATTACGGTCTGCCAGCTGACATTCATGTTGACTGACACCCCGCCATCGCTGGCAAGCCAGCTCCCACATTTGCTTTGTGTATCCACCTCAAGATTGTCTGGTGCCTGCTATGATGCGCGGCATCTCCATCGCTCAGGATCGCGCCGTTCCCCATGGATTACCGCAAACCTTCCGACCGTAAAAGCATGCACTCGCGAATTGTCCAGGAACTGGGCATGCAGATCGTCTCCGGACGTTTTTTGCCCGACGACAAACTGCCCGCCGAAGCACTGCTGTGCGAGGAATACGCGGTCAGCCGCCCGGTGTTGCGCGAAGCCACGCGAGTGCTGGTGGCCAAGGGGCTGGTGTACTCCAAACCACGCGTCGGCACGGTGGTCAAGGCGCGCCGCGAATGGCACATGCTCGACCCGGACGTGCTGCACTGGCTGATGCAAAGCAGTCCGCAGAATGAATTCTTCAATGTGCTGACCAGCGTGCGCAGCATCATCGAACCGGCCGCTGCCGCCCTCGCCGCCCAGCACGCGACCGAGGCCGACATCGCCGCCATCGGCGAGGCCTATCAACGCATGGAAGCCGCGCCGACCCCGGAGGCCTTGCTGCAACCGGACCTGGACTTCCATAGCCGGATTGCCGATGCGACGCACAACGATTTGCTGGCGAACCTGTGCAACATGCTTTCGGTGGCGATTGCCGAGGCGTTGAAGCATTCCAACCAGCGACCGAATCTGCATGAGCTGGCGTTGCCACGGCACAAGGCGATTCTTACCGCGATCGAGAACCGCGATGCACTGGGTGCCCGCCACGCGACGCTGGTGCAGCTGGATGATGCGCGCAGTGCGTTGAGTGTTGTGCTTGGGGCGGATCTTTCGTAAGCCTTGAGACCGCTTGCCCTCACCCTAGCCCTCTCCCCGAGGGAGAGGGGACCGATCCGGGAATATTGACGACCTACACCGACGTGAACGATTTGCTTTGAATCCATAATCGGCTGGTATCTCAAATCTCATGATTTGCTGTGAATCCATAATCGATTCGGTATTTCCAGGTCGATGTATCAAGCCGCACACCTCGGTCAGTCCCCTCTCCCTCTGGGAGAGGGCTAGGGTGAGGGGCATTTGATCTTGACTCATAAAAAAGCCGCAACCCTGAGGTTGCGGCTTTGTCGTTTCAGGCGTCCGGATCAGTGAGCAAACAGCGAGTTGCCCTTCTGCCCCGCCAGTTTCTCCGGCTTGATCAAGAACTTGGCCAGGGCCGGCAACAGCCACAGCGCACCGAACATGTTCCACAGCAACATGAAGGTCAGCATCAGGCCCATGTCGGCCTGGAACTTGATTGCCGAGAAGATCCAGGTGCACACGCCGATGGCCAGGCACAGGCCGGTGAACAGCACCGCTTTACCGGTGGATTTCAGGGTCTGGTAATAGGCTTCCTGCAACGGCAGACCGGCGCGCAGGAAACTCTCCAGACGGCTGTAGATGTAGATGCCGTAGTCCACGCCAATCCCCACGCCCAGTGCCACCACCGGCAGGGTCGCGACCTTGACGCCGATGCCCATGAACGCCATCAGCGCGTTGCCCAGCACCGAGGTCAGCACCAGCGGCAGGACGATGCACAGCGTCGCCGCCCATGAACGGAAGGTGATCATGCACATCACCGCCACGCAGATGTACACCAGAATCAGGATGGTCAGCTCGGCCTGTTTGATCACCTCGTTGGTGGCGGCTTCGATCCCGGCGTTACCGGCGGCGAGGATGAATTCCAGACCGTCCTTGTTGTTGGCCTTGGCGAATTCCTGCACCGCATGCACCGCGCGGTCGAGGGTTTCGGCCTTGTGATCGTTGAGGAAAATCAAAACTGGCGCCAGCGAACAGCTGTTGTTGTACAGGCCGTCGGCGCGGGCGATCGAGTTGTTCAGCACGTCCGGGTTGCGCGACAGGGTTTCCCATTTCAGGTTGCCCTCGTTCATGCCCTTGATCATCTGCTTGGATACGGTCACCAGCGAGATCGCCGACTGCACGCCCTCGGTGTTCTGCATCTTCCACATCAGTTCGTCGATCGGCGCCATCGCTTCGTAGCGCGAGCAACCTTCAGTGGCGGTCTTGACCATCACCACCAGCACGTCGGAACTGGTGGAATAGTTGTTGATGATGAAGTTGTTGTCCTTGTTGTAGCGCGAGTCCGGACGCAGCTCCGGCGCGCCCTGGTCGAGGTCGCCGATCTTCAGGTTCTGGCTGTACCAGAGGCCGCCGCCGAAGGCGAGCAGCGCCAGAGCAATCGAAACCGGGGCAACTTTCGGGCTGGCGAAATTCGACAGCAGGCGCCAGAACGGGTGCTCGCGGTTCGCGTCCTTCTTGCTCTTGGCAATCGCACGCTTGCTGATGCCGACATAGGAAATCGCCACCGGCAGCAGGATCAGGTTGGTGAACACGATGACCGCCACGCCGATGGACGCGCCAATTGCGAGTTCGCGGATCACGCCGATGTCGATGATCAGCAGAGTGATGAAGCCGACGGCGTCGGCGAGAATCGCGATCATCCCCGGCAGGAACAGTTGCCGGAAGGTACGCCGCGCCGCGGTCAGAGCGTTGTCCGCCTCACTCGACTGCAGGGCGATGCCGTTGATCTTCTGCACGCCGTGGGAAATGCCGATGGCGAAGATCAGGAACGGCACCAGCATCGAATACGGATCCAGCCCGAAACCGAAGAAGTGCATCAGCCCCAGTTGCCAGACCACCGCCACCAGCGTGGTGCTCAACACCGCAATGGTGCTGCGCAGGCAGTTGGTGAACCACAGCAACAGGATCAGGGTGATGACGAACGCGATGCCGAAGAACATCACCACCATTACCAGCCCGTCGATCAGGTCACCGACCTTCTTGGCGAAGCCGACGATGTGGATTTTGACGTTGGGGTTCTGCGCTTCGAACTTGTTGCGGATCTTGTCTTCGAGCTCATGGGAGAACTGGCGGTAGTCCAGCGCCAGCAGCTTGCCCTGATCCTGCGGGTCCGGGTAGGACTCCAGCAGCGGGATGTCGACGATGCTCGATTTGAAGTCGTTGGCCACCAGGCGCCCGACCTGCCCGGATTTGAGGACGTTGTTGCGCAGCATGTCGAGGCTGTCCGGCGAGCCGTCGTAGCTCTGCGGAATCACTTCCCCGCCGGCGAAACCCTCTTCGGTCACTTCGGTCCAGCGTACACTCGGACTCCACAGCGACTTGAGGCCGGAGCGGTCGACGCCGGAGATGTAGAACACCTCGTCGTTGATCTGGCGCAGGGTCTCCATGTACTCCTTGGAGAAGATGTCGCCGTCTTTGGCTTCCACCGAAATCCGTACGGTGTTGCCCAGGTTCGCCAGATCGTTGCGGTGCTCCATCATCTTCTCGATGAACGGATGCTTGAGCGGGATCATTTTTTCGAAACTGGTGGACGGCCGGATCAGCGTGGCCTGCCAGAACAGGAAAATGCTGACCACCAGGCAGATCAGGATCACGGCCGGGCGGTTGTTGAAAATCAGACGTTCGAGGAACGTCGCCTTGTCCTGATGATGAGTGCTCAAGGAAGTCATAGCCCCGCCTTCTTATTATTGATTTCGGCGCCGTTGGGCTGCGTGGTGTGCACGCCGCCCTGCCCGGTCAGAATCAGATTGCCGTCGCCGGCCGCTGTCACCGAGGACAGCGAAATGCGGTCCGGGCGGTTGAACACGCTGAAGGTTTCGCCGTTGTCGCTGCTGCTGATCACCGAGCCGCCGTTGCCGACGATCACGATCGAGCCGTCGGTGAGCAGCGTGGCGCCGGACAGACCGAACTCCAGCGCACCCCGCGCGGCTTTGAGTTCGACCTGCTGCCAGGTGCTGCCGAAGTCGCTGGAACGATAGAGATTGCCGCGCAGGCCGTAGGCCAACAAGGTCTGCGCCTGGGCGGTGCCGATCACGCCGAACAGCGAGCCTTGATATGGGCCCTGGAGTTTTTCCCAGGTCTGGCCCCAGTCCGGGGAGCGGAACATGCTGCCCTGCTCGCCGACGATGAACAGCCCGGTGTCCTTGACCGCCGCGATGGCGTTGAGGTGGAACTGGTCCTGGTTGTCGAGGCGGTCGCTGACGTCCTGCCAGTTCTTGCCGCCATCGGTGGTTTCCAGCAAGGCACCGTAGGCGCCTACGGCGACGCCGTGGTTGACGTCCTGGAACCAGACGTCGAGCAGCGGTGCTTCGCGCTTGAGGTCTTCGAACTGTTTGCTCCAGGTCAGGCCGCCGTCAGCGCTGGCGAGGATCTGCGCGTCGTGGCCGACCGCCCAGCCGTGCTTGTCGTCGACGAAGTACACCGCCGTCAGCAGTTGCCGGGTCGGCACCTTGGCCTGGGTCCAGGTCTTGCCCTGGTCATCGGAATAGAGAATGTGCCCGCGATCACCCACCGCCACCAACCGGGTGCCGGCGTGGACAACATCGAGTATCAGGCTTTTGGCGGCTTTGGCCGATTCGGTGGAATACACCCCGTCGGCGGGCGCTTCGGCGGCCAGAACGGGTGCCGACAAGGCAGCACAGCCCAGCAGTGTGAGTGCTGTGGCCAGCAACGCGGTGTTGCGTAACGCCGGCGGGCGGCAACGACTCATAGACCTTCCCCTATTTATTATTGTTAGGCCATTGGGCCTTAGGGCGCCGCAAGGGTGCTCGTGGTGACTGATGGGTCACAAGCATAGCCGTGAAACCCGCAGTCCAGAGCGCCTTGGGAAGCTGGCTCATCCTATCGGGCTTTGGAAACGTCTGACAATCGGTGCCACGTTATCTTTTGTTAACCAAATGACCCCGACACAACCCCCTGTAGGAGCTGCGGCACGCTGCGATCTTTTGATCCGGTTTTTTAAAAACAAGATCAAAAGATCGCAGCGTGTCGCAGCTCCTACATCGATATCGCGTCGTGGCGGATTGATGAGGATGGCAGGCGAATACACCGCCATTCGCCGGATTGATGCAGCAAATCTTGCGTGGGGGACTTGCACGATCGGTATTATGGTATACCATCAGACGCACAGACACTCTCAATCCCCCTACGGAGCAGCTCATGAGTTTCGAAATTCGCAAGATCGTCAGCTATGTCGAAGAAACCTTCATCGAAGGCGGCAAGGCCACTGACAAGCCAGTGACCATGGTTGGCCTGGCCGTGGTGATGAAGAACCCGTGGGTCGGCAACGGCTTCGTCGAGGACCTGAAACCGCAAATCCGCGCCAACTGCTCCGACCTCGGCGCAATGATGGTCGAGCGTCTGGTGGGCATCATCGGCGGTGCCGAGAAGATCGAGGCTTACGGTAAAGCGGCAGTGGTCGGCGCCGACGGCGAAATCGAACACGCCTCGGCGGTGATCCACACCCTGCGCTTCGGCAACCACTACCGCGAAGCGGTCAAGGCCAAGAGCTACCTGAGCTTCACCAACAAGCGCGGCGGCCCGGGCACGTCGATCCAGATCCCGATGATGCACAAGGACGACGAAGGGCTGCGCTCGCACTACATCACCCTGGAAATGCAGATCGAAGACGCGCCGCGTGCCGACGAAATCGTCGTGGTGCTCGGGTGCGCCGACGGTGGTCGCCTGCACCCGCGCATCGGCAACCGCTACATCGATCTGGAAGAACTGGCCGCCGAAAAAGCCCAGTAATCACAATAAAAAGGCATTGCAGGAGCGCTCCATGATTCGGCTCACCGCTGAACTCACCCCGGCTGGCACCAGTTACCTGGCGACCGGCCAAGGCCAGCCCGTGGTCTTGATCCACGGCGTGGGCCTGAACAAAGAAATGTGGGGCGGCCAGATCGTTGGCCTGTCTGCCCAATACCAGGTGATCGCCTACGACATGCTCGGCCATGGCGCCAGCCCGCGCCCGGCCAGCGGCACCGGCCTGCTCGGTTATGCCGATCAGTTGCTGGAACTGCTCGATCACCTGAATCTGCCCCAGGCAGCGGTGATCGGTTTCTCCATGGGTGGCCTGGTGGCGCGGGCGTTTGCCCTGCATTACCCGGAGCGCCTGCAAAGCCTGGTGGTGCTCAACAGCGTGTTCAACCGCAGCGAAGAACAACGCGCCGGGGTCATCGCCCGCACCGCGCAGGCCGCCGAACACGGGCCGGACGCCAATGCCGAAGCGGCGCTGTCGCGCTGGTTCAGCCGCGAATATCAGGCGGCGAACCCGGCGCAGATCGCGGCCATTCGTCAGACCCTGGCCTGCAACGACCCGCAGGGTTATCTGACTACCTATGAATTGTTCGCCACTCAGGACATGTACCGCGCCGACGACCTCGGCAGTATTCAGGCGCCGACGCTGATCGCCACCGGCGAATTGGACCCCGGTTCCACGCCGGAAATGGCCGAGCAACTGGCCCGGCGCATCCCCGGTGCGAAGGTTGCGGTGCTGCCCGAGCAACGGCATATGATGCCGGTAGAGTCGCCGCGCCTGGTCAACCAGACGCTGCTGGAATTTCTCGACTACGCACACGCCCGACAAAACCCTATAAAGGGGATCGTTGCATGACACTCCAACGCTTCCAGATGTGCATCGGCGGAGAATGGGTCGACGCCCTCTCCGGCAAGACTTTCGAAAGCCTCAACCCGGCCAGCGCGCAAGCCTGGGCCGAACTGCCTGACGCCGATGAAGCCGATGTCGAACGCGCCGTGCAAGCGGCGCAGACTGCCTTCGACAGCCCGGCCTGGCGCGGCCTCACCGCCACCGCACGCGGCAAACTGCTGCGGCGGCTCGGTGACCTGATCGCAGAAAACAAGGAACAACTGGCGCAGCTGGAAAGCCGCGACAACGGCAAACTGATCCGCGAAACCCGTGGTCAGGTCGGTTATCTGCCGGAGTTTTTCCATTACACCGCAGGTCTGGCCGACAAGCTCGAAGGCGGCACCCTGCCGCTGGACAAGCCCGACCTGTTTGCCTACACCGTGCACGAAGCGATGGGCGTGGTCGCCGCGATCATTCCCTGGAACAGCCCGCTGTACCTGACCGCGATCAAACTGGCGCCGGCCCTCGCCGCCGGCAACACGATTGTGATCAAGCCGTCCGAGCACGCTTCGGCAACCATCCTTGAACTGGCGCGACTGGCGCTGGAAGCCGGAATTCCACCGGGCGTGGTCAACGTTGTCACCGGTTACGGCCCGAGCACCGGCGCCGCCCTCACCCGCCATCCGCTGATCCGCAAGATCGCCTTCACCGGCGGCGCGGCCACGGCCCGACACGTGGTGCGCAGCAGCGCCGAGAACTTCGCCAAGCTGTCGCTGGAACTGGGCGGCAAATCGCCGAACATCATCTTCGCCGACGCCGATCTGGACAGCGCGATCAACGGCGCCATCGCCGGGATCTACGCCGCCTCGGGCCAGAGCTGCGTGTCCGGTTCGCGCCTGCTGGTGCAGGACGAAATCTATGACGAGTTCGTCAACCGCCTGGTGGAACGCGCCCAGCGCATCCGCATCGGCAACCCGCAGGAAGACCACAGCGAAATGGGCCCGATGGCCACCGCGCAGCAATTGGCGGTGGTCGAAGGTCTGGTGGCTGACGCTATTGCTGAAGGCGCGCGGTTGCGCACCGGCGGCAAGCGTCCGGCCGGCCTCGGTGACGGCTGGTTCTACGAGCCGACGCTGTTCGAGTGCGACCGCAACTCGATGAAGATCATGCAAGAAGAAGTCTTCGGCCCGGTGGCTTCGGTGATTCGCTTCAAGGACGAAGCCGAAGCGCTGGCGATTGCCAACGACTCGCAGTTCGGCCTTGCCGCCGGCATCTGGACCCGCGACCTGGGCCGCGCCCATCGTCTGGCCCGGGACGTGCGCTCAGGGATCATCTGGGTCAACACCTACCGCGCGGTATCGGCGATGGCGCCTATTGGCGGCTTCAAGAACAGTGGCTATGGACGCGAAAGCGGCATCGATTCGGTGCTGGCCTACACCGAACTGAAAACGGTGTGGATCAATCTCTCTCAGGCCCCGATGCCTGACCCGTTTGTGATGCGCTAGGAGTCCTGCGACATGATCGAACCCGGCATTTACAAAGACGTCATGAGCTCGTTTCCGTCCGGGGTCACGGTGGTCACCACCCTCGACCCGGATGGCGCCATCGTCGGCATCACCGCCAGCGCCTTCAGTGCGCTGTCGATTGACCCGGCGCTGGTGCTGTTCTGCCCCAACTACGCCTCCGACACCTACCCGGTGCTGCGCGACAGCCAGAAATTCGCGATCCATTTGCTGTCCGCCGAGCAGACCGCCGAGGCCTACGCCTTCGCCGGCAAAGGCAAGGACAAGGCCAAAGGCATCGAGTGGCACTTGAGCGAACTGGGTAACCCGATCCTCGCCAAGGCCACGGCGATCATCGAGTGCGAGTTGTGGCGTGAATACGACGGTGGTGATCACGCGATCATTGTCGGCGCGGTGAAGAACCTGATCCTGCCCGAGCAACCGGTGACGCCGATGATTTATCACAAAGGCAAGCTCGGGCCGTTGCCGACCCTGGCTTGAAAGAACAATGCAAAACCCTGTGGGAGCTGGCTTGCCAGCGATGACGTCGGAACATTCAACATCAATGCTGACTGAACCACCGCTATCGCTGGCAAGCCAGCTCCCACCGGGATTGAGGTGAGCCGAAGAATATGAGTAACGAAAAATACGAAAAAGGCCTGAAGATCCGCACCCAAGTGCTGGGCGAAGCCTACGTGCAACGCTCGATCGAGAACGCCGACGACTTCACCCGCCCACTGCAGGAAATGGTCACCGAATACTGCTGGGGCCACGTCTGGGGCCGTGAGGGTTTGTCGCTCAAGGAGCGCAGCATGATCAACCTGGCGATGATCTCGGCGCTCAACCGCCCGCACGAACTCAAGCTGCATGTGCGCGGCGCCTTGCGTAACGGCCTGAGTCGTGAGCAAATACGCGAAATTCTGCTTCAGGTCGGTATTTATTGCGGCGTCCCGGCAGCCGTGGACAGTTTCCGGCTCGCCCGTGAAGCCTTCGCCGAAGCCGACGCCGAGGCCTCCAGTTAACCCCTCGGCTGTTTAGATGCCCGTCTGGCATGGACAGCCAACTTAAAGAGCGGACCCCATGAAACGCCAGCCACTCGACGACAGCTTCAAGGTCAATCGCAACCCCGTTACCCTGCGCGAAATCGTGCTGGACAAACTGCGTAGCGCGATCATGAATTTCCAGCTCATGCCCGGCGATCGTCTGGTTGAGCGCGATCTGTGCGATCGCCTCGGTGTCAGTCGCACGTCGGTGCGTGAAGCCTTGCGTCACCTGGAGTCCGAAGGACTGGTCGAATTCGCCGATGCCAAAGGCCCGCGCGTAGCGATCATCACCCTCGCCGATGCAGTCGACATCTATGAACTGCGCTGCGTGCTCGAAGGCCTGATCGTCCAGCTGTTCACCCTGCGCGCCAAGGCCAAGGACATCAAGGCCCTGGAAAAAGCCCTCGACGAGAACCGCAAGGCACTAAAGGACGGCGAACTGCAACAGGTGATCGACTCGGTGCAGGGCTTCTACGACGTATTGCTGGAAGGCTCGGGCAACCATGTTGCGGCCACGCAGTTGCGCCAGTTGCAGGCGCGCATCAGCTACCTGCGGGCGACCTCGGTGTCCCAGGAAAACCGGCGCGGCGCGAGTAATCACGAAATGGAAAAAATGGTCGAGGCGATCAAGAGCGGTGATGCGCTGGCGGCGCATCAGGCCTGCGTCGATCACGTGCGTGCGGCTGCTGCCGTGGCCCTCGATTACCTCAAGCGCAAACAGGAAGAGACCGGCGCCACGCCGAACATCACCCTGCCGATCGCGCTGAAAGAACCACGCATAGGTCACTGACATGTTCAGCCCGAGCTTTTGCCCTAAATGCGGTGGCCCTGACCTCGGTCAGCAGGTACCGCCGGGCGATACGCACGAGCGCCTGATGTGCCGCGGCTGCGGCTACATCCACTATGTGAACCCGAAAATCATCGCCGGCTGCATCATCGAGCAGGACGGCAAATACCTGTTGTGCCAACGGGCGATCCCGCCGCGCCCCGGCACCTGGACGCTGCCCGCCGGCTTCATGGAAAGCGGCGAAACCACCGAGCAGGCCGCCCTGCGCGAAGTCTGGGAAGAAAGCGGCGTACGTGCGGAAATCGTCTCGCCGTATTCGATCTTCAGCGTGCCGAAGATCAGCGAGGTGTACATCATCTTCCGCGCGATCGCGCTGGAGATCACCGGGCAGTACGGGCCCGAGACGCTCGACTACAAGTTCTTTGCCCCTGAAGACATTCCGTGGGAGCAGATCTACTACCCGGCGATCCGGCAGATCCTCGAGCGCTATATCGAGGAACGTCAGGCCGGGGTGTATGGGATCTACATGGGCAATGATGACAGCGGCAAGATCCACTTTATCCGCTGATACCTCACCCCTGTAGGAGCTGCCGCAGGCTGCGATCTTTTGACTTTGATTTTAAAAAACAAGATCAAAAGATCGCAGCCTGCGGCAGCTCCTACAATGGCTACGGCGCCAGGCCCTCGACGATGATGATTTCTGCCCGCGCCCATTCCTCGCGATAACGTTTCGCCTCCTGATACGCCGCCGAGTGGTAGCACGCCAGCGCCTGCTCGTAGCTCTCGAACTCGATCACCACGCTACGCTGAGGAGTAGGCCTGCCCTCCAGTGCTTCGCTGCGCCCGCCTCTGGCCAAAAACTTTGCGCCGAATTCGGCAAACGCCTTCGGCGCGCGCTGGGTGTATTGGCTGTAGTGCTCGGCATCGTCGACATCCACGTGGGCAATCCAGTACGCCTTCATAGTGACCTCTTTGCTGATTTTGTATTATGGTATACCAATATTATTTGCAACCAACCCTGAGAGTCCAGCATGGCCTTCAACAGCATCGAAGAAATCCTCGAAGATTATCGCCTCGGCAAAATGGTCCTGCTGGTCGATGACGAAGATCGGGAAAACGAAGGCGACCTGCTGCTGGCCGCCGACTGCTGCACACCCGAGGCGATCAGCTTCATGGCCCGTGAAGCACGCGGTTTGATCTGCCTGACGCTGACTGACGAACACTGCCAGCGCCTGGGCCTTGAGCAGATGGTCCCGAGCAATGGCAGCGTGTTCAGCACCGCGTTCACCGTGTCGATTGAAGCAGCGGTCGGCGTCACCACTGGCATCTCTGCGGCGGATCGGGCGCGGACGGTCGCGGCCGCAGTGGCCAAAGACGCCCGCGCTGAAGACCTGGTGCAACCCGGCCATATCTTTCCGCTGCGCGCCAAGGAAGGTGGCGTGCTGACCCGTGCCGGCCACACCGAGGCCGGTTGCGATCTGGCGCGCCTCGCCGGTTTTACCCCGGCCTCGGTGATCGTCGAAGTGATGAACGACGACGGCACCATGGCCCGGCGTCCGGACCTGGAAGTGTTCGCGCGCAAGCACGGGATCAAGATCGGCACCATCGCCGATCTGATCCACTATCGCCTGAGCACCGAGCACACCATCGAGCGCATCGGTGAGCGTGAGCTGCCGACGGTGCATGGCACGTTCCGTCTGATCACCTTTGAAGACCGCATTGAGGGCGGTGTGCACATGGCGATGGTCATGGGCGATCTGCGCCGCGAAGAGCCGACGCTGGTGCGTGTACATGTGATCGATCCGCTGCGTGATCTGGTCGGCGCCGAGTACAGCGGGCCGAGCAACTGGACGCTGTGGGCGGCGCTGCAACGGGTCGCGGCGGAAGGTCATGGGGTTGTGGTGGTGTTGGCCAACCATGAATCGTCGCAGGCGCTACTCGAGCGCGTGCCGCAATTGACCCAGCCGCCACGGCAGTTCAGTCGCTCGCAATCGCGGATTTATTCGGAGGTCGGCACCGGGGCGCAGATTCTGCAGAACCTCGGCGTCGGCAAACTGCGCCATCTTGGGCCGCCGCTGAAGTATGCGGGGCTGACCGGGTATGACCTGGAGGTGGTGGAGAGCATTCCGTTCAGCGAATAACTCCCAGACACAGGTGATTTCCTGTGGCGAGGGAGCTTGCTCCCGCGGGACTGCGCAGCAGGCCTCAGCTTTTCAGAGAAGCGAGGGTCGCTTCGCAACCCAGCGGGAGCAAGCTCCCTCGCCACAATTTTCCATCTGTCACAAAACTTCCAGCGGTAAAAAACACATTCCCCAGATAACCGGTAAGGCAAAGTGCTTGCACAAAGTTTGGAATACCATAATATGATATTCCATAGACCGGACGACCTGAAAAACCGTCCAGCTACTGCTCCCGACAGGCGGGCAACAACGCAAGCCCGCTCAAAAACACAACAATGAGGGCGTAAAAATGGTGTTGAACAAAGCTGCAACCGCAATCCTTTTTGCGGGACTGCTGAGCGTGACCGGCCAGGCTGCAATGGCCGCCGAGAGTGTGAACTTTGTCAGCTGGGGCGGTAGCACCCAGGATGCGCAGAAACAGGCCTGGGCCGATCCGTTCAGCAAGGCCAGCGGCATCACCGTGGTGCAGGACGGCCCGACCGACTACGGCAAACTCAAGGCCATGGTCGAGAGCGGCAACGTGCAGTGGGACGTGGTCGACGTCGAAGTCGACTTTGCCCTGCGCGCCGCTTCCGAAGGCCTGCTCGAACCCCTCGATTTCAACGTCATCCAGCGCGACAAGATCGACCCGCGTTTCGTCAGTGACTACGGCGTCGGCTCGTTCTTCTTCTCCTTCGTCCTCGGCTACAACGAGGGCAAGCTCGGCGCTGCCAAGCCGCAAGACTGGAGCGCCCTGTTCGACACCAAGACCTACCCCGGCAAACGCGCGCTCTATAAATGGCCAAGCCCCGGCGTGCTCGAACTGGCGCTGCTGGCCGACGGCGTGCCGGCCGACAAGCTCTACCCGCTGGACCTTGATCGCGCCTTCAAAAAACTCGACACCATCAAGAAAGACATCGTCTGGTGGGGCGGCGGCGCGCAGTCGCAGCAACTGCTGGCCTCCGGTGAAGCGAGCATGGGTCAGTTCTGGAACGGCCGGATTCACGCCCTGCAGGAAGACGGCGCCCCCGTCGGTGTGAGCTGGAAACAGAACCTGGTCATGGCCGACATTCTGGTGATTCCAAAAGGCTCGAAAAACAAGGACGCGGCGATGAAGTTTCTGGCCAATGCCAGCAGTGCCAAAGGCCAGGCGGACTTCTCCAATCTGACCGCCTACGCCCCGGTCAACGTCGACAGCGTGGCGCGCCTGGACTCGGTGCTGGCCCCGAACCTGCCGACGGCCTACGCCAAGGATCAAATCACGCTTGATTTCGCGTACTGGGCCAAGAACGGTCAAGCCATCGCGACACGGTGGAACGAATGGCTGGTCAAATGAAAATGGCGGCCACTGCGCCCCGCCCCGCAACGGTGACCGGGAGCGCCACTGGCGCTGCCGGCTCGTCCCCCACCTTCAGACAACGCTGGAAAGGTGCCGGCAACCTGGTCCCGGCACTGCTGTTCCTCGGTTTGTTCTTTCTCGCGCCGTTGATTGGCCTGCTGTTGCGCGGCGTACTGGAACCGACCCCGGGCCTTGGCAACTATGAACAACTGTTCGCCAACTCGGCGTATGCACGGGTGCTGCTCAACACCTTTTCGGTGGCCGGGCTGGTGACGATTTTCAGCCTGTTGCTGGGTTTTCCACTGGCCTGGGCGATCACCCTGGTGCCGCGCGGCTGGGGACGCTGGATCCTCAACATCGTGCTGCTGTCGATGTGGACCAGCCTGCTCGCCCGCACCTATTCGTGGCTGGTATTGCTGCAGGCCTCGGGGGTGATCAACAAGGCGCTGATGGCGCTGGGGATCATCGATCAGCCACTGGAAATGGTGCACAACCTGACCGGCGTGGTGATCGGCATGAGTTACATCATGATCCCGTTCATCGTCCTGCCGTTGCAGGCAACCATGCAGGCCATCGACCCGATGATCCTGCAGGCCGGCTCGATCTGTGGCGCCAGTCCCTGGACCAACTTCTTCCGGGTGTTCCTGCCGCTGTGCCGGCCGGGGCTGGCGTCCGGCGGGTTGATGGTGTTCGTGATGTCGCTCGGTTACTACGTCACCCCGGCGCTGCTCGGCGGGGCGCAGAACATGATGCTGCCGGAGTTCATCATTCAGCAGGTGCAATCGTTCCTCAACTGGGGCCTGGCCAGTGCCGGCGCCGCGTTGCTGATCGCGATCACGCTGGTGCTGTTCTACTTCTACCTGAAGCTTCAGCCGGAATCCCCGGTTGGCGCCAGCAACGCGAGGTAAGCCGAGATGCTCCTGACTCCCAATGCCATGAGCCGGCGGATGCGTTTCGGCTTGTACGCCACCACCGGACTGATCGGTTTATTTCTGCTGTTGCCGATCGTGTTCATCGTCCTGCTGTCGTTCGGTTCGTCGCAGTGGCTGGTGTTCCCGCCGCCGGGCTGGACGTTGAAATGGTACGGCCAGTTCTTCTCCAACGCCGACTGGATGAACGCCGCTGCGGCCAGCCTCAAGGTCGCGGTGCTGACCACGATCTGCGCCGTGGCCCTCGGTTTGCCGACGGCGTTTGCCTTGGTGCGCGGGCGTTTTCCCGGACGGGAAATGCTCTACGGCCTGTTCACCCTGCCGATGATCGTGCCGCTGGTGATCATCGCCGTGGCGGTGTACGCGCTGTTTCTCAAGCTCGGTTACACAGGGACGATGTTTGCCTTCGTGGTCAGCCATGTGATCGTCGCGCTGCCGTTCACCATTATCTCGATCATCAACTCGCTGAAGCTGTTCGATCAGTCGATTGAAGACGCGGCGGTGATCTGCGGCGCTTCACGCCTGCAAGCGGTGTTCAAGGTGACCTTTCCGGCGATTCGTCCGGGCATGGTTGCCGGCGCCCTCTTCGCCTTTCTGGTTTCGTGGGACGAAGTGGTGCTCAGCGTGATGATGGCCAGCCCGACACTGCAAACCCTTCCCGTGAAAATGTGGACCACCCTGCGCCAGGACCTGACCCCGGTGATCGCCGTCGCTTCGACGCTGCTGATCGGCTTGTCGGTTTTGGTCATGGTCATCGCCGCCGCGCTGCGCCGGCGCAACGAAATCAGCGCCTGAGCGCCCAGGAGTACGACATGAGTGCCGTGATCAAAAACGCCTCCCAGCAGAGCGACAAACCTCTGGTCAGCCTGCGCAACCTGAACAAGCACTACGGCGACTTTGCCGCCGTCGACAACATCTCGCTGGACATCAAGGACGGCGAGTTCCTGACCTTCCTCGGCTCCAGCGGCTCGGGCAAAAGCACCACGCTGTCGATGCTCGCCGGCTTCGAAACCCCAAGCAGCGGCGAGATCCTGGTCAACGGTCAGTCGCTGGTCAACGTGCCGCCGCACAAGCGCGACATCGGCATGGTGTTCCAGCGCTATTCGCTGTTCCCGCATCTGTCGGTGCGCGACAACATCGCCTTCCCGCTGGCGATCCGCAAACTCGCCGCTGCCGAACGTGACAAGCGTGTCGATGCGATGTTGAAGCTGGTGCAACTGGAACAATTCGCTCATCGCCGCCCTTCGCAACTCTCTGGCGGGCAACAGCAACGCGTCGCCATCGCCCGCGCGCTGGTCTACGAGCCACGCATTCTGTTGATGGACGAACCCCTCGGAGCGCTGGATAAAAAACTGCGTGAAGACTTGCAGGATGAACTGCGCCAGTTGCATCGGCGCCTGGGCATCACCATCGTCTACGTGACCCACGATCAGGAAGAAGCCATGCGCCTGTCGCAGCGCATCGCGATCTTCAGTCACGGCAAGATTGTCGGCCTGGGCAGCGGTTATGACCTGTACCAGAATCCGCCGAACGCGTTTGTCGCGTCGTTCCTCGGTAACTCGAACTTCCTCAAGCTCAAGGCCCAAGGCAATGCGGCGGCTTCGTTTGAAGGACAGTCATTGTCGATTCGACTGACCGCCGGGTTGCACACCGATCAGGATGTGCTGCTGATGGTGCGTCCGGAAAAGGCTGTGGCGCTGAGCGTGCAGCAGGCGAGCGCAGAGCCGCTGGCAGCGGGTTGGAACGAGGTGTCGGCGCAGGTTGTGGAGGTGTTGTTTCTTGGTGAGAGCCAGACGTGCAGCGTGGTCACTTCGGGCGGGACTTCGATGACGGTCAAAGCGTTGTCGGCGGCGGGCATGCCGCTCAAGGCTGGCGACCCGGTGCGAGTGCGCTGGGCGACGGCGGATGCCTGTGTCTACACCGAATGGACTGAAAGCGACCTCAACAAAGCCGCCGGCTCCCACTGATATACCCCACGCAATACACCTCCCTGTGGGAGCGGGCTTGCCCGCGAAGAGGCCGGTACATTCAATATCAATGTTGAATGTGCTGACGTCTTCGCGGGCAAGCCCGCTCCCACAGGAATCTCAGTGTTCAGGCGATCGGAGTGAACCCTTCGATTTCGTCCGGCCACGCCGTGAGGATTTCGAAGCCTGTCTCCGTCACCGCGACCATATGCTCCCACTGCGCCGACAACGAGCCATCCTTGGTCAGCACGGTCCAGCCGTCCGGCATGTTCTTCACATGGCGCTTGCCGGCGTTGAGCATCGGCTCGACGGTGAAGATCATCCCCGCCTTGAGCTTCAGGCCCTGATTGGGGAACCCGTAATGCAGGATCTGCGGTTCATCGTGGTAGACCTTGCCAATGCCATGGCCGCAATACTCGCGCACCACGCTGAAGCCTTCTTTCTCCGCCAGACTCTGGATCGCATGGCCGATGTCACCCAGCGTCGCTCCGGGACGCACCCTGCGAATGCCGGCGCACATGGCGTCGTAGGTGGTCTTGATCAGGTGTTGCGCCTCAGGCGACGCCGTGCCGACCACGTACATGCGGCTGGTGTCGCCGAACCAGCCGTCCTTGATCACCGCGATGTCGAGGTTGACGATGTCGCCGTCTTTCAACGGTGTGCCGGACGGAATGCCGTGGCACACCACGTCGTTGACCGAGGCGCAGACGGTTTTCGGGAAACCGTGGTAACCGACGTTGGCCGGAATCGCTTTCTGCACATTGACGATGTAGTCGTTGCACAGGCGATCCAGTTCATCGGTGGTCACGCCCGCCTTCACATGCGGTACCAGCATCGCCAGCACCTCGGCGGCCAGCTTGCCGGCAGCGCGTGACTGAGCGATTTCGGCGGGGGTGTTGATCTTGATCTGGTTTCTCATGCGCTGACGGCTTCCTGAGTCAGTTGGTGCAGATCCAGCCCGCCGTTCTGTTCGGCGCGGATCAGCAAGCGGCAAATGGCGCTGTGGTCGAGGTTGGGGTGCAACTCGGCGAGCATGCCGATGCGCATCCAGTGCTCGGCCTGCGCGTTGATCGAGCGGCTGAGCGCGGTGCTGGAGATACGCAGGTTCTCGTGCATGTCTTCTGAAATCTTTACGATGCCCATATCCGAATCCGATACGAAGTGTATATGGATCGTATATTAGCCAAGCGACACCCACGATTGCAAACCTTGCGCACGGATTGCCAAATCGCAGGCAAAAAAAAGCTGCCAGAAGAGGCAGCAAATACTTTAAGAACACGCGATGTATTGGGTTCAGGATAGACGCCGGATAATGACAGTGTCATGACAGCCAACCCTTCACTGAAGCGCCCCTGCCCCGTCATCAGGATGTCATCAACCGCACCGCAAAATCCTCGCAAACCGTCTTGAGCCTTCGACGGATGCTTTGCAGGGATTCCCATGAAACAAGACGCCTCGCTGTTTGCCGCCATCGACCTGGGTTCGAATGCGTTTCGCCTGATGATCGGCCAGTCGGTACGCAGTCGACAGGGCTTGATGATTCAGGAGGTCAAAACCCTGCGTGAGCCGGTGCGACTGGCCGAAGGTTTCGAAGGCGGTGCTCTGGACGCACTGGCGCTGGATCGGGGCTGGCAGGCGCTGGCGCGGTTCGGCAAGAAACTGCGCGGATTCGAGGCCGGCAAAGTGCGGGCCGTGGCAACCAGCGCGGTACGCGAGGCCGACAATGCGCAGCTGTTTCTGCACAGCGCCGAACGTCATCTGGGGTTTCGCATCGATGTCATTTCCGGCCATGAAGAGGCGCAACTGGTCTATGCCGGCGTCGCCCATTCCCTGCCGGGCGCTGAAGACATGCGGTTGGTGGTCGATATCGGCGGTGGTTCAACCGAGCTGATTCTCGGCCAGGGGTCGCAGCCGCTGCTCACCGAAAGCATCGCCATCGGCAGCGGCACGCTGGGCGCACGCTATTTCCCTGACGGGCGCATCGCGCCCGGTGCGCTGCAGGAAGCCGAACGCGTGGCTATCCTGCAATTCGAGAAAGTCGCCCGCCGCTACCGCGCACAGGGCTGGCAGCAGACCATTGGCTCGTCCGGCACGGCGCGGATGCTGGCGAAAGTACTCAAGGCCAATCGCTTGAACGACCTCGGCCAGGATGGCATTACCTATGGTGGGTTGTTGCGTTTGTCGCTGTTGCTGCTGAAGGTGAAGAACGTTCAGCAGTTGAAGCTGGCAGGTTTGCAGCCGCATCGCCAGAGCATTTTGCCCGGCGGATTGGTATTGATGCTGGCGGCGTTCAAGGCATTCGGGATTTCGCAGATGGTGCCGTCGGAACCGGGGCTGCGCCTGGGTGTGCTGCATGGTTTGATGAGCCGGCACTGATACCCTACACACTCCAGTGTGGGAGCGGGCTTGCCCGCGAAGGCGGAGTGTCAGTCGAGAATTATTCAGCTGACACTCCGCTTTCGCGAGCAAGCTCGCTCCCACAGGGTTTGTATTCAGGCTTCAGGCCAGTTCTTTGCGCAGTTGCCGGGCAGCGGCAACCATATGCACCAGCGCCGCTTCAGTCTCCGGCCAGCCACGGGTTTTCAAGCCGCAATCCGGGTTGACCCACAACCGTTCCGCCGGAATCCGCTGCGCTGCCTTGCGCAGCAAATTGGCCATCTCCGAAGCATCGGGAACGCGTGGCGAGTGGATGTCGTAGACACCCGGGCCGATCTCGTTCGGATAGGCGAAGGCTTCGAAGGCGTCGAGCAACTCCATGTCCGAACGCGAGGTTTCGATGGTGATCACGTCGGCATCCATCGCAGCGATGGACTCGATCACATCGTTGAATTCGCTGTAGCACATGTGGGTGTGAATCTGGGTCTCGTCACGCACCCCCGAGGCGCACAGGCGGAACACTTCAGTGGCCCAGTCCAGATAATGCTGCCACTGCGCGCGGCGTAGCGGCAGACCTTCGCGGAAAGCGGCTTCGTCGATCTGCACGATCCTGATTCCGGCGGCTTCCAGATCCACCACTTCGTCACGGATCGCCAGCGCCAGTTGCCGCGCCTGCACTTCACGGGACACGTCTTCGCGGGGGAACGACCACATCAGCATGGTCACAGGTCCCGTCAGCATGCCTTTCATGACCTTGCCGGTCAGGCCCTGAGCATAGCGGATCCAGTCCACGGTCATGGCTTGCGGACGGCTCAGATCACCGAAGATCACTGCCGGTTTCACACAACGTGAACCGTAGCTCTGCACCCAGCCAAAACGGCTGAACACGTAGCCGTCGAGTTGCTCGGCGAAGTACTCCACCATGTCGTTGCGCTCGGCTTCTCCGTGCACCAGTACATCGAGGCCCAGTTGCTCCTGGATCTCCACAGCGTGACGAATTTCGCTGTACATGGCTTCGGTGTATTCGGCTTCGCTGAGCTTGCCTTGCTTGAACGACTGACGCGCCAGACGAATCGAGGCGGTCTGCGGAAACGAACCGATGGTGGTGGTCGGGAACAGCGGCAGGTCGAGGCCGGCGCGCTGCTTGGCGATGCGCTGGGTAAACGGCGATTGGCGCTGGCTGTCCTGCGCTGTAATGGCCGCCACACGGGCCTGCACCGCCGGTTTGTGAATACGTGGCGAGGCGGCGCGACTGGTCTGTACCGAGCGGCTTTGGGTCAAGGCGCGGAGCACTTTTGGTGACTCAGGCTCGTTGACGGCCTGAGCCAGCACGGCGACTTCTTCGCACTTCTGCACGGCAAACGCCAGCCAGCTTTTCAGCTCGGCATCGAGCTGGTCTTCGCGGCTCAGGTCCACCGGACTGTGCAGCAGCGAGCAGGACGGCGCGACCCACAGCCGATCCCCCAGACGTTCATGCGCATGCTGCAACGTCGCCAGCGCATGTTCCAGATCGCAGCGCCAGACGTTGCGACCGTTGACCAGGCCCAGCGACAACACTTTGTAGGCCGGCAGGCGATCAAGAATGGTCGGGTACTGTTCCGCTGCACGCACAAGATCGATATGTAACCCATCGACCGGCAGATTGGCGGCCAGACCGAGGTTTTCTTCCAGACCACCGAAGTAAGTGGCGAGCAGCTTTTTCAACGGATCGCGCTGGATCTGGTTGTACGCACGCTCGAAGGCGTTCTTCCATTCCTGCGGCAGGTCGAGCACCAGAATCGGCTCGTCGATCTGCACCCATTCCACACCGAGTGCGGCGAGGCGCGCGAAGATCTGCCCGTACAGCGGCAGCAGGCGGTCGAGCAATTCCAGCTTGTCGAATGCGGCGCCTTTGGCCTTGCCCAGCCACAGATAAGTCAGCGGACCGATGATCACCGGTTTGACGTTATGGCCGAGGGCACGTGCCTCTTCGACTTCTTCGAACAACTGTTCCCAACCGAGCTGGAACTGTTGATCGGCGCTGAATTCCGGGACCAGATAGTGGTAGTTGGTGTCGAACCACTTGGTCATTTCCTGAGCGTGTGCACCGCCGCAGCAGCTGTCGCTGACACCACGGGCCATGCCGAACAGGGTCTGCAGCGTGGCTTTGCCGTCGTGCGGACGGAAACGCTCGGGGATCACCCCGAACATCAGCGAGTGAGTCAGCACCTGGTCGTACCAGGCGAAATCGCCCACCGGCAGCAGCTCGATGCCGGCGTTTTTCTGCAGGTCCCAGTGGGCCTTGCGCAGTTCACGACCCACTTCACGCAGGCCGGCCTCGTTCAGCTCTCCTTTCCAGAACGCCTCTTGCGCTTTTTTCAGTTCGCGGTCGCGACCGATGCGCGGAAATCCGAGGGAATGGGCCAGTGCCATGACAAACAACTCCAATGTCTTGTTGATGGCGGCCATTGTCGGGATCAGGCACTGGTGAGACAAACTCATTTTAATCTTGATGATCACAAGTTTCCCTCATGATCGAACGTCACCTGTATGCCCGCTGAAAACATGTTTTGCCCTGCAGGATATTCATCCGCGAATCAAGCTGGCGAGCGCGGTCACGACGCCCTTTGAATACTCAATGGCGCCTTGATGTAAACCCTCTGAAACCGCGCCGTTGCAGGCTTCGATTCTGTTCTATGGTTAGATCGAAATGGCAGTATCTGCGGCTGACTAATGGTTGCGACAGATCCTGTCTGCGCCTATGTTGCACGCGAGCTTTTCCCCGCGAATGGAACGCGATCAACACCACTACAAGAGGTGAAGAAATGTCAAAGGATTCACGCCCTGCCGTACTTGGGCTGATCGGCAACACGCCGCTGGTACAAGTTACCCGCTTCGATACCGGCCTCTGCACACTGTTTCTCAAACTGGAATCACAAAACCCCGGCGGCTCGATCAAGGACCGCATCGGTCTGGCGATGATCGACGCCGCTGAACGCGATGGGCGCCTGCAACCAGGTGGCACCATTGTCGAGGCCACCGCCGGCAATACCGGTCTGGGCCTGGCACTGGTCGGCCGGGCCAAGGGCTACCGCGTGGTGCTGGTGGTGCCGGACAAGATGTCCACCGAGAAAGTCCTGCACTTGAAAGCCATGGGCGCCGAAGTGCACATCACCCGCTCGGACGTCGGCAAGGGCCACCCCGAGTATTACCAGGACGTCGCCGCCCGCCTGGCGAAAGACATTCCCGGCGCGTTCTTCGCCGACCAGTTCAACAACCCTGCCAACCCGCTGGCACACGAGTGCAGCACCGCACCAGAGATCTGGGCGCAGACCGAGCATGATCTGGACGCGATCGTGGTCGGCGTCGGGTCTGCCGGCACCCTGACCGGGCTGAGTCGCTTCTTCAAACGCGTGCAGCCGGATCTGGAAATGGTCCTCGCCGATCCGGTGGGTTCGGTGATGGCGCAATACAGCCGCGACGGCACGATGCCGACGCCCGGTTCGTGGGCGGTGGAAGGCATCGGCGAAGACTTCATTCCGTCGATCACCGACCTCGGCAGCGTGCGCCACGCTTACTCGATCAGCGACGAAGAAAGCTTCGATCATGCCCGACAGTTGCTCAAGGCCGAAGGCATTCTCGGGGGTTCGTCCACCGGCACCTTGCTGGCTGCCGCGTTGCGTTATTGCCGCGAACAGACCGAGCCGAAACGTGTGGTCAGCTTCGTCTGCGACACCGGCACGCGCTATCTGTCGAAGGTCTACAACGACCAGTGGATGACCGATCAGGGCCTGTTGCAGCGCAAACGCTATGGCGACCTGCGCGATCTGATCGCGCGACGTTTCGAAGACGGCCGCGTGATCAGCGTCGGCCCCGACGACACCCTGCTGACCGCGTTCCAGCGCATGCGTCTGGCGGATGTCTCACAACTGCCGGTGCTGGTGGAAGGCAAACAACTGGTCGGCGTGATCGACGAATCCGACATCTTGCTCGCGGTGCACGAAGACGCCGCGCGCTTCAGTCAATCGGTGTCCAGCGTGATGACCGACAAACTGCAAACCCTCGCACCTGGCGCCCATCTCACCGAGCTCGAAGCGGTTCTCAGTCGTGGCCTCGTGGCGATCATTGCCGACGCTTCGGGCTTCCATGGTCTGATTACCCGCACCGACATGCTCAACCAATTACGGAGATCCCTCGCATGAGTCAGCACGACGATAAATCCCAAGGCTTCGCGACCCGGGTGATCCACGCCGGGCAAACGCCTGACCCGACCACCGGTGCGCTGATGCCGCCGATCTACGCCAACTCGACGTACCTGCAAGACAGCCCCGGCGTGCACAAGGGCTTTGACTACGGGCGCTCGCACAACCCGACGCGTTTTGCGCTGGAACGCTGCGTGGCGGATCTGGAAGGCGGTACCCGCGCGTTCGCTTTCGCGTCCGGGCTGGCGACGATTTCCACCGTGCTTGAACTGATCGATGCCGGTTCGCACGTGATCTCCGGCAATGACCTGTACGGTGGCACATTCCGCCTGTTCGACAAGGTGCGTCAGCGCAGTGCCGGGCATCGTTTCAGCTACGTCGATCTGACTGACCTGGCGGCGTTCGAAGCGGCGCTGCAGGACGACACGCGCCTGGTGATTGTCGAGTCGCCGACCAACCCGCTGCTGAGCCTGTCGGATCTGGCCGCGATTGCACGCATCTGCCGCGCACGCGGGATCATCAGCGTTGCCGACAACACCTTCGCCAGCCCGTATATCCAGCGCCCGCTGGAGCTTGGTTTCGACATCGTGCTGCACTCGACCACCAAGTACCTGAACGGTCACTCCGACGTGATCGGTGGTATCGCAGTGGTCGGCCAGAATGCCGAACTGGCGGACAAACTCGGCTTCCTGCAGAACGCGGTCGGCGCGATTTCCGGGCCGTTCGATGCATTCCTGACGTTGCGCGGGGTGAAAACCCTGGCGCTGCGCATGGAACGTCATTGCAGCAACGCACTGGAACTGGCCAAGTGGCTGGAGCAGCAGCCGCAGGTCAAACGCGTTTACTACCCAGGCTTGCCGTCGCACCCGCAGCACGAGTTGGCCAAACGGCAGATGCATGGTTTTGGCGGGATGATTTCGGTGGATCTGAACAGTGATCTGGAGGGTGCACGGCGCTTTCTGGAAAACGTGAAGATCTTCGCACTGGCCGAAAGCCTCGGCGGCGTCGAAAGCCTGATCGAGCATCCGGCGATCATGACCCACGCGACCATTCCCGCTGAAACCCGCGCCAAACTGGGCATCGGCGATGGCCTGGTGCGTCTGTCGGTGGGCGTCGAAGACCTCGAAGACCTGCGCGCCGATCTGGCGTATGCGCTGACGAAAATCTGATCCTGCAACAACGACAAAGCCCGCAGTGATGCGGGCTTTGGTTATTCGAGTAGGCGGCCAGTGCTGGTCTCTGGCTTACAAGGTTTATCGGGCCTCTCACAGTACAAAAGCAACCATGGAAAAAGAACGGTGCTTTGCTGCCTCACACGGCATAAGGGCTGGATCTCAGCGCGGAGATCTTTCTAACCGTGTACCCTTCGGAACGCGCCCCACGTCCCCTTGCTATCCGCTTGCGCATCAGTCTGCGTCTTCGCCTACACCTTTGAGGCTAGCAAACGCCATCGGCTGATGGGTGAGTGTTTTTAGACTGATTTCCTTTCTGCGCCCCTTTGCAAGGAAGCGAAAAGACTATCGGCTTCACGGCTCACTAGCACATTTGTGCTAATCGACCGCCCCGCCCCCCGGCGCTATATTCCCTCGCAACCCCCGATGTTCCCCAACATTGCCACTGTGCAGTGCGCGGGATCGTTGTGCCTGGAAATCAGAACAACACCAAGGAAGAAGCACCATGAAACTGCATTCCAATCTGTGCAAAGTGGCCATTGTCGGCGCCCTGATGCTGGGCGCCAGCGGTTGCCAGACTGCTAAACCCACCGAAGCCAGCATGAAAGAACGGGCCCAGACCGTCATCGGCAAACCGGTGTCGAAAATCGACAACATCCGCAGCGACAGCACCCTCACCTACTACACCGCGTATACCTCGGCCGGCGAGTACAACTGCGAGTTGCCCAGCGGCGCGATTATCGCGGTGGCGAGCATGGGCATCATGACTCCGCCGCTGTCTTGCCTGCCCAAAGGTGCCTCACCGATCCCCGTTCAGTAATTGATTTCTCCGGTAAAGGACGACGTTCATCATGAAAATCCTGATCGCTACTCTCACCCTCACCGCCCTCGCCCTGACCGGCTGCGCCACGCCCAAACAGTGGGAAGCCACCGGCGGCAGCAAGAACGACGGCGTGGTTCAGGTTTCCTACGAACTGGGCCAGTTCGAAAGCGGCCAGACCAACGCCGCGCAAGGTCTGACTGTCGCGATGGAGCGCTGCAAGACCTGGGGTTACAAGAACGCCGAGGTGACCGGTTCGGAGAAAAACATCTGCCGCACCATGGGCCAGTACAACTGCCTGCAAACCACCATCACTCAGGACTACCTCTGCAAGCGTTGAGTCAAACCTGCTCGGCCGGCTCGGTTTGCCGGTCGCGCAGGCTGCGTAAGGTCGCGCGTAGCTCGGCCGGGCGTACCGGTTTGGACAGGATGGCAATTTGGCGGTCGTGCAAGGCCGCCTGTATTTTCTCGATGTCATGCCCGGTGATGATCATCGCCGGCACCGCAAAGCCACGCTGGCGCCGCACCTCGTCAATGCACTCGATGCCCGTGGAATGTGGACCCAGATCGTAATCGGCGACGATGATGTCGCAATCGGTGACCAGCCCCTGCCCGCTCAACTCGCCCTGCACCACACAGCCCCAGCGCTCAAGCAGCGCCGACGTTGCCAGCAACACGTTGCGATCGTCCTCTACCAGACACACCTTCAACCCGGTCAACAGGCCGGTCTGCCGCACATCGTCACGCATGGCCGGCAACTGCGGCGCCACGGCCACCGGCAAGCCATACAGGGAGACCGCCGTGCCGCGCCCAAGCTGCGAGCGCAAGGCCACATCGACGCCGATCAACTGCCCCAGACGCTTGACGATCGACAGTCCGAGGCCGACGCCTTCCACGTCCTTGTCGCGCACCTGACGCACTCGATAAAACTCCTCGAAGACCTTCGGCAGATGCTCCTCGGCAATGCCATTGCCGCGGTCATAAATCACGATGGCCAACTCGCTGCCGCGTTTGCGCACGCCGATCAGCACCGGGCGTTGCGCGCCGTATTTGAAGCAGTTGGAAAGCACGTTCTGCACCATGGTCGCAAGCAGCGCCGGATCGCTCCGCACCCAGTGTCGGCACGGGCGCAGGCGCAATTCCACACCGGCCCAGCGCGCAGCTTCGGCGTTCTGGCGGACCAGGTCGGCCAGCCACTCGCCCAGATTGAACACCTGCAACCTGGGCAGAACGCGCCCGTTGTCGAGGGTGTAGAGGTCAAGAATCGAACGGAATAACTGCGAGACGTTGAGCAGCGATCGGTCAATGTTGTCGACCAGTTGCCGCTCCTGCTCACCCAGCCGCGATTCACGCAGGCACGCCGTGAACAGACCGATGGAGTGAATCGGCTGGCGCAGATCGTGGCTGGCCTGGGCGAGAAACCGCGACTTTTCCAGATTGGCTGCGACGGCTTCTTCAGAGGCCTTGCGCGTGCGCTCCAGCAGCAAGTGCGCGTAGAACGGAATCACCGTGCTGGTGAGCATCAACATCAGCACCATGTACGGTTGCGCCTGCCACACCGGCGTCAAGCGATAAACCGCCAGCAACGCCAGCAGCGCCAACCCCGTGGCGATCGCAAGATAGCGCGAGCCATAGCGCATGCCATTACCGAGGTTGACCCAGATGATCACCGCGTACAGCGGCAACGCCGCTTCACCGCCGAGCACCAGGCCGAAACAGGTGCCGGTGTAATCGTGGATCATCGCGAATATTCGTCGCGCCGGGTAATGCCCCGGCCAGCGCGCGATGGCCTGGCGCAGGACAATCGACGCCAGCAGAAACAGCGTGATGTAGACCACCACCGGCAGATAGACATCGAAGCGCTGACCCGGCAATACACCGAGCACGCAGATGTAAACCATGGCAATGCTGGCGATGATGATGCGCAGATTGGCCTGATCCAGCTCGGTGTTTTTCTCGAACTTCATGGGCAACGTCCTTGTGCGACAGTCGTCAGTTTCAGCACCGGCCAGCAGGCAATCCGCGTCTGCGGTGCTAAGGTGCATGCCGTAAACCACGCCTGATCCAGGGAGGGTCACGCCATGACCGGCCGAATCATCATAGCCGACGATCACCCGTTGTTTCGCGAAGCCATGCGGCGCACCGTGCAGCGCCTGCTGCCCGAGGCGACTATCGAGGAGGCCGGCGATCTCGACGCCGTGCTGGCCTTGCTGCCAGCCGGCAACGAGCCGGACACGCTGATTCTCGACCTGCGCTTCCCCGGTCTGACCTGCATCAGCCAACTCGCCGCGCTGCGCCAAAAACTGCCACGCACCACATTGATCGTGGTGTCGATGGTCGACGACGAAACACTGATCGGCGAAGTAATGGCGGCCGGCATCGACGGCTTCATCGGCAAGAACATCGCCCCGGATGAGATCGGCCAGGCGATACTGGCGATCCGCGAAGGCGAAGTGCTGGTCAGGTTCGCGCCGTCCGGGTTGCTGCCACTGGAGACCGGCACCGCCCTCACCCCGCGTCAGCAGGATGTGTTGCGGTTGATCGCCCAAGGCAAGACCAACAAGGAAATCGCCCGCGAGCTGGATATCTCGCCGTTCACCGTGCGCATCCATGTGTCGTCGTTGTTGCGCACGCTCAATGTGCCGTCGCGGGCAGCCGCTGCGGTGAAGTATTCGGGAGGCAGTGGCGCAATTTAAATGAACCCTGCGCGCTTGGGCTCACCTAACTGAAAGACCATCAGGAGGTAGCCCATGCAAATTGAACCCGTCTGGATCGTACTCGCCGTCGTTCTTGTGATCATTGAACTGTGGGCGATCAACAGGGTGCGCAAGAGCGCAGGCAAAGGCAGCAATAAAGGCGTGTGGATTATCGCCATCGTGTTCCTGCCCTTGTTTGGCCTGATTGCCTGGGCACTGGCCGGCCCGAAACACGTTACGCAGGATTGATACAACACAATCCCCTGTAGGAGCTGCCGCAGGCTGCGATCTTTTAAAATCAAAAGATCGCAGCCTGCGGCAGCTCCTACCAGGGAAGCGGTGTTTTACGGATCAACCTGCGCCATCAACTCCGGCACCGACTCCGGCCGTTTCGCGTAACGCTGCGCCAGCACTGCACAGACCATCAATTGAATCTGATGGAACAGCATCAGCGGCAGGATCAACACGCCAATCGTGCTGCCGGCAAACAACACCTGCGCCATCGGCACGCCGGTGGCCAGACTCTTCTTCGAACCGCAGAACAGAATGGTGATGCGGTCTTCCTGGCTGAAACCGAACGCCTTGCCCAGCAAAGTCGACGCCAACAACACCAGCGCCAGCAGGATGCAGCAGACCACCACCAGCCCCAGCAGATCGACCAGCGGAATCTGATGCCAGATGCCTTCGTTGACCGCCTCGCTGAACGCGCCGTACACCACCAGCAGAATCGAACCCTGATCGACAAACTTCAGCCAGTTTTTGTTGCGGCCGACCCACGCGCCGATCCAGCGCCGAGCGATCTGCCCGGCAATGAACGGCAGCAGCAGTTGCACGCTGATCTTCAGAATGGCATCGACGGTCGAACCGCCGTCACCGTGCACGTTCAGCAGCAGCGTCACCAGCAACGGCGTGAGGAAGATCCCGAACAGGCTCGATGCCGCCGCACTGCAGATCGCCGCCGGAATATTGCCCCGGGCCAGCGAGGTGAAAGCAATCGCCGACTGCACGGTGGCCGGCAACGCGCAAAGGTAGAGCATGCCCATGTACAGCTTGTCGCCGATCAGCGGTGACAGCAGCGGTTTCAACGCCAGACCGAGGAGCGGGAACAGCACAAAGGTCAGGCCGAACACCAACAGGTGCAGGCGCCAGTGGCCGGCACCGGCGATGATCGACTCACGCGAGAGCTTGGCGCCATGCAGGAAAAACAGCAGCGCGATGGCGATGTTGGTCAGCCAGCCGAACCCGACCGCGACCTGACCGCTGGCCGGCAGAAAACTGGCCAGCAGCACGACGCCGATCAGGGTCAGGGTGAAATTGTCGGGCAGGAATCTTGGGCGGGTCATGGGTTTGTTCTTCCGGGGTTGCCAGTACGTGACTGCGACTCTAACGTGAGCAGAAATTACCGACTAACGCCGAAGAGCCAACAGATGCCGCCTAAAGGACATGAGAAAAGCTTCCGGCGCAGCATTCCCGGGTTGCCCAGCCTGCCCCGTCCGCTGTACGGGCGCACCGAGTCGCTGCCCAATCGCGCGCTGACCCGACGTCACAGTCACCCGTGGGTGCAATTGTCGTACGCGATTCAGGGCGTGCTTGAGGTGCAGACCAGCGCCGGACGTTTCGTCGCGCCGCCGGAGCGCGCGGTGTGGATTCCGGCGGGCGTGCCGCACCGAGTGTTCAGCTCGCCGCACACCGAAATGCGCAGCCTGTACATCGATTGCAGCGTGGCCGGCTGGGCGCTTGAGCGCTGTCATGTGCTGGGCGTCAGCGACCTGCTGCGCGAGCTGATTCGCGCCTTCAGTTTGGTCCCGGTGGAATACGACGAGAGCGGCGCCCATGGCCGGTTGGCCCAAGTGATCCTCGATCAGTTGGCCGAGGCGCCGCAGATCGACCTGATGCTGCCGCTGCCGCAGGACAGCCGTCTGCGGCAGATCTATCAAAGTTTGGAGCAACATCCAGAACAGCAGACCACACTGAACCATTGGAGCGAAAAATTCGGTGTCACCGAGAAAACCCTCAGCCGACTGTTTTTACGCGACACCGGCCTGACCTTCCGCGCCTGGCGTCAGCGCTTGCGTCTGTTGGGTGCGCTGACCCCGCTGGAACGCGGCGAACGGGTCACCGACGTGGCTCTGGCCTGCGGTTATGACTCGACCTCGGCGTTCATCGCGGCGTTTCGCCAGCAGTTTGGTGAAACCCCGGGCGAATTTTTTCGCTGACTTTTGTCGATATTTATCGAATTAGCGCATGCCATTCGGCAAAGTTCAGGGTAGAGTTTCGCCCATACGAAATTCTTCACGCATTTCGACGATAACCCTAATGACCCAACCCTTTAGCGAACCTGTCGGCGGTAACAGCATGATCGAAGTCACTGAAGTCTCCATTGCTCAATTACGCGCGGCGCTAGAAGCCGGCCAAACCACCGCGGTTGAACTGGTGCAGGCCTATCTGGCCCGGATCGACGCCTACGACGGCCCGAACACCGCCACCGCACTGAATGCCGTGGTGGTGCGCAATCCCCAAGCACTGGCCGAAGCCCAGGCGTCCGACACGCGCCGGGCCAAGGGCGAAACCCTCGGCCCGCTCGACGGCATCCCTTACACCGCCAAGGACAGCTATCTGGTCAAGGGTCTGACCGCCGCCTCCGGCAGCCCGGCCTTCGCCGATCTGGTGGCGCATCGCGACGCCTTCACCATCGAACGCCTGCGCGCCGCCGGGGCGATCTGCCTGGGCAAGACCAACATGCCGCCGATGGCCAATGGCGGCATGCAGCGTGGCGTCTATGGCCGGGCCGAGAGCCCGTACAACGCCGCCTACCTGACCGCGCCGTTTGCCTCTGGCTCGTCCAACGGCGCCGGCACCGCCACCGCCGCGAGTTTCTCGGCCTTCGGCCTGGCGGAAGAAACCTGGTCGAGTGGTCGCGGCCCGGCGTCGAACAACGGTTTGTGCGCCTACACGCCGTCGCGCGGGGTGATCTCGGTGCGCGGCAACTGGCCGCTGACGCCGACCATGGACGTGGTGGTGCCGTATGCACGGACCATGGCCGATCTGCTTGAAGTGCTCGACGTGGTCGTCGCGGAAGACCCCGACACCCGTGGCGACCTGTGGCGCCTGCAGCCGTGGGTGCCGATCCCGAGCGTCGCCTCGGTGCGCCCGGCGTCCTACGCCGAGCTGGCAGTGAAACCCGCGGCACTGGCCGGCAAACGCCTCGGTGTGCCGAAGATGTACATCAACGCCGACCCTGAAGCCGGCACCAGCGAAGCGCCGGGCATCGGCGGCCCGACCGGGCAACGCATCAACACCCGCCCTTCGGTGATCGACCTGTGGAAACAGGCCCGCGCGGCTCTGGAAGCGGCCGGCGCCGAAGTCATCGAAGTGGATTTCCCGCTGGTCTCCAACTGCGAAGGCGACCGTCCGGGCGCGCCGACCGTGTTCAATCGCGGCATCGTTTCCAAGGAGTTCCTGCACCACGAACTGTGGGACCTGTCGGCCTGGGCCTTCGACGATTTCCTGCGCGCCAACGGTGATCCGAAGCTCAATCGCCTGGCCGATGTCGACGGGCCGAAAATCTTCCCGCACGACCCGGGCACCCTGCCCAACCGTGAGGGCGACCTGGCCGCCGGCATGGACGAATACGTGCGCATGGCCGAGCGCGGCATCACCCCGTGGGATCAGATTCCGACTCTGCCGGACGGCCTGCGCGGCCTGGAGAAGACCCGCAAACTCGATCTGGAAGACTGGATGGATACGCTGAAACTCGACGCGGTGCTGTTCCCGACCAACGCCGACGTCGGCCCGGCAGATGCCGATATCAATCCGGAATCGGCGGACGTCGCCTGGAGCAATGGCATCTGGGTCGCCAACGGCAATCTGGCGATCCGGCACCTCGGCGTACCAACCGTCACCGTACCGATGGGAATCATGGCCGACATCGGCATGCCGGTCGGCCTGACCTTCGCCGGGCGCGCCTACGATGACTCGAACCTGCTGCGCCTGGCTTCGGCGTTTGAGGCGACTGGCTCGAAGCGTCAGGTGCCGCCGCGCACTCCGGCGCTGACTGCCGGCAAGTAATCAGAACGGCGGGGTTGAGACCGCAAAAGGTCTCAATTCCCGTCGTCGCTATTCCCCCTCCCTGATCGCGACACTTCGCTTTTCCCGAACTGTTGCTCAGAAATAAGCGATTTTTCTTGCAACCAAAATCGCCGCTAGCATGGCCCTGCCTGACCCTAATTCAATAAAAGCCAGGGAGCCAGCCATGCCAACCACCAACATCAATATCGGCGAACCATGGATGTGGGGCGCGTTTATCGTCTTCGTTCTCGCCATGCTTGCGCTGGATCTGTTCGTTTTTGGCGGACGCAAGGCGCACCGCGTTTCAGTGCGGGAAGCGTCCTGTTGGGTGATCGCCTGGTGTGCGCTGGCGATGGCTTTTGCCGGGTTGCTCTGGTGGTATCTGCACGGCGAGTTCGGCGCCGACATTGCCCAGCGCAAGACGCTGGAATTCCTCACTGGTTATCTGATCGAGCAGTCACTGTCGATCGACAACATGTTCGTCTTCGTGATGATCTTCAGCTACTTCGCCGTGCCACCGGAATTGCAGCGCCGGGTGCTGCTGTATGGCGTGCTCGGGGCGATCGTGATGCGCGCGGCGATGATCTTTGCCGGGGTGTGGCTGGTGTCCCAGTTCGAGTGGCTGTTGTATGCCTTCGGGGTGTTCCTGATCATCACCGGGATCAAGATGCTGATGTTCGCCGAGCAGCAACCGGATCTCGACAAAAACCCGCTACTGCGCTGGGTGCGCGGGCACATGCGAATCACGCAGGGCTTTCACGGCGAGCGCTTTTTCGTGCTGCAGAACGGCGTACGCTGGGCCACGCCGATGTTTCTGGTTCTGGTGCTGATCGAGGCCAGCGACCTGATGTTTGCGGTCGATAGCATCCCGGCGATTTTCGCAGTCACCACCGATCCGTTCATTGTGTTCACCTCGAACATCTTCGCGATCATGGGCCTGCGGGCGTTGTATTTCCTGCTGGCAGACATGGCCGACCGCTTTCATCTGCTCAAGTACGGACTGGCGATCGTGCTGGTGTTCATCGGCGGCAAGATGACGCTGATGCCGTGGTTTCACATGCCGGTGGAATGGTCGCTGGCGGTGGTCGGCGGGGTGATTCTGGGGTCAGTGGTGTTGAGCCTGATCGTCACTCGCAAGGAAGACCAAACTCAATCCCTGTAGGCGCTGCCGCAGGCTGCGATCTTTTTTAAAGCAAAATCAAAAGATCGCAGCCTGCGGCAACTCCTACAGGGAGGAGGCGGTTACTTGTCGGACTTGATGCTGGTCCACACCCGGGTGCGTACGCGTTCGAGTTTTTGCGGTAGGGGCTGGACGACGTAGAGGGTTTTCAGGGCTTCAGGCGTTGGCGTCAGGTTCGGGTTGGCGGTGATGTCTTTGTTCACCAGCGGCATCGAGTCCTTGTTCACGTTCGGGTAGCCGAGGAAGTCGCTGATCGGCGCAATGACTTTCGGATCGAGCAAGGTGTTGAGGAATTCGTGGGCCTCTTCGACGTTCTTCGCGCTCTTCGGAATGGCGAAGGTATCGAACCAGATCGGCGCACCTTCCTTCGGCAAGCGCCAGTCGACCACCACACCGTTGCCCGCCTCTTTCGCACGGTTGCCGAACTGATAGAAGCTGCCGGAGTAACCGATGGCCACGCAGATGTCGCCGTTGGCGATGTCGGTCATGTACTTGGCCGAGTTGAAGTAGGTCACGTACGGACGAATCTTCAGCATCAGGTCCTTGGCCTTTTCATAGTCGGCCGGGTTCTGGCTGTTCGGGTCGAGGCCCAGGTAATGCAGGGCCAGCGGCAGAATTTCCGAGGGCGAATCGAGCATCGCCACGCCGCAGGATTTGAGCTTCTCCATGTTTTCCGGCTTGAACACCAGATCCCAGCTGTCCACCGGCGCGTTGTCGCCAAGCGCGGCTTTGACCTTGGCCGGGTTGAAGCCGATCAGCACCGTGCCATACATGTAGGGCACGCCGTACTGGTTGCCTGGGTCGTTGGCGTCGAGCAGTTTGAGCAGCGCCGGATCCTGATGGCTCCAGTTCGGCAGTTTCGACTTGTCGAGTTTCTGGAACACACCGGCCTTGATCTGGGTGTCGATGAACTGGTTCGACGGCACCACCAGGTCGTAACCGGAGTTGCCGGTGAGCAACTTGGCTTCCAGCGATTCGTTGGTATCGAAGGTATCCCAGGTCACTTTGATGCCGGTCTTCGCGGCGAAATCCTTGGGCACCGACGGCAGAATGTAATCCGCCCAGTTGTAAACCCGCAGCTCGCGCTGCTCGGCGTGTACCGCGCTGGCCAGCAGCGTCAGCCCACACACGGTGGCACCCAGAATGCGTTTCATCGTGACCATGGTTGTTTCCCCGGAATGCGACGTGAGATCGATGGTTTTTATGTTCTGTACACGGCAGCGGCTGTAAAAGTAGCCAAGGGCAAGTAAAGTCCAGCGTTTTGTTGTGGCTTTGATTCTTGCCGACCGCGGGGTTGCGGCACAGTGGGTGATGGGCCAAAAGGGGATCGAAATGGCCAATTTGAATGACCGCACGAATGCTCAAGGTCTAAGGAAACATCACTTGTGGTGAGGGAGCCTGCTCCCGCCGGGCCGCGCAGCGGACCTCGCTCTTCAATTCAGAAAAGCAGGGGCCTGCTGCGCAGTCCAGCGGGAGCAAGCTCCCTCGCCACGGTTTTATTGGTGATCGGGTCAGTCGGTATAAGTCAACTGCGCCGCCCTGCTCTGCCGGGTCTGCCCGCGTGTGGCGAGGCAGTAATACAACGGCACCGTCACCACCAGGCCGAACAGCCACGACAGATCTGCACCGTCGACCAGATTGGCGTAAGGCCCGACGTACAGCGACGTATTGGCGAACGGCAGTTGCACAATGATCCCGATGAAATAGGCAATGATCGCGTGCAGATTGAAGCGCCCGTAAATGCCGCCGTCCGCGCGGAAAATCGAGCTGATGTCATAGCTGCCGCGCTTGATCAGGTAGAAGTCGATCAGGTTGATCGACGCCCACGGCACCAGCACCAGCAACAACGCCAGAATCAGCCCGATGAACTGCGAAATGAAATCCGCCGAGGCACCCAGCGCCACCACGCAGCAACCCGCCAGCACCACGCTCGACAACACCACGCGCACCCTGATGCTCGGCGTCCACTGGCTGGCGAACGTCTGGATCGAGGTGATGATCGACAGCACTGCGCCGTACAGATTCAGCGCGTTGTGGCTGATGATGTTGAGCAGAAACAACACCATCAGTATCGGCCCCAGCCAACCGGTCGACTGCTTGACCGCCGCCATCGCCTCGGTGCCTTCCGGCGTCGCCAGCACTGCCACGGCGCCGAAACTGAACGACAGAATCGTCCCCAGTGTCGCGCCCATATACGTGGCCCAGAACGGTTTGACGATGCCGATATCCGCCGGCAGATAACGCGAATAGTCGGACACGTACGGCGAGAAGCTGATCTGCCAGATGATCCCCAGCGACACCGTTGCCAGCCAGCCCGACAGGTTGAAGCTGCCGCGCGTCAGGAAGTCCGCCGGCAAATCGTGGGCGAAGATGTAGAGGAAGCCGGCGAGCAGCGCGCTGCCCATCACCCAGGTGCCGATGCGGTTGAGCGTGTGGATGAAGTTGTAGCCGATCACGCCAATCGCGGTGGCCGCCAGTGCACCGATCAGAATGCTCAACGGCGCCGGTACCGACGGCGCAATGCCGACAATCGATTTACCGGCAAGCACGATGTTGGAAATGAAGAAGCCGATGTAGATAAGCGCCGCAAAAAACACGATCAACAATGCGCCGTAACGCCCGAACTGACCGCGACTCTGGACCATTTGCGGAATGCCCATGCGCGGGCCTTGCGCCGACGCCAGGGCGATCACTACCCCGCCGATCAGGTGCCCCAGCGCAATCGCCAGCAGCCCCCAGAGCAAATCGAGATGGAACACCTGAACCACCATGGCGCCGGTGACGATGGGCAGTGGCGCGATGTTGGTGCTGAACCATAAGGTGAAAAGGTCGCGAGCCTTCCCGTGGCGTTCCGCGAGTGGGACGTAGTCGACCGTGTGATTCTCGATCAACGGATCTTGCCGGGACATCTGGGACATATGCATGAACTCGAGTTTGTCTGTTCTTATCTTTGTATGAAGCCAAACCGGGGGGACTCTGCGGTCGCCCCTCAGATGCAGACCATATTATGGTATTCCAAACATTTCACAAGACTGATCCGTAGTTCAAGGCGCTATCTGATCCGTTATCCTCACTGATTCTGCGGCCTGCAGGCCAGCCGAGAGCTCAATAAACGCTGAGTTTCCGACGAAAGCACCACGTTTATCGGTTCAGCCTAAAAGCCCTTGCAAAGAAAAAATACTGGTATACCATCAGACCAACAAATACATAAAAATCGCGTCACAACACCCGAGGATCGTCCAATGATCGATGCTGCCATCTACAAACAAGTCATGGGCTCGTTTCCGTCCGGCGTCACTGTCATCACCACGCTGGACGATGACGGCCAGATCGTCGGCCTCACCGCCAGCGCCTTCAGTTCACTGTCGATAGACCCGGCCCTGGTGCTGTTCTGCCCCAACTACAGTTCCGACTCCTACCCTGTGCTGATCAAGAACAAACGCTTCGCGATCCACGTCCTGTCCGGCGGCCAGCAGAGCGAAGCCTACGCCTTCGCCCGCAAAGGCAAGGACAAAGCGCAAGGCATCGAGTGGACATTGAGCGAGTTGGGCAACCCGATCCTGGCCAACGCGACGGCTATCATCGAGTGTGAGTTGTGGCGCGAATACGAAGGCGGCGACCACGCCATCATGGTCGGCGCGGTGAAGAACCTGATCGTCCCGGAACAGCACACCGGGCCGCTGGTGTATTGCCACGGCAAGATGGGCGCCCTGCCCGTTCTGGCCTGATCAAGATTTCAGCCCTCCCACACAGTTTTGTAGCCTCAACAACAAAAGATCCGAGGAAGCGTCATGAAATTTTCCCTGTTCATCCACATGGAACGCTGGGACGAAAGCATCAGCCACCGCCAACTGTTCGAAGACCTGACCGAACTGACCCTGATGGCCGAGGCCGGCGGTTTCAGCACCGTGTGGATCGGCGAACACCACGCGATGGAATACACCATCTCGCCAAGCCCGATGCCGCTGCTGGCCTACCTCGCCGCCAAAACCACCACCATCCACCTCGGCGCCGGCACCATCATCGCGCCGTTCTGGCACCCGCTGCGGGTGGCCGGTGAATGCGCCCTGCTCGACGTCATCAGCAACGGGCGCATGGAAGTCGGCCTGGCGCGCGGCGCCTATCAGGTTGAATTCGATCGCATGGCCGGCGGCATGCCCGCCTCCAGCGGCGGCCAGGCCCTGCGCGAAATGGTCCCGGTGGTCCGCGCCCTGTGGCAAGGCGATTACGCCCACGACGGCGACATCTGGAAATTCCCCACCTCGACCAGCGTGCCGAAGCCCATCCAGAAACCCAACCCACCGATGTGGATCGCCGCCCGTGACCCGGATTCACACAACTTCGCCGTGGCCAACGGTTGCAACGTGATGGTCACGCCATTGATGAAGGGCGACGAAGAAGTCGTCGACCTGAAGAACAAGTTCCAGACCGCCCTGGACAACAACCCCGACGTTCCGCGTCCGCAACTGATGGTGCTGCGCCATACCCACGTGCACTCGGCGGACGATCCGGACGGCTGGAAAGTCGGCGCCAAGGCGATCTCACGTTTCTACCGCACCTTCGATGCGTGGTTTGGCAACAAGGAAGTACCGGTCAACGGCTTCCTCGCCCCAAGCCCGGAAGAGAAGTTTGCCGGGCGTCCAGAGTTTGAGCTGGAGAGTTTGCACAAGACAGCGATGATCGGTACGCCGGAAGAGATCATTCCGCGGATCAAGTATTACCAGGAACTGGGGGTGGATGAGTTCAGTTTCTGGTGTGACAACAGCTTGCCGCATGCGGAGAAGAAGAAGTCGTTGGCGTTGTTCATCAAGCATGTGGTGCCGGCGTTTCGCTAAGGACCCTACAGGTTGAAACCGAACAAACAAACGCTCCAACGCTGTGTCGGGGCGTTTGCATTTAAACCTTCAATCAGTGCACTACGCCAAGTTTCGTCGACACCTCGCCAGCCCCCAGCACACGGCCGTCAGCCGCCTGCAACTCAAGCTTTCTGATCGGCTGCCGCTGCTGCGCGTCAACCATCACCGAACCCGGTTCCCCCGGCGCATACAGGTGCTCGCCGCCCCACTGCGACAGCGCAACGATCACCGTCTGCAAAGCCTTGCCGCGTTCGGTCAGCACGTATTCCTTATAAGCACCGCCATCGGCGGCCGGCACCGTTTGCAGAATCCCCTGCTCCACCAAGGCCTTGAGCCGGGCGCTGAGCATGTTCTTGGCGATGTCCAGATTCTTCTGGAAATCGCTGAAGCGGCGAATGCCCTCCAGCGCATCGCGGATGATCAGCAGCGACCACCAGTCGCCGATCAAATCCAGCGTACGGGCGACCGGGCAGGCGTTGCCGTGCAGGCTTTTGCGCTTCACAGGATGTTTCTCCGTCAAATCCAGCGTGTGGTTGCATCTTACAACTGTGTTCGCGGGAAAGAACCACGCCGACAGCGCAGCACCTGCATACAAGTGGCCACGGTCGATTGCGCGGATAGTGAATCCTGCTTTTACAGCCCCTCCCCAACGCGTACTCAAGCAAGGAGTTTCCATGAGCACATTCACTACCGATGACGGCACACAGATCTATTTCAAGGACTGGGGCAGCGGCAAGCCCGTGCTGTTCAGCCATGGCTGGCCGCTGGATGCCGACATGTGGGAATACCAGATGGAATACCTGAGCAGTCGCGGCTACCGCACGATTGCCTTCGACCGCCGTGGTTTCGGGCGCTCCGATCAACCGTGGAACGGCTATGACTACGACACGTTTGCCGACGACATCGCGCAACTGATCAAACACCTCGACCTGCGCGACGTCACGCTGGTCGGTTTCTCCATGGGCGGCGGCGACGTCAGCCGCTACATCGCCCGCCACGGCAGCGAGCGCGTTGCCGGGCTGGTGCTGCTCGGCGCGGTGACGCCACTGTTCGGCAAGAAGGCCGACTATCCGCAAGGTGTCGACACTTCGGTGTTCGACGGAATCAAGGCCGGCCTGCTCAAGGATCGCGCGCAGTTCATCGCGGACTTCGCCGCGCCATTCTACGGCACCAATCAGGGCCAGAAAGTCTCCGACGGCGTGCTTACGCAAACCCTGAACGTCGCCCTGCTCGCCTCACTCAAAGGCACCGTGGATTGCGTCACCGCATTCTCGCAAACCGACTTCCGCCCGGACATGGCGAAGATCGACGTGCCGACTCTGGTGATCCACGGTGACGGCGATCAGATCGTGCCGTTCGAAACCACCGGCAAGCAGGCCGCCGCGCTGATCAAGGGCGCCGAGCTGAAAGTCTACGCCGGCGCGCCCCATGGTTTTGCCGTGACCCACGCCCAGGCGCTGAATGAGGATTTGCTGGCCTTCCTCAACCGCTGAAAACACTGCGCTGACCGGGTGCAGCCCGGTCAGCGCACGTTGCGATACAACATCAGCCGCGCACTCTCGTGCAGACCCCGCGTCAGCTCCATCAGGCGCTGGAATTCCTCGGGGTTCTGCCCGGCGACGTTATCCAACGGGGTCTTCGACGCCAGATCATGCAGGGTCGGCGAGCTGCCGTCATGCTGCATCTGCAGGAGGAAATCCTTGGTTACCCCGCCAATTACCGGGAACGTCCCCTCGCGCAGCACCAGCGGCACCACGCGCTCACCTTCCGGCGCCGGTTGCTGGACATCGCGGCCCATCGCACCATTGCTGAACGGCACGCCAGCCATCCCCGCCACCGTCGGCAGCAGATCCGTCAGCCCCACCGCTTGCTCGATGACCTTTGGCGCCAGCAGCCCCGGCGCATGAATCAGCATCGGCACATGATTGCTTTCCAGGCCCAGTTGCTCAAACGCCGGCGGCATGTGCGGGATCTGGCTGATGCGCGTGTTGTGGTCGCCGAAGAACACAAAAATCGTGTTGTCGTAATAGCCGCCGGCCTTGGCCAATTCCATCAATTTGCCGATATTGAAATCCAGCAGGCGCACCGCGTTGTATTGCTCGACGCTACGTGACCCAGCGGCCTGCACCTGTTCCAGCGACAGGTTGCTGACCCGGAAGCCGTCGTTGTCCTTGGGAATGGTGAACGGCCGATGGTTGCCCGAGGTTTGCACGTAAGCGAAGAACGGTCGGTCCATCGGCAAGTCGCGCAAGATGCGGTCGCTCTCCTTGAACAGATCCAGATCGGAAATCCCCCACACGTCCACCAGCGGCGAACGCCAGTCACTTTCGTGATACAGGCGCACGCCATCGATGCTCTGTTGGATCAGCGCATTGATATTGGCCCAGCCGGCGTTGCCGCCGATCATGTAGAGCTTCTGGTAATCGGTGAACGCATTGATCAGCGTGTGCTGACGGGTGATCAGCGGGTGGCGCGTTGCGGTCTCGCGGCGGGTAACGTCGGGAACGCCGGTGATACTCGCCCACACGGTTTTCGCGGTGCCGGTGACTGGCACATAGAAGTGCTTGAAGAACCAGCTTTGGCTCGCCAGTTGATCGAGGTTCGGTGTCGGGTTCAGCGGGTTGCCATAGGCGCCGACGGCGCTGGTGCCCAGCGATTCGAGCATGACGAACATCACGTTCGGCGTGCCCTGAAGCCGATACGGCTGCACGCCTTGCTGACGTTCGAACGTCAGGCGTTGCGGGTCCGGTCGATCCACGCCCATATAGCGGGCAATCAACGGATAGTGCTCGCGCACCTGCGCCTCATCGAATTGCGCCTGCCCGGTTTTCAGCGTGTCGTACAGGAACAGCACCGGGTTCAGACCGACCGCGGCGATCTGCGCGTTACCGGAAAAGAACGCATCGCTCCAGCGCAGCGGCACCGGGTTTTCCAGATTGAGATTGTCCACCCGGCCAAGCAATGCCAGCAGTACCGCGACCACCCCCAGCCCTGTGCCAAATGCCAGCGATGGACGCCGGACAGATTTGGCTTCACGGGCCAGCGTCAGACGTTCCAGTTGCACGAAACCGTAGAACCAGACGCCCAGCACAGCCAACCAGCCGAGCGCGATCCACAGCACCGGATAAGTTTCCCAGACCATCTGTTGCGAGATCTGCGCGTCTTCCAGATAACGCAGCACCGTGGCGTTGATCCGCACGCCAAGATAGGCGTAATGACCGAAATCGATGATGTACAACAGGCCGATCACGCCGAGCGCCAGCAGCCAGTAAACCCGTGCGACCCAGCGTAACCACGGCAACCGCGTGAGGTTCCAGCGCGGCACCCAGGCCAGCAGCGACAACGGCAGGATCAGCAACACGGCGAGGCGCAAGTCGAAACGCAAGCCGATGCCCAAGGTTTCGCGCAGTGTCGGGTTATCGACGAACTCACTGGGCGCGATCCCGGAAAACCCCAGCACGAACACCAGCCTGAGCACGGCAAACAACAAGAACGCCAAACCTGCCGCACCCACGCCGTAGCGCAGGCGTCGCGATTGCAACCAGCCCATCATTGACCTCAGTGTCGTTGGTTCAAATAGAAGATGTCGTGCTTGCCGGTGCGGCTCGCAGCAGACGCCAGACCTCGCGGCTGCACAGCGCCGCAGCGGTGACCAGGCAATAACCCAACAGCAGCGGATCGATCAGGTAGTCCCAATAGTTTTCCGAAGCCTTGAGACGCAAGGCGAACGCCAGCGTGCCCATCGCGAGCATCGACACGGCCAGCGTGTTGCGCAGCCACAACAGCGCCAGTGCCAGCACACCGATACAGACGATCATCGGCCGTGGGTTGAAGCCCCAGCGGTATGGATCGAAATAGGTCAGGCCCATCGTCGCCGGGTACAACAGCGCGGCCAGCACGGTGAACAGCACCAGCATCTGCACCCGTGCCGACAATGTCTGCCGCTCGACCACACCCAGCCGAACCAGACTGGCCCAGCCGAGCAACACCAGCGTGGTAATCGCCAGATCATCGGTGACACTGCGCACGTACGCCGCTAACGGCAGATCGTTGACTGGCACAAAGCTGACCAGCGCCAGCAGCGGCAACAGCCACGGACGCCAGCGTTGCGTGAAGTGCAGCGAGCCGAGCAAGACAAAAGCGAGCAGGACGAACGTCAAATGGGCTTGCCAGAGCAACAGCATCACAGGCGCTCCTCGAGCCACGCTTCATTGAAGCTGACGTGTTTGATGAAGGTGTTATTCCACGAATACACCAGGTGATAGAGCCCATCGCTGCCGCGACTGAAGTACGGATACTCGTACTCGAAATCACAGCCCTGCGGCTTGCACACCCGGTAGTCCAGATTGCTCAGAAAGCGCGCTTCCAGCGGCAGACGACGCGCCCCGCTGGAAGCACGAAAGCCTTCGCCGATGATTGCCTTGTAAGCGTCGGGCGCGAACGGCTGGCCAAGCGGATCGGGCGAGTGATCGAGTTCGATTACATTGCGCCAGTTGCTCAGGTTGGCATCGGTGCCGTAGAGGCTGAGTTTGAAGCGTCCGTCCTGCAGATCATTGAGCGCCACCAGCAAACCGTTGTCGTCGGTACCCACGGCCGCCAGCGACGAATTGGGGTTGGCCGGTTCCAGCGGATACGGCTCGCTCCAGGTCTGCCCGGCGTCCTCGGTGCGGCTGGCCAGCACCCGATGATGGGTGTCGCCGGCATAACGCAGCATGGCCACGGCACGTTTTCCGTCCAGCGGCACAATGGTCGGCTGCAACGAATGCTTGCCACGGCTGATACGGAATTTGTCGGTCACCGCGCCGTCGGCGCTCAGGTACAGGTACTCGGCGAATTTGCCCATGAACTCGTGATACACCGGCAGGCCGATCGAGCCGTCGGCATGGAACACCGGCGCAGCGCGCACCAGCGTACTGATGTTGAAAAACGGTGAGGTGATCAGCTGTCGCGGGGCTGACCAGTTGCGCCCGAAATCATCCGAGACCATCACGTTGATCGCACTGGTGGCCCAGCCGCCGACGGATACCGAGACATAGAACATCCACAACCGTTGATCCGGCGCGAGGGCAATCACTGGATTGCCCAATTTGCGGATATAGCGACGGGTGCCGTCGCGGGTCGATTCGCGGGTGGCCAACACCTGCTCGGCGCCCCACTCCGCGGAGTTGGCGTCGTAACGGGCGGTACGGATCTGTACGTCGGCAGCGCCCTCGCGGGAACCGGCGAACCACACCGCCATCATGTCGCCGCCCGGCAGCGCGGTCACCGACGACGAGTGCACGAAATCATTCAATTGCGAGGAGACGAAGCGACTGCTGTACAGCGGCTCTGGTGACTGCAGCGAAGCATCCACCGGCGGCGTGGCCACGGCAAATGGCGCCAGCAAATGAGCCGGATGACTGCGCCAGGCGCCCCAGAAAACCAGGCTCACGGCCAGTCCGCCCAGGACAAATTTCAAGCGATCAGGAAGCGCACGCATAGTGGACTCACGGCAAAAACAGGATGGAGGGCAATCGGCAAAACATCCTTGTCAGCGCGGCGGATCGTCCGGCAAGCGCCGTCGGCGTCCGGTGAGCATCGACAACGGCAAGTTGTCGCGCAGCAGAAAACTCTCGAATAACGCGGCGGCGATGTGCAGACACACCAGCACCAGCAAGGTGTCGGTAGCGAATTCGTGTACCTGCAACGGCCAGTCGGCACCCCACAGGGCGTCGATCTCTTCCATGGCCCAGCCGCTCACACCGGCGGTGAACATCGCCAGCAACATCGACAGCATCACCAGTGCGCCAATCGGTGAATGCCCGAGGCGATGCTCGGGCCGTCCGGCAATCAGCGAGCGCGCATGAGCGATCAACCGCGTCGGTGTCGGCCAGAAATCCGCCCAACGCGCACTGCGCGGCCCGACGAATCCCCAGACCAGCCGCACCAGCAGCCAGCCCATGGCGTAATAGCCGAGCCAGATGTGCCAGGCGTCACCGGCTTCATTGAAGAAGTAATTGGCAACGAAGACGCCCGCGATGGACAGATGAAACAGCCGCACCACGGGGTCCCACAGGCGCACGGAGGCGTTCGGCATCAGCCCTTGATCTCGGTTTTCACCGCTTTGCCGCTGACCGGGTCGTGGTAGATCTCGACTTTGCGCTTGTCCTTGTCGAAGCCGTAGATCTCGTAGCAGTTGCCGTCGGTAACCTTGAATTTGCTGATCTCGTAGCCCTGAGCCTTGAGCTGCTCCTGAAAGGCTTTCTGGTCTTGCCATTGCGAGCGTTCGGCGGTGGTGCATTGCGGGCCGGCGACGGCCAACGGGCTGGCAACGATGAGGGACAACAGCAGAAGTTTGCGCATGGAAACACTCTCGCTCGATGAGGAAGGCCTCACTGTGCAAAAGCAACCTTAGTCGAAGCTTAGTTGGCAACGAGTCGTTACATCTTTCCCGTCGGGTCAGCTGCCACAGCCGGCTGCACAGCGGCATGATGCCGCCGGTCAACCGCCCGTATTTGCTCAAGAGAATCCGTTATGCGCCTATTGCTGGTCGAAGATGATCGCGCCCTCGGTCAAGGCATTCGCGTTGCCCTCGGCAGCGAAGGCTACACCCTCGATTGGTTGCAGGACGGTGCCAGCGCCCTGCACGCCCTGCGCAGTGAAAGTTTCGACTTGTTGTTGCTCGACCTCGGCCTGCCACGGCTCGACGGTCTGGCGCTGCTGCAACGCTTGCGTGGCGAACAACAGGATTTGCCGGTACTGATCCTCACCGCCCGCGACGGCACCGCCGAACGCATTGCCGGGCTGGATGCCGGCGCCGACGACTATCTGATCAAACCCTTCGACGTCGATGAATTGAAGGCGCGCATTCGCGCCCTGCTACGCCGCAGTCAGGGCCGTGCGCAACCGGTGCTTGAGCATGCGGGCGTGTGTCTCGATCCGGTCACGCAGCAGGTCAGCTGGCACGGCACTGACGTGGTGGTGACGCCGATGGAATATCAACTGCTGCATCAACTGATGGCTCGTCCGGGCAAGGTCGTCACCCGCGAACGCCTGTCGCGAGCGCTGTACGGCTGGCAGGACCGGGTCGAAAGCAACACCCTCGAAGTGCTGATCCACAACCTGCGCAAAAAATTCTCGAGCGAATTGATCCGCACCGTGCGCGGCGTCGGCTATGTGCTGGAGCTCAAGCCATGATTTCCATCCGTGCGCGGATTTTGGTGCCGGTGCTGATTCTGGTACTGATCGGCGACCTGCTGATCAGTTGGCTGGTGCTGCGCGACAGCCACCATGAAATCGAAGAGGTCTACGATGCCCAACTGGCACAAAGCGCGCGCCTGTTGCAAGGCGTGCTGGCCCAGCGCGCGCCCGGCGACAACGACTGGAGCCGGCTCTATCAGGCCTTCGATGACGCCATGAGCCGGGTCGGCGACGGCGAGGCCGCGCACCCTTACGAAACCCGTCTGACTTTTCAGGTCTGGCGCAGCGACGGGCAATTGCTGGTGCGCTCGGCCGAAGCGCCGGAGCTTGCCGCACCCCCCACCACCCTCGGCTCCCACGACCTGATGGAGAATGGCCGCGACTGGTGTGCGTTTCTGCTCAAGGATTCGCAGCAAGGATTGCTGATCTGGGTCGGCGAGCGCGACGACATCCGTCAGGACCTGATCGAGCGCATCGTCGGCCACACGTTATGGCCGAGCCTGATCGGCGTACCGCTGCTGGCCGCGCTGATCTGGCTGACCATCGGCTGGGGCCTGCAACCGCTGCGGGCGATGGCGCAGAGCATTCGCGGACGAGATACCGAAACCCTGAAACCGCTGCACCTCAGCCCCCTGCCCCACGATCTGGAGCCGATGCAGACCGCGCTCAATCGCCTGTTGCAGCAGATCGACAATCTGCTGGCGCGGGAGCGACGCTTCATCGCCGACGCCGCCCATGAACTGCGCACGCCGCTGGCGATCCTGCGGATCCACGCGCAAAACGCGCAACTGGCCGCCACGCCGCAACAACGCGAAGAGGCACTGGAATATCTGGTCAGCGCAGTGGATCGGGCGACGCGCATCGCCAGTCAATTGCTGACCATGGCGCGCATCGAACCGCACCTGGCCAATCCCGACACCCGCACTGTGGATCTGACCGAACTGGTGCGCGAAGAGCTCGCCGAACTGGCGCCGCTGGCCATGGAAAAGGACGTCGAACTGATCCTCGACAGCGACCACCACTGCCCGGTCGACACCGACCCGGTAGCCCTCGCCATCGCTTTGCAGAACCTGGTGACCAACGCCCTGAATTTCGCCCCGCCGGGCAGCGAGGTACGGGTTCAGGTGCAACCGCAGGCGGGAGGCGCGGTATACATCAGTGTCGAGGACGCCGGGCCCGGTATCAACGAGCAGGAATACGCACGACTGTTCGAGCGTTTCTACAGCCACGGCCACGGCAACGGCGCCGGGCTGGGGCTGGCGATCGTACAGATGATCGTCAGCAAGATCGGCAGCACGTTGCAGCTGTACAACCGACCGCAGGGCGGGTTGTGCGCGGAGTTGCGGATCAATGAGGAGCGCTGAGCTGACAGGTTCGAGCGTAACTCTGTGTGAAGATATCTGTGGCGAGGGAGCTTGTCGAATCGTCGCACCGTCCCGCTGGACTGCGCAGCAGGCCTTCTGCTGTTCGACAAAAGAAGGGCCGCTTCGCGACCCGGCGGGAGCAAGCTCCCTCGCCACAGAGTCTTGCGTTTATCGATCGCCTCAATGCTTTTGACAAAATTTTCATGTTTGCCCCCATAAGATTCGCAGCCTCGTTGGGGAGTAGCCTGTTTCCGAGTCCCTCGGAAGCGTTCGTATCAACATTCTCGGCAACCTGCCGTGGTACGAACACCTTTTGGTTGGTGAGACCGACGACACATCCATGCCTGAAGTCGGGCGTGTGGTTGTGTCGTTGACTCATAGCCCGACTGGAAGTGTGCCCCCGTGAATCCTGTTTCCCTCATATTCCTTGCTTTGGCCATGTCCACGGATGCGTTCGCCGCAGCCATCGGCAAAGGCTCCAGCCTGCACAAACCACGTCTGAGCGAAGCGCTGCGCACCGGCCTGATCTTCGGCGTGATCGAAGCCATCACCCCGATCATCGGCTGGCTGATCGGCCAGGCTGCCACCCGCTGGGTCGCCGAATGGGACCACTGGATCGCCTTCACCCTGCTGCTGATCCTCGGCCTGCACATGATCTATAACGGCCTGAAGCACGAAGACGAGGAAGAAGAAAAACCCGGTCAGCACTCGTTCCTGATTCTGGCGGTCACCGCGTTTGCCACCAGCATTGACGCGCTCGCGGTCGGCGTCGGCCTGGCGTTTGTCGACGTGAATATCTGGGTGGCGGCAGCGGCCATTGGCCTGGCGACCATGACCATGGTGACTATCGGCGTGATGCTCGGCCGGGTGCTCGGTGCGGTCGTCGGCAAGCGTGCGGAAATGGTTGGTGGCGTGGTGCTGATGATCGTCGGCGCGACCATTCTGTATGAGCACTTGTCAACCTGATTCAAGCCCGGCTCAGCGCCGCCAGCGTCATCGCGTTGCCCAACGCGGCGCCGCTGGCGGTGTTGTCGAAGATGCACCAGACGCTGGCCCCATCAGCAGCGCAAAGCTGCATGTCCTGCGCAAGTTGCTGCAGATAAGGCAACTCATAAGCACTGTGATAAATCCGTGGCGACCCGTGCAGTCGCCAATAGCGCACCCCCGTCCAGCCCTGCGCCGAACCATCGGTACTGATCCGCGACGGATCGACCATGGCCTGGGCAATCCGATACGCCTGCAGCATCGGCGCCGCCGCCACCCATGACTCATGCCGTGGCTCAAGCACCACGGCACCGGCGAAGCGTTGGCGCAACGCCACGAAAAACGCCTCTGCGCTTGTCGGTTCAAAGGCCAGCGACGGTGGCAGTTGCACCAGCAAGCATCCCAGCCGATCGGCCAGCCCCTCGCACTGCCCGAGAAACTCGTCCAGCGCTTGATCACAGTCCCGCAGACGCCATTCATGAGTGATCTGCTTTGGCACCTTCACTGAAAAGCGAAAGCCCGGCGGCACCGAATCCGCCCAGCGCGCATAGGTCTGACGCCGATGCGGACGATAAAACGAGCTGTTGATTTCCACGCAGTCGAACCGCGCCGCGTAACGCTGCAGATGCGTACCCTCGCCCGGAAACTCTGGCCAATAATCACGCCCCAGACTCCAGCCTGCGCAACCGATGAACATCAAAAAAGCCCCTTCGCCGCTTCACGCATGAAAATCTCCACGGTCTTCGTTCACAGAGTCAGGACACAGCGAAATACCTGTGGGAGCTGGCTTGCCAGCGAAGGCGCCGACACCTCCACAATCGCTGCACCTGACACAACGCTTTCGCGAGCAAGCTCGCTCCCACAGGGTTCTACGGCGGTCACAGATTTGGTGCGCGACGAAGCGCCTTCAGGATTATTTTTTGCCGGGCAGGACGCTGGCCAGTACCTGTTTGGCGGCCTGCACGATCACCCCCGCCTCGTCCGGGTCGCCCTTGAGCAAGGTCGTGGCGAATTTCTTCGCCTGTTCGAGCTTGATGTGCGGTGGCAACGGCGGCACGTTGGGGTCGGTCTTGAACTCGATCAGCACCGGTACGTCCGAGGCCAATGCCTGCTCCCAGGCGGCAGCGACGTCCTCGTCGCGGTCGACGAAAATCCCTTTCAGGCCGATGGAAATGGCGAACAGGTGATACGGCACATCGGGAATGCTCTGCGAGGCTTCGAACTTCGGATCGCCCTCCATCACCCGCTGCTCCCAGGTGACCTGATTCAGATCCTCGTTATTGAACACCGCGCAGATCCATTTCGGGCTGCTCCATTGGCGCCAGTATTTGGCGACGGTGATCAGTTCGGCCATGTTGTTCATCTGCATCGCACCGTCACCCACCAGCGCAATCACCGCACGCTCGGGGTGCGCAAACTTGGCGGCGATCGCATACGGCACGGCAGCGCCCATCGAGGCCAGGCCACCGGACAGCGAACATTGCATGCCCCGGCGAATCTTCAGATCACGGGCGTACCAGTTGGCGCAGGAACCCGAGTCGCTGGTGATGATCGCCTGCTCCGGCAGGCGCGGTGACAGCTCGTACACCACCCGCTGCGGATTGATCGGATCGGCTTTGGCCATCGCACGCCTTTCCAGGGTTTTCTCCCAACTGCCGCGCCAGCCCTCGATCTTTTTGCGCCACTTGTGCGAGGTCTTCTGTTCGAGCAACGGCAGCAGCGCGGCGAGGGTTTCGGCGGAGTCACCGACCAGATTGACCTCCATTGGATAACGCAGGCTGAGCATGTCTGGCTGCAGGTCGATCTGCACGCCGCGCGCCTGACCTTCCTTGGGCAGAAATTCGGCATAGGGAAAACCCGAACCGATCATCAACAAGGTGTCGCACTCGCTCATCATCTTGTAGCTCGGCTCGGTGCCCAGCAGGCCGATACTGCCGGTGACCCACGGCAAATCGTCCGGCAGCGCGGCCTTGCCGAGTAACGCCTTGGCGACGCCAGCACCGAGTTTCTCCGCGATGGCGATCACTTCATCCGTCGCTTGCAACGCGCCAGCGCCGACCAGAATCGCGACTTTTTCACCGCTGTTCAAAACGTCGGCGGCGCGCTGCAGATCCGCCTCGTAGGGCAGCACTTTCGGCTTGGTGTATCCGACGCCGGAATGCGCAGTGCCGTGTGCCCGCGCCGGTGGCTCGTACGCAAGATCCTGCAAATCATTGGGCAGGATGATCGCCGTCACCCGCCGCTCGCCAACCGCCGTACGCACGGCGCGATCAAGCAGATGACGCACCTGCGACGGCGCCGACGCCTGCTGCACAAACGCCCCGGCCACGTCCTTGAACATCGAGACCAGATCCAGCTCCTGCTGGTAATGACTGCCGAGCGCCGTCCGTGCCTGCTGGCCGACAATCGCCAGTACCGGTTGATGATCCATGCGTGCGTCGTATAAGCCGGTGATCAGGTGCGAAGCACCCGGTCCCGAAGTGGCGATGCACACGCCCAACTCGCCAGTGAACTTGGCGTGGGCCGACGCCATGAACGCGGCCATTTCTTCGTGCCGGGCCTGAACGAATTCGATCTTGCCATTGGCTCGGGCGAGCGCTCCGAACACGCCATTGATGCCGTCCCCCGGATAACCAAAAATCCGCGTGACGCCCCATTGGCTGAGCCGCTCAACCAGAAAATCGCCCACTGTCGTCGTCATTTCGTTCCTCGCCTGTCACCGATACATGAAGCCTGCCCGGCGAGACATCCGCCGGGCGGTACATGGGTCTGGACAGTCGGGACGCGCGCGAAGTTTCGATTGTTTTTTCCCGACGGCATTGCCGAACCGCTCACTGTAGGAGCTGCCGCAGGCTGCGATCTTCTGACGTTGTTTTTGGTGCATGCAGGAACGAGCGGCGATGACGCCTGACCCATTGACTGCAGCCCCTCTGTCGTCAAGGCTTCAGATCATCCACGAGCGGTGGGCTGCACGCACTCATCTGCTGGGTAATCCACTCGCGAAAAAGCATGGCATTGGCGCTCTGTTCAAAGGGGCGCGGTGACAACAGGCAATAGCTCGAACCGTCCCGCACAAAGCCGAACGGCGCGATCAACTGGCCGGACTTGAGTTCGTCCTGCACCATCAGAAACGACGCCATACCGACGCCCAGCCCGGCCAGCGCGGCCTGAATGCACAGGTAGAAATGCTCGTAATCGACCCGACTGACATCCGATGCGTTCATGCCAGTCAGTCGTATCCAGTTGTCCCACGCCTGCGGGCGCGTCTTGCTGTGCAGCAGGCAGGCGCCACGCAAATGATCACCGTCAGGTCGACTGGACGGCACGCAGACCGGGCCGATCCACTCTTCACAAAGGGTCACGCCGTGCACGGTTTCGTCCCAATGGAAATCGTCGCGGCGGATCGCCAGATCCACGCCTGAACGAGCGAAGTCGATCGGCCCGCCGGCCGTCAGCAATTGCACTTGCAACTGTGGATGCGCGCTGTGGAAGTCGGGCAGATGCGGGATCAGCCATTTCATGGCGATGGTCGGCTCGCAGGACACCACCAGCACGTCATCGTGGACTTCGCGTTGCAGGCGATAAACCGTGCTCTGCAACTGTTCGAACATCGGCGCGGTGACATTGAACAGCAAGCGCCCGGCGTGGTTGAGAAAGATCGCGCGGTTACGCCGTTCAAACAACTCGACCCCGATCGCCTCCTCCAGCAAACGCACTTGGCGGCTGACCGCGCCGTGGGTGACGTGCAGCAGTTCGGCAGCCTTGACGAAACTCTGGGTCTGGGCGGCGGTGTTGAAGAAGCGAAAGGCAGCCAGCGGAGGCAGGTTCATATAGGCGATGATTTCTCACAGATTTTCGCGACTATAAATCGTTTTTTTTGCCAGTGACAATCCCCCATCATGGCGCCACTCGTAGTCTGTCGCATCCTTCTAAATTTTTGCAAGAATGACTTCGGACAGTGCATCTGTGAAATCAAGTAGCGCAAATGACGCGATGGAGCGTAGGGATGAATGAATTGTTTCTGGTAATCGCCATCACTGTTCTGGCGGTGATCAGTCCCGGCCCGGACTTTGCCATGGTCACTCGCAACAGCTATGCCTACGGCCGACGCAGTGGTCTGCTCGCTGCGCTGGGCATCGCTTGTGGCGTGCAGGTTCATGTGTTCTACACGGTGTTCGGGGTGGCGCTGATCATCACTCAGTCACCCATGCTGTTCTGGATGATGAAGCTGCTGGGCGCCGGCTACCTGGTCTATCTGGGCATCAAGTCCTTTACCAATAAATCGGTGCTGACATTTGCCAATGCGAGCGCTTCGGCACCCCGTGCCTGGAAGGTGTTCTGCTCAGGTTTTCTGACCAATGCTCTGAATCCGAAAACCATGTTGTTCGTGGTGGCGGCGTACAGTCAGGTGGTGGAGCCAGGCAGTTCGCTGACGATGAACTTCGCCTATGGCCTGTTCATGTCGGTCATTCATTGGCTGTGGTTCAGTCTGGTTGCGCTGTTTTTCTCCACTGAACGGTTACGCCGTCGCCTGCTGGAAAAACAGCGGCTCCTCGACAAGTTCATCGGGATTGCGCTGATGGGGCTGGCGGTGTGTTTGATCATTCCGGGGGTTGCGCAGTCTTGAGCTAGAGCGTTTATGCTGTCGTGTCTGATACCCGTCAGCTCATTCTCGGCAAGTTCACCATGAGGCCCATTTCATGAGTAAAGCGCCCTACGCTCCGCCCAAGGTCTGGAAACACGAAGCGCCGTCCGGCGGCCATTTCGCCAGCATCAATCGCCCGATTGCCGGGCCGACGCATGACAAGACATTGCCTGTCGGCAAACACCCGCTGCAGTTGTATTCACTGGCGACGCCCAATGGCGTGAAGGTCACCATCCTTCTGGAGGAGCTGTTGGCGTTGGGGCATTCCGGCGCCGAATATGACGCCTGGCTGATCCGCATCAACGAGGGCGATCAGTTCTCCAGCGGTTTTGTCGAGATCAATCCGAACTCGAAGATTCCGGCCCTGCTCGACCGCAGCGTACAGCCGCCGATTCGGGTGTTCGAATCCGGTTCGATCCTGCTGTATCTGGCAGAGAAATTCGGCGCCTTCCTGCCGAAAGACCCGGCTGGCCGCACGGAAACCCTGAACTGGTTGTTCTGGCAGATGGGCTCTGCACCTTATCTGGGCGGCGGCTTTGGGCACTTCTATGCGTACGCGCCGGAGAAGCTCGAATACCCGATCAACCGCTTCACCATGGAAGCCAAGCGTCAGCTCGATGTACTCGACCGACGCCTCAAGGAAAGCCGCTACCTGGCCGGCGACAGCTACACCATCGCCGACATCGCGGTCTGGCCGTGGTACGGCCAACTGGTGCGCAACAACGTGTATTCGGCCGCCGAATTTCTAGCGGCCCACGAATACACCCACGTGCAGCGCTGGGCAGAGGACATCGCTCAACGCCCTGCGGTGATGCGTGGCCAGCGGGTCAATCGCACTTGGGGTGACGAGGCGAGCCAGGTTGCGGAGCGACATCAGGCCAGCGATCTGGACTGACGCCACATTCCCACAAAGATTTGTGCTGGACAGGGGCATCCCGGTTCACAGCAACCTTTGTGGGAGCGAGCTTGCTCGCGAAGGCGCCAAGTCAGTCAACACTGACATAACAGACCTACCGCTTTCGCGAGCAAGCTCGCTCCCACAGAAAATTCGGGTTGGACATGAGGATTTGTGAACCTCAGCAATTACAGTGAGACCACACCACCACTGTCGTATAAGGATCTGCAATGCCTGCTGGAAAACGAGAACTGGCGCGGATCGAGCGGCGCTTGATTGCCACGCTCACCGACGCATGTGAAGCCGCAAAAGCTGAAATCCAGGGCTTCACCTGGCTGACCCACACCGCTGACCTGAACGCGTTTGAGGCGACCCTGAAAGTGATCTGGGTGTTCGATACCGAGGCCGACAAACATCTCGCTTTCACACAAGCCAAAGCGCGGATCTTCGAACTGACGACCACTGCGCTGAGGGAGGCCGATATCGACTTCTCCCCTTCAGAGCGCAACGTGGGTTTCGACTCCGAGCAAGCGTGCATGCGTTCGCACGGTGGCAACTGGCGTGAGCGTTTGGCCCGCTATTCCTAGCCCTTGCGTTGCTGTTGATACTGCGCCAACAGCTTGTCGAGGAACTCGAACAGCTTAAGGTTCATCTGCTCATAAGCGTTGGTGCGAAGCGCCGCCGGCTGCTGAACGAAACGACGATCCAGCGCCGCCGCCAGCTCGTCAGGGGACGCGGCAATCAAACGCTCCACGACCTCCGCCGTGAACTCCATGTGGCACTGGAAGCCGTAGACCAGATCGCCGTACTCGACAATCTGGCGCGGACAGCCCTCACTGACGGCGAGGACCTTCGCCTGCGCCGTCAGCCCCGGCATATCGTTGTGCCAATGACCGACGTCGAGCGCATCGCCGAAGTGCGCCACCTTGGCGTTGTTCTTGCCCGCCTCGGTCAAGGTGATCGGAAAATTGCCGATTTCCTTTTCCGGGCTGTGACCATGCGCAGCACCCAGCGCTTCGCCGAGCAATTGCGCCCCCAGGCAAACGCCGACCACTGCCTTGTTCGCGTTGATCGCTCTAACGATCAGGTCGCACTCGGCAGCCGCATCGAAATGCGGACATTCCTCTTTGCTCGTCGCCGGCGATTGCGGGCCGCCCAACACCACCAGCAGGTCGATGTTCTCGACGCTCGCGGGCAAGGCCTCAAACGCATGCACGCGCGAATAACTCGCTTCATGGCCACGTTCGCGCACCCAGGTTTCATAGGCGCCGGGCGATTCGAATGCTTCGTGAACCACGAAATGAACATTCATTGGAAATCCTTGATGAGGGGCTGGATGAGTGATGCGCCAAAGACTATATGACACATAGTGTCATTGGCAAATCCGTTGCTGGAGCAGAGCTGCCAACTCCACGATCACTCTCGCACTTCTCTCAACCGGTCGCGTTCGACTCGACAAAATGCACTTGTGCAGCGCTGCGCCCCGCTAACCAGGCGAGCACCGACGCAATCACTAACACCGCCGCGCTCAGCTCGAAGGTGGCTTTGTAACCGCTCAGGTCAAATGCCAGGCCACCGACGATGGCCCCTGCGGCGATTGCCAGTTGCACGATGGCCACAAGCAAGCCTCCGCCGGCCTCAGCATCCTCCGGGAGCGTCTGCGCCAGCCATGTCCACCAGCCCACGGGCGCCGCTGTGGCGACCAGCCCCCACAGTCCGAGCAGCACCGCAGTCAGCAGCGGTGATGCGCCGAAGTTGACCAGCGCCAGGGCGATGACCGCCATCATCAGCGGGATAACCGTCAGCGTGCGGTACAGGCCGGTGCCGAGGAATTTTTCGATCACAAAGGTCCCGATGAACCCTGCAAGCCCCAGTCCCAGCAGCATCAAGGACAGGGTTGAGATGCTGACCCCGGTGACCTCCTCCAGAAAGGGCCGCAGGTAGGTGAACAGCATGAATTGCCCCATGAAAAATACGCTGACAGCGACCATCCCCAAAGCGACTGGCCATTGCTTCATCAGCCGCAGGGCGTTGCCGCTACCGGCCTGACGCTCGAGCTTGAAGGACGGCAGACTGATCAGCAGCCATATGGCCGCCAGCGCCGCGACCGGAACCACGCAGAAAAATGCGCCGCGCCAGCCTATCAACGCGCCGAGGAAACTCCCCGCCGGAGCGGCAATTACCGTCGCCAGCGCGTTGCCGCCGTTGACGATCGCCAGTGCCCGGGACACTTGGTCAGGCGGCACCAGACGCATCGCGGTTGCCGCTGACAACGACCAGAAACCGCCAATGGCGATGCCGATCAAGGCCCGCCCGAACATGAACGACGGATAGCCCGGCGCGAACGCGACCACCGTGCCCGAGACGATCATCAGCAAGGTCAGACCCAGCAACAGCTTCTTGCGCTCGACGCGAGCAGCGACCGCTGCAATCACCAGGCTGGTCATCAGGGCGAATGCACCGGACACGGAAATCCCCTGCCCGGCCTGGCCTTCGCTGATCTGCAGTTCGGCGGCAATCGGCGTCAGCAGGCTGACCGGCATGAATTCTGAAGCGACCAGGGCGAAGGCGGCCAGCGACATGGCCAGCACCGCGCTCCAGCCGCGCTGTTCTGTAGAAAGGGAAGTCATTGGAACTACCTGTATGGCGAGAGGCGTCCGGGCGATGGCCCGGACGCACTGTTTTTCACGGTGCCAGCGTCGCGTTGTCGATCACGAAACGGTATTTGACGTCACCTTTGAGCATGCGCTCGTACGCCTCATTGATCTGCTCGGCACGGATCAGCTCGATGTCCGAGACGATGCCGTGTTCGGCGCAGAAATCGAGCATCTCCTGAGTCTCTGGAATACCGCCGATCATCGATCCCGCGAGGGTGCGACGCTTCATGATCAGGTTGAACACGTTCGGCGATGGATGCGGTGACGCCGGAGCGCCCACCAGTGTCATCGCGCCGTCACGCTTGAGCAGCACCAGCAAAGCGTCGAGGTCGTGGGGGGCGGCCACGGTGTTGATGATCAGGTCGAAGCTTTTCAGGTGCGCGGCCATTTGCTGGGCATCGCTTGAAACCACCACCTCATCGGCGCCGAGGCTTTTCGCGGCCTCGCGTTTCGATTCGGACGTGGTGAACGCCACTACGTACGCGCCCAACGCGTGCGCCAGTTTGATGCCCATGTGGCCCAGACCACCGATGCCGACCACGCCGACTTTTTTGCCCGGGCCAGCGTTCCAGTGCCGCAGCGGCGACCAGGTGGTGATGCCCGCGCACAGCAGCGGCGCCACCGCAGCCAGTTGAGTTTCAGGATGACGAATCCGCAATGCGTAGCGCTGGTGCACCACGATCGCTTGCGAGTAACCGCCCAGGGTCCAGCCGGGCGCATCTGCAGTCGGGAAGTTGTAGGTGCCGATCATGCCGTCGCAGTAATTCTCAAGACCCTCGGCACACTCTTCGCAATGTTTGCAGCTGTCGACAATGCAGCCGACGCCGACCAGATCACCCGGAGCGAAGCCGCTGACCTGTTGGCCTACGGCGGTGACCCGACCGACGATCTCGTGACCGGGCACGCAAGGATATTGTGTGCCCTCCCATTCGGCCCGCACCTGGTGCAGGTCGGAGTGGCAGATACCGCAATAGGCAATTTCGATCTGCACGTCTTCCGGGCCGGGATCGCGACGGGTGATGCGCAGAGGTTCAAGCGGTTTGTCGCCCGCATGGGCGCCATAAGCGAAGACTTGCATGGTGGCTCTCCTGTAATGGTTTGACACATTCTCCCGGTCGATTCACCTCTGCCCTAGTGCATTCCTCTTGAATGCTTGCCTGATCCTCTGAGGTTGCGGGGTGGTGTATAGGAAACGCCTGTGCAGCGGATTAGAGTTCGATCAACAGGAGTTGTCCGACATGATCCCTACCCCGCTGCGCCACGCATCACCTTTGGCGTTGAACATTGACCCGCGCGTGAGCGTGCCGGGTGACTTCGCCACGGCGATACCCGGCCTGTCGCTGTTTCGTCGCGATCAGCCGGCGCCTCCCGCCGTGTGCATGATCGAGCCGAGCCTGATTCTGGTGGGCCGTGGGGAAAAGCGCTTGTGGGTCGGCGGTGAGGGTTACCGCTATGACCCTTCGCGATTTCTGGTCACTTCACTGGATCTGCCCGCCAATTCCGAAGTGCTGGCGGCCAGCCCCGAGCAGCCCTGTGTCGGGCTGGTGCTGAAACTGGATGTCGGCATGCTCGCCGAAATCCTCAGCAAAGGTGGCTTGCCTGCGAAACGGCAGCCGTCGATGAACGCGGGCACTGGCATTGGCAACCTGTCGTGCGCGCTGGAAGGCGCGCTTGAGCGCCTGCTGGCATTGCTCGACGAGCCTGAAGCGATCCCGGTACTGGCGCCGCTGGTGCTGCGGGAAATTCACTATCGGTTGCTCCATACCGATCAAGGTGCGCGGCTGCGGCAGATCACGGCCGTCGATGGCCAGGGTTATCGCATCGCCAAAGCCATCGACTGGCTCAAGGTCAACTACACCGAGGCGCTGCGCATCGATGAATTGGCGGCGCGAGTGCAGATGAGCGCACCGACTTTTCACCACCACTTCCGCCAACTCACCGGCATGAGCCCGCTGCAGTACCAGAAGTGGCTGCGACTGAACGAGGCGCGCCGATTGATGTGGATGGAGCGTCTGGACGTTTCGCGAGCGGCGTTTGCGGTCGGCTATGAAAGTCCCTCGCAATTCAGCCGCGAATACGCCCGCCTGTACGGCACCGCACCCAGTCGGGACATCGCGCTACTGCGTGGCGACCCCTTCGCCGCAGAAGCGCTGGGCAACGCGGCCAGTTGAGCAAAGAACACGCTTCACCGGTGAGGCGCCACGCCGCGTTTCACCGCTTATAAAAATGCACGTCAACCGATGATCGAGCGGGTGAACCATGGAACTACGAATCAACCAGAAAACCTATCAGGTCGATGCCGACGCCGATACGCCCTTGCTGTGGGTGATCCGCGATGATCTGGGCATGACCGGCACCAAGTACGGCTGTGGATTGGCGCAGTGCGGCGCCTGCTCCGTGCTGGTGGACGGCAACGTGGTGCGCTCGTGCGTCACGCCGGTGGCCGGTGTGGTCGGCCGCGAGGTCACCACCATTGAGGCGATCGAGGCCGATGACGTCGGCAAACGGGTGGTCTCGACCTGGGTTGATCTGCAGGTCGCCCAGTGTGGCTACTGCCAGTCCGGCCAGGTGATGGCCGCCACGGCGCTGCTCAAGCAAAACCCAAAACCGAGTGACGCGCAGATCGAAGCGGCGATGGTCAACCTGTGCCGCTGCGGCACGTACAACGCCATTCATGCCGCCGTGCATGAGCTGGCCGGCAAGGGAGACGCCTGATGAACGTGCGTATCGATCCTGCTCAGGAAGCATCAGCACTGGCTCTGCACGAACCGATCAACGTGTCGCGCAGACGTTTCCTGGCCGGCACCGCTGTCGGCGCACTGGTACTCGGTTTCGGCCTGCCGCTGGGCACGACTCGCGTGCAAGCGGCAGTGGTGGCCGCGACTGCCGAGCGCGGCACGCAGGTGCCGGCGTTTCTGGAAATTCGCCCGGACAACCGCGTGCGCCTGCTGTGCCCGTTCATGGAAGGCGGACAAGGTACGTTCACCGCGATGGCGCAGATCGTCGGTGAAGAACTGGATGCCGACCCGGCGACGTTCCTGGTAGAAGCCGCGCCGCCCGGCGAAGCCTATGTAGTGATGGAGAACGGCATGCGCATCACCGGCGGCAGCATGTCGGTGCGCATGAGTTACCCGGTGATGCGCCGCCTCGGCGCCCTCGCCCGCGCCATGCTGCTGCAGGCGGGCGCGCAGAAACTTGGGGTGCCGGTGAGCGAACTGACTACCGAACCCGGCAAAGTCGTGCACGCCAAGTCGGGCCGCTCGCTGGCCTACGGCGAACTGGCCGAACACGCCATGGATCTGCCGGTTCCCGATCCGGCCTCGGTGCAACTGCGTGATCCGAGCCAGTTCCGCTGGATCGGTAAACCGGTGAAGCGCGTCGATGCCTACGACAAGTCCACCGGCAAGGCGCTGTACAGCATCGACCTGAAGGTCGACGACATGCTGCATGCCGCCGTTCAGCACGCCCCGCGTTTGGGCATGACCGTGGGCAACCTGCGCAACGAAGAGCAGGTCAAAGCGATGAAAGGCGTGCATTCCGTGCATCGCCTGCCGGGGGCCGTGGCGGTGGTCGCCGAGCGCTGGTGGCACGCCAAACGTGCAGTGGAAGCGATTCAGGTCGACTGGCAGGAACCCACGGCCGACAGCAAAGTACGGCCGATGCCCGCAGATTTTTCCAGTGATGCCTGGCTCAAACGCCTGGCTGACGACAAAGGCCCGGCCAGGGATGATGAAAATGAGGGCGATGTGGCTGCAGTTCTGGCCAGCGCCAAAACGCGGATTGACGCCACTTACCACAACCAGTATCTGAACCACGGCCAGTTGGAGCCGCCGTCAGCGCTGGCCCGCTTCAATCCCGACGGTTCGCTGGAAGTCTGGCTGCCGAATCAGGCGCCGGACATGTTCCGTGCCGACATCGCCAAACGCACCGGACTGGACCCGTCGCTCATCACCTTGCATTCGCCATTGCTGGGCGGCTTCTTCGGTCGGCATTTCCTTTACGACGCCGCCAGCCCCTACCCGCAGGCGATCGAGTTATCCAAGGCGGTTGGGCGCCCGGTCAAACTGATCTGGAGCCGCGAGGAAGAGTTCCTGCGCGACGTGCTGCGTCCTGTAGCCGCGGTGAATTTCCGCGCGGCGCTGGACAACGACGGCTGGCCGCTGGCGATCGAAGCGGTCAGCGCCACCGAAGGCCCGACCGAGGCACTGGCCGGCAAACAGGGTGAAAAACTCGACCCGACGGCGCTTGAAGGCTTGTCGGGCAAGTCCTACGCGATCCCCAACAAGCGCATCGCGCAGATCTACGCCAAAGGCCCGGCGATGCTCGGTTACTGGCGTTCGGTGGGCAATTCGCTCAACGACTTCTTCTATGAGTCGTTCCTTGACGAACTGGCCGACAAGGGCGGCAAGGACCCGTTCGAACTGCGCCTGCATCTGCTGCGCGACAACCCGCGACTGACCACGCTGCTGCACGCAGTGGGCGATCTGTCGGGTGGCTGGAAGCGTGGGCCGTTTACCGCGGCGGACGGCAGCAAACGTGCGCGAGGCGTGGCGATGGCGTCGCCGTTCGGTACCCAGACGGCGGTGATCGCCGAGGTCTCCATCGAGCACGGTCAGGTCAAGGTGCACGACATCTGGCAGGCAATCGACCCCGGCAGCATCGTCAACCCGGCGATTGTCGAAGCGCAGGTCAATGGCGCGGTGGCGCTGGGACTGTCGCAAACCCTGGTGGAGGAAGCCGTGTGGATTGATGGCAAACCGCGTGCGCGCAACTACGACTTGTATCCGATCCTGCCGCCTGCACGGATGGCCCGGGTCCACGTGCGTGTGGTCGAGAGCGGGGAAAAAATGGGCGGTATCGGCGAACCACCGCTGCCCGCCGTCGCGCCCGCCGTCGCCAATGCCGTGGCAACGCTGACCGGGCAACGGGTGCGCAGCCTGCCCATGAGCCGCCACACCTTCACTTGATCAGCGCCGGAGCGTCCATGAATAACCGCCGATTCGCAAGAACCGCAGGCTGGCTGGCAGTGCCGTGCCTGGTCGCGGCAGGCCTGCTGGCCTGGTATGTCACCCGCGAGCCTGTCTCGCGCCTTGAAAACAACCACACCGCCGTGGCCGACATCGACCCGGCGCTGGTCGCTCGTGGCGAATACGTCGCCCGACTCAGCGATTGCGTGGCATGCCACAGCGTGCCGGGCGGTGCGCCGTTCGCTGGCGGTCTGGAAATGGCCACACCACTGGGCGCGATCCACACGACCAACATCACCCCCGAGCCGGAAACCGGCATCGGTCGCTACAGCCTGGCGGACTTCGATCGTGCGCTACGCCACGGCGTGGCACCCGACAGCCGCCGTCTGTACCCGGCGATGCCCTACCCGTCCTACGCCAAGCTCAGTGACGACGATGTGCGCGCGCTGTACGCGTTTTTCATGAAAGGCGTGGCACCGGTCAAGCAGGCGAATATCCCGAGTGCGATTCCTTTCCCGTTGAACCTGCGCTGGCCGATTGCGCTGTGGAACGGTGTGTTTGCCGAGACCCAGCCTTACGTGGCCAAACCGTCGCAGGATGCCGTGTGGAATCGCGGCGCTTATCTCGTGCAAGGCGCCGGGCACTGCGGCAGTTGCCATACGCCGCGCGGTCTGGCGTTCAACGAGAAGGCTCTGGATGAATCCGCCACGCCGTACCTCGCCGGCGCCTTGCTCGATGGCTGGTACGCGCCAAGTCTGCGTGACGACCACAACACCGGTCTGGGCCGCTGGAGCGAACCGGAGATCGTGCAGTTCCTCAAGACCGGGCGCAATAAACACGCGGTGGTTTATGGCTCGATGACCGAGGCGTTCAACAACTCCACGCAGTTCATGAGCGATGACGATCTGAGCGCAATTGCCCGTTATCTCAAGTCATTGCCCGGGGACCGTCAGCGCGACGGCCAGCCATGGCAGTACCAAGCGGTTTCGGCGACGGAACGTCTGGACGCGCCCGGTGCCCATACCTACGTCACGCGCTGTGCTTCGTGCCACGGTTTGGACGGCAAGGGCCAGTCCGAATGGATGCCGCCGCTGGCCGGCGCCACCTCGGCACTGGCCAAGGAAAGTGCTTCAGCGATCAACATCACCCTCAACGGTTCGCAACGGGTGGTGGCCGCCGGAGTACCGGACGCCTATCGCATGCCGGCCTTCCGTGAGCAGTTGTCGGATCAAGAGATCGCCGAAGTGCTGACCTTCATGCGCAGCACCTGGGGCAATCAGGGCGGTGCCATTGAAGCGCAGGCGGTCAACAAGCTGCGTGAACGTACCGATCCGGCCAGCAGCAGCCCGATCATCCTGCAAATGCGTTAGAGGAACGTTTGATGGAAAGCATCGACTTGCTGGTCCTGCGCACCGCGCGGGACTGGCTCGCCGCCGGCGAGCGAGTGTTGCTCGCCACGGTCGCGCGCACATGGGGCTCTTCGCCGCGCCCGACAGGGTCGATGATGGCCTTGCGTAACGACGGGCGCGTGGTCGGCAGCGTGTCCGGCGGCTGCATTGAGGACGATCTGATCCAGCGCTACACCACCGCGCAGGGCGGCAGCGGCCTCAAGGACAGTGCGCCCGAGGTGGTGCGCTACGGCGTCAGCGCCGACGAGGCGCATCGTTTCGGTTTGCCCTGTGGCGGCACGCTTGAGCTGATTCTTGAGTTCAATCCCTCATGGCAGGTGCTGGACCAACTGCTGCAGCAACTGGATGCCGGGCAACTGGTACGCCGCTGCCTGGCACTGGATAACGGTCGCGTCACACTGCAAGCCACAGCCATCCCGGAGCAATTCAGTTTCGACGGCCAACAGATGCTCAATACCCTCGGGCCGGGGTATCGGCTGCTGATGATCGGTGCCGGCGCACTGGCCGAGTATCTGGCGACCATGGCGCTGTTCAACGGCTTCAAGGTCGCAGTGTGCGATCCGCGTGCCGAATACATCGACACCTGGGCGGTGGACGGTGTGGAGCGGATCATTGGCATGCCGGATGATGTGGTGCGCGACTTCGCGGTCGATCTGCGCACCTGCATCGTCGCCTTGAGTCATGACCCGCGACTCGACGACCTGGCATTGCTCGAAGCCCTGCACAGCCCGGCGTTTTACATCGGCGCCATCGGTTCGCGGCGCAACAGTCAGCTGCGCCGCGAACGGCTGATCGAGCATTTTGGTGAGACCCAAGCGTCACTCGAGCGCCTGCACGGGCCAATCGGCATCTACATTGGCAGCAAGACACCGGCGGAGATCGCGGTCAGCGTGATGGCCGAGATCCTGGCCGCGAAGAATGGCGCCCGCCTGCCGAAGGCGTTTTCGATTGCCAGCGCCAAGGCGCAGGAAGCCTGACTGGCGGACACATTCAGCACCTACGTGATGACGCTGAATCAACCTTCAACGTGAGGCTGCACGGGTGAACTGCTGTTCCGTCACCACGCTGCCCCACTGGCTGCCCTGCTCTTCCATGGTCAATTCGAACCCGGCGGCTTCGTACAGTCGGCGCGCGGCGTCGAGGCCCTTGAAGGTCCAGAGCTGGATCGCATCAAAACCCTGTTGATCGCAAAACTCCACCGCCGCGCTCAGCAGTTGCCGGCCGACGCCACTGCCGCGGCAGCCGTCGTCGAGGATGAACCAGCGCAGATGCGCCTGATTGTTACCCAGATCCTGGCCGTCGATCGCGATCGATCCGACGATGCGCTCATCAAGCGTGGCTACCCAGATCTGGTTGCAGGGCTGATCGAGGCGCCCGACAAACTCCGCCGTTTCACTGGCGACGCGGCTTTCAAAGATCGCGCCGAAACCGGAATGCCGCGAATAATAATCCGCATGCATTTGCGCCACGCGGCCGATCAGCCCGGGACGATAGCCGGCGCTGATGTGCAGGTTCGGCGTGAGTGGCCGGTCAGCGCCCAGACGGATGCTTTTGAGCGCATGGGCGTAGGTTGCAAGGCCCTGCGCCACGCTCTGTTGCTGCGACGGATTGAGCGTGTTCAGTGCGTTGCTGACCTGCGCCTGGCCGTAGGCATGAATGTCGGCGACGGTCTGCCGGCCCTGCGCCGTCAGGTGCAGATGCTTGACCCGGGCGTCTTCGGCGACACGCTCCTCGATCTCCCCGGCCTTGATCATTTTGCCGACCATGCGGCTGACACTGGACTTTTCCAGACCAAGGCTTTGCGCCAGTTGTGCAGCGCTGACGCCGTCCCCGGCCTCGATTTCCAGCAATGCGTGCACGCCGGAGGCGGAATAGTCGGTCGCCGCCAGGGTGGCGCGCAGGAAACCGAACTCACGCACCATCGTGCGCGACGCTGTACGGATTTCTTCGATCAAGGCTTCAGGGACACTCATGACACATCACCGCTGAAATTTAGTTGTACAATACAACCATATTCCCCCACACCGACGCAAGCAGCCGACCACGCCGGGCAAACGCTAGCGTGCCGACATCACCAGAGCAGCAAATGTCAGGCAAAAAAAGCCCCGCTACCGAATGAGGTGCGGGGCAAAGTATTGGTTGGTTGCGGCCAACCAAAGGAGCTCGGTCAGAACGGTTTGCGCGGCCGGGTCAGATGCAATCCTGGGCAGCGCGTTCAAAACTGGAAGGCAGGAAATTCGAGGCCAGCAAATGGCGCTCATAGATGAACACTTTGCCGCCGTTGCCGGCCTTGTAGGCTTCCAGCACGTTGTCTGCCGACACCTTGCTCGGCACCACGATCCGGTAGCTGCGCTGGGTCTGCGAGACGGTCGGGTTCAGCGCACTGCTCTGCAGCTTGGGCACCACGCAATCGGCGTATTGCGCCGGGGTCTTGCGGGTCTGCAAGGTGAGCGTCGGGTCGTTCGGTGCGGAGGCGCAACCGGCGAGCAGCAAGGAGGCAACCGCCAGGGTCGGGGCAAAAAAAGTACGCATCGGTGTAATCCTGAAAATAAAAGTCCGGTTCATCCGGCAACGGTTCAGCGTCACGGCGCCGCCGCTGCCCTTTTGGTTTTGAGTGTTCAGCTGGAAGCCACCAGCGCCTTGAGCGAGGCATCGAACTGCTTCAAGGCATTGAGTTGCAGATCACGTTGCTGCTCGATCTGCGCGGCAATCTCCTGCGCCGCTTTGTCGTGTACCCAGACCGACGGAATCTGTTTCTCCACCGAGCCCTCGGCCTTGCCGATGTACTGCAGGTCGGCATCGTAGAAACGCGCGATGAAATGCGCCTCGTACAGGCTGTTTTGCTGGGTCAGCAAGCGGTTGAAGGTGTCGAGTTTCACCACAATGTCCGGGTGTGCCTGAATCAGCGCATCAAGGCTGTCATAAACCGTCACCGACGAAAAATGACGCTGCAGCGAGCTGAGCAACCAATCGATGGCCAGTTCCGGGTCGGAGCTGCTGACAAAGGCTGCGCGAATTCGCGAATCCAGCGCATCCTTGGCGCCGTGCAACGCCATGTCGTGGTAGCGCGTCAGGTATTGCAGGTTTTCCCGGGTGTTTTCGCTGTACAGCACACCCACGGTCTGTGAATGTTGCAATGTCGCGCTGCTGCCGGCGATTGGCTGAAGATGACACGCACAAGCGTCGTCTGCGTAAGACGGTGCCGTGGCTACCATGCCGCTCATCAGCAGAGCGGTCAGCGCCAGTCGGGTCAGGGTCTTCATCGCGCAATTTCCTTGAGCTGCGTTTTCAATGAAGGCAATTTTCCGCCTATTGCTTGCAAAGCTGAACTTGCGTTTCGTGATGGTCACTATTACTTCTAGCGATAGTTACCGACGATAACGTTTGATCCATGCTCATCTCTAATGACTAAAACAACAGTGAGGACGCCGCTTTGAGAACCTTTGACCTGATCCGCGACGCGGTTTTGCCCGACTTTCGCGAGCGGGTGGCGGAATACCTGGTGCAGTACGAAAACGTGTTGCTGGACAAGGACATCACCGATGTGCAGCTCAAACGCGATACGGCCAATCAGTTGCGTGGCTATCTGCGCGGGCTGAACACCACGCGGGTGCTGGGTATGGCTTATTGGGAAGAACTGGATCGGCGGGTCGTCGACACCTGGCTCGCGCCACAGTCATGACGGCGAACGCCCGGCCATGACATCAGCGTGCGGAGCCTGCCAAAACGGCCCCGAACGCTTACAATCGCCGGCCCTACCGACCTTCTGACAGGCTCCCCCGGAAATGCCGCTCGACCCACTGACGATGCTGACCATTTCGATCGCTCTCGCTGCCGCCGCCGCGCTGTATCTGGCGGTCGAGTGGCGCAGCATTCGTGAGCCTTCGCTGCTGTTCTGGAGCGCCGGTTTCGCCACTATCACTATCGGTTCCACCCTGGCCCTGCTGCGCAGCAACGGTTTTCTGCTGATCGGCATCTGGTTCGCCAACGGCTTGCTGGTGACCGCGCACTTTCTGTTTCTGCTGGGGGTGGCGCGCTTCACGCAGATCCGTCTGTCCCCGGCCTGGTATCTGATTTTCGTCAGCTGGCTGGTCATGCTGTTGTTGCCGGACGGGCCGCTGTGGTCGAAAGTCATGCTGGCCGCCAACTCGCTGCTGGTGGCCGCCTCGACGCTCAAGGCCAGTCTGCTGCTGCGGCCCCATGGCAGCTCGCTGAGCGTCGGCGCGGTGCAACTGCGCTACGTGTTGCTCGGTCACGGGCTGTTCTATGTGGCCAAGGCCCTGACCGTGATGATCCCGGGCACGCTGATCGATCTGGCGGCGTTCCGGGGTGAAATCATTCAGATATCGCTGGTCGAAGGCGCAATGGCGATCATGCTGATTGCGCTGTCGATGACCGGCACCGAACGCTACCGGCGCGAGGAACAGATCGCCCGACTGGCCGCCCGTGATCCACTGACCGCTCTCTACAACCGCCGCGCCCTCGATGTGCGCGCGCCGCGCTTGCTGCAGGACGTCTCCCCGGCGCATCCGGGTGCCCTGCTGCTGATCGACATCGACAACTTCAAATCGGTCAACGATCAGTATGGCCACAGCGCCGGCGACCGTTTGCTGGTGGCCTTGAGCGAAATGATCCGCGCCGAGACCTCCGATGAGGCGCTCGCCGCCCGTTTGGGCGGCGACGAGTTCGTGATTTTACTGAGCAACGCGCCCAGTGATCACGTCGTCAGACTGGGCGACGCCCTGCGCGATCAGTTTCACCGCAGCGCCGCCCAGGCATTTCCGACACCAGAGCCGGTGACGTTAAGCATCGGCGCCACCCTGTTCAACCAGCCGCCGGCCAGTCTCGCGGCATTGATCGAACAAGGCGACGCCGCGCTCTATGAATCCAAGCGCGGTGGGCGCAACCGCCTGCGCCTGACCGGAATCACCCCTTCAGGATGACCAGCCCCATGACCCGTTCCGAAACGCCCCTGCAAGACCTCGCCGCCCCCGAAGGCATCTGCTACGGCTGCGGCGGCCGCAACCCGCATGGGCTGCACGTCAAAAGCTTCTGGCACGAGGACGGCGTGCATGTGATGGCCGAACACCTGCCGGACGACAAATACTGCGGCTGGCCGGACCTGGTGTACGGCGGGTTGCTGGCGATGCTGGTCGACTGCCATTCCAACTGGACCGCGATGGCTTACCACTACCGCGCCGAACAGCGTGCCCCGGGCAGCCTGCCGCGCATCGACTGCGTCACCGGCAACCTTGGCCTCAAGTTCATCAAACCCACACCAATGGGCGTCACCCTGACCTTGCGCGCCAGGGTCGAAGGCGATGTCGGGCGCAAGACTCGGGTGATCTGCGAGGTGTACGCCGGGGAAGTGCTGACGGCGGTGGGCGATTCGGTGTTCGTGCGGGTCGATACCGGGCAACTGGCGGACGCGGCGCACGGCCGCTGACTCCACACGCTCTCCTGTAGGAGCTGTCGAGTGCAACGAGGCTGCGATCTCTTGATTCTGACCTTGATGGAGGACGCCAAAAATCAACCTCAAAAGATCGCAGCCTTCGGCAGCTCCTACAGAACCGATACTTGAGCAAACCCGGCTAGGCGCGCCTACGCCAAAATCGACGAGGCTATAGCCGACCGCACTTCCAGGAGTCTCCACCAAGTGTCCGACCTGCCGACCCACCGCGCCTATACCCGGCGCTTCCACAGCGTGCTCGCCTACATCGACGCCCATCTCGAGGGCGACCTGTCGGTGAACACGTTAAGTCAGGTGGCGAACTTTTCGGCGTTTCACTTCCATCGGCAATTCAGCGCGTTCATTGGTGTGCCGGTGTCGCGCTATGTGCAGCTGATGCGCTTGCGCCGGGCTGCCCATCGGCTGGCCGCGCAACCGCAGCACTCGATACTCGACGCCGCGTCTGACGCCGGGTTCGAGAGCCCGGAAGCGTTCAGCCGGGCGTTCCGGCGCGACTTCGGCATGACGCCCAGTGCCTTCAGGAAGCAACCGAACTGGCAGACCTGGAATGCGGTATTCGCCATCCCTCACTTTTCCAGGAGCGTCATCATGCAAACCAGAATCATCGACTTCCCGACCGTGCGGGTCGCCGCGCTTGAGCACCGCGGCGCGCCAGGGGAGGTTCAGCAAAGTGTGCAGACCTTCATCGCCTGGCGCCTGCACAGCGGGCAGTCGCCCGTGGCGTCGAGTCGCACCTTCGGCATTCCCTTCAACAACCCCGACACCACGCCTGTGGAGGATTTTCGCTTCGCCATCTGTGGCGAGCTTGAAGAGCCGGTAGCACCGAATACGTTCGGCGTGGAGGAACTCGCTATTCCCGGAGGCCGTTGTGTGGTGGTGCGGCACGTCGGTTCACCTGACCACATCGGTGAAACGATCTACCCGATCTATCGCGACTGGCTGCCCACCAGCGGTGAGGAATTGCGCGATCATCCGCTGTTTTTCCATTACCTGAGCGTCTATCCCGAGACGCCGCAAGAGCAGTGGCAGACGGACGTGTACGTGCCTTTGCAAGGGTAAGTGCCACTGAGCTGTTTTTCCGCTTGTGGCGCCCAAGGACAACCCTTTATAAGAGCGGCTTCTCTCTCGAAATAAAGGGTTCACCATGAGCAATGCCTGGAACGAAGGGTATTTCACCGACGAGGGCTACACCTACTCGTATAGCCGGGAAATCAATCCGGTGTTCCAGCGTTTTTGCCTGTTGTTGCGCGGCTTTGCCACGCTGGAGAGTGCCGCTGGCTACCACTGCGAACTGGGCTTCGGCCAGGGTGTATCGATCAACATCCATGCTGCCGCCAACCCGGGAAACTACGTCGGCACCGATTTCATGCCATCCCAGGCCGCGCATGCCATTGCATTGGCGAGCGACTGGAACAGCCAGGCCCGCCTGTATGACGACAGTTTCGAGCAACTGCTGGCCCGGGATGACCTGCCGGCCTTCGACAGTATCAGCCTGCATGGCATCTGGACCTGGGTCAGCCGCGACAATCAGCAACTGATCGTCGAATTCGCCCGCCGCCATCTCAAACCCGGCGGCCTGTTGTATGTCAGCTACAACTGTTTCCCGGGCTGGTCGCCTTCGGCGCCCTTGCGCAATCTATTCAGTCTGCATAACCGCTTTGCCAGCCACGCCTCCACCAGCCCGGCCAAACGTATCGATGCCGCGATGCAATTTTCCGAAGCGCTGCTGGCGGCCAATCCGAAGTACGCCAGAACGGCGCCGGCTCTCGGTGCCCAGTTGCAGAGCATCAAGGGCCAGAATCGTCAGTACGTGGCCCATGAGTACTTCAATCGCGACTGGAACTGCATGTATTTCACCGACGTGGTCGACGCCATGGCGGCGGCCAAACTCGACTACGCCGCGACCGCCGTGCCGTTGGATAGCGTTGCTGCGCTGAATCTGAGTGCAGAAGGCATGGACTTTCTGCAGGGGATCGAGCATCCGGTCATGCGCGAACAGGCGCGCGACTACTTCATCAATCAGAACTTCCGCCGGGATCTGTACATACGCGGTGCCAATCGGTTGTCTGCCGCCGAACAGCGCGATGCCCTGCTGAGAAGCCGTTTTGTCCTGTTGCAAGCCATTGAAAACATTCCCGACACCGTCACGGGTCCGGCCGGTGCGGCTTCGCTGCAAGCGGAGATTTACAGCCCGGTGCTCGCAGCGCTCGCAGCCAATGCCTATGCCGCGAAGACCCTGCAGCAGTTATCGATGGCCGTGGGCTCCGTGTCTTACGACGACCTGGTGCAGGCTGTCACCGTGCTGATCGGCATGGGCGTCGCCGCCCCGTGCCAGAGCGAAGCCGCTGAAAGACAGGTGCAGGAACATTGCGACACCCTCAACCTGCAACTGTGCAAGCGGGCGCTGTTCAACAGCGATATTCAGGTGCTGGCCAGCCCGGTCACCGGCGGTGGCGTGGCAGTCAGCCGCGTCCAGCAGTTGTTCCTGATTTCGCTCAAACAAGGCATGACTGACCCGCAAGACTGGGCGCAACTGGCGTGGGCCGTCATCGGTGAACAGGGCGAAGTGCTGCTCAGGGGTGACCAGCCGCTGCTCACCGCCGAAGAAAACCTTGCCGAGATGACTGAGCAGGCCCGGGCATTTGCCCAGACACCGCTGGACATTCTCATGGCGTTGAAGATTGCCTGATCCCTCCCCCCGAACGACTGGCCGCGATCACCAGCGGCCGGTCGTCTGCGCTTGCGGCCATGAATGCCGTCTCCGGACTTGACCTCCAGCACTTCCATCCCTGACTCCCCGGCGAAAAAGCAAAATTGCCATGTGTTTCCATCGTTCCTTCTGGCGTCGCACTGTTCATTGCCCGTCCCTGTCTGTCTGGAGTTTCTCGATGCCGTCGCCCAAATCCCTGCCCTCTGCCCTGCTGGGCCTCGCCCTCGCCTGCCCGGTCATGGCCGCGGAACCCAGAGGCATGGAGTTGGGACAGGTGCTGATTTCCGCTGACGAGCAAAGTGGCACCGATGCCTCCGTGGCCGAGGCCGAAGCGCGTCTGGCACAAGTGCCCGGCGGCAGCAATGTGGTCGACATGCGTCAGCCGTTGCAGGGCCGGGTGGCGAGCAATCAGGACGTCCTGGCGTATCAGCCGGGGGTCTACACGCAGTCGGCGGGCAACGAAGGGGTGAAGATTTCGATCCGGGGTTCGGGGATCAACCGCGCACCCGGCGCGCACGCTTCGGGGTTGTACACGATGCTCGACGGCCTGCCGCTGACTGGCCCCGGCGGCACGCCCTACGAATTGCTCGAACCGCTGTGGCTCGACCATGTGGAGGTGCTGCGCGGCGCCAACGGCTTTGATCGTGGTGCGCTGGCGCTGGGCGGCGCCGTCGATTACGTCAGTCACACCGGCTACGACGCGCCGAAATTGCAGGTGCGCTATGCCACCGGCAGCCATGGTTATCAGCAGCGTCAGGTGAGTTCCGGGCAGGTGCTGGGCGACTTCGACTACTACGTGTCGCTGACCGACGCGAACGCCGACGGCTATCAGGATCACACCGCCAGCGAGAGCCAAGGCGTGATCGCCAACTTCGGCTATCGCTTCAATCCGAACCTGGAAACCCGCTTCTATTTCCGTTACCGCGAGACCGACAACGACCTCGCCGGCCGTGTAACCAAGCATTCGATCGAGCACACGCCACGGGCGGCCAACCCGGCTTACGTGGCGCGCGACGACAGCCGCAAACAACCGGGCAGCACCTTCATCGGCAACAAGACCACCTACTACATCGACGATGATTCGAGCATCCAGACCGGCCTCGTCTATCACGACTACCCGATGGACTTGCGTGAAGGCCCGAACCGTCTGAAAGTCGCCTACACCGACGTCAGCGGCACCTTCGACTACAAGCGTCGCGACACTTTGTTCGGCATGGAAAGCCATAGCACCGTGGGCCTGCGCACCACCAAACACCTGCCCAACGACGGCGCCAGTGAATTCGTGCGCATCCCGTCCGGCAACACCGCCGCGTATGCGCCGGGCACCCGCATGCGCAACTTCACCTATCAGGGTTCGGACACCGTCCTACACGTGGGCAACGACCTGGAAATCGCCGACGACCTGTGGCTGACCACCGGCCTCGCCGCCCTCTACACCCGCCGCGAAAGCGCCGTCACCTACCCGCAAAGCGGCCGCAAGACCAGCATGAGCGACTGGGACTATGCGCCGCGTCTGGGCCTGCGCTATCAGGTCACGCCGGACCTGCAGTTGTTCGGCAACCTCAGCCGTTCGGTCGAAGCACCGCACCCGTGGTCGCTGATCTACAGCTCGAACATCCGCTTCCCGGCCGGCAACGGCGCGGCGACCGGCACCCAAAGCGACCCGATCAAACTGCAGAACCAGACCGCGACCACCCTCGAACTCGGCGGTCGCGGCGACAGCGCGCTTGGCCAGTGGAGCCTGGCGTGGTACTACGCGCAGGTGCGCCACGAATTGCTGTCGGTGCTGCCGGACGCCAACGCCGTCACCCCGTACGAACTCAACGCCAGCCCCACCGTGCATCAGGGTGTCGAAGCCAGCTTGCAAAGCACGCTGTGGTCAGCCGCCGACGGACGTAAATTGAGCCTGCGTCAGGCCTACACCTTCAGCGACTTCCACTACCGCGACGATCAGCGCTTCGGCGACAACCGCCTACCCGGCCTGCCGATGCACTACTACCAGGGCGAACTGCGCCACGACTGGCCACAAGGCTTCTTCGCGGCGATCAACACGCAACTGGTGTCCAAAGTCGCGGTGGATTACGCCAACAGCTACTACGCCGATCCCTACGCACTGTTCGGCGCCACCGTCGGCTACAACGCGCCGAAAAACGACTGGCAAACCTGGCTCGACCTGCGCAACCTGACCAACAAGCACTACGCCGCCACCGTTACGCCGGGGTATGACGACAAAGGCCAGGATGCGGCGCGGTCTACGCCGGGCGAAGGGCTGGGGGTTTATGTCGGGGTGTCGTGGAATTTGCTCTGACCGCAGGATCTGACCCGTAGCGGCAACAAACAGCGGGTCAAAACGGCCCCTGCGTCATCACCCGCGTCTCGATGATGTTGCGCAGCGCGTCAACCCGCTTCTGATACAGCTCAGTCAAGCAACCGACCTTCGCGCCACAGGCCTTGCGGCGTTTCAGGAAAGCCTGCTGCTCGCCGATCAGCGCGTCGCACCCGCCCATCGGCAGCAGGCGTTTGTCGAGGCTGAACAGCTCGCCCATGGTCACGTCCAGGTCGTTCAGCGAGCGGTTGGCGCAGACTGCTTTCTCGTCTGCCGCTTTGGCCTTGGCACAGTCGAAACTGGCGGCGTGTGCTGAATTGGCAGCGATTAGCAGCGCACAGCCGAGGGCCGCGGCGGTCACCCGTGAAATTTCTCGAACTCGTGTCATGTCGTCGTATCCAACGTTGTAAGCCAATGGAGGTATGAGAAATGAAAAGCACCGACGACAGCAAGCCTGCAACCCCTCACAACGCACCACCGCTGGATGCGGCGGGCAAACCGGTGGATGTGGTTCGCCGGGATCTGCAGGACAGCGACGACGACACCAAGGCTGTGGACGAGGTGCTGACGCCGACCTCGATTCGCACCAAGGAACAGGAGGCCGAGGAACTCAAGCGCAAGACCGATGCGATCGAGCGCAAGGTCGCCGACGGCAATTAATTCGTCGAACACAGGGTAGCGCTGCGCGAATATGCGCGTTGGATGGATTGCTTATTGCCAATGATTCCATGCGTTGCGCGCGCCTCTCTTCCCTCCCGATAACTGTGTCCGGTCAAAGACTTGAAGGTCTGGAGCGGATACGTTCTGCTGACCGTCAAACTCCCGCCCACGACCGTTCGGCGCTTTCGCTGGCAGGGCCGCCAAATCGCATCTAGGGTTGCGTGGCTGGCGATGTGCCAGCGACCCGCGAGCGGCGGTCACGCGCTCGCCCGTAGTAGCACTGGAAAAGAAATCAGGGATGGTTTTTGTGCTTGCGGCTGTTCTGCGCGCCACCGGGCGCGCCACTGATCCCTGCGTTTCGTTGTGTTCTCTCAAGGATAGAAAGATGAACAACGTACCGGTCATTTCCCCTTGCCAGCCCCTGAGGCAGGCCACTTGCGAAACACCCGACGTCCCGCCTGGCGGTTTCGGCTGAGGACACGCGCGGCCTCGGCGCATGGCGCCTGCGCCGTGCACCCGGACATCACCCTTGAACAGATCCCGACGGATCAGGTTGCTCGCCTGCCGGTGCTCCACAAGGCAGAGGCTGCCTGTCTGTCAGGTAAGGCGCCCCTTCTCGTCAGGGGGCGGTTTTGCAGCACCAATGAGGAAACCCTCGCTATGTCCCGTTCAACGGCCAACATCCCGCCTTACGGCGTCGCCATTCAAAGTGCGATCAAGCAAGGCGATGTGCAGCACATGAAGACGCTGTTGCAGCAACGCGACACCAGCAAGCCCGAAGCGCAAGACCTGAAAGACGCGTACGAAAAACTGGCCAGGGAAGTTTCCAGGCACGAAAAGTCCTGAAGCCATCAATCACATTGCAATGGAGGCAATCAACATGTCCGGATCCACTAAAAATGTCGGCCTGTTCCCGGTGAGCTATCGCATCGGCACCGGCGCTCCCGGTGCGCAGTCGCTGGCGCTGCACCTGCTGGTCTCGACACCCGATACGAAAGTCAACGGCACCGCCGCGATCACCCAGGCGACCAATCCGCCGCTCGACGTGCATTCCGACGTCTGGGGCGAGTACACCTACCTCACCGTGATGTCGCCCGGCGTCAGCAAGATTCTCGTGACGGCCCAGGGCAATCACGGCGGCCCAGGCGCCAACTCCCTCGATAACTTCGAGGTGCGGCTGGTGGTGGGCACTGACTGGCGCGAAGGTGTCGCCAACTATCGCTACTTCGATGGCCAACGCTGGCATGAGGTCAACAACGCCCCGGCGCATCTGGTGGAGTCGATACCTTCACCGTTCAATCCCGGCCCGGTGATCAACCCGCACCCACCGATCCTGCCGCTGTATGCCGCGCCGATTCAGAGCGCCATTGCCAGCGGTGACCTGGCGCAGATGAAAAATCTCGCCCGACTCGCCGAACAGCAACTGGAGCAACTGCCGAAATTGCGCGACGCACTGGACACCGCGAAGAAAGAGGTCAGCCGGCTGCAGAGCCGCTGAGTCAGGCCACTTGATTCACCATTCACTTCAGGGAGTAGCACCATGTCGATTGGACTTTTTCACACTCGTCTCTACATCAGCAACTCACTGCTTGGCGCACCGGTTCTGACCCTTGATCTGCTGGTCGACACCGCGCATAAACGGGTCAGCGGGATTGCCAGCGTGTTCCAGGCCACCTGGCCGACGGTCAATTTCCGGACTCAGGTCTGGGGCAGTTTTTCCGAAACCAAACTGACTGCAAACGTCGAGAACCACATCATCCTGACCCTTGACGGCGGTCCGAGCGGCCCGCTCAGCCAGATCGCCCAGACCTTCCACCTCAGAGGCATCCTGGGCGGCGACTGGGCCAGCGGTTTTGTCGATTATCGCTATGAAGAAAAGGGCCAGTGGCAGGAGGTTAAGCACGTTGCGGTGCATCCGGCACCCAGCGAGCAACCGCACCCCACGCCGCATCCGCAACCCCTGTACGCCGTGGCCGTGCAGCAGGCGCAGGCCGGCGGCGATCTGGCGCAGCTCAGATCCGTGGTGCAACAGGCCGAGCAACAAGTGGCGCATGAGGGCGCCTTGCGCAGTGCGCTTGAGCATCTGAAAGCGGAAATCACGCGTCTGGAAACACGCTAACCGGCCGGCCCCGGGCGCGATTGCACAGGATCGCGCCCGGGGCTTGTTCAACGGCGGTCAATGCCTTCGTAGCGCGCACAGGATGGTGCGCAAGGATTTCCCATGTCAGACGTGCGCCCTGCCCGTTATCTCAGCGACACCGATCTCAAACGCTACGTGCCGGTGCATGTGGTCTGGGAGATCACCCTGGCCTGCGACTTGAAATGCCTGCATTGCGGCTCCCGCGCAGGGCATCGCCGGCCTGACGAACTCAACACCCGCGAATGCCTGGACGTCATCGACTCGCTGGCCGCGCTCGGCACTCGCGAAATCACCCTGATCGGCGGTGAAGCCTACCTGCGCAAGGACTGGACACAACTGATCAAGGCCATTCACGACCACGGCATGTACTGCGCAATCCAGACCGGCGGGCGCAACCTGACCCCGGCGAAGATGCAGGCGGCGGTGGATGCCGGGCTCGACGGCGTGGGCATTTCCCTCGATGGCCTTGCGCCGTTGCACGATGCGGTGCGCAACGTTCCCGGCTCGTTCGACAAGGCCGTGGACACCCTGCGCCGGGCCAAAGCCGCGGGGCTGGCGGTGAGCGTCAACACCCAGATCGGCGCCGCGACTCTGCCCGACTTGCCAGCGCTGATGGACACCATCATCGAACTCGGCGCCACCCATTGGCAGATCCAGATCACCGTCGCCATGGGCAACGCGGTGGATCATCCGGAGTTGCTGCTGCAACCCTATCAATTGCTCGAAGTGATGCCGCTGCTTGCGCGGCTGTATCGCGAAGGTGTCGACCGTGGCTTGCTGATGAATGTCGGCAACAACATCGGCTATTACGGCCCGTATGAACACCTGTGGCGCGGCTTCGGCGACGAGCGCGTGCACTGGACCGGTTGCGCCGCCGGCCAGACCGTTCTGGCGCTGGAGGCCGACGGCACGGTCAAGGGCTGCCCGTCACTGGCCACCGTGGGTTTCTCCGGCGGCAATGTGCGCAGCATGAGCCTGCACGACATCTGGCATTACAGCGAAGGCATGCATTTCGGTCGCTTGCGCTCAGTGGATGACATGTGGGGTTACTGCCGTGGCTGTTACTACAACGACGTCTGTCGCGGCGGCTGCACCTGGACTTCGCATTCGCTGCTCGGCAAACCCGGCAACAACCCCTATTGCCATTACCGTACGCTGGAGTTGCACAAGCGCGGGCTGCGCGAGCGCATCGTCAAGGTCGAGGACGCGGCGCAGAAATCATTTGCGGTCGGCCGTTTCGATCTGATCACCGAACGCATCGACACCGGCGAAAAAGTCAGCAGCGTCAGTGACAGCGGTCAGGTGATCAAACTGGTTTGGATCAATCAGGGCCAGCAATCGCCGGAGCAAGGCCGGATCGCCCCGCAACTGAGCCTGTTCCGCAGTTGCTTGCAGTACATCTATCCGCACGAGGTGATCTGTCCGCACTGCGCCGCCGATGTCGCCGCCGCCGAAGCCGAGCACCAGGCCAATCGCGCGCGGCAGCAGGCAATCATGAATACGCTGACCGGGCTGCTGGGCATTGCGCCCAGTCACCTGAGCTGATTGCATGAGGTCGGCGTCAGTCCTGAAATAGAAATTTCTCTTCTGTGTCCCGGGTTTTCCTGCCCGGGACAGTTCACCCCCTGCCCGCAAAGGCCCGTTTTAACTGGGTTGGTCCGTTCTGCTTCAGCAATTTGTATTCACATCCCAGCTTAATAATATTTTACCGATACCCCCCTCCTGCCTAGTCTGACCGCAAGCAAAACGGACAAGCCTGAAGCGATCCGAATCCACTTGCCTTGCCAGGAAGGATGTACAAATGAGCACTGAAACAATAAAAACAGACACGCTTGTCGTGGGCGCCGGACAGGCGGGGGTGGCGATGAGCGAGCACCTGAGCAAACTCGGTGTACCGCACCTGGTGCTGGAGCGCAGCCGCATTGCCGAACGCTGGCGCAGCGGGCGCTGGGACTCGTTGGTGGCCAACGGTCCGGCGTGGCACGACCGCTTTCCGGGGCTGGAATTTGATGATGTCGACCCCGATGGTTTCGCCCCCAAGGAGCGTGTGGCGGACTACTTCGAAGCCTACGCGAAGAAATTCAACGCGCCGATCCGCACCGGCGTCGAGGTCAAAAGCGTGGTGCGCAATGTCGGGCGTCCGGGCTTCACCGTCGAGACCTCCGAGGGCGTGATCGAGGCCAGCCGGGTGGTCGCGGCGACCGGTCCTTTCCAGCGCCCGGTGATCCCGCCGATTGCACCGCACGACCCGCGCCTGCTGCAGATCCACTCCGCTGACTATCGCAACCCGCAGCAATTGCCTGCAGGCGCGGTGCTGGTGGTGGGTGCCGGTTCGTCCGGCGTACAGATCGCTGATGAGCTGCAGCGTTCCGGCAAACAGGTTTACCTTTCGGTCGGCGCTCACGACCGTCCACCGCGTGCCTATCGCAACCGTGATTTCTGCTGGTGGCTGGGGGTACTCGGCGAGTGGGATCAGGCGGCGATGAAACCCGGCCGTGAGCACGTGACCATTGCGGTCAGCGGCGCGCATGGCGGACGCACCATCGATTTCCGGGGTCTGGCCCATCGCGGCATGACCCTGGTCGGCGTGACCGAGTCGTTCAATAACGGCGTGGTGACCTTCAAGCAGGACCTGGTCGACAACCTCAAACGTGGCGATGAAAACTACCTCGCCTTGCTGGATGCCGCCGATGCCTACATCGAGCGCAACGGCCTCGACCTGCCGCAAGAACCTGAAGCGCGAGAGACCTATCCAGATCCGGAGTGCGTGAAAAATCCGCTGCTCGATCTGAATCTGGCCGAAGCCGGGATCACCTCGATCATCTGGGCCACCGGCTTCGCCGTGGATTATTCCTGGCTGCAAGTCGCGGCATTTGATGACAAGGGCAAACCGCAGCACCAGCGCGGCGTGTCCAGCGAGCCGGGGGTGTATTTCCTCGGCTTGCCATGGCAGTCGCGACGCGGTTCGTCGTTTATCTGGGGCGTCTGGCATGACGCCAAACACGTGGCCGACCACATCGCCACCCAGCGCAAATACCTTGATTACAAAGATGCCGAGCAGCGTGAAGCCGCCCTGCATTCGACCGCCAACACGAAAGCCGCCGACACCGTCGACGCTTGATTGCCTACTTTCGCGGCGGTGCGTCTGCGCCGCTGAATACCTAGTCTGGAGCTGTACATGAGCAAGCCAACTCACACCCGCATCCGTATGTTCAACACCAAGGACACTTACCCAAACCAGACCCTGGACAACGACCTTTGCCAGGCCGTGCGTGCCGGCAACACCGTGTATGTCCGGGGTCAGGTCGGCACTGATTTCGACGGCAATCTGGTGGGCCTCGGTGATCCGCGCGCGCAGGCCGAACAGGCAATGCGCAACGTCAAGCAACTGCTGGAAGAAGCCGGCAGCGACATGAGCCACATCGTCAAGACCACGACTTACCTGATCGACCCGCGCTACCGCGAGCCGGTGTACCAGGAAGTCGGCAAGTGGCTCAAAGGCGTGTTCCCGATTTCCACCGGGCTGGTGGTGTCGGCACTCGGGCAGCCGCAGTGGCTGATGGAGATTGATGTGGTGGCGGTGATTCCCGAGTAATCAGACGCACCGCGTCGCGGCCATCGCTGGCAAGCCAGCTCCCACAGGTTTGAGGTGCTTACAGATTTTGTGACCAACCCAATAACTGTGGGAGCTGGCTTGCCAGCGAAGAGGCCCGCAAGGACAACAAATTCCTCGAAAGGAGTTAGACCATGACCTTTTCAATCGCAGCCCGTTGCCCCGAAACCGGCCAGTTCGGTGTCGCCATCAGTTCCTCCAGCATCGCCGTCGGTGCGCGTTGCCCGTGGCTGCTGCCGGGGGTTGGCGCGGTGTCGAGCCAGAACATCACCCTGCCGTCCCTCGGCCCGGAAGTCCTCGCGCTGATGGAACAAGGTCACGCGCCCGATGCGGCGCTGGACCAGGTGCTGACCCGCAACGGTTATAGCCAGTACCGACAGATCACCGCGATCAACCACCTCGGCCAGACCGCGCATTTCAGCGGTGCGCAAACCCTCGGCGTGCACAACGCCGTCTGCGGCGAACAATGCGTGGCCGCCGGCAACATGCTCGCCGGGCGCGCGGTGATCGAAGCAATGGTCAGCGCCTTTGAAGACGGCGAAGGCCAATTGGCCGACCGTTTGCTCAAGGCCCTGCACGCCGCCCAGGCCCTCGGTGGCGAAGCCGGGCCGGTGCATTCAGCAGCGGTGGTGGTGGTCGGCGAACAGACCTGGCCGATCGTCAATCTACGGGTCGACTGGGCCGACGAAAATCCGATCGGCGAGTTGCAAACACTCTGGGACGCCTATCAGCCGCAGCTGCAGGACTACATCGATCGCGCGCTCGACCCGGCCAAGGCACCGGGCTATGGCGTTGCCGGAGATGATCGATGAGCAACAGCGCCGCGTTGCTCAAGACGCTGGTGGGGTTCGACACCACCAGCCGAGAATCCAACCTGCAATTGATCGAGTTCGTGCGCGACTACCTCGCTGGCTTCGACGTACCGTGCGAGCTGATCTACAACGCCGAGCGCAGCAAGGCCAATCTGTTCGCCACGATTGGCCCCGCCGGGCAACCGGGCATCGTGCTCTCCGGGCACACTGATGTGGTGCCGGTCGACGGCCAGCCGTGGACCGTAGCGCCTTTCGAACTCAGCGAGCGTGACGGCAAGCTGTTCGGCCGTGGCACCGCCGACATGAAGGGCTACATCGCCTGCGTGCTGGCCTTGGTGCCGGCGCTGGTTCGAGCAACATTGCGCATGCCGGTGCACATTGCCCTGTCTTACGACGAAGAAGTCGGTTGCCTCGGCGTGCGCTCGTTGCTCGCCGAGCTGGAACAACATCCAGCCAAACCTTTGCTGTGCATCATCGGTGAACCCACCGAACTGAAACCGGTGCTCGGCCACAAAGGCAAACTGGCAATGCGCTGCGACGTACACGGGCATCCGTGCCATTCGGCCTATGCGCCGCTGGGGGTCAACGCCATCGAGTACGCCGCCGAGCTGATCGGCGAACTGGGGCGCATCGGCCAACAGCTGAAGGCGCCCGAGCAGCACGACAGCCGTTTCGATCCGCCCTACAGCACGGTGCAGACTGGAGTGATCAGCGGCGGCAAGGCCTTGAACATCGTCCCCGCCGATTGCCGTTTCGACTTCGAAATCCGCGCCCTGCCCTCACAGGATCCGGCCCAGGTCGCGCAGCAGTTGCAGGCCTACGCCGAGCAGCAAGTGCTGCCACGCATGCGGGCGGTCAGCGAACACAGCGCGATTCGTTTCAGCGAACTGTCGGCTTATCCCGGCCTGGCCACCGATGCGCAGAGTCAGGCGGCGGAGCTGATCGCCGCGTTCTGCGGTTCACGGGAATTCGGCACCGTGGCGTTCGGCACCGAGGGCGGGCTGTTCGATGCGGCGGGCATTCCCACCGTGGTCTGTGGTCCCGGCAGCATGGATCAGGGGCACAAACCGGACGAGTTTGTCAGTCGCGCGCAACTCGATGCCTGTGATGCGATGCTGCAACGGATGCTGGCTTTTATCCGCGCTTGAAACACGGCTCGACGTACGTTCAGGCGTACAGTCGAGCCAATTCCTCCCGACAGTGATCGACGAACAACTGCACCGGTTTGGTCAGTTGCACCCGGCGCAGCCAGGCCGCCGACAGGCCCGAGCCGGTTACAGTTTCCGCCAGCGGCACACACACCACTTTCTGTCCGTCGTAGGTGTACTCGCCGAACGGCCGGGTCACCAGAATCGAAAAGCCGAAACCGCGCCCGACCATGCCGCGCACCATCTCGATCGACGGTGAGCTGAAAACGATGTGCGGGGTCAGTCCGCGCTCTTCGAAGATGCTCACGAAATAGGTACGGCTCGGCACCACGTCGAGCAGGATCATCGGTTCCAGCACCAGATCGTGCAGCGAGACTTTCACCTGTTGCGCAAAGCGGTGGTCGGCCGGCAGCAAGGCGTAAGGCTGCTGCGGGGGCATCAGCGAGGTGGTTTCGATGGTGCTGTCGAGGTCGTGCTCAAAGAGCATCGCCATATCGATGCTGCCGGCGGTCAGCGCCTGTACCAGTTCCTGCTGTTCGCCATCGCGAATACGGATTTCCACCCCCGGCCAGCGCTGCTTGAACCCGGCGATCAGGCGCGGCAGGTACAACGGCGCGACGGTTTCGAAACAGCCGATATCGATCTGCCCGGAGACCACATCGTTGTCCGCCAGCGCGTTCTGCTCGAACTCATGCGCCACTCGCAGCAATTCCAGCGCCTTGCGATAGAAACGCGAACCACTGGGCGTCAGCGACACGCCTTGGGCGTGATGGCGGATGAACAGCTGCACGCCGAAGCTTTCTTCCAGATGCTTGATCGCCGTGGAAACCGACGGCTGGGCGATATAGAGCTTGCGCGAGGCTTCGGCGACGCTGCCGCAGTCGGCGGTAGTGACGAAGTATTTGAGCTGGCGCAGGTTGTAGGCGGCCATGGAAAACCTCTGCAAGTAAGGCGACGCTTTTGTGGTGAGGGAGCTTGCTCCGGCTTGAGTGCGCAGCACTCACAATATCAGGGGTATGGCGCCGTTTTTGGGGCCGCTTCGCAGCCCGGCGGGAGCAAGCTCCCTCGCCACAGGAAAGGGTTCGCCTCTGAAAGTTTTTGTTGTTGATCACGGTTGAACATACCGGACAGCCCCCAAACCCGCGGCATATATTTTTTAAGGTCTGAAGCAACAAACTTACTAATTTATCTATCCCGGGCCTTTGCACATGATCGCTTCAACAAGAAATGCGCCGTCCGTGTCGGCGCTTACCGAAGTACGTCCACGTACTCATCCTTGCCTTGGAGTTCGTCATGTCCACCTCTGCAACAACGTCCGCGCCGCTCATTGAAAAACACACGATAGGATACGTGCCCCCCGAAGATCGCCACGGAAAGGTCAGGGATCTGTTCACACTGTGGTTCGGAGGCAACATCGCGCCGTTGCCCATCGTCACCGGCGCGCTGGGCGTGCAGTTGTTCCACTTGAATCTGGTCTGGGGCATCGTCGCGATTCTGGTCGGTCACCTGGTCGGCGGCGTGCTGATGGCACTGCACTCGGCGCAAGGCCCGCAGATGGGCATTCCGCAGATGATCCAGAGCCGCGCGCAGTTCGGCTCGCTCGGCGCGCTGCTGGTGGTGCTGATTGCCGGCGTCATGTACATCGGCTTCTTCGCCTCCAACATCGTACTGGCCGGCAAGTCGTTGCACGGCGTGGTCGACAGCGTGCCGGTGCCGGTCGGCATCGTCATCGGCGCCCTCGGTTCGGGGATCATCGGCATCATCGGCTACCGCTTCATCCACGTGCTCAACCGCATCGGCACCTGGGTGCTGGGGATCGGCATCGTCGTCGGCTTCGGCTACATCTTCACCCATATTCAAACCGATGACTTCCTCACCCGCGGCAGCTTCAACCTCTCCGGCTGGCTCGCCACCGTGTCGCTCGCCGCGCTGTGGCAGATCGCGTTTGCCCCGTACGTGTCCGACTACTCGCGTTACTTGCCGGCGGACGTGAAAGTCTCGTCGACATTCTGGACCACCTATCTGGGTTCGGCGCTGGGCTCAAGCCTGGCGTTCATCTTCGGTGCCGTTGCCGTGCTGGCAACGCCCGTGGGCATGGACACCATGGATGCGGTCAAACTTGCCACCGGCTCGATCGGGCCGCTGATGCTGGTGCTGTTCCTGCTCAGCGTGATCAGCCACAACGCCCTCAATCTGTACGGCGCGGTGCTGTCGCTGATTACCCTGGTGCAGACTTTCGCCTACCGCTGGATTCCGACCGCCAAGAGCCGTGCGGTGATCTCGATCATCGTGCTGCTGGCCTGCTGCTTCGCCGCCGTCGGCGCCTCGAAGGACTTCATCGGCCACTTCGTCGACATGGTGCTGGTGCTGCTGGTGGTGCTGGTGCCGTGGACCGCGATCAACCTGATCGACTTCTACGCCATTCACAAGGGCCAGTACGACATCCAGTCGATCTTCCAGGTCGACGGCGGCATCTACGGACGCTACAACCCGCAGGCGCTGCTGGCCTACGCAATCGGCATTGCGGTGCAGATCCCGTTCATGAACACCCCGCTGTACGTCGGCCCGGTGTCGGCGCATATCAACGGCGCGGATCTGTCGTGGCTGGTGGGGCTGCTGGTGACCTCGCCGCTGTACTTCTGGCTGGCCAATCGTGACAGCGCCTATCGTCGGCGGATGATGGGCGGCAAACTGGTGGGCAGTCTGTGACGATGTCCGCATGACAAAAGAAGGCCCGCCATGCGCGGGCCTTCTGCGTTGTGGTGTGGTATTTCCTGTGGCTGGACAGTCAGCCACAACACAGGGAATCCCATGTTGCGAATACTGGGCAAGGCCTCATCGATCAACGTGCGCAAAGTGCTGTGGACCTGCGCCGAACTGCAGATCCCGTTCGAGCGTGAGGATTGGCCTCGATCAGCAATTACAAAAGACTGGCGCCTATGTCAGTGGCGAACAGTTTTCCCTCGCTGATATTCCTATCGGGCTCTCGGTCAACCGCTGGTTCGAAACACCACTGGCGCATCCGGACTATCCCGCCGTCAGCGCGTATTACGAGCGTTTGAGCCAACGCGAAGGCTTTCGCCTGTACGGCAGAAACGGTACGCCATGACAATCAGATCAACAGATCTTCATAAAACGCGCCGAACGGTCGCTGCGGGTGGGCAATCTGGATTTCCAGAATCCACACCCCGGCATTCGGCGCCTGGTCGAAATCACCGAGATTGCCACCTTTGTAAATCGCGTGAGGGAAGTCGCTGACGCGGTGGCCCTTGATATCGAGGTGCAGTACCCAACCCATGGTGTTGGCCTGATCGGTGGCGTAGCGGTACAACTCGACCCCGGACACGCCCTGGCGCCAGAACGCTTCGACCCGGTCAAACAACTCCTTGGCCGCCGCCGCGCAAGCCATCATTTCCGGATCGGAACCGGTGGTGAACGTCGCCCCGGCATCGCCTTCGTGCCCCTGCCAGACCACGCCCATGTCGATGAAGAAAATGTCGTTTTCACCCAGCACCGGATCGCCATCGGAGCGTTGCTTGAAAGTCTTCAGGGTGTTGGCGCCAAAGCGGATCAGCAGCGGATGCCAGATGCGGTCCATGCCCAGTCCGGCGAGGATCTGCTTGCCCTGCTCCTGGGCTTCGGATTCGCGCATGCCGGGCTTGATCACCTGGGCGATGGCATCGACGGCCTGCCAGGTCAGATTCTGCGCGTGACGCATGGTTTCCAGCACAAACCGCTCACCGACTGCTTCTTTACCGCTCAGGGCTGCACTCATTTGCTTGTTCCTCATGGCTACGCTGTATAGTTTTTTATATTGCGAAACGCCGATCAAGATACAGCCATGACACAACGTGTCAATTACTCTTCTGCACGCACCACGCCGCGCTCTTCCAGCAAGCGCACAAACATGCTCAAACTGCGCGACACCGTACCCCGGCGCCACACCAGCCACGTGGTCAAGTAGCGAAAATCCGCCGCCAGCGGCCAGACACTGACCGTCGCGCTGCCGGGCATGCTCTGCAGCATTTTGCGCGGCATCAGCGCCAGCCCGGCCCCGGCGCTGACGCAGGCGAGCATGCCGTGATACGACTCCATCTCGAAAATCTTGCCCGGCACAGCGGCGTCGGTGCTGAACCATTTTTCGAAGTGGTGACGATAGGAACAGTTGGAGCGGAACGCGTAAATGTTTTCGCCATTCACGTCCGCCGCACGCTGCACCGGGGCGTGATTGAGCGGTGCGATGATGACCATTTCTTCTTCGAACGCCGGCACGCCTTCCAGCGCCGGGTGCAGCACCGGGCCATCGACGAACGCCGCCGCCAAGCGCCCGGCCAGCACGCCATCGATCATCGTTCCGGACGGGCCGGTGGACAGGTCCAGATCGACCTTGGGATGCAACTGGTTGTACGCCGCGAGCAGTTCGGGGATGCGCACGGCGGCGGTACTTTCCAGCGAACCGAGGGGAAATGCGCCCTGCGGCTCTTCACCAGCGACCGTGGCCCGCGCCTCCTGCACCAGATCGAGAATGCGCCGGGCGTATTCGAGGAAACTCCAGCCAGCCGGCGACAGGCGCAGACGGCTTTTCTCGCGAATGAACAGGTCGACGCCCAGGTCCTGCTCCAGCTGTTTGATCCGCGTGGTCAGGTTCGACGGCACGCGATGTATCTGCGCCGCCGCCGCACTGATGCTGCCGTGCTCGGCAACGGCCTTGAAGATTTCCAGCTGCACCAGATCCACAGTCATTCTCCAATCGTGAAAGAATCGATCTTTATTATTCAGTTTCCAGAAAACAAACGCCACCCTACTCTAGGCCCATCCACTGAACTCGCAGGAGCCAGCCATGAGCCAGATTTCCAGCCAGACCCACGCCATCTCGATCAACCCCGCCACCGGCGAACAGATCGGTCACTACGCCTTTGAATCCGCTGAGGCCCTCGACGCTGCGCTGACCCGCGCCGCATTCGGTTTCTCGAAATGGAAACGCAAGCCGCTGCAGGATCGCTCCCGCGCCCTGACTGCGCTGGCCGGCGCCCTGCGCGACAGCGCCGAAGCCATGGCGACCATGATCACCCTGGAAATGGGCAAGCCGATCGCCCAGGCCCGTGGCGAAATCGAGAAATGCGCCAAGCTTTGTGAGTGGTACGCGGAAAACGGTCCGGCCATGCTCGACGCCGAACCGACTCAGGTTGAAGGCGGCAAGGCGCGTATCGAGTACCGACCACTCGGCCCGATCCTCGCGGTGATGCCGTGGAACTTCCCGATCTGGCAAGTGCTGCGCGGTGCCGTTCCGGCGCTTATCGCCGGCAACACCTACGTGCTCAAGCATGCGCCGAACGTGATGGGCAGCGCCTACCTGCTGCGCGACGCGTTCAAGCGCGCCGGTTTCGCCGATGGCGTGTTTGAAGTGATCAACGTCACCCCGGAAGACGTTTCCAGCGCCATCGCCGACCCGCGCATCGCCGCTGTCACCCTGACTGGCAGCGTGCGCGCCGGTATGGCCATCGGTGCTCAGGCCGGTGCCGCGCTGAAGAAATGCGTGCTGGAACTGGGCGGTTCCGATCCGTTCATCGTGCTCAATGACGCTGATCTGGACGAAGCCGTGCAGGCCGCCGTGATTGGCCGCTACCAGAACTCCGGCCAGGTCTGCGCCGCCGCCAAGCGCCTGATCATCGAAGAAGGCGTGGTCGAGGAATTCACCCGCAAATTCGTTGAGGCCACCCGCAAGTTGAAGGTCGGCGACCCGTTGTCCGCTGACACCTATATCGGCCCGATGGCACGTTTCGACCTGCGTGACGAACTCGACCAGCAAGTACGCGACACCCTCGAAGAAGGCGCCACCCTGTTGCTCGGCGGCGGCAAGACCGAAGGCGCGGGCAACTACTACGAGCCAACCGTGCTGGCGGATGTCACCGACCGCATGACCTCGTTCAAACAGGAACTGTTCGGCCCGGTCGCGTCGATCATCACCGCCCGCGATTGCGCCCACGCCATCGCCCTGGCCAACGACAGCGACTTCGGCCTGACCGCGACGATCTACACCGCCAATGTCGCGCTGGCCCAGCAACTGACCAGCGAACTGGACACTGGCGGCGTGTTCATCAACGGCTATTCGGCCAGTGACCCGCGCGTGACCTTCGGTGGCGTGAAGAAAAGCGGTTTCGGTCGCGAGTTGTCGCACTTCGGCGTGCGCGAGTTCTGCAACGCGCAGACGGTGTGGCTGGATCGTAAATAACACCGCCCCCTGTAGGAGCTGCGACACGCTGCGATCTCTTGATTTTGATTTTCCAGATCAAGATCAAAAGATCGCAGCCTCGTTTCACTCGACAGCTCCTACAGGGTTTTACGTCGTGCGTTGATTGCGCGAGCGCAATGACCCCAGGGCTTACAGATATTTCAGCCAGGCGATGTCGCGGCGCCGCGACTTCAACGCGGAAAACCAACGCACCGCGGGGTACAGTGCCACCGCCAACAGCACCGACACCAGCCAGATTGCCGGCACCGAGTCGAATCCGAAATGGCTGCCCTGATTCAGCCCGAACAGCGCCAGCGCCATCAGGTAAAGCACCTTCAGCACGTACAGGTGCAGCAGATAGAAGAACATCGGCGCCGAACCGAAGACCGTCAGCCAGTGAATCCAGCGGCGCGTCTGCCGCCGTTCGAACACCCGCAATAACAGCAACCCGATGCTCACCGTCAGGGTGATGAACAGCAGCGATGGCGGGTACTTGGTGATGTTGAAAAACGCCATCAGCGTTTGCACGGTCGTGTCTTCAACCGCCCAAGGCTTTTCGCCATAAGCGTTGATCAGCCGCAGCCCGACGAAGCCCAGCAGACCGGCGATACCGCCCAGCAACAGAGCCTGCTGACGGCTCCAGGCATCAGCCCCGCGGGCGAACCACGGGCCCAGTGCATAACCCAGACCGATCACGCCGATCCACGGCAACAGCGGGTACGAAGTGCGCAAGCGCAGACTGTCACCGACCTCGATCCAGCCCCGGTCATGCAGAATCGCCCATGGCACATGCAGTGCCGACTCCGGCGCGAAATGCACACCGTCGAGCAGGTTATGCCCGGCAATGATCGCCAGGCTCAGCGTCAGCAACAGCCAGCGCGGCAACCAGACCAGCAGCGACAGCGCGATCATGCTCAGGCCAATCGCCCAGATCACCTGCAGATAGATCACGCTCGGCGGCAACTGAAACGTCCACGCGAAGTTCACCAAGGTGAATTCCAGCAGCACCAGAAACAGCCCCCGCTTGAACAGGAAGGCGCTGACATCGGCCTTGCCCGCGTACTTCTCGCCGAACAACCACGCAGACAGCCCGGTCAGCAACACGAACACCGGTGCGCACAGATGCGCCAGGGTGCGACTGAAAAACAACGCCGGCTCGGTGTTGGCGATGTCCATCGGATCGGACACCTGACGGTGCAACAGGAACGTCTCGCGCACGTGATCCAGCAACATGAACAGGATCACCAGACCTCTCAAGGCATCAATGGACAGCAAGCGACCGGTCGGCGGCGGGTTGGAACGAGCACAGGTAATCGTCATGGACATTTCGCCATCGAGTCAATGAATCAGGGGTCGCAACGGCGAACCTCAGCAAAAATTCGCGTTACTCTATAACATAAAAAGTCGATTCCCAAGCCAATCGACATTTGCCCAATCACGTCAGGCTTCTATAGTGATCAGGCGCCCCCCGCCCTTTGCGCCAGCTGTCGAGCGTTGCCCATGACCTCAACCGAACACCTGATCATCTGCGAGCATTGCGATTGCGTGTATGAAAAAGTCGTGCTCGGCAAACACCAGAAAACCCTCTGCGTGCGTTGTGGCGGCGTGCTGCAGCGTTATAACGGCTTGACCGTGGAACAGCGGCTGGCCTTGACGTTCACCGCCGCCATGCTGTGGCTGTTCGCCAACTTCTACCCGGTGATGAGCATCAGCATGAAGGGCCTGAAGAACAGCGCGACGCTGTGGGATTCGGTGCTGGCGTTGAGTCAGGGGCCGATCACCTTCATGGCGATGGTCGCGGCGATTTCGATCATCATCGCCCCGGCCTTTCAACTGGTGCTGTTGATCTGGGTGTTGAGTTACGCACTGTCTTCACGGCGGGCACCGGGATTCAAGCTGTGCATGCGCTGGCTGGAAACCCTGCGCCCGTGGAGCATGCTCGAAGTGTGTCTGCTGGGGGCAATGGTGGCGGTGTTCAAACTCGCCGGACTGCTGGATGTGCTGCCGGGCATCGGTTTGTTCGCCCTGGCGGTGCTGAGCCTGATGATGATCCGCATTGCCGGCCGCGACATTCGTGATCTGTGGGACATTCTATGAAGCGACCGGCGACCGCCAGCGAATTGAATCTGTGCCTGTGCCACAGCTGCGGGCTGGCTTGCGACATGACCGATGAACCGCATGAGTGCCCGCGCTGCGATGCACCGCTGCATCGGCGCAAGACCAATTCCCTGACGCGCACCTGGGCCTATCTGTTTGCCGCGCTGGCATTTTACGTGCCGGCCAATCTGCTGCCGGTGATGAACACGGTGATGCTCGGCAACGGCGCCGACAGCACGATCATGAGCGGCGTGCTGGAGTTCTGGGAAGGTGGCGCGTGGGACATCGCGCTGATCATTTTCATCGCCAGCATCGCAGTGCCGGGGATCAAGTTCGTTGCCCTGTCGCTGCTGCTGATCACCGTGCAGCGCGACAGCGACTGGGCGCGCCGCGAGCGTTCGAAGTTGTACCGGTTCGTCGAGCTGATCGGCTACTGGTCGATGCTCGACGTGCTGGTGGTCGCACTGGTCGCGGCGCTGGTGAAGTTCCAGGCGCTGGGCGATATCGAACCACGCCCGGGCATCCTGTTTTTCGGCATGGTGGTGGTGTTCACCATGCTCTCGGCGATGAGTTTCGACCCACGGCTGATCTGGGACAACGCCCCGGACGACGAACCACTCAGCGACGTACCACCTCAAGCAACACCTGCAACGGATGGCGCAGCGCCCGATCCGACTGGCGCTTGACCTGACTGCGGCAGGAATAACCGGTGGCCAGTGCTTCGCCCTGCTCCGCCGGCGCCTCGACCTGCCGCGCCCAGGATTGCTCGTAGATCACTGCCGAGGTTTCACGGTTGCGCGCTTCATGGCCATAGGTGCCGGACATGCCGCAGCAACCGGTGGCCTGCGTCGCCAGTTTCAACCCGGCCCGTTCGAACACTTGCTCCCACTGGCGAGTGGCGGCTGGCGCGTTGGTTTTCTCGGTGCAGTGCGCCAGCAGCCGGAATGACTGCGGCGCGTCGGCACCAGGCTGCTCCGGCATCACCTTGAGCAACCATTCCTGCACCAGTGCAACTTCCGGGCATTCCAGCATGCCGGGCACTTTCTGGTATTCCTGGCGATAGACCAGCGTCATGGCCGGATCCAGCCCCAACAACGGCACGCCGATGTCGGCCAGCTCACGCAGTTGTCGTGCATTGCGCAATGCTGCACGGTTGAACGCCGACAGGAAGCCCTGCACATGCAGCGGCTTGCCGTTGGCACTGAACGGCGCCAGATACACCTGATAGCCCAGCCGCGAAATCAGCTCCAGCAGATCCGCCAGCAGTGGCGCCTCGAAGTAACGAGTGAAGGCATCCTGCACCAAGACCACACTGCGCTCGCGCTGGGCCGGGGTCAGCGCCGACAGTGTCGAGACCGTCGCTGGCTGCACCTTCCAGCGACGCAGCGCAGCGTGAAAATCAAAGCGGCTGAGCAACGGCACATCGACCATGCCACCAAGGCGCTCCAACTGTTGGCGCACGAACGCAGCGCCCATCAAACCGTTGTACAGCGCCGGAATCCGCGCCATGTACGGAATGCTGTACTCCAGCGAAGCAATCAGATAATCCCGCGCCGGGCGCAGATAACGGCTGTGATACAGCTCCAGAAACCGCGAACGGAATTCCGGCACATTGACCTTGACCGGGCACTGCCCCGCGCAGGATTTGCACGCCAGGCAGCCGGCCATGGCGTCATACACTTCATGGGAAAAGTCTGCACTCTGCCCACGGCTGTTGCGCCAACGGGTCCACAGGTTGCGGAAAAATGCCGGACGACGGATCGCCTCCGACAGCACATCCACCCCTGCCTCGCCCTGCAAACGCAGCCATTCGCGGATCAGCGATGCGCGGCCCTTGGGCGATTGCGCACGCTCGCGGGTGGCTTTCCACGATGGGCACATGGCGTCGTCGGGATCGAAGTTGTAGCAGGCGCCATTGCCGTTGCAATGCAGGGCCGCGCCGTAGCTTTGCCAGACCTTTTCGTCGATCTGCCGGTCGAGTTCGCCGCGCAGGGTCACTTCGTCGATCTTCAACAGCTGCGCGTGCGTGTTGGCCGGCGTGGCGATCTTGCCCGGGTTGAACTGATTGAACGGGTCGAACGCGGCTTTGAGTGCCTGCAACGCCGGGTACAGCTCACCGAAAAATGCCGGCGCGTATTCCGAGCGCAGACCTTTGCCGTGTTCACCCCACAACAGGCCGCCGTAGCGCTGGGTCAGCGCCGCGACACCGTCGGACACCGGACGCACCAACGCCGCTTGCTGCGGATCCTTCATGTCGAGAATCGGCCGCACATGCAGCACGCCGGCATCGACATGGCCGAACATGCCGTACTGCAAACCGTGGCTGTCGAGCAGTTCGCGCAGTTCAGCGATGTATTCGGCCAAGTGCTGCGGTGGCACTGCGGTGTCTTCGACAAACGGCTGCGGCCGCGCTTCGCCGGCAACGTTGCCGAGCAGGCCGACGGCACGCTTGCGCATGCCATAGACCTTGTTCAACGCCGCCTGGCCGACCGCCAGGGTATGGCCGAGGCGTTCGACGGTGGTGTCGCTGCTCAAGTGTTCGAGGAAGGCTTCGACCCGGCGTTGCAGATCTTCAGGATCGTCGCCGCAGAACTCCACCAGGTTGATCCCGAGTGTCGGCCGCTCGGCGCTTTCCGGGAAATATTCGGCGACGCCGTGCCAGACGATGTCCTGCATCGCCAGCAGCAATACCTTGGAATCCACGGTTTCAATCGACAGCGGCTTGAGCGCCATCAGCGCCCGAGCATCGCGCAACGCATCCATGAAGCCGGCGTAGCGAATGTTCACCAGCATCGTGTGTTTGGGGATCGGCAGAACGTTGAGCTTCGCCTCGACCACAAACCCCAGCGAGCCTTCGGCGCCGCACAGCACGCTGTTGAGGTTGAAACGATTGTCGGCCTCACGCAGGTGCGCCAAGTCGTAGCCGGTCAGGCAGCGGTTGAGATCAGGGAAGCGTTGCTTGATCAGCTCGCCCTGCTCATCAATGATCTGCCGCGCACAGCGATAGACTTCACCGACCCGGTCTTCACGGGCACACAACGCTGTCAGGTCGTCCTCCGCCAGCGCTGCACCGTGCAGGCGTTCACCGCCGCGCAGAATCATGTCGAGTTCCAGCACGTGGTCGCGGGTCTTGCCGTAGGTGCAACTGCCCTGGCCGCTAGCGTCGGTGTTGATCATGCCGCCGACGGTGGCGCGGTTGGAGGTCGACAGCTCCGGGGCGAAAAACAGCCCGGCGGATTTCAGTGCGGCGTTGAGCTGATCCTTGACCACCCCGGCCTGCACCCGTACCCAGCGCTGCTCGACGTTGATTTCCAAGATGCGGTTCATGTGCCGCGACAGGTCGACGACGATGCCATCGGTCAGCGACTGACCGTTGGTGCCCGTGCCACCGCCGCGCGGAGTGATCACCACTTGCTGATAAGCCGGTTCGGCGATCAGCCGAGCGACCCGCATCACATCCTCGGCATCCATCGGAAACACCGCCGCTTGCGGCAGGCGCTGATAGATCGAATTGTCGGTGGCGAGCACTACTCGGCTGGCGTAATCGGCACTGATCTCACCACGAAAGCCACTGGCTTTCAGGGCTTTGAGGAACTGTTGGTAATCAGTGGTCAATGCGGTGGCGGGCGACAGCTGGGCAATCATGGGTCGGGAAATCTCGGTCAATATCGGGCCGTGTGGCGGTGAACAGTTGTGCGCAATGAATGATTGCGTCACGCTCCCGCCATCTCATGGTGCTTATGTTCATTGCTTGGTGCTATCGGGACAAACGTAAAATCGACCCGCAATCCATGACTAAAACGAATGAATCCGCGAACCCTCACCCCTTCCATGTCGTTATTGCTGGCCTTCGAGGCCGCTGCACGCCATGAAAGCTACACCCGCGCCGCCCACGAACTGTCGCTGACGCAAAGCGCGGTCAGCCGTCAGGTGCAGATTCTGGAAAAGATGCTCGGCATGCGCCTGTTCAGCCGCGAAGGCCGACAAGTGGTTTTGACCGATGTCGGGCGCATGTATCAGCGCGAACTGGCCGAAGCCCTCGGGCAGATCCGCAGCGCGACGTTGCAGGCCATGGCGTTCGGTTCGGGCATTCACAGTTTGCGTCTGGCGACGCTGCCGACCTTCGGCTCGAAATGGCTGCTGCCACGGCTCAAGGACTTCTACACCGCGCACCCGGGCATGACCGTGCACTTGCATTCGCGCATTGAAGCAATCGACTTCGACACCAGCGAAATCGACGCCGCGATCTGTGTCGGCGGCGGTGAATGGCCCGGCCTCAGCGCCCTGCCACTGCACACTGAGGAACTGGTGGTGATCGCCAGCGCGCAGTTGTCGACGGCCGAACGCGACGACGCCGAACAGCACATCGCCGGGCAGTTGCTGCTCAATGTCAGCAGCAATGCCCAGGCGTGGGCGGAATGGTTCACCCATCATGGTTTGCCACACCGCAGCATGCGCATCGGCCCGAGCTTTGAAATGACCTCGCACCTGATTCAGGCGGTGCGGGCGAATATTGGCGTCGGGCTGGTGCCGCGGATTCTGGTGGAGGATGAATTGCTCAACGGCGAACTGCTGCAATTGGGGGAGCCGATCACCAGCCGGCGCAGCTATTACCTGGTGTATCCGCCGCGCAATGAGGCGTTACCGTCATTGAAAGCGTTCAGGGACTGGTTGGTGGATACGCTGTGAACAGCAGCAGTGCTTTTTTAAAGGTGGAGGCGCACTCGGCCCCTTCAACAGTGGACTATCCAACGGTTTTCCGTCTGGCCCAAAGAACAGGTGTTCATATTTCTTTGGCATTGGTTGTGGTGCTCGGGCGCTCATAATCAATCCTCTGATGCCGGGCTGAATTCAACCCATTTAACCTTCGCGGAATCTATCAACAAATATTCGGCGCCAAAAGGCGCCACATTGCCATCTTCATGCAGCCAACGCGGCTTATGGATCACGAACTGACCGTTGGCTGATTCCGGCGGCCACTCGGCCGGCCAACCAAGTACGCGCCTTTCGTCATGCAAATGCAGGGTAATGAGTCGATCAAGTTGGGCGAATGCGCAGAACCATTCGCTTGGGTAAGAAGATTGTTTCGTTACGTTTCTGCTACGCAACCAACCATGTAGCTTGTCATTGGTCGCCAGACAACAGGACAGCAATCCAAGTACCAGCGAACAAAAGAATGCCCAAGACGTCTGCGCCTTGCCATCCCATATTCCTACGGAAACCCCCTTCATCCCCACCCACAAAAGGATCTCGCCAATACTTGTTACCACCCCATGAATCACAAACGTAAAAATCAACGCCTGCACAATCTGCCCAAACGTATCAGGTCGCTTGAATGAAGTGAGCGTGTAGAAAATCCAGGTCGAGACAAATCCGGGAATCAGATACTGCAACAACGGAATAACTTCTTTGACCAGATCATCCATGATCCGTGGCTCCTTTAAAGGCATGCCCCACTGGTTACCGGGCAGCACTCAAAAGCCTAGCGCACACTGGAAAACGCCTCGTGCCGATCTGTCACAACGCATTTCGCAAATTCACAAAGCAAAAAAGCAGAAACCATTGCTCCGGTTTCTGCTTTTCTGGCGGCGGGTTCTGCAGCTGAGGCTGTGCTTTACAGGCAGTCACGCACCGATTTGCGCAACGACCCGGACTTGGCCCATGGCGGTCCCTGATACAGGGAAACCCGGCTGCCGTCCTTGTACTTGATGATGTCAAGAATCTCGTCGGCGGTAACAATGCTCGGTGCCGTGATCCGGTAACCATTGGAAATCGCGGTCTGCGTGGTCTTCGGAATGTCCTGCTGCCACAACGGCAACAAGCACGCGGCATAGTCTTTAGGCGCCTTGGTGGTGGTCTTGCTGAGATTCGGCTCGCCCGGAACCAGCGATGCTGGCAATGAGCAACCCGCCAGCAATGCCAACGCCAAACTCCCGATCCATATCCGCATGGTGTTTCCCTGTTTTGAAAAAAAGCGAATGTAACGTGTAACCGGATGTACATCCAGCGCGACGCCTCTCCCACAAGGGGGATTGGACAAATATTTACATGCATCCAGCCCGGTGGCAGACGAGCTGCGCATCATCGCTGAAAAATGCGGCTACTCTGTTTTACCGAGAATGTTCCGGAGGTGATCATGCGGCTCAATGAATACGAACACGAACTTCAACGCGACCTGCAAGCCGTTGCATCGGATCTGAGATGGTCGGCGGTCGACCTCAAGCGCATTGCCGAACAGCTGCGCAAGAGCGGCAATGAAGCCGATGCCCAAGCGGTTCTGAGGTCTTGTGAGGTGCTGCAAAGTGATGAAGAACGCTTGCAGTCCTATGCCAAGGAAGTGAAGACGCGCTCCATCAGCCGGATCAAGGTTCACTGATCCCCCTGCCCTCGACAAAAGCCCCGGTCATCACCGGGGCTCTTTCGTTACATCTGCTTCAATTTGCAGTGTGACTTCGCGCTCGCGCCGAGCGTTGTCTGTAACCCGGCAACGCAGCGGCGTAGGCCAGCGCTTCCTCTCTGCTACCAAACGATGCCAGCCGGTCGCCTTGGGTACAAACCCGCCAAGGGCCGTTATTCACGCTGAGTACGTCGTAGCCGTTCATGTGCATTTTGTTCAGAACAAGAATGCTCATGGGTACCTCCTTTTTGCTGACGGTGGTTTCAGCTGAGCTTTTTTACCTTACACCCTGTTGTCGCAGATGTGCCGACCGGGTGTCGCGACAGTCATGTGCCAAAGGTCTGGCACTTTCCGCCTCGCCACCCGCTCAAACCTTGACGGAACCTTTGAATCCGGGCCCGGCTCGAATATTGCAGTTTTATTTCATTTATGTGACACGCAACAAACAGGTAACAGATGAAAGTACGCGCAACCGTCATCTGCGAGCAGGATCGACACGTTCTCCTGGTCCGCAAACCCCGCTGTCGCTGGACATTGCCCGGCGGCAAGGTCGAGCCTGGGGAAACCAGAGCCGGGGCGGCGACGCGCGAGCTGCAGGAGGAAACCGCACTGGATGCCGAGCAAATGTTGTATCTGATGGAACTGCACAGCGGCAGCACCCAGCATCATGTCTACGAGGCTTCGGTGCTCGACCTTGAGCAGTTGCGCCCGCAAAACGAGATCATCGAATGCATCTGGCATCCGCTGGACGCGGTGCAGAATCTGCCCACCAGCGACGCGACCTTGCGCATCGTGCAGGCATTTCAACGACGCTTGTGAGGTTTCAACCGGCAAACGCCCGGCGCCCGGCGCTGATTTCCGTGCGCAATTCGCCGATGAAGTTGGAAAGATCGCGGATCGTCACCAGATGCTCCGGCGAAACCCCATTGAGCAACAACTCGACTCGCCCGGAGTCAGGCTCATAAACCTTGATCCGCAGCAGTCCCTGCTCCACTTGTGTGCATTCGCATTCAAGCGACGGAAAGCCGGACTCGACAATCCGGCAGATGTCGGCAATGGCTAACATGGGTACACGCCTCGCAGGCGTTGAGTCGGTCGACCCGTTGAGCATAGATGAGCCATCAGCAACCTGCCGCCCTGGCAATTGCCAACCCGCTCACATATTTGACCCCGTCTCAGTGCGCGTCGTGATCCCAGATCCAGTTCCAGATGCCCGGCAACTGCACCGGCTGCGAACTCTGCTGAACGGTGCGCGCCAGCGCCGCTTTCTGTAGCGCCGCGTGATCATCGTAGAACGGTTTGTCCGCCAGTTTCACGCCCGTGGCGGCGGCGCTGTCGAGCAGGATTTGCAGGTATTCACCGGTATGCCGCGCGGTGTAGCGGTTGAGGTCATGAAAGGTCACCACCACCGGAATGACGCCGTCCACGGTTGGTAATTCACCGCGGGCAATGCGCGCGCGGACTTCCGATAGCTGGCGCAGCATATTCGCCCGACGTCGGGGGCTGGCGTTGAAGCCCCAGATCTTGCCGTCATTGGCGCTCAAATCGGTCAGCAACACATGCAGACCGTGTTGCTGATAGGCGGCGAAGGTGCGCTTGTCGTAATTCCAGAAGGGCGGACGCAGCAGGATCGGTGCTGCTCCGGTGATCGCGGCGATATCCGCCGTGCCGTTGCTCAACGACTGCTCCAGTTCTTGCGGATCGAGCGAGCGATGATTGGTGTGCCAATGGGTCGCGGTATGGAATCCGAGGATGTGCCCTTCGGCGTGCTCGCGCCGCATGATGCCGCGACCAATGTCACTGTTACCGGCGCGAGGTGCGCGGGTCTGGACGAAGAACACCGCTTTGATGTCCGGTTGCACCGGGTTGACCTTGAGGCTATCGAGCACGGTCGCCGACGGGTTCCACAAGCTCGAAGCGCTGGGGCCGTCATCGAACGTCAGCAGAAACCGTACCGGCGCCTGGGCCTTGAGCCGGGTTTCGGTCTGCGCGGTCATTTCGATCGGCGCGGCAATGCAGCCGGCCAGCCCGAACGCGATGGCCGCTGCACAGAGAAGATTGAACGCGTATTTCATGTTTTGCCTTGCGCCTGACCGTTGCGGTCCTGTTGTCGTCCGGCAAAACTCCCTCGCCCTGATCCATCCCTGCGCCCGGCTATTCGAGCCAGCGTTGGATAGGGTACACAGGCTTTGGTTCCAGCGCTCGCTCAGTCCGCCAATGCCTGTTGAAACGAGGTGTCGATGATCCCGGCAGTGGCCAGCGGCGCCGGCAAGGCCTTGACCTTGAACAGGAAGTCGGCGGTGCCTTGCAGGTCGACCGCCGCCTGCTGATCCACCGGCCCGACAGTCATGTGCGCCTGACGCAACCAGTGCCGCGACACCTGCTGATCGAGATTGGCCTTCTTCGCCCACAGATCCGCATATTCATCGGTGTGGCTGTCGACCCACGCCCGCGCCCGTTTCAAACGCCCAAGAAAATCGGCAATCGCCGCACGCTTGCTGTCGATCGACGGCGCCGACGCGGCAATCGCGCTGAGGCCCGGCATCAGGTTTTTCGCCGTGAGAATCGGCCGCGCACCGGAGAACACGATTTGCTGGGAGATGTACGGTTCCCACACCGGGAAAGCGTCGATGCTGCCCTGTGGCAATGCCGCCGCGGCGTCAATCGGCATCAGCTTGACGAAGTCGACGTAGTTTTCCGGCAGACCGCCCTGCTCCAGGGCGCGCAAGGTCAGCTGCTGGCTCCACGCGCCAGGCCAGTAGGCGACTTTTTTACCCTTCAGATCAGCAATGGTTTTCACCGGAGAATCCTTCGGCACCAGCAAGGCGATGGTGTCCGGGTTCTGCCGCGATACCCCGATCAGCTTCACCGGCGCCTGTTTGGCGGCGAGAAACAGAAAACCCGAATCACCGAGAAAGCCCAAATCCAGCGAGCCGGCCTGCAACGCCTCGGCCAGTGGTGCAGCGGCCTGGAAATGTTTCCAGTCGACGCTGTAAGGCGCGTCTTTCAACACGCCGGAGGCTTCGACCGAGGCACGGATGTTGTAGTAGTTCTGATCACCGACGTGCAGGACCAACGACTCTGCGGCGTAGGAAAGCGGTGCGCTGAACAGTCCAGCAATCAGTGTGATTCGCAAGAATTTGGAGAGCTTCATGGCGGGTCCTGCAATGGGATTTGCATAGACGATAACGCTCTTGATTGGCGCTTTTTAAATTCGATTAATGCATAAGCTCAGCACACCGAATGCTCACTGTTCGCTGCGCAACAATGCGATACCAGCGTGTTGCCCCAACAACAGTTGAAAGCCGTCAAACCCGGCGAAAACCCCGTAAACATTGGCTGATACACACATGGCACAGAGCCTGCAATATTCCATTCATGCAGGAAGCAGCCATTTAAAAGATATTTTTGGACATAAAAAACAGTGCCTTTGCCGGAGCGCCGCCATGACATCCCTCTCACCTTTTTTCCGCCTCAAAACGCTGCTGGTTGCCAGCGCCATGGCGCTAAGCCTGCAACCGCTGGCTCACGCCACCGAAACGGCACCCGCCGAAGTTCATCTGGACTACGCCTACTACTCACCGGTCAGCCTGGTGCTCAAGCATTTCGGCTTCCTCGAAAAAGCCCTGCCGCAGACCAAAGTCAGTTGGGTGATCAGCCAGGGCAGTAACCGTTCGCTGGAATATCTGAACAGCGGCGGCGTCGATTTCGCCTCCAGCGCCAGCCTTGCTGCAGTGCTGAGCCGCGCCAACGGCAGCCCGATCAAATCGGTCTATGTTTACAGCCGCGCCGAATGGACTGCGCTGGTGGTGCGCAAGGATTCGCCGTACCAGAGCGTCGCCGACCTCAAAGGCAAGAAAATCGCCGCCACCAAAGGCACCGATCCCTACCTGTTCACCCTGCGCAGCCTGCAACAGGCCGGGCTGAAGAAAGACGACGTGGAACTGGTGCACCTGCAACACCCGGACGGCCGCACCGCGCTGGAAAAAGGTGATGTGGACGCCTGGGCCGGACTCGATCCGCACATGGCCGCCAGTCAGGTGCAGGCCGGTTCGCGTCTGCTGTACCGCAACCCGGCGTTCAACAGTTACGGCGTGGTCAGCGTCACCGAGCAGTACGCCAAGGAGCATCCGCATACCATCGACACGGTGATCAAAGCCTACGAGCAGGCGCGACAATGGGCGCTGCAAAATCCCGACGAGTTCGCCGCCCTGCTCGCCAAGGAATCCGGCCTGCCGCTGTACGTGGCCAAACTGCAGTTGTCGCGCACCGACTTGAGCAGCCCGCAACTGACCGCCAACGACGTGCAGGCGTCCAAGGCGGCGGCACCGATTCTGGTGTCCGAGGAATTGGTGCGGCGCGGGGTCAACGTCGATCAAGTCATCGATCAGTTGCTCGACAGTGGTGTGCAGCAAGCCGTCGCCCGCCAATAACCGACCAGACTCACAGCCCATCCGCGTCCGCTGCGGATTCGCTGTGAGCGGAGCTCATGTATGACCACTCGCAGTAACGAACTGCCCGCCCCTCCTCGGCGCTTGTCGAGGCCGCGAGCGTCATCCCTCAACCCGACATGGCGACGGCACTTCAAAGGTCTGGCCCTGCCGCTGCTGATCGTAGTCGTCCTGGAGTTCATCGTGCGTCTCGGCTGGCTGCCGTCCTACCAAATGCCGGCCCCCAGCGAGATCGCCCTGACCCTCACCGACCTCGCCGAAGGCGCGCTGTGGAAACACATCGGCGCCAGCCTGATCCGCGTGTTGCTCGGGTTTGCAATTGGCGCCAGCCTGGCGCTGGTGTTCGCCGCCTGGGTCGGCCTCAGTCGTGAGGCCGAGGCGTATCTGGAACCGATGTTCGCCGCGCTGCGTTCGATTCCGAGTCTGGCCTGGGTGCCGCTGTTGCTGCTGTGGCTGGGCATCGATGAAACCTCGAAAATCGTATTGATCGCCATCGGCGCGTTCTTTCCGGTGTACGTCAACGTGGTCGCGGCGATTCGCAACATCGATCGGAAACTGGTCGAGGTCGGGCGCATTTATGGCTTCAGCCGCCTGCAACTGGTACGGCGGATTCTGTTGCCGGCCGCCCTGCCCGGCCTGTTCACCGGGCTGCGCAGCGGCATGAGTCTGGCGTGGATGTTTCTAGTGGCCGCCGAGCTGATCGCCGCGACCAAAGGCCTGGGCTATCTGCTCAGCGACGGCCGCGAAACCTCGCGACCGGACATCGTGCTGGCAGCGATCATCGTGCTCGCCGTGCTCGGCAAACTCAGCGATGGCGTGCTCGCGCTGCTGGAGCGCCGCTGGCTGGTCTGGCGCGACACGTTCACCGGTCAGGCGGCACAGGACTGATTGGCCAGAGCCAACTAAGCTGAAAGCGTGCAACCGGAGATTCAGCGCATGTGCGGAAGACTCTCGCAGTACCGTGGCATTCACGACTTTGTCGCGGTGCTGAGCATTCCCGATGCGCTGATCAATCACGTCGGCGACGCCGCGCTGGAACACTACAACGCGGCGCCGACCACGTCACTCGCCATTCTTCATCAATATGATCAACGCCTGTATGCCGACAACCTGCGCTGGGGCTGGCGTCCGCACTGGGCCAAAGACCGCGCGGCGCCGATCAACGCCCGTGTGGAAAAAGTCGCCCATGGCCCCTTCTTCCGGGCGATCTGGCGTCATCGGTTGATCGTGCCGGTCGACAATTGGTTCGAATGGGTCGACGGCCCGGATAACACCCGACAGCCGTGGCTGATCCGGCGTGCCGATCACGGGCCGGTGTTCTGTGCGGCCATCGGCCAGTTTCCGACACCCGGCAACGACGCCCGGGACGACGATGGTTTCGTGATCATCACCGCCGACAGCGTCGGCGGCCTGCTCGATATCCATGATCGCCGCCCGGTGGTGTTCCGCCCGGAGCTGGCTGCCGAGTGGCTGGACCCGGCAACACCGACCGAACGTGCCGAACAGATGTTGCTGTTCGAAGGTGAAGCCAGCGAGGCATTTGCCTGGCACAAGGTTGGCAAAGCCGTCGGCAATTCGCGCAATCAGGGCGCCAACCTCATTGAAGAAGTGGCTTAAAGATCCGTGATCTCACGCGTTTAACCTGTAGGAGCTGCCGCAGGCTGCGATCTTTTGATTTTTAATTTTTTAAAAGCAAGATCAAAAGATCGGAGCCTGCGGCAGCTCCTACAGGTGATTACAGGTGATACTCGATCTTTACAGCTGGTGTTTCATCGCTGAAACAGCCTCAAAAAAACAGTCGTTTGAGCGATTTAACCGCTTGTCTGACATTTCAACCGTCATACATACATTTAGATGCACTACGGATAGCATGCGCGCCGCATTTCCAATTGGCATACCAGTTGACCAAAGAGTCAACAAACCAGGAATCCCCTACAACTTTTACCAAGCCTTGCAGAGAACTAAGTTGCGCGACGATTTTGCAATCAAACAGGCCAACGGCCTGGAGTGTATTTATCTGTCCATGACAGAACGCTTTCAACTCGACTGTTTTATCGGCCACTACATCAAGACCCGAAACCTGCGTTCAGTGCCGGACATCGAACGTATTCTGCGCACCACGCTCGAGGGCTATCCCGGCCACCCACCGGTGATGGTCAATGAGCTCAATGCGTGGATCGACAAGACGCTGGGCTATCGGGCGTCACATCCGGACTTCCCGCACCTGGAAGACCTGTGAAACAACAAAAAGCCCCGCTGCTGCGGGGCTTTTTGCATGGGGCTGTCAGAATTTCACGTCGGGCCCGGTGAGTTCCTTGTCATCGTCGTGCTTCCACGTCTGTTCCTTGCGTTTCTCGCGCTCGATTTCCTCTTCGCTCGGTTCGTCCACTTCGTCGTCTACTGCCTGGTTTTCATCCGGACGCTTCTGCTCGGTCGTCATGTGAACTTCGCCTCGTCGACAATAATCATCCAATAAGCGTAGAACAGTTTTTCCCCGTCAAGTTACAACCACCAGCGCAACAAAAAGAAAAACGCCATGCTTAAAAGCATGCTGAGTAACGTATTGCGGGTGTACAGCACCAAGCCGATCGCAACCAGCGAACTCAGCAAATACGGATTATCCCACTGCACATTCAACTGTTTGTCCGGCATGAACACGATTGGCCCGCAGATCGCCGTCAACATTCCCGGTACGGCAAACCCGAGAAACTGCCGCGCGTTGCTGCTCAAACGCAGCGGCAGGCGCGGTTCGAGAAACACGTAGCGGTTGAGGAACACCAGAATCCCCATGCCGAAAATCACTGCCCAGACCATCATGTGCGCCCCCGATACAGCTTGTTGCAGACAAATCCTGCGGTCATCCCCGCCAGGCCCGACAACACCAGTGCCGAGCCCCACTGCCAATAACTGAACAGCACCGAGCAGAACAGCGACACCGCCACGCAAACCACGGTCGGCACGTTACGCACCACCGGGGTGATCAATGCGATGAAAGTGGCGGCAATCGAGAAGTCCAGGCCCAGATGCTCAAGCCCCGGAATACTGCTGCCCAGGACGATGCCGGCCAGGGTGAACAGGTTCCACGCGATGTAGAACGTCAGACCGACGCCCAAGGCATACCAGCGATTGAACTGCTGACGGTCATGCTGGCTGGTCAGGGCAAACAGTTCATCGGTGAGCAAAAAGCCCAGACCGATGCGCCAGCGCCCGGGCAGCGGCGAGATCACCGAGCGCATGCTCATTCCGTACAACAGGTGCTGCGAGGTCAGCAGCAGTGTGGTCAGCAGAATCGAGAAAATCCCGGCACCGCCCTTGAGCATGCCGATCGCCACCAGTTGCGCGGCGCCCGCGAACACAATGCTCGACAGGCCCTGCCCCTGCAGCGGTGTGAGATTGGCTTCGATCGCCATGGAGCCGGCCAGCAGCCCCCACGGCGCCGTCGCCAACGATAACGGCATGATCGCCGCAGCGCCGCGAAGAAACGCACGGCGCGGCATAAGTGAGTCAGACATAACGCTCTTCAACCGAGGAAACGGTCGCAGACTCTGCCAGCAAATGCCCCTTCGTGGCTTGAACAATCTTGCGCACTTACGCTGAATCGTCGCGCCCCGGCGTCGCTGTCGGCGTACCATGGAGCCCTTCACAACCGTGTCAGGGAGACGACATGCTGTACCGAATCGCAGCCGACGGGCTGGTGCTGTTCCATCTGTCATTCATTCTGTTCGTGCTGTTCGGCGGGCTGCTGGTGCTCAAGTGGCCACGCCTGATGTGGCTGCATCTGCCGGCGGCTGCATGGGGCGTGGCGGTCGAGGTGTTGCACCTGACTTGTCCGCTGACCTACTGGGAAAACCTGATGCGCCACGCCGCCGGGCAGACCGAATACGCCGGCGGCTTCATCGAGCACTACATCTGGCCGATCATCTACCCCGCAGGTCTGACGCCACAGATCCAGTTGGCACTGGGCAGCGTGGTGCTGGTGGTCAATTTGCTGGTCTACGGGCGTCTGGCCCGTGCGTGGAAACTGCGCCGCGCCAGCCGTATTCCGTTTTAACGAGCGGCGGGTTTCAAGGCTTGCAGCCAGGCCGGATCCAGGCGCTTCTGGTCGATCTCCAGACCCAGCGCCTGCATCCGCTCCTGGTGCGCTGCGACCTCCCGCTGCAACTGCGCGTGATCGCTGGAGTTACCGTCCAGTTCGTGCATCTGGGTCAAACCCAGATGATAGAAACGCAGCACCTTCATTGCCGTCGGATCGTTTTGTTCAACGGCCGCTGTCACCTGATGCATCACGTTGGTCACACTCATCAGGCTGCGCTTGAGCCGCCAGCTATACACCGCTGGGGCCATCCACGGCTGCTGCCAGAACTGCCCGCGCATCAGCGCCGCCGTCAGCAGAAACGCGACGAACACTCCGCCGACATTGAAACGCAGATTATCGCCGCCGGGTTCACCGAACAGTGCCACCGCCGCCGTCGAAAGCGCCATCGCCAACACCAGGAACAGCACGGCAATGATCAGCGTGCTGCGACGGGTCTGCTGGCGAAACGTTGCTGGGTCCATCGGCTGGATCTCGAACATCAGGCATGACTTCCTTGAACGATAAAAAGGGCAACGGAAAAAACTCGTTGCGCATTATCGCCTCTGTGCACGATTTAGCTATGCTGGGGGCCCTTTTCATCTTTTCAGCGTCCAACGGGGACATGGCGGTACAGCGCAGATCGTGCCATCTTCATTCATGGATACACACTATTCGGATGCCATTTGCCTGCCATTGGAATGACATCGTTTTAAGGATCATTGCATGACCCAACGACACGTAATCAACGCCTCGGTCAGCCCGAAAGGCAGCCTGGAAACCCTTTCTCAACGTGAAGTGCAGCAACTGAGCGAAGCCGGATCCGGCAGCACCTACACCCTCTTCCGCCAGTGCGCCCTGGCCATCCTCAACACCGGCGCGCATGTCGACAACGCCAAGACTATCCTCGAAGCCTACAAGGACTTCGAAATCCGCATTCACCAGCAGGATCGCGGCGTGCGCCTCGAACTGCTGAACGCCCCGGCAGACGCGTTCGTCGACGGCGAAATGATTGCCAGCACCCGCGAGATGCTGTTCAGCGCCCTGCGTGACATCGTCTACACCGAAAACGAACTCGACAGCCAACGCATCGACCTCAGCACCTCGCAAGGCATCAGCGACTACGTGTTCCACCTGCTGCGCAACGCGCGCACCTTGCGCCCGGGTGTCGAGCCGAAAATCGTCGTGTGCTGGGGCGGTCACTCGATCAACACCGAAGAATACAAATACACCAAGAAAGTCGGCCACGAACTGGGCCTGCGCAGCCTCGACATCTGCACCGGTTGCGGCCCCGGTGTAATGAAAGGCCCGATGAAGGGCGCGACCATCGCCCACGCCAAGCAGCGCATTCACGGTGGGCGCTACCTCGGCCTGACCGAACCGGGGATCATCGCCGCTGAAGCGCCGAACCCGATCGTCAATGAGCTGGTGATCCTGCCGGACATCGAAAAACGTCTGGAAGCGTTCGTGCGTGTCGGCCACGGCATCATCATCTTCCCGGGCGGCGCCGGCACCGCCGAAGAGTTCCTGTACCTGCTGGGTATCCTGATGCATCCGGACAATCAGGGCCTGCCGTTCCCGGTGATTCTGACCGGGCCGAAACATGCCGCGCCGTATCTGGAGCAACTCGATGCGTTCGTCACCGCCACCCTCGGCGATGCGGCGAAGCAGCACTACGAGATCATCATCGACGACCCGGCCGAAGTCGCGCGGCAGATGACTGCCGGCCTCAAAGCGGTGAAGCAGTTCCGCCGCGAGCGCAACGACGCGTTCCACTTCAACTGGCTGCTGAAGATCGACGAAAGCTTCCAGCGTCCGTTCGATCCGACCCACGAGAACATGGCCAACCTCAAGCTGCACCGCGACCAGCCGCCCCACGAACTGGCCGCCAACCTGCGCCGCGCGTTCTCCGGGATCGTCGCCGGCAACGTCAAGGACAAGGGCATCCGCTTGATCGAGGAACACGGGCCGTACCAGATCCGTGGTGACGCAGCGATCATGCAACCGCTTGATGCGCTGCTCAAAGCCTTCGTCGCCCAGCACCGGATGAAACTGCCGGGCGGCGCGGCGTATGTGCCGTGCTATCGCGTGGTGGCGTAACTCTTCCGGCCGCCCAATGTGGGAGCGGGCTTGCCCGCGAAAGCGGTGTGTCAGGCAACATTGATGTTGACTGGCACGGCCTCTTCGCGAGCAAGCTCGCTCCCACAGGATCTGTTGCGTGGCGCACAGGTTATTTACAAGCAGAGTCACTTGTGGGAGCGAGCTTGCTCGCGAAAGACCAGCATCACGTTATCCCGCCAATCGCGCCGCCAACGCCCTGGCCTGCAACGCCACATCCGTCACTGCCGTACTTTCCCACCACATTCCGCGTAGAGGTGGGCCCATGGCGAACAAACGGCTGGCGACTTGCCCTTCAGCGTCCAGCACCGCGCCGTCCACCGCTGCGGTAATCCCCAACGCCAACGGTCCCGGACGCACCAGCCCACGCGCCAGCAACTGCTGCGGCAACGGTCGCGCCACCCGCCGCCAGTCATACTCGATGCCACTGGAATTGATCAGCGCTGCGCCGTGTACCACGCGAGTCTCAGACTCACCGCGTGGCCGAATGCGAATGCTGACACCATTCTGCGTACTCGGCTCAAGCCCCTTGAACGACGCTGCCTGAATCCGCAACCGTCCCTCGTTGTGTAAGCGCTCAACCAACGCCGCACTCAACGGTGGCGAACGGTGATGATGACTCTCCCACCATGGCCGCACATGGCGTACGAATTGTCTTCGCTGCACGTCAGTCGCCTGACTCCACAGCCGGCCGATATTCGCTCGCACGGTGTCCAGCGGCGCCTGCCAGTCGATGCCTTGGGCAATGGCGTCACGGCAATGCCTGCGCAGTTCGTGCAGCAACTGTCGCGGCGTGCGAATGCCCGGATCTTGCGCAAGGAAATCCACCCACGCCGGCGGTTGTCGACGTACATGGGGCAACAGTCCATGGCGGGAAAACACTTCGATCGGCCCGCGATGCCCGGCCTGCTCCAGCGAAACCACGGCATCGACCATGGTCAGCCCGGAGCCGATGATCAGCACGGTTGACTGCGGATCGAGCTGGCGCATGGCCGCGACGTCCCACGGATCAAGCGCAGCGGCATTCAGGCCGCTGGAATCCTTCTGTGGCGTGCGCGCGGCGGGGAACATGCCCGTGGCGAGCACGGCACAGGCGCCGTTCAGGTGCTGCCCATCGTTCAAGGTCAGTTGCACCGAATCAGCATCGGTTTGCAGATCGACGACTTCGGCGCGAACGTGCTCGACGGTCGAACCGTGTCGCGCACCAACGACTCGCGCCTCGGCCAGGCGCTGCTGCACATACACGCCAAACAGCCCGCGCGGCGGGAACAGTTCACTGATCGGCACGTTCTGCTCGGCAGACTCCGGCCAGCCGCCAGCGGCAATGTGCGCAGTCAGCCATTGGGTCAAGTCATCAGGGTTGTCCGGGTCGACACTCATGCGCGCCGCATTGCCGTTGAGCGTGTGGCCCAGTTCGACGGCGCTGTAGGCTTCGCCACGGCCGAGTTCGGCGCGCGGTTCGATGATCAGGATCCGCCGCTGGCCGGGCAGTCGCAGCAATTGCACGGCCAACATCGTGCCGCTGAGGCCACCGCCGATGATCAGGATGTCTGCGCTCCGGGCCATTCAAATCACCACATTGCGCACAAAGCGCACCGCCACCGGCCCGTCATTGCGATAGCCGTGCGGCTGGTTGCTGGCAAACATGAAAAACTCGCCAGTCGCAATGGTATTGGTTACTTCACCCACCGTTAACGTCAGGCAACCTTCGAACACATAGATCTGCTCACTCCAGCCATCGGCGTCGGGTTGCGACGGGTAGACCTCGCCCGGTTGCAGGCACCATTCCCACTGTTCGACTTCACGGGTGGCGGTGGCCTTGGACAGCAGCACCGCTTTGCTCCCGGGAATCACCCCGGCCCACGCCACTTCGTTGATGCGACTGGTATCGCGCGCGTCGGGGGCCTGGATCAGGTCGCTGAAGGCTACATCGAGCGCTTCGGCGACGCGGTCGAGGGTGGTCAGGCTGACATTCTTTTCCCCGGCCTCGATCGCCACCAGCATGCGCCGACTGACGCCGGACTTTTCGGCCAGCGCGGTCTGGCTCATGTCAGCAGCGTGGCGCAGGCGCCGAACATTGTGGCTGACGTGTTGCAGGACGGACGCCCGTTGGCTGGAATCTTTGTGCACTATATTGCTCACTCGGTGGGGTTGGGCAGTATACTGCGCAACGTTGGGCGCATTGTGCGTCCTGCCTTTTATAGTGCGCAAGGTCATGACGTCAGTGAACAGCTCCCCCACCCCTCTTCGCTTCTCCCGCTTCAGCAAGGCCGAGTGCGTGCTGGTGCTGATCACCATGGTCTGGGGCGGTACGTTCCTGCTGGTGCAACACGCCATGACCGTCAGCGGCCCGATGTTCTTCGTCGGCCTGCGCTTTGCCGCTGCGGCCGCCATTGTCGCGCTGTTTTCCTGGCGCCACTTGCGCAACCTGACCCTGTTCGAACTCAAAGCCGGCACCTTCATCGGCGTGGCGATCATGCTCGGTTACGGCCTGCAAACCGTTGGCCTGCAAACGATCCCGAGCAGCCAGTCGGCATTCATCACCGCGTTGTACGTGCCCTTCGTGCCGTTGCTGCAATGGCTGGTGCTGGGCCGTCGGCCGGGGCTGATGCCGAGCATTGGCATCATGCTGGCATTTACCGGGTTGATGTTGTTGTCCGGGCCGTCCGGGGCTGCGCTGAATTTCAGCCCCGGCGAAATCGCCACGCTGATCAGCGCCATCGCGATTGCCGCCGAGATCATTCTGATCAGCACCTATGCCGGCCAGGTCGATGTACGCCGGGTGACCGTGGTGCAACTGGCAGCGACCTCGGTGCTGTCATTCCTGCTGGTGGTGCCGACCGGTGAGGCACTTCCGGATTTTTCCTGGACGCTGCTGGTGACCGCACTAGGACTCGGCGCGGCGAGTGCGGCGATTCAGGTGGCGATGAACTGGGCGCAGAAAAGCGTTTCGCCGACCCGGGCAACGTTGATCTATGCCGGTGAGCCGGTGTGGGCCGGGATCGTCGGGCGGATCGCCGGGGAGCGCTTGCCGGCGATTGCCTTGGTGGGTGCAGGGTTGATTGTCGCGGCGGTGATTGTCAGTGAGTTGAAGACCAAGGGTAAGGTTGACGAAGCAGTTGAAGGTGCCTTGGAGAACGACAGCGGTAATTGAAAGCGAAGATCAAAAGATCGCAGCCTGCGGCAGCTCCTACACGGAATGCATATCCCTGTAGGAGCTGCCGCAGGCTGCGATCTTTTTCCCCTTGAAACACAGCCAAAGCCCATTTTTCAGACTACTTTGTAGGATTCTGAGACATCCTCGGGTTTGGTAATCAGGGAGCTGGCACGTATGATGCTTCACAAACTTCCGCAGATTAGAAGCCTATGTCCCTGATAGTTCTACTGCTTCTGCCATTCATTGGCAGCTGTCTGGCAGCGGTGCTGCCACACAATGCGCGTAATACCGAATCCCTGTTGGCAGGTCTGGTCGCTCTGATCGGCACCGTGCAGGTCGCGCTGTTGTACCCGCAAATCGCCCACGGCGGCGTGATCCGCGAAGAATTCATGTGGCTGCCCAGCCTCGGTTTGAACTTCGTCCTGCGCATGGACGGTTTCGCCTGGCTGTTCTCGCTGCTGGTGCTGGGCATCGGCGCCCTCGTCTCTTTATATGCGCGTTATTACATGTCGCCGGACGACCCGGTGCCACGTTTCTTCGCCTTCTTCCTGGCGTTCATGGGCGCCATGCTCGGCCTGGTGATCTCCGGCAACCTGATCCAGATCGTGTTCTTCTGGGAGCTGACCAGCCTCTTCTCGTTCCTGCTGATCGGCTACTGGCACCACCGCTCCGATGCCCGGCGTGGCGCCTATATGGCGCTGATGGTCACCGGCGCCGGGGGACTATGCCTGCTGGCGGGGGTCATGATTCTCGGCCATGTCGTCGGCAGCTATGACCTGGACAAGGTCCTGGCCGCCGGCGATCAGATTCGCGCACATGCCCTCTACCCCATCCTGCTTCCCCTCATCCTCATCGGCGCCCTCAGCAAAAGCGCTCAGTTCCCTTTCCACTTCTGGCTGCCGCACGCCATGGCGGCGCCCACCCCGGTTTCGGCTTATCTGCACTCGGCGACCATGGTCAAGGCCGGGGTGTTCCTGCTCGCACGCCTGTGGCCGTCGCTGTCCGGCAGTGAAGAATGGTTCTACATCGTCAGCGGCGCCGGCGCGTGTACGCTGTTGCTCGGCGCCTACTGCGCGATGTTCCAGAACGACCTCAAGGGTCTGCTGGCCTATTCGACCATCAGCCATCTGGGCCTGATCACCTTGCTGCTGGGCCTGAACAGCCCGCTGGCGGCAGTCGCGGCGGTGTTCCACATTCTCAACCACGCGACCTTCAAGGCCTCGCTGTTCATGGCCGCCGGGATCATCGACCACGAGAGCGGCACCCGAGACATCCGCAAGCTCAGCGGCCTGATCAAACTGATTCCGTTCACCGCGACCCTGGCGATGGTTGCCAGCGCGTCGATGGCCGGCGTACCGCTGCTCAACGGCTTCCTGTCGAAAGAAATGTTCTTCGCCGAAACCGTGTTCATCAACGCCACCGCATGGGTTGAAGCGACACTGCCGATTGTCGCAACCATCGCCGGCACCTTCAGCGTCGCCTACTCGCTGCGCTTTACCGTCGACGTGTTCTTCGGCCCGACCGCCACCGACCTGCCGCACACCCCGCACGAACCGCCGCGCTGGATGCGTGCACCGGTCGAGTTGCTGGTGTTCACCTGCCTGATCGTCGGGATTTTCCCGGCGCAAGTGGTCGGTCCGCTGCTCGCGGCCGCCGCTCTGCCGGTAGTGGGTGGAACGCTGCCCGAGTACAGCCTGGCCATCTGGCACGGTCTGAATGCGCCGATGATCATGAGTCTGATCGCCATGTCCGGCGGCATCGTGGTTTATCTGTTGCTGCGCAATCAGCTCAAGCGTGGCCGCTTCAAATACCCGCCGCTGGTAGGTCGCTTCAACGGCAAGCGGCTGTTCGAGCGCAGTCTGGTGCTGATGATGCGCATGGCCCGCCGGGTAGAACGTCGACTCGGCACCCGCCGCCTGCAGATGCAACTGTTCCTGATGGTATTGGCGGCAGTGCTCGCCGGCCTGATCCCGATGCTGCACAGCCAGCTGAGCTGGGGCGACCGGCCGAAGATTCCGGGCTCCATCGTGTTCGTGACTCTGTGGCTGCTGGCAATCGCCTGCGCCCTCGGCGCCGCATGGCAAGCCAAGTATCACCGTCTCGCCGCCCTGACCATGGTCAGCGTCTGCGGGTTGATGACCTGTGTGACCTTCGTCTGGTTCTCGGCGCCGGATCTGGCCCTGACACAACTGGCGGTGGAAGTGGTGACCACGGTGCTGATCCTGCTCGGCCTGCGCTGGTTGCCGCGACGCATCGAAGAAGTCTCGCCACTGCCGTCGAGCCTGCGCAAGGCCCGGGTGCGGCGCCTGCGCGACTTGCTGTTGTCGATTGCGGTCGGCGCCGGCATGGCGTTGCTGTCCTACGCGATGCTGACGCGGCAGACGCCCAACGACATTTCCTCGTTCTACCTCAGCCGGGCCATGCCCGAGGGCGGTGGCAGCAACGTGGTCAACGTGATGCTGGTGGACTTCCGTGGCTTCGATACCCTGGGTGAAATCACCGTGCTGGTGGCCGTGGCGCTGACCGTGTTCGCCCTGCTCCGGCGTTTCCGCCCGCCGAAAGAAAGCCTGCAACTGCCGGCCCAGCAACGCCTGCTCGCGCCCGACGTGGTCACCGATCTGGTCAACCCGCGCAGCGCCAGCGATACCGCGCTCGGCTTCATGATGGTGCCGGCGGTGCTGGTGCGCCTGTTGCTGCCGATTGCGCTGGTGGTGTCGTGCTATCTGTTCATGCGCGGTCACAACCAGCCGGGCGGCGGTTTCGTCGCCGGACTGGTGATGTCGGTGGCGTTCATCCTGCAATACATGGTCGCCGGGACGCAGTGGGTCGAGGCGCAAATGAGCCTGCGACCGCTGCGCTGGATGGGCACCGGGCTGCTGTTCGCCACCGCCACCGGTCTCGGGGCGATGGCGGTCGGTTACCCGTTCCTGACCACCCACACCTGGCATTTCGCCTTGCCGCTGCTGGGCGACATCCATATCGCCAGCGCGCTGTTCTTTGACATCGGCGTGTACGCCGTGGTCGTGGGCTCGACGCTGCTGATCCTCACCGCTCTCGCCCACCAATCGGTGCGTGGTCACAAGACCGCGTCGCTGCCCAAGTCCGTCGCCAGCAAAGGAGCCGTCTGATGGAAGAAGTCATCGCAATCGCCATCGGCGTCCTCGCCGCCTCCGGCGTGTGGCTGGTGCTACGGCCACGGACGTTCCAGGTGGTCATGGGCCTGTGCCTGTTGTCCTACGCGGTCAACCTGTTCATCTTCAGCATGGGCAGCCTGTTCATCGGTAAAGAGCCGGTGATCAAGGACGGCGTGACCCAGGACCTGCTGCACTACACCGATCCGCTGCCACAGGCACTGGTGCTGACCGCAATCGTCATCAGCTTTGCCATGACCGCCCTGTTCCTGGTAGTGCTGCTGGCGTCGCGGGGCCTGACCGGCACCGACCACGTCGACGGCCGGGAGCCCAAGGAATGATGGCGATGGCTCACCTGATCGCCGCACCGATCCTGCTGCCGCTGCTGACCGCCGCCATCATGTTGATGCTCGGCGAGAAGCATCGGCCGCTGAAGGCGAAAATCAATCTGTTCTCCAGCCTCGTCGGCCTGTTCATTTCGGTGATGCTGCTGCAATGGACGCAAACCACCGGCGTGCCCGGTTCCATCGGCGTGTACCTGCCGGGCAACTGGCAGGCGCCGTTCGGCATCGTGCTGGTGGTCGATCGCCTGTCGGCATTGATGCTGGTGCTGACCGGGATCATCGGCGTCAGCGCCCTGCTGTTCGCCATGGCGCGCTGGGATGGCGCGGGCTCGAGCTTCCACGCGTTGTTCCAGATTCAGCTGATGGGCCTGTACGGCGCGTTCCTCACCGCCGACCTGTTCAACCTGTTCGTGTTCTTCGAAGTGCTGCTCGCGGCCTCTTATGGCCTGTTGCTGCACGGCTCGGGCCGGGCGCGGGTATCGTCGGGCCTGCATTACATCTCGATCAACCTGCTGGCCTCGTCGCTGTTCCTGATTGGCGCGGCGCTGATCTACGGCGTCACCGGCACCCTGAACATGGCCGATCTGGCGCTGAAGATCCCGCTGGTGCCGGAAGCCGACCGTGGCTTGCTGCATGCTGGCGCGGGGATTCTTGCGGTGGCGTTTCTGGCCAAGGCCGGCATGTGGCCGCTGAACTTCTGGCTGGTGCCGGCCTACTCCTCGGCCAGCGCACCGGTCGCGGCGATGTTCGCGATCATGACCAAGGTCGGCGTCTACACCCTGCTGCGCCTGTGGACGCTGCTGTTCTCCGGCCAGGCCGGGGCATCGGCGTTCTTCGGTGGTGACTGGCTGATCTATGGTGGCATGGCGACCATCGCCTGCGCCGCGCTGGCGATTCTGGCTGCGCAACGCCTGGAGCGCATGGCCAGCCTGAGCATTCTGGTGTCGGCGGGGATTCTGCTGTCGGCGGTGGGTTTCGCCCAGCCGAACCTGATCGGCGCGGCGCTGTTCTATCTGGTCAGCTCGACGCTGGCCCTGAGTGCGCTGTTCCTGCTGGCGGAGTTGATCGAGCGGTCGCGTTCGGCCAACGAAATCCCGCTGGAGGATGAAAGCGAACTGCTGCCGCGTCCGCAGGAATCCCTGCAACCGCCCAAGGGCATCAACCTCGATGACGAGCAGAAAGCCGTGGTCGGCCAGGTCATTCCGTGGACCATGGCGTTTCTCGGCCTGAGCTTCATTGCCTGCGCACTACTGATCATCGGCATGCCGCCGCTGTCCGGGTTCATCGGCAAACTCAGTCTGATCGGTGCGCTGCTCAATCCACTGGGGCTGGGCGATGAAGCGCCGATTTCCAACGCGTCCTGGGCGTTGCTGGCGCTGCTGATCCTCTCCGGGCTGGCCTCTCTGATGGCGTTCGCGCGCATGGGTGTCCAGCGTTTCTGGACGCCGGAAGAGCGCCCTTCACCGCTGCTGCGCAAACTCGAATGTGCGCCGGTTTTCCTGTTGCTGGGGCTGAGCATCGCCCTGACCTTCAAGGCCGAACCGCTGCTGCGCTATACCCAGGCCACCGCCGAAGCGCTGAACAACCCGCAGCAATACGTGATGGCCGTGCTCGGCACCCGCGCCGTACCAAGTCCGGAAGCCAAAGCCGCGATGCTGGAGGTGCAGCCATGAAGCGCGTGTTCCCGGCTCCGCTGCTGTCACTGGCTTTATGGGTTTTGTGGCTGACACTCAACCTCTCCGTCAGCCCGGGCAACCTGCTGCTCGGCGCGATACTCGGGTTCGCCGCACCGTTGATGATGCGCAAGCTACGCCCGAAACAGGTGCGTATTCGCCGCCCGCTGACAATTCTGCGCCTGTTCGTGATGGTCGGCCGTGACGTGATCCTCTCCAACCTGATCGTCGCCTGGGGCGTGCTCAACGCCGGTCGCCGACCGCCACGCTCGCGCTTCGTCAAAGTGCCGCTGGACCTGCGCGACGCCAACGGTCTGGCCGCGCTGGCGATGATCTGCACCGTGGTGCCCGGCACCGTGTGGTCGGAGCTGGCGCTGGATCGCAGCATTCTGCTGCTGCACGTCTGGGATCTGGATGACGAATCGCACTTCATCCACCACTTCAAGACTGCCTACGAGCAGCCGTTGATGGAGATTTTCGAATGAGCCCGTTGCTGTCGAACGCGATTCTGCTGACGCTGTTCCTGTTCTCGCTGGCGATGGTCCTGACCCTGATCCGCCTGTTCAAGGGGCCGTCGGCGCAGGATCGAGTCCTGGCACTGGATTATCTGTACATCGTCGCCATGCTGATGATGCTGACGCTGGGCATTCGTTATTCCAGTGACACTTACTTCGAGGCAGCACTGCTGATCGCGCTGTTCGGCTTCGTCGGTTCATTTGCCCTGGCGAAATTCCTGCTGCGTGGCGAGGTGATCGAATGACTGCGCAATTGTCGTTGTGGGTCGAGATTCCGGTGGCCATTCTACTGGTGCTCAGCGGAGTGTTTGCGCTGCTTGGCGCGGCCGGCTTACTGCGTATGAAGGATTACTTCCAGCGCATGCATCCACCGGCGCTGGCCTCTACGCTGGGCGCATGGTGCGTGGCGCTGGCGTCGATCATCTGCTTTTCGGCACTCAAGTCCGGGCCGGTGATGCATGCCTGGCTGATCCCGATTCTGCTGGCGATTACTGTGCCGGTGACCACGTTGCTGCTGGCGCGGGCGGCGTTGTTCCGCAAGCGCATGGCCGGGGATGATGTGCCGGCTGAGGTGAGCAGCCGCAGGACCGAGAGTGGGAGTTAATTCGGCGGTGTCTGGACAGGCCTCTTCGCGGGCAAGCCCGCTCCCACAGGGTTTTGGATGGAGTCCGTTACTTGTGAACACCCACAATCACTGTGGGAGCGGGCTTGCCCGCGAAGAGGCCGGTACTGCCAACACATGAACCGGGTCAGACCCAAGCCACCGCCAGCAACCCCGCCCCCAACAACAGGCACAGCGGCGAATACACCCAGGTATCCAGCCGCGCAAACCGCGACCCCTTCACTTCCTTGAAAAATCCCACCAGATGCGAATCGCCTATCGCCCGGGCAAACATCAGTAACGCAATCGCACTGATCACCCACTGCAGCGCCTTGTGATGCACCGGTGGCATGCCCCAGCCGACCCGCATGCACACCAGCGCGGCGATCACCAATAACGCTGCCGCCACCAATAGCGTGATCCAGCCAGACGGTTTGAATGCCGGTCGCACCGTCGCCACCAGTCCTTGCACCGGCACTTGCGGTACCGCCGCCACCGCCGCCCATTGCCCACCCAGCGCCCAGTACACGTGTACCAGGGCGATTGCCGCAAATATCGTCACCAGCCATTGAGCCAACACAAAGGTCATGGTCGAGAATCCTTTCTGGGGATTTGAACAAAACATCCTAGTCGGCATTTTTTGAAGTGCACGACCGATCGGCGGTACGGTAAAGTGCCGCCCCATGAAATTCACCCGTTCCGATCGCTCACTGCTGGCCTGGATGCTCTATTGCTGCGTCCTGTTCAACGTGTTCGCCTGCAGCATCGGTCACGGACAAATGGTCGGGATGCAGCTCAACGGCATCGGCGGGCAGTTCTGTACGGTCGACCCGGCCTCGCAAGCGCCGCTGACCAGTAATCCCAGCGAAGAACAACTGCCGACCCTGTCGAAGGCGTTCGGCTGCCCGCTGTGCTCGGTCGGCGGCGGCATGGGCCCGGCGTTCAACTCCAGCCTGACCCTCGCGGTGCTGCCCGAGCACCACAGCCCGCCGCTGGCGCCCATCGTCAGCGCCGACCTCCCTGCCCGCTTCACCTGGCCTTCGGCCAACCCTCGCGCCCCACCGCTCGCCTGAGTGTCCTTGCCTTTTTGATTTTTCAGCTCACTGCGCCAACGCGCGGCGTTTGCCTGTGCGCTGACTCCTAGACAAGCATTCAGGATTCAACGATGAAACATATTCCTCTACTGGCCAGCCTGTGCGGCTGCCTGTCCCTTAACGCCTGGGCGCAACCCACCGTGGATCTGGCGCCGATCACCATCGACGGCGAATCCACCAGCGAACCGGGCCTGAGCCTCGATCAATCCAGCGGCATGGCTTCGCGTCTCGGCTTGAGCGTGCGCGACACACCTGCGTCAGTGGCCGTCGCCAACCGCAACGACATCGAGCGCCACGGCGCACAGAACTTCCAGGACGCCGCCAACACCCTGCCCGGAGTCAATGCCAGCGCGCCGCCTGGCTTTGGCGGATTCGTCTCCTACCGTGGTTTCACCAGCAGCCAGATCACCCAGATGTTCAATGGCATCAACGTCTCCGGCGGTCTCGCCCGACCGGTGGATTCATGGATCTATGACCGAGTCGAACTGGTGGGCGGTCCTTCATCGCTGATCAACGGCGCAGGCTCGGTCGGCGGTTCGCTGAACTACGTCACCAAACTGGCAACCCGCGAAGAACAAGCCGCTGAAGGGCGTGTCAGCTACGGCAGCTACGACACCACCGAAACCGCGTTCGGCCTCAACCATGCGCTGACCGAACCGAACGCCGACGTGCAGCACTACGCGCGCCTCGATGTCAGCCACAACACCAGCAACGGCTACATTGACCGCCAGGAACGCGATGCCTGGAGCGTGGCGTTTTCGTTGCTCAGCGACCTTACGCCGGACCTGTCGCACACGCTGGCCCTGGAATATCAAGACGAACACGAAGACAGCCCGTACTGGGGCACGCCGGTGCTCAACCCCAAGGCTGGCGAATTGAAGATCGACAAACACAACCGCTTCAACAACTACAACGTCGAGGACGGGCGCTACGAACAGCGCACGATCTGGGTGCGCTCGATCATCGATTACCGGATCAACGACAGCACCACCCTGCGCAACACGCTGTATCACCTCGACAGCCAGCGCGACTACCGCAACCTCGAGACCTATCAGTACAACGCTGACAACACGGCGGTGAACCGCTCCACCGCGTATCAAGTGCGGCATCAGGGTGAGCAGAACGGCAACCAGTTCGAACTGCGCCACGACAACAGGTTTTTCGGTCTCGACACGACGTGGTCCGGTGGTTTCGAGTACAAGGTCAACCAGACCACCAACTCGCCGCTGAATATCAAAGGCGCGAGCACCGTCGATCCGAACAACTACCGCCCGGGGCATTTCTACGATATTCCCGGCACCAACCCGGCGCTGATCAGCGACAAGACCAACGAAGTCACGACCAAAGCGCTATTCGCGGAAAACCGTCTGGCCCTGACCGACAAACTGGCGCTGCTCACCGGCCTGCGCTACGACGACATCGACCTCGACGTGACCAACCATCGCACGGTGACGGCCACCAACCCCAAGCACCTCAAACGCAGCTGGGAGCCGGTCACCGGGCGCGTCGGCCTGACCTACCAGTTCATCCCGTCGGCCAACGTCTACGTGCAATACAGCACCGCCGCCGAACAACCGAACGGCACGCAGGACTTCGATGTTTCAACCGGTAAACAGTGGGAAATCGGCAGCAAGTTCGACTACCTCAATGGCCGTGGCTCGGCGACAGTTGCCGCCTACACCATCGAGCGCAAGGACTTCGCCGTGACTGACCCGCTGGACCCGACCAGCAGCATCCCGGTCGGTCAGCAAACCTCGAAGGGCATCGAGATCGCCAGCTCCCTGCGGATCACCGACAAGCTGTTGGCCGAAGGCAACTTCGCCTGGGTCGATGCGCAGTACGACGACTTCACGGAAAAGAATGCCGCCGGCGTGGTGGTGTCGCGCAAGGGCAACACACCGACCAACGTCCCGGACCGGGTCGGCAATCTGTGGCTGACTTATGATTTTTCGCCGCAATGGCAAGGAGGGGTCGATGCGCGGTATGTGGCGTCAGTGTATGCGGACACGGCGAACACCATGACCGTGCCGTCGTACACACTGTTCGGCGGCTTCCTCAGCTACAAGGTCGACTCGCACACCACCGTTACCGGTCGGGTGCGCAACCTGACCAACGAGGTGTACGCCGAGTTTGCGCATGTATCACCGGCTTACTATCTGGGTACGCCGCGCACCTTTGAATTGGCGGTGCAGACTCGATTCTGAGTCGACACATAACCTGTGGCGAGGGAGCTTGCTCCCGCTGGGCTGCGAAGCAGCCCTGAAATCGGCTGACGCGGTTAATCATTAAAACCGCATTTCACGAGATAGCGACTGCTCCGCAGCCGAGCGGGAGCAAGCTCCCTCGCCACAGATGCCCGGCTTATTTCAGTTCGGCCGCGACCTTGTCCGCCACATCCTTCGGCAGCCACGCCTGCCACACCTCTGGATGCGCCTTCATGAATGCCTCAGCGGCCTCCCGTGGCGCGGTGTGTTTTTCGCTCATTTCGGCCAGCGCCTTGTTCAGCGGCGCGATCGGGAAATCCACTTTGCTGAAGAACTCGGTAATCTGCGGATACTGCTTCTGGAACGGCGTAGACACGCCAATCGACAGTTTCGAAGCCAGCGAACGAGTCGGTTTCGGATTGGGGTTATCGGCATCGGTCAGGGTCTTCCACGCTTCGGCATCAAACGGTGGCTCTTCCAGTTGCACCAGTTTGAATTTGCCCAGCAACGGTGTCGGCGACCAGTAATAGAACAGCACCGGTTTGCCCCGGCGGATCGAAGAACTGATCTCGGCATCCAGCGCCGCACCCGACCCGCTGCGGAAGTTGGTGTAGTCATCCTGCAGGCCATAAGCGGTCAGCTTCTGCTTGTTCACCACTTCCGAGGTCCAGCCAATCGGGCTGTTGAGAAAACGGCCCTTGCTCGGGTTTTCCGGGTCCTTGAACACGTCCTTGTATTGCTTCAGGTCACTGACGCTGCGCAGATTTGGCGCCAGCGGCTTGATACCCTTGGCCGGGTCACCCTTAATCACGTACTCCGGCACCCACCAGCCTTCCGTAGCGCCCTTGACCGTATCACCGAGACTGGCGACCTTGCCCTCCGCCTCGGCCTTGACCCACACCGGACTGCGCCCGGCCCACTCCTCGCCAATGACCTGAATGTCATTGTTGGCCAGCGCCGTTTCCAGGGTGATGGTGGTGCCCGGCAGCGTATCCGTCGGCAAGCCGTAACCTTTCTCGACGATGATCCGCAGGACATCGGTGATCAGGCTGCCGCTTTCCCAGTTCAGGTCGGCAAAATGGATGGGCGTTTGCGCCGCCGTCACCGGTTGTGCCGATGTCAGCACACCAAACGTGACCATGCTGGCGGCCAGTAGCCGTCGAAATCCTTTCATGCTTTTGCACCTCGTGCTGTTCACAGCAATAGCAGGATGGCCTGGCAGAAGACCGCAAGCCTCTGAATACTCAGTCAACTGACTGTAGCCGAGGTTCCTGCTTTTTCCGGGACCCTATCCCGACGAGGTTACGTTTCAGACTTTTCCTGCAAGCTTTGCAGCTCGCGTCTGACCATGCTGGCGTATTCCGCAGGCCGCAAGGTGTAGATCTGCGCTGCCACCCAGCTCAGCCACGCGCCCTGCAATTCGGCTTTGGCGTTGAACAGGCGCAATGCCTCTTCACGTGCGCGGTCGAGGTGCCGGGAATGGAAGTCAGCGCGACTCAAATCGCCAGTCACTCACTGGCCTTGAACGTGACCAGCTCGCCCTTGCGCCACTTCGCGGCTTTGCCGGTGACCGCTTTCAGGGTTTTGGTCAGGCCTTCCTGCAATTGCTGATGCGCGGCAAACACCGTCACCACGCTGTGGCCTTCCTTGAACAGGATCGCGTGACCCTCCGCTGCCTCGACAAAGGCATAATCGCCCAGGCCGTACACCGTCAGTTTGATTTCGCGAAAGCGGATGTCCATCTTGCCGCCTTCACGGCTGGGCAGCACCGCCGCGCTGAAATGATCGCCGACCTTGAGCTTGAGCCCCGGTTTGTCATCGACCACCAATGCACTTTCGGTGTCGATCTCGGCCACGTAAATACCTTCGGCGTTCTGTTCGGTGATGTAAACAAAACGCGATTGAAACAGCTTGACCAGCTTTGCACGCAAATCACCCAACACGAACAAAGCATGCATATCGAGATTACTGACTGCCAAAGAAACATCCCCACATCTGAAAAGTACCCTGCGCCAAAACGCGCACGGCAAAAAAACGGCCAGGCCGATGCTGTTACCGATTGACTTCAGTACACCTGAAACAAGCGGAGCGCCCATACATCACAAGTTCGCAAGACTACTGGAAAGTCAGGCGAGAAACTTGCCTCGACGTTCGCCAGGCTTTGAAGGAAAAATCTTCATTGAAGCGCAACGAAGACGGACTACAAACTTTAGGGAAAAAGCTGACGAAAAAAAGCCCTTTTCCGACATATCGCCGGTAAAAAATTGCTTTAGATAGGCACCTGTCGCCAACAGACACTGGCGATTCTAGAGCAGCAATGCTCCTTCCGACTACCCGAACCGACCTGTAACCGTCGGCTATCTCATGAAAAGGACTTCATATGTGCACTCTGACTCACTTTGCCCAGCCTTCCAACCTTGGCATTGACTCGCCATTCGTACTGCAAGGCACCGATTTGGCTGAACTGGCGGAGCACGGACCAGGCAATCACAGACCTCGATTTCAGGTAGTTCCGGCGGGCAATGCGTTCTTTCATATCAAAGAATCATCCACCGGTCGTGTAAGAGGTTTCCGCGAAGATCATAACGAAGCATGCGCCCTTGCCCGCTCGCTTGAATCACGAATCGAACTCTTGTCCAACGGCCGCCTCAGATAAAGAGCGAGCGACAGCGCCATTCCGGCCAACGCAAAAGGAGTAAACGATGGAACTGCCAGCCTATGATCTGAAAACCCTGTTCGACCAACTGGGCCTGCCTTCGGAAAACGAGGCAATCGACGATTTCATCGAAGCTCATCCGCTGGACGCCAACACCAAGTTGATTGATGCCGAGTTCTGGACGCCGCAACAGGCGCAACTTCTGAAAGAGTGGTTGCGCGCCGACGGCGAAGAAGCGGTGATGGTCGATGAATTGAACGTACGCCTGCACGACGGACGTTAATAAATGTCAGTGCAGGCTGTCGCCAGGCTCGGCCATCAGTTGCGCGAGCCAGGCAGCCTTGCACTCCTCCGCCTCGTCGCGACTGGCGAACGCAGTGCCGCGCCGCTCACCGTTGAGCAGCACCACCCAGCAGACACTCTGGCCCATCGCGCGCAATCCGGCGGGCACACCACTGCCAATCATCACCGCGACATCGACTCTGCACATATTGACCTCTCGACTTCATTAGCTACCTAACTAATAGCCATGTTAATGACTTCGTCGCAGAGGAAACAGCAACGCCCGTGCACAGATTCATTGCGCGAGCGGTAACAATCGATCAGCGCGGACTCTCCGGTTTATAGCCCAGGCGCAGACCGCCCCAATGCCGGCCCTTGACCATGATCGGCACCGACAGGTCATGCATCAGCTCGCCGGTATCGCGGGTGTACGTCTGCAGTAGCACCGCTTGCTGATGACTGCCGCAGCGAATCCCGGTGCGGTCAGCGAACTTGCGCTTGGTGCGGTTGCCCACCGCGTCGACCTGCGCGTCACCGGTCAACGGCTGACTGAACGCCAGGTTGTGCGTCGGCACATAGCCCTGTTGCGTGCAGGCGATGGCGAACACCAACCCCTCATGACGCGGCAGCAACGGCTCCTGAATCGCCGGCAATACCTGATCGGTGTAGCGGTCGAAACGGGTCTGAAACTTCGGCGGTTGGGTTCCGGGAATCGGCTGATATTGACGGTCGAACAAATCCTCAAGGCTGATCCGCCCCTGCTCGACATCCGCCTCGAACCGCGCCGCAATCTGACTCGCGCCCTCACGCGCCAGGTTATAGACGCGCTGGTGATAGTCATCCAGACCGACTTCGGCCAGGCGCTCGCTGATGGTTTCCGCCTGGCCTTCCATCTGCACGGCGGCCTCGGCCAGGCGCCGGGTCTGTTGATCGCTGATCGCCAGATCGCTGCGCATCTGTTCGATGGCCTTGAACAGGCTGTCGAGCTGCTCGCGATTGGTTTCCGCACCCCGGGCGATTTCGCCGACCTGCCCTTCCACCCCGGCGGCCAACCGGGCGATGTTTTCCAGATGCTGACCGGTGTTCTCGACCTGCTCGACGCCGGTCTGCAGATCACTGGACAGCTCGCGGATCTGCTCCACCACTTGCGCCGTGCGCTGCTGAATATCGGCGACCATCTCGCCGACTTCGCCCGTCGCCGACGCCGTGCGCGCCGCCAGACCGCGCACCTCATCCGCCACCACCGCAAAACCCCGGCCATGCTCGCCGGCCCGTGCCGCTTCAATCGCCGCGTTCAAGGCCAGCAGATTGGTCTGGCTGGCGATGGACTGAATCACCAGCGTCACCCGTTGAATGTCGTCGCTGCGCAGGCTCAGGGCTTCGATCAACTCACGGCTGGCGTTGGCGCGTTGACTGAGTTGATGCATGCGCGCAATCGAATCCACCAGTTCGGTGCGCCCCGCCGCGCTGCTGTGATGCGCTTCGCTGGCGGCGTCCAGCGCTTCACGGCTGAGCTGCGAAGTGGCGTGTTCGGTGGCGATCATCACTTCGGCGTTGCTGACAATCTGCGCCGCCGCGTCGAGTTGCGATTCCAGTTTGCTCGCCAGTTGCTTGACGGAAAACGCCACACCGGCGGCTGACAGCGCGTTATGACTGGTGGTGTAGGAAAGGTCGCGAGTGAGTTCGGAAATCGCGCTGCCGGCATCGACAGGCGCAACATCGGGGATGGCACGCGAGCGCAGGCGCGGCAGCCAGACAATCAGCACCGCCAGCGGCAGGCCGATGTACAGCGACCATTCACCCAGCGTCATGCCGGCGAGCAACAGCATCAGGGCGATGCTTTGCAGGGTCGGAGCGATCCAGCGGTTTTTCGGCAACAGCACTGGTGCGGGCAAAGCCCCAACCAGAGATCCATCTCTCGTCATTTCAACACCCCACGCTTGTTCTCATTGTTGTGACTGCATTAAACGCCACTAGAACGCCATTATCCATGGTCCGTTAGTCGTGGAGTCTGCAGCAGGTCAATGGAACGGTGCGCAACATATCGCAGACGAGCAAAAGCAAAGATCGCAGCCTTCGGCAGCTCGTGTAGGAGCTGCCGAAGGCTGCGATCTTTTGCAGGCGCCCCCCATTCAGGGGGCAACCATGGAATCAGGCCTGACGCTGGTGCTTGTCGATCTGCTCGTGACGCTCTTGAGCTTCGATGCAGTACTTGGTGGTCGGGCTGATCAGCAGGCGTTTCAGGCCGATGGCCTCGCCGCTGTCGTCGCACCAGCCAAAACTGTCTTCCTTGATGCGCTCAAGGGCTTGTTCCAGTTGCGGCAGCATGCGCTGGTCGCGATCGATCGCGTTCACCAGCCAGGTGCGCTCTTCTTCAACCGAAGCCGCGTCCGCCGGGTCGGCCGGAGTGTCCAGGCTTTCGATGGCGATACGGTTTTGCTCAATGCGCTCATGGGTTTCGACTTTCATGTTCTGCAACAGCTCAGTGAAGAAAGCGTGTTGCTCGGCATTCATGTAGTCATCTGCCGGCATGGCCAGCAACTTGTCCTTTGTCATTGATATCTCTATAAAAAAACGTGCATTAAGGCGAAATAGGGAGCGTTCCGGCGAACCGTGTCCGGTCGACGAAAAGGCATCGTTCATTGCAAACGCCACCCGGCACTCAATTTACGAAGGGGCGGCAGTCTAAGGCCCGTTTGAGGCCTCAGCAACTGTAAATACCGGGAATTTGTCCGACAAGCCCTGTAAACAGCTCTGACACAGGCGTCATGGCGGTCATCGGAGTGCGTTTATAGCAAGAAATTCAGTCCAACGGCTGTATATAGAAGACAAACGGCTAACCGAGCGGCAGTTGGTCGCATTTTTTTCAGCCATGCCGCCCGCGCAGTGCATCGTTTCAGCTGCGCAGACGCCGGAAATCTCCCCTGCCAACTCCCCGCACCCCGCCTATCATCAGGCACACCGTAAATAACTGTGGCGAGGGAGCTTGCTCCCGCTGGGTCGCGAAGCGGCCCCCAACTTTGGGCCTGCTGCGCAGTCCAGCGGGAGCTAGCTCCCTCACCACTGAGTGATTTGATCAGCCTGAAGGAAGACTTATGCCCCGCCCCGATCTGCCGGCCAACGACGAGCGCCCCCTCGCCAGCCCCCCGATCAATGCCGAGCGTCTGCTGCAACTGATCACCGACGAATACGACACCCTGCCACGCCAACTCAAACGCATCGCCAGCTACATGAGCCAGCAAAGCGAGCGGATCATGGTCGATCGCATCAGCGACATCGCCCGCGAATGCGAGGTGCATCCGTCCGCCATCGTGCGCTTCTCGCAGCGCTTCGGTTTCAGCGGCTTCAGCGAAATGCAGGCGCTGTTCCGCACCGCCTACACCCACAAAACCTCGCCAGTGCACAACTACCAGCAACGCATCCGCAGCATGATCGCCAACCAGTCGCAGCAGGCCAGCGACGGCGACCTCGCCCGCGAATGCATCGACGCCACCCGCTCCGGCATCGAACGCCTGGGCCGCGAACTCGACGACGTCGCGTTTGAAAAAGCCGTCGACCTGATCGTCAACGCCGACAACATCTATGTGGTCGGCGTGCGCCGCTCCTTCGCCGTCGCCGACTACCTCGTTTACAACTTGCAACACACTCACAAGCGCATTCACCTGGTTTCCGGGCTGGGCGGCAGCTATCGCGAGCAGATGCGCAGCGTGCGTAGCGGTGATTTGGTCATCGCCATCAGCTTCACCCCGTACGCCAAGGAAACCCAACACTGCCTGCGCTACGCCCGCCAGCAACAGGCCAACACCCTGATCCTCACCGACAGCCACCTCTCGCCTTTGGCCAAAAACGCCAACAGCCTGCTGCTGGTGAATGAGGGCAGCGCATTGGCGTTTCGTTCGTTGAGTGCGACGTTGTGTTTGTGTCAGGCGTTGTTCGTGGCGGTGGCGTATCGGCTGGAATTGAATGTGGATGAGATTCACGAACAAGCCGGTTTTGACGACTGACATTTGCCTCAGGCTCGGCTAGGTTATGCCTTCCCACCGGTTCGACTTGAAGGAACGCGTCATGAAACTGATCGGCATGCTGGACTCCCCTTACGTGCGCCGCGTGGCGATCTCCGCCAAACGCCTCGGCATCGACCTCGAACACGAATCGGTCTCGGTGTTCCGCCACTTCGAGCAATTCCAGCAGATCAACCCGGTGGTCAAGGCGCCCACACTGATCCTCGATGACGGCGTGGTCCTGATGGACTCCACCCTGATCCTCGACTACCTCGAAGCCGCCAGCGGCAAAAGCCTGCTGCCGAGCGACCTCAAACAACGCGCCCACGCCCTGCGCCTGATCGGCCTCAGCCTCGCCGCCTGCGAAAAAGCCGTGCAGCTCTACTACGAACGCAACCTGCGCCCGGCCGACATTCAATACCAACCGTGGGTCGAGCGCGTCGAAGGCCAACTCGCCGCCGCGTTCACCGCCCTCGAACAGGAACTGGAAAAAACCGGCCTGCCCACCGACGGCACCCTCACCCAGGCCGGCATCAGCCTCGCCGTCGCCTGGAGCTTCACCGACCTCGTCGTTCCCGACCAGATCGACACCCGCCGCTACCCGCACATCGCCCAATACACCGCGCACGCCGAAACCCTCGAAGCGTTCGTCAGCACCCCGATGACCTGACCATGAGCACCACCGACACCGCCGCCCCGGCGTTAAAGGAAATCTTCAACGCCGAACGGTTGCAACACATCGCCAGCGAAATGAGCGCCGTGTACCCGGCGTTCAAGGCCAAGGCGTTTCTCAAGCGCGCCAACCAAGGGTTGGCGGAATTGTCGGTGATGCAACGCATGGCCCGCGTCAGCGAAAGCCTGCACGCCGTGCTGCCACTGGACTACGAAGATTCCCTCGAAGTCCTGCGCGAACTCGCCCCCCGCCTCAACAGCGGATTCGTCAGCATGTGCCTGCCGCACTACGTCGCCAGCTACGGCGGCCACGCCTTCGATACCTCCATGCAAGCACTGAAATACTTCACCACCTTCGGCTCCTCCGAATTCGCCATCCGCCACTTCCTGCGCAGCGACCTCGAACGCTCGCTGGAGCTCATGCACGACTGGACCCAAGACCAAAACCACCACGTCCGCCGCCTCGCCAGCGAAGGCACCCGCCCTCGCCTGCCCTGGTCATTCCGCCTGGAAGCCGTGCAAGCCAACCCGCAACTGGCCGCGGGAATCCTCGAACGGTTGAAAGCCGACGAGAGCCTGTACGTGCGCAAATCCGTGGCGAACCATCTGAATGACGTGACCAAGGAACATCCGGAATGGGTGCTGGACACGATTGAAGGCTGGCCACTGGAGAACAAACACACGGCGTGGATTGCCAAGCATGCGTTGCGCACTTTGATCAAACAGGGCGACCTGCGCGCGCTGACGGTGATTGGCGCGGGGGGCAAGGCTGAGGTTGAGTTGCTGGATGTGCGGGTTGAGCCGGCAGTGGTTCGGTTGGGTGAAGCGATTACGTTGTCGTTTACGGTGAAGTCGACGGTGGCGCATGAACAGCGGTTGGTGATTGATTATGCGATTGACTATGTGAAGGCGAATGGCGGGGTTTCGGGGAAGGTTTTCAAGTTGAAGACGGTGGTGTTGGCGGGGTTTGAGGAGGTGCTTGTGGGGAGGCGGCAGGTGATTCGGGATTTTACGACGCGGAAGCATTTTTTGGGGCGGCATGGGGTTAGGGTTTTGGTTAATGGGGAGGTTTTGGGGAGTGGTGCGTTTGAGATCGTTGCTGATTAATTCCGTTGATCTGGTGGGACTCGGACTGATAGGGAGTTACGGATGAGGGCTGCTTTCGGCCAGAAAGCGGACGCACGTGAGTAACGGTATTCAACCCATAGCGGTCGTTCAAGAGGGGCAGCTTACGGCCACAAGTGGTTTAGCGAGAGTGTCAGGTTTAGCAACTGCACTTCACACCTTACTAACCAAAGGGATTGCCCAACCATAAAGTGTTGAAGAAATGGATGGCTGAGTACGGGACCAATTCAATAGAGTCCTGGTTAGCGCAGTAGTGCAGGTCGGTTGAGACTTGAGCCTAACCCCCAGGGTCGAAAGCACCCCATGCTCCCGTCCCTAGTTATTTATCTTGTTTCTCAGCTTGCCTCTACAAGTTCAATTAGTCGCAAATAGCGCGTATCCGATTGAAGGCTAGGAGCGCTCTCAACTACCAGCGCAAGTATGCTTGGTAATTCGTAAGGAGCTCTGGTGAGTACCTGTGGAGTAACTGCATGCATAAGATCGAGCGTAACCTCAGGATAAAGAACGGCAATCGGTTTTTTTTCACCGACATCCAGGGTAAACCGATAAAACGGATGGTCACTTATCTCCACCGGCACCAAGAATTTCTTCACCGCCTCATACACCTTTGGAAAATATTCGCCCGTATCATCAAGTAGGCCGATCCATGCTTTTATCGAAGCAGATGTCCTATATCGGCGCTCCCTTGGCCAATCCATATTAATAAACGGGATCACGTGCTCTATCCAACCGTTTTCATTCTGCCGCCCAACTAGCCCCAACCAGAAAATGAACTGATTTCGCTCATCGTCGGACATGTCCCGAAGCACCGAGCGCATTTCGCTTCGTGTAAGCCCGCTTGGGCTATCCGGATGAAAAATCCTCATCAGCCCCAACCATTGAGAGGCTACCCGAGATAGATCGCGCTCCCAAGTCAGACCGTTAATCCACGGAATTAAATTAAGCAATAGTGGCTTAATGACCTCTACTAATTCAGTTGCGGGCATATCTACATGAAGAAATCCATTCCAAGCAGGCTCTGAGACTGGATGATCGAACGACAACATTGGGATAAGTTTATGCTTAGTCCAAATTGGATCGACAAGCATAAGCCAGTTCAATTCACGAAATACGATAGAAACAGCGTGATCCGCGCCCTCTCCCTGGGCAGAAAAAAGCCGCTCAACACGAGACTTTATGTTAGCTGGTATTAACGAATTCGCGCCCTGCTGATTACTTGAAAGTGCATGAAGAAGAGCTTCGGCGCACATACCAATGGGACCATTGATTGCATAGTTGTAAGTGCGACGTGATCGCTCGACAGCCTTCCCACCACGGTGAACCTCACCCACCCCGCTCTCAGTAGCATCAGCATCACCACTAAAAATTCCGTCGACAACATTGTCATAGACAGCCCAAGCGAGGGCGCTATCAAGATCCAAGACAGACCTAATATTTTGCTCCAGCCATCTTGTCAATACGTATCGCAGCTCTACTACAACTACGTTCGGAAGGCGCGCCAGTCTATTTATAAATACTCGTTTCAGTCTGGGGGAAATATCCGCTGGAAGATCGTTGATCATGGAGTTCCAGAACGCACTTGGGTATTCGCCTCTCTTACCTTCAAGTGTTAGCGCAGAAAGCGCCTTCCTAGGATTGGCCTTCACCAATCCTGCAAAAGGTCGCTTATCAGTGAAGCTGCCGAAGTCGCGCTGATGGTCTTCTTTAGCCTTGGGAATCACTTCGTTAACGGGAACATTCATAAGTTTGTCGGGAGCTTCGTCAGTACCCACCCAACCTACCCTCGAACCATGTATGGTTACTGTAGAGGTTGCCCACCCGTCGCTCCACTCAGAAATCCCGCTAATAATTTCCTTAAGCCGCTGACTGAGGTCGTCAGCCAAATTGCAGCCCTGAATTTCGAGATATCGAGCATATTTGGCCGCAATCCTATCTCTGACTTCATGAAACTCTTCATCAGACCAGTGAGATTGCTGATCGGGACCGGCGATGATCCGCTCCGCAATTCTTCTTTGGTATTCAGTTGAAAACTCCGCCCACCGATCACTAAGCAAAAAAAGCAGCTCACGAACCACGTCAGTGTCCCACAATGCATCTTGGCTCAAGCCCAAAACCGCCTGCGCTACATGATCCGCATCAAAGATATCAACCTTACTAAACGCGTATAACTTTAACTTCCTAAAGAAAAATTGCTCATCCATAGACCAGATAGTTGCATGCGCTCTTGCGATCTCTGGCCAGGTGGAAGCCATTCTGTCAAAAAGCTGAACGAACCAAATCATAGGCTCAGCTGTACTTGTGACCCGCTCCCGCCCACCTATATCACGCTCTGGATAACAGGTAGGTGTATCGAAGAATTTAACGTCGACATCTTCCAGCAAGCTGGAAACAACAGTCAACTGGTGTTCCAAAATCCCAAAAACCTGACTTAACTGACTATCTGGAACCTGTAATTCTTCATTGTTCCGATCAAGGAACGCGACCTCAAACCGCCCTAAGTCGTCAAAATCTATTTCCTCCCAAGATGCTGATGGAGGCATTGACTTCCCTAAGCCGGACGGGAGGCTAATCTGCAGTTTTGGCGTCGCGAATCTCCGAAACTCTCGTAGAGCATTAGGGGTCCAACCTTCTGCATCAATCATTTTTTTAAAGTCAAACCACTCACCATTCCATCGACGATTGCGAGGGTCTTGATGATGCTCAATAAGTAGCCGCCATAAATGGCGAGCACGTTCGGAGAGGAGTTTGGAATGCCTCAAATGCCACTGAATTTGGTGAAGCAACCTAGGATGCAGTCCATTCTGGCGAACTGCCCACCAGGCCAAAACAGGACTATTGATAGACTTGCAAATCCAAGATATAAGGTGGCCAAGCCTTTTTGGCGTACTCTCTAAGCCCTCCACCTGTCGTCCACCCAAACGATGAGAGTCGTGCGGATTATCATCTTCCTCACGCCACACAAGAAGATTGTCATTAGTGACCCCTTGCCTGCGCTCATTTTCAGAGATATCTATCAGATCATCATCAAGCCCATAATGGGAAACAGGATCGAATGTTTCTCTTTCACTCCCATAACCGCTACTCTTCTCGCCTGATCGGACATTAGCATCCATCACGCATATCCACTCTGGATGTGGTACAGGCTCAGCCTCTGAAAACGCTCTCGCACCCCGCACAGTGCGAAGCACATGGGCAACTTGACCTCGCTCATGGGGCATTAATTCCTTTGGATCCCTCTGACTCTTAGCAATCGTGGATAAACGCCACTTGCGCGGATCATCGGACCGCTCAGCCCAAGCCTCCATGCTTTTCCACAAGTCTGAGTAATCGGAATAAGCAATACCAGTAACACCTCGATCACGCCATTTGACTTCGACATCTTCAACTGTCCCCCGGTCAAAGGCGTAGAGCTTAGATCGATCATATTGGCCATCATGATTGAGCCCCTGAAGCAGATACTTTACCGGCGGATCTTCGGCCTGATAACCAACCAGAACAACCGTATAGCGCTCAAGGAGATGCCTAATGAAATTTGTCGCCCAGCCCTCGGAAAGATAGGCTCGCCCGAAATCGGCGCTACTTAAGACATAAGGATGACTTTCTGCGGTTGTATCTACTAGTCTTCCGTGCAGATAGGTAATACCTTCTATATTCAAGCCAAAATTAAGATTTGGGAAAGCAGGAGGAACATGCAACTTCAGTTGACCAGCGTCACCTGGCAACTCAAACAACCTATCAAAGTTTGTCGTTACGATCTGTGGCATTCCACCCTGACTAGAAGAAATGCGTTTTATGAGGTTGTGTTGCCGCCCAAAATCATGACCTTCCAAAGAAACACTTAACCTTTCTGTGACCAGGGCATTAACTTCATCCTTGCCATACTCTAAATGAAGAAGGTTAAAAATCTGGTCCAGCGGCACGTTCGAATCCGACTCACGAATCAACCACGGCAGAAACGAGGTCATAATTTCCGAATCGTCAGGCGGGCCGAAGAACTCGATGACGTATTGAGTCAACCCGATAAATGTGGGCATTCCAGACGGAATTGAGACTCCTGCACCACATAGAAACACCACGCGACCGGCATCGCAACGCTCTAGTAAAACATCTGGTATCGAGGGACCACTGGCGTAAAATTTCATAAGTTCAACTCACCACTAGAATGGATAGCGCGCCTTAGCGAAGGGCTACTAAGGTCGAAAGTCGCCACTTGGGAACGACCGCTTTTGGCCGATAGCGGTCGCTTTTTAGGGTCCAATGACGACAGCGGTCGCTTGCCGATGTTTGAAGCGGTCGTCTACATTGGACAGCTCTAGGCCACCAGTAGGCTTACGCTGACAATTGCTTCGACTCTTTGGGCTCGAAAGAGCGCCGCACGGGTCATTATGGGTGAAAAAGTATTTGAGCCGTTCGACTTACTCCGTAGGCATCAAAATTCGCGCTTCCACTCCAATTTCTTGAAGGAGAAAGAGTAGTCCTCCGCCTTCGATGAGCTCGATCGGTTTGTCTTTAGCAAATTCAAAAGCATCTGGACCATAACCGCTAGTTGTAACCAAAATTCCCTTATTGGCACCTTCATTCATCATCGTTCCGTAGAGGTCACGAACTGCTGAGACGCCGACGGTGTGTTTATACCGCTTTGCTTGGATAACCACCTTTCCACCTAAAATAGGACGAGGGTCGTACGCAATACAATCGACTCCTCCATCGCGGGAGGATCTAGTAAGTTTTGACTCCAATCCCATTTTTTCAAACAAATTCGCTACGAGCGCTTCAAACTCATAGGGGTTCAAATCCATAAGATTTGTGGCTGAACTGAGTTGAGACGCAAGATCTTGTTGATCAACAAAACGCTTGTCGACCATGTTGAATTCAATTATTGGTCTGATCGGTTGTGCCTCGCTAGGTGACCGCGAAACATGCGCACCGAGATTTTTAAGGCAAACGGAACGATCAACGCGTGCAAGATCGATTTTCGTAAAAGTTTCACGGGTAGCTCGTACTGATACGAGATGTGGCTGCACACCAAGTCCGGTCGCAGGATCGATAGTATTTACGTAGCCGTTAAAACAACATACCTCTATAAACTCTCCCTGGTCTGCCTCATAAAGCTCATGGATACACCTGAGTGCAATACTTGCGACTAGATCGGCATATAAAGATTTGATTTCTGCGGGTTTGCGTTGCTTAGTAGTGACCTCGTCCTTGGACTTTACGTAGCGGTACTCTGCAACTTCAGGAATGATCTCCGATGTAGGCAGCTCATATTCGACTACAAGTTGTTTTGATTCAGGCACGAAGGCCAAAGAAAAATTCTGCGGAAAGCCTTCTGGATAATCAGATTTTTCAAGAACCATGCTGCAATAAGCAATAATCGACTCCGGGTCTCCTTCATAGTAGGAGTAACGGAACGCATCGACTTCGGAGTCGCGGAGTGCCTTTTTTTCAAGAAGCGCGGACACACCGTCGTCATAGATATTCCGCGCGTGTTCCAGCGCTTCCAGACGCTGGATATTCTGAGCTTTACATTCTTCTTCACTTGCGTTGAATTGTTCTAATGCGACCCTCAGCTTATCAGCATGTTGGGCTTTGAATTTTGGTATAAACGAAAGATACCAAGGCAACGGAGCAACCTTCGAGGTGAAGAACTCCTGTGAAGGCCCCTCGACAGTGGTAGTCAACGCTTTCGCTGGAGTAAAGGGGGGCGGGTTGTCAGTGATTCGAAGGGAGTCGAATGTAACAGTATCATCCACCATCAATGCTGCCGACAAAATGGATTGCAATCCTTCTATCCAAAATAGAATGGTTGTATTTCCGTCGCGGACTTCCTGCTCGCGAAACTCCAAGTAATTTTGTTTTGCAGCTCGCTCAGATTCCCGATCATATCGAACCCGTTCACGCTCGCGAATCGCATGCGCTCTGAGCTGCTGGCGTTCAGCACGATCAGCTGCACGGACAACTGCACGGCGCTCTGACTCATTCAGCCTTTGCTGTTTCGCTGTCTCCCGGGCAATTGCTCGGATTACTTTCTCGAATCCACTTCGCCTTGCCATAAATGCCGCCTCCTTACTAGCGGCATGATGGTATCAAAAGATAATCCTCGCTGAATACGGAGTTGGACGTTTCGGGTTGCGTACCAAAAATCAATTTTTCAGTTTGAGGTGACCGCTTTTGGCCCACAGCGATCGCTAGCAGATGTACGCTTCTGGCCGAAATCGGACCTTCGTTGAACGAAGCATTGACGCGGTAGCTGTCAAAGGTGATTCACTTCAGACAACGCCACTGAGAAACAAGCAAGAGATGTTTCTCCTACCAACTTCCATATGGAATGCCGTACTTGTCGATATACCGCTTAGCCTTTTCACTCACAGGATAGGCGTACCGCCCTTCGCTCTTACCTTGGCTCGGCCCCAGTGGCTCAATTTCCGCCTGTGCTCGCGCGACCTTGACTGGGTGATGACATGAGTCTCTTACCCAAACCTGCACGACACCGCCGGGAGCCAGGCCGAGATAAACCGATGCCATGAATCTTGCTTGCCGATCGGGAGTTCGCGGGCAGCGCTGATTGACGGACGTCACCATCAACTGCCTGGCCTCTTCCGGAATATCTACCCATGCTTGCCAGGTTTTCTGTTCGACGATTGATTGCCAACGGACCCAGATTCGAACAGGCAGGTCTGCTCCTATCACCCTCCTCCCGCTGCCGCCCACTCCGCCTGTCCACCCCCGGGCTGACTCTGTGCCATCTTCAGGTTCTCCCCCAGCAGCGGTGCCGCCGCCGGTTTTGTAGAAAATCCTGCCGTTAATGTCTTGAACAGAGCTGTTTTCAACCCAAACCTTCATGTAGTCCGGCTCAATAAACGCTAGCTCCCACCATTCGGACTTCGGGTCATTTTTGGCTGAGAGTGGATCAGTTTCTTGGCACCCTGAGATCAGCAAAACGCAAAGTATCGTTATGAGTTGTTTCATTGGCTTAAGGATTACCAACTCCCGTACGGTATGCCGAATTTATCGATATACCGTTTGGACTTTTCGCTGACGGGATACGCGTAGCGCCCTTGGTTCTTACCTTGACTAGGCCCTAGCGGTTCAACCTCTGCCTGCGCTCTGGCGACTTTGACAGGGCGATGGCACTCGTCCCGAACAAAAACTTGTACAACGCCCCCGGGCGCCAATCCCAGATAAATAGATGCGCTGTAGCTGGCCTGTTCCTCTGGTGTTTCCGGGCAGCGCTGACTGACAGATTGCACCATCAGTTGCCTCGCCTCTTCAGGCACATCTACCCAAACCTTATAGGTCTGCGGCTCGACAATGGATTGCCAGCGCACGTAAATGCGTTTGGGCAAGTCAGCACCAATCACTGGTTTCGCAGCCGCGCCTACCGCATGCCAACCGCGCGCGGACTCTTTGCCATTCTCTGGTTCACCACCAGCGGCTGTGCCTCCTCCCGTGCGCTTGAATAGCTTGCCGTTTATGTCTTCGACGGCACTGTCCTCAACCCAAACCTTCATGTAATAGGGCTCGGTGAACGCAAGCTCCCACCATGGAGATTTAGGGTCGTTCTTCGCTGAAAGTGGATCGTTTGACTGGCACCCGCTGATCAACAGAACACAAAGCATCGTTGTAAGTAGTTTCATCAGGTTACGGCTACCAACTCCCAAACGGAATACCGTACTTGTCGATGTAGCGCTTGGCCTTCTCACTCACCGGATAGGCATAGCGCCCGCCGTGCTTCCCCTGCTCCGGGCCTAGCGGTTCAAGTTCGCCTTGGGCATGAGCGACTTGGATCGGTCGGTGACATGAGTCTCTGACCCATGCTTGAAGTACCCCACCAGGAGCCAGACCTACGTAAAGCGAAGCCATGTATCGAGCGGTTCTTTCAGGAGTTTCCGGGCAACGCTGGTGCGTTGAATCCACCATCAATTGCCTCGCTGACTCTGGAATTTCAATGAAACCCTTGTAGGTTTTCTGCTCTGATATGGATTGCCAACGAACAAAGATGAGTTTGGGAAGATCGGCACCGGTTACCGGAATACCGGAACCACTGACCGTGCCCCAACCACGGGCTGACTCTGTGCCATCTTCTGGTTCACCTCCGGCGGCGGTGCTTCCGCCCGCCTTGAAAAACGTTCTGTTTTTGATGTCCAGGACTGAGCTGTCTTCTACCCAAACCTTCATGTAATCAGGTTCAGTGAAAGCCAACACCCACCAATCGGATCTCGGATCATTCTCGGCTGAAAGTGGGTCCGTGGTCTGGCATCCAGCTACCAGTAGAACGCTCAAAATTAATATGAATTGCTTCATTCGCGGGCGGGTTACCAACTCCCGTACGGAATGCCGAATTTATGGATATACCGCTTGGACTTTTCGCTGACGGGATACGCATAGCGCCCTTGGTTCTTACCTTGACTAGGCCCCAGCGGTTCGACCTCTGCCTGTGCTCTGGCGACTTTGACAGGATGGTGGCATGAGTCTCGAACCCAGACTTGCACGACACCACCGGGCGCCAGACCCAAGTAGAGAGACGCGTTATAGCGCCCCTCTTGTTCGGGTGTTTTTGCGCAGCGCTGATTGACGGACTCGAGCATGAGTTGTCTGGCTTCCTCTGGGATATCTACCCAGGCCTTGTACGTTTGGGGTTCAACAATTGATTGCCAACGGACATAGATCCGTTTGGGAAGATCCGCACCAACAACACTTTTTCCGGTGCTTCCCACGCCGTGCCAACCACGAGCAGAGTCGGTGCCGTCTTCCGGTTGGCCGCCTGATGCGGATCCTCCGCCAGTGTGTAAGAACGTCTCGCCCTTGATGTCTTCTACGGCGGTGTCCTCTACCCAAACTTTCATGTAATGAGGCTCGGTGAACGCAAGTTCCCACCATGGAGACTTCGGATCATTTTTTGTTGAAAGCGGATCGGCATGACAACCGGTCATGAGGACTGCACAGAGCAGGCTTGTTAGAAGTCTCATCAAAAAAGCGTCCAGTCGGGTACGTGGGGATGTTGTACGCGTATGCCGTCGGGGGTGGGGGCGTTGATGTACACCGCTCTCACACCGCTTCCATCTCTTCGGCCTAGTGGATGGTTCCAGTTTGCGGACGTGTGAATGTACTTGAGTTTGAGCATTCGCTCTTCTTCTGGCGTAGTTCTGTAGTCACCAGAGACAAATCGATCACACATAGCTTGAAGTTCTGACGGTAGCGCCAGATCAGGCGTATCTGAAATGTCGTTGAACCGAACGCCTTTGTCCTTCGCCATTTTATGCATCACGCGCAGATAGACTCGAGACAGCAAGCCACTGACCGGACGCTTGAGCTGTACGGCGGCATACACGTGTTTGACACGTGGGCTCATACGGTCTTGCGGACTGTTCGGCATCAGCAGCGCAGGTGGCGTGACGATTTCCAGCATCTCGGACGGCCAGCCATCCGCGATCCACTGATTTTTTACTGTCACCGCATCGCGGTAAATCGAAGTGGTGAGAACATCGGTTTGGAGAGGGACTTCTAGTGCTTGCATAGGGCTGACAAGCACACATTCCTGCGCTTCGTCGAGGTAACTACCTCCGATATCGGAGTGAACACCGGGCAAAGTGATCTCCAGATGAGCAGGCTTTACACGGCTGAGGGCAAAGTTGCCTCGGCATTCATCACGCGCAACCAAATGGACGACGTCGGTGAAAAAACGACGATCCAGGTAAAGCTTGATGCCTGTTGCAATGGGGCTTTTCACGTTGCCGAAATTGGACCAGCCAGCTATAGACGGAACTGTATCGAACAGCCCGATAAAGCCCATTCTGATATCGGCATTGTATTGATCAATAAAGGTCTTGCTGAACGCTTCAGGATTGCTACGTAGCACTTCACCTAAGGGACCTTGCTTGCCACGCACGACTTCATTGCAAAAGTGCCGGGCAGCAGCTGCACCACGGCTGAATCCAAATGTGTCGAAGGTCAGCGAAGTCACTTCGCTACCCGGGTTATCGTTCAAGAGTTCTTTGATACGTAATTTGATCGATGCAAACGAAGACTGAACCCTACTTGCAACTCCGGTCTCACCTCGCCCGGTGCCACCCCCAAAGGTGCTATCTTGCTTACCCGCTTGGGTACCAATGCCCTCTACATAAATCATGCGGAAAGCTTGCTTTCGAAGCCCCTCACCTTCGGCTCCCTCTGGGGCGTCGTAAAGCTCACTCAGTTTTTTAATATTGGTAGGGCCAGCACCATAGCTGCTGTCCGGATCCCCCATATAGGGCTGACAGCTAGCAGGAATATCCTGCGGCGCAATCGGATGCTGCGCACCACACAGCAACCCTGCCGCCGTATTGTTCGCATTGTTGCCAGTACCATCAAAGAACACCCCAATCCTCAACGCAATGCCGATTTTCTCAGGCTCGCGCGCAGGTTCTTTCCCGTGTTTCTCGTACTCAGCCCAACGCTGGGCATGAATATCGACGGGTTTGGCTTCTTCGTAGCGGTAGTTTTTCGGGGGGTTGGGAACGTAGCCACTCAATCCTTGATTCCTTGTTCTGATCCTTGAAGAACGGGCCGAAGGGTGACAGCCGAGGCTTGGGGGCGCAAGGCGTGGCTCTGTGCCAGCGCGGTTGGGATTGCTGGGTGCGACGAGGGTTTGGGCTCGTCGCACGGGGTGTTTAGTGGGCGATTTCTACGTTGTCGAGGGCCTGGTTTACGGCGAGTTCGCCGAGCATGACGACTTGGGCGATGCCCAGTGCGGTTTTGCGGTGGGAGGTGTCGAGTGTGGCGGCGAAGTTGTTGAGCATTTCGCTGGCGGAGCCGAGGGTTTCGCTGGCGTTGGCGAGCAGGGATTCGGTGTCGCACTTCGGGTTGGCGAGGTACATGGGTTCGGGTTTGTGCGGGCTGGCCATGATTTGGGTGGCCGGGGTGAGGTAGTGATCGAGGGCGCGTTCGGCGGCTTCGTGGAGCTTTTTGGAATCGAGGGATTCGTAGGGCGATGCGAGGTCGGTTTCTGGCGGGTTGGGTGTTGGTTTGATCATGGTGAAGCTCCTACGTCAAAAAAGGGAGCCATCACTCTCGCTACCAAACGAGGGTGGCGGCCATGCGCAGGTTGGTAGACCGGGACGTAGAAAACCGGCGCGCCCGAAGACGCCCTGTGCATGACCACCATAAAGCCGTGTCGAACAGACACTGCAAATCATGATGCTTATGCAATCTACGAGAACTCAGGGCTACCAAACCCGATCACTGTTTTTCAGTGACCGACAGACGATAGAACCCGCGCTCTAGACGCACAAGCCGGCGGATTCTGGCGTACTCGTAGGCGATGGCGCAAGGCGTTGTAGGGCTTCGGTGGTAACGGCAGGCTTCACATAAACATCCCGATTGTTTCCTGTTTATCCGCCGGTTGATCGGGCTACCGATCCAGCATCAACCCCGCAATGATCGGAATGCACTGTTCCGTCCAAAAAAGTCATTTCCGCACCTACCTCGCCATCGCCCGGCTCGCTAGAGTGCAGCGCTCTTTTCAACGGGCTGACGTACTGATGAATCTGTGGTTTCGATTGCTCTGCATGCTTTTTCGCCGACCGTGGCGCAAGCCGGTCAATGCGCTGGAATCCACCGTGATCCGCATGCGCGTGTGGCCGCTGGATCTCGATTTGAATCGGCACGTCACCAATGGTCGCTACTTCACCCTGGCTGACGTCGGGCGCATGGATTTTGTGTTGCGCAGTGGCGCGTTTCGGGTGGCGTTGCGCGCTAAGGCGTTGCCGATTGTTGGCGATACCTGGGGTAAATTTCGGCGTGAGCTGAAGCTGTTTGAAGCGTTTGAAATTCACAGTCGGATGCTTGGCTGGGACGATAAATGGAGCTTTATGGAGCATCGTTTTGTGAGCAAGGGCCGGGTGATCGGCGTGGTGGTCATGCGTGGGCTGTTTCGGTCGGCGAAAGGCACGATTGCGCCGGGTGAGTTTGTCAGGGCGTTGGGGTTGCCTGAGCAGTCGCCGGAGATGCCGGCGTGGTTGACGTCGTGGTCGGCGAGTTGCGATCTGATGAGTCTTCAGCTCAGGGGTGAGGAGGTTTGAGTGCTTGGGTGGCTGGGCTGGCGTCTTCGCGAGCAAGCTCGCTCCCACAGGTTTCGCGCACGGCTTGGGGTGGGAATAAGGCGCCAGTGACGGTATCGCAAAAGAGTCTGACGGACTGTCAGTTCTTACAGGTCTCTTCCAGTTTTCGCAGGGCTAAGCTGGCCCGACTAAAGGAAAACTGAGGAACTGATCATGGGCCGCATTCGATACTTGTTGCCAATGAGTGCTCTGCTGCTGGCCTTGCAGCCAATGATTGGCTATGCCGGTGTCACCTGGACGTATATTTCGCTCGAGGTGAATTTCCGCTGTGATAACGGCGTCACGACACAAGGCTATAGCGTATACGCGGTAGGTGATCGGCCGGAGTTAGGGAATTGGGTCCCGGCCAAAGCGGTTCGACTCACGCCTTCCGACTACCCCTCTTGGTCCGGCAAGATAAAATTCAACAACGTAAAAGGCGGTGATGTCGTGGAGTGGAAATGTATCGTCCGCAATGACAGCAACCCCAGCGACACGACCTGGCAAACAGCCCCCAACAATCAAGTAACCATGGCTTTCAGTCCCACACCTCTGGCGACGGGAAGCTTCTGAATCGACCGTATGGCACCGCGGCTACAAGCTCGAACTCTGAACTCGGCCGCGGGTCACGTTGATCAGCGCCACACGCCTGCGCTCGACGTTGGCATGCCATAGCGTGGACGCGAAGTGTTATTCGGGCAACTGCTGCGCTATTCAAGACGCCACAAAAACCTGTGGGAGCGAGCTTGCTCGCGAAGGCGGTGTGTCAGTCAGCGATGATGCCGGCTGACACGACGCCTTCGCGAGCAAGCTCGCTCCCACAGGGATTGGGGTTGAAGGAGGTCGGGGTTATTCCGTGCGACCCGGCAACATCCGAACCAGCGTGTTATCCCGCACCCAGTAGTGGTGAAACAGCCCCGCCGCCGCGTGCAGGCCGATCAGCCAGTAGCCGGCGCTGCCCAGCGTTTCATGCCAGTACTTGAGCTGTTTGGCGAAGTCCGGGTCGATGGCGACTGGTGCCGGGACGTGGAAGCCGAAGTACGGGAACGGTTTGTCGGCGGCGGCGAGCATCAGCCAGGCGAAGATCGGCGTGGCGATCATCAGCACGTACAGCGCCAGGTGCATCAGGTGCGAGAGGCCGGTCTGCCAGGCTGGCGGCTTGGGGGTGATCGGCGGGCGTGGCGTCAGGCGGCCGAGCAGGCGCACCCAGACGAGGATGAAGATGCTCGTGCCGAACAGGCCGTGGAAGCCCATCAGCAGGCCGCGCGCTTCGCTGCCCTTGGGCATGAAGCCTTTGATTTCGACGCAGGCATAGACGCCGACGAACAGCGCCAGCATCAGCCAGTGCAACGTAATTGACAGTTTTCCATAACGGGTTACGGCGGTGTCGCGGGTCATAAGAAGCGCCTCGTGATTGTCGTGAGCGACGGTCGATTCGTTCGACAGTCTCGATCCGGTTGCAGGGCGAACCGACGGTGCCACCCTGCCCTTGCAGTCTTAAGACAATCTGAAGATTGCCCGTTGATTAACCTTTTTTCACCTTCAGACTTCGTTAAGAAATGCCTCCGATACTGCGCTCAAACCATTGAGGGAGGCGCTTTGCCCATGCCCGATTACCACTGGAACATTCCCCTTCCTCTACGTTTCGGCCAGGCCGAAACGCCGCAGATGACGTTGACCGGCGCCCTGCCCGACGACGCGCTGCGAGAGACTTTCGAAGCCTTCATCCAGCAGCGTTTTCGCAAGGCCCACGGCGCCGACATTCGACACTTTATGCCCGAGCTGTTCGGCATGCACAACGGCGACAGTGAACTGTGCGCGGTGGCCGGGGTGCGTCGTGCCCATCAAGAGCCGCTGTTTCTCGAGCGCTATCTGGATGAACCGATCGAACCCTTGATCAGTGCGGCGGCGGATCGTCCGGTTGAGCGTAGCGCTATCGTCGAAGTCGGCAACCTCGCTGCCAGCGACACCGGCAGCGCACGTTTGAGCATCATCGCCATCACCTATCTGTTGGCCATGGGCGGCCTGGAATGGGTGACCTTCACCGGCAACATCGGGCTGGTCAACAGCTTCCATCGGCTCGGTCTGAAGCCAGTGACATTATGCGCCGCCGACCCGGAACGCCTGGGTGACGAGCGTCAACACTGGGGCAGTTATTACGAAAGCAAGCCGTGGGTGCATGTCGGCAACATCCGCGCCGGCTTCGTCCATTTGCGCAATATCGGCCTGTTCACTCGATTGGGCCTGCCGACTTCGATTGAAGGAGCCTGCCATGTCGCTTGAACTGCAACGCTTCCAGGAAACCCTGCGCGACCATGCCCGGCGCAATGACAACGCCACCGCGCTGTGGGGCGATACGCTGAAACTCGATTACGCCACTGTTTACGCCGAGGTGCTGTATCGCCAGGAACGCCTGCGCGATGAACAGGCGCAAGTCGTCGCCCTGGCGCTGGATAACGGCGTCGATGCGATGCTGTGGGATCTGGCCGTGCTGTTCGAGGGCTTGACCTGCGTGACGTTGCCGCCGTTTTTCAGCCCTGCGCAACGGGCGCATTGCCTGGAACAGAGCCAGGCCGAACGGGTGATTGCCGAACCGGAGCTCGGGGCCGAGCTGCTCGCCGCCGGCTATGAACAGCGCGGCGAGTTCTGGTGCCGCACCTTCAGCGGCCCGAGCCGGATGCCGGCCGGCACCGCCAAACTGACCTTCACCTCCGGCACCACCGGCACACCGAAAGGCGTGTGCCTGAGCGCGGACAGCTTGCTGCGTGTGGCGCGGGAGCTGGATCACGCGAGCAAACCCACCGATCCGCAGCATCATCTGGCGTTGTTGCCGCTGGCGATTCTGCTGGAAAACCTCGGCTGCTACGCCGCGCTGTACGCCGGTGCGACGCTGAGTCTGCCAAGCCAGAAAACCCTGCGCATTCAGGGCGCCAGCGGCGTCGATGTACCGCACCTGTTGGGCTACCTGGCCGGTCGTGCGCCGGAGAGTCTGATTCTGGTGCCGCAACTGTTGCTGATGTTGGTCAGCGCTGCCGAGCAGAAAGCCTTCGACCCACAAAAACTGCGCTTCGCCGCCGTCGGCGGTGCGCGGGTCTCGGAGGATCTGCTGCACCGCGCGCAGCGTGTCGGCCTGCCGGTGTTCGAGGGCTACGGCTTGTCCGAATGCGCCTCGGTGGTGTGCCTCAATCGCCCCGGCGCGCGGCGTCCGGGCAGCGTCGGTCAGCCGCTGCCGCACGTTGAAGTGCGCCTGGCCGAGGACGGCGAAGTGCTGATCAAGGGCTCGACCCTGCTCGGTTATCTGGGGGACGCGCCGTACGCCGATGAGTGGTGGCCCAGTGGCGATCTGGGCGAGTTCGACCCCGAAGGTTTTCTCTACCTCAAGGGTCGCAAGAAGCACCAGTTCGTCACCAGTTTCGGGCGCAACGTCAACCCGGAATGGGTCGAGTCGGAACTGACCCAGCGCCGCCACATCGCCCAGGCCTTCGTCTATGGCGAGGCCTTGCCGCGCAACCACGCCCTGCTCTGGCCGCACCGTGCCGATTGCAGCGACGCGGAGCTGGCCGCCGCGGTCGCCGAAGCCAATGAAGCCTTGCCCGATTACGCCCAGGTGCATGGCTGGACGCGCTTGGCGCAACCGTTCACCGCCGCCAATGGCTTGCTCACGGCCAACGGTCGGCCACGCCGCGAGGCGATTGCCGCGCTGTACCACGCCCAATTGACTGAATCCGCTGTTTCCGAGGAGTCCGCATCATGAGTTTTTTCGACACCCTGCAAGAAGCCACGCATCAGGAACGCCACGAGCTGTTCAATCTGCCGATCATTCTTGACGCCCTGCAAGGCAAGGTCAGCCTGCAAAGCTATCGGGCGTTTCTCGCGCAGGCGTACTACCACGTGCGTCACACCGTGCCGTTGATGATGGCCTGCGGCGCGCGTCTGCCGACACGCCTGGAATGGCTGCGCAAAGCGGTGGCCGAGTACATCGAAGACGAATACGGCCATGAACACTGGGTCCTCAACGACATCGCCGCGTGTGGCGGTGACCGCGATGCGGTCCGCGACGGCCAGCCCTCGCTGCCGATCGAGCTGATGGTGAGTTTTCTCTACGACTTGATCGCCCGAGGCAATCCGGTGGGTCTGTTCGGCATGGTCAATGTGCTCGAAGGCACCAGCATTGCGCTGGCTACCCATGCGGCGGGGAGCATTCGCGAGCGTCTGGCGCTGCCGGACACCGCGTTCAGCTACCTCAGCTCGCACGGTTCGCTGGACATCGAGCACATGCAGACCTATCGCCGCTTGATGAATCAACTGGAAGATCCTGAAGACCAAGCGGCCGTGATTCACGCCTCGAAAGTCGTCTATCGCCTGTACACCGACATGTTCCGTGGCCTGCCGCGTGACGCGGAGACTCAACATGCAGCTGCGTGACGCGCGGGTGGTGTTGACCGGTGCCAGTGGCGGCATCGGCCTGGCGATTACCGAGGCCTTGTGCGCCGCCGGCGCTCAGGTGTTGGCGGTGGCGCGGCATGAGCAGGCGCTGACGCCGTTGCTTGAGCGCTATCCAAATTCGCTGTGCTGGGTCGCCGCCGACCTGACCTTCCTCAGCGACCGGCGCAAAGTGCTGTCCGCTGCCGAAGCCATCGGCGGCATCAACCTGCTGATCAACGCGGCCGGGGTCAATCACTTCGCCATGCTCGAACAGCTCGACGACAGCGACATCAACGCGATGCTCGCGGTAAACATCAGCGCGCCGATGTGCCTGACCAAATTGCTGCTGCCGCTGCTCAAACAGGCCGACAGCGCGATGGTGGTCAACGTCGGTTCCACTTACGGCTCGATCGGCTACCCGGGCTACGCCAGTTATTGCGCGACCAAGTTCGCCCTGCGTGGATTTTCCGAAGCGCTGCGCCGCGAACTGGCCGACACTCGGGTCAACGTGCTGTATGTCGCGCCACGCGCCACGCGCACGTCGATGAACAGTGCGGCGGCGCAAGCCTTGAACGATGCGCTCAAGGCCAACGTCGATGACCCGCAAACCGTCGCCTCGGCGGTGATCCACGCGATTGCCGGCGACCGCCGCGACTTGTATCTGGGCTGGCCGGAGCGCTTTTTCGTGCGCCTGAACAACCTGCTGCCGCACCTGGTGGATCGCGGTTTGCGCAAGCAGTTGCCGCTGATCCGCCGCCTTAGTGAAAAAACCGACAACGAGTCCCTGAAGCCATGAAAAAACTTAGCGCATGCCTGTTGTTCGCCGTCCTCAGCCAAAGCGTCTGGGCACTGGAACCGGCCGATCAGCAGCGTCTGAACGGCATCCAGCAGAGCTGGGCGCACATCCAATATGAAGTGGCAGAAAAACAGCGCGCCGCCGCGTTCGAGCAGTTGTCGTCCGAAGCCACTGCCTTTACCACCCAGCGTCCGGCAGTGGCCGAAGCGTGGATCTGGAAAGGCATCGTCACCAGCAGTTGGGCCGGCGCTCAGGGCGGCCTCGGTGCATTGGGCAAGGCCAAGGACGCCAAGGCCGATCTGGAAAAAGCCCTGACGCTCGACCCCAAAGCCCTGCAAGGCTCGGCCTACACCAGCCTCGCCGCGCTGTATGATCGCGTCCCGGGCTGGCCGATCGGTTTCGGCGACAGCGACAAGGCCGAGCAACTGCTCAAGCAAGCGCTGCAACTGAATCCGGAGGGCATCGACAGTCTGTACTTCTGGGGCGATCACCTCTACCGTCAGAAGCGCTACGCTGAAGCCAGGGTCGCGCTGCTCAAGGCTCAGCATGCTGCACCACGCCCGGGCCGGGAAACCGCTGACGCCGGGCGCCGCAAAGAGATCGCCGCCCTGCTGGTGGACGTGAACAAGAAACTCGACTGACAGGAGTCCGCGTGCGTTTATTACTGATTGAGGATGACGTGGCCCTCGGTGAAGGCATTCATCAGGCATTGGGCCGTGAGGGCTACACCGTCGACTGGTTGAAGGATGGCAGCAGCGCGTTGCATGCGCTGCTCAGTGAAACCTTTGATGTGGCGGTGCTCGATCTGGGCCTGCCGCGCATGGATGGCCTCGAAGTGCTGCAGCGCCTGCGCGACAGCGGCTCGAACCTGCCGGTGCTGATACTCACCGCCCGCGATGCCACCGAAGACCGTATCGCCGGGCTGGATGCCGGCGCTGACGACTATCTGGTCAAACCGTTCGACCTCGCCGAACTCAAGGCACGCCTGCGCGCTCTGTTGCGGCGCAGTGCGGGCCGCGCTCAGGCGCTGATCGAGCACGCCGGGATCAGCCTCAACCCCGGCACCCAGCAGGTCAGCTATCAGGGCCAACCTGTGGCGCTGACGCCCAAGGAATATCAGTTGCTGCATGAATTGCTCTCGCCGCCCGGCCGGGTGATGACCCGCGATCAACTGATCCAGCTGCTTTACGGCTGGAACGAGGAAGCGGAAAGCAACACCCTCGAAGTGCACATCCATCACCTGCGCAAAAAATTCTCCACCGACCTGATCCGCACCATTCGCGGTGTGGGGTATCTGGTGGAGGAGCGTCGATGACCTCTATTCGTCGCCGCACGCTGACGCTGATCATCGGGCTGTTGCTCGCGGGTCTTGCGGTGCTCAGCGTGTTCAACCTGCACGACAGCAACCACGAAATCGCCGAAGTCTACGACGCACAACTGGCGCAAAACGCTCGGCTGCTGCAGGGCGTGATGCGCATGCCGCTGGCGAGCCAGGAACACTCGCAGCTGTATCAGGCGTTCAATCAGGCGCTCGGCGAAGCCAAGCCGCGCGTCGACGGTCACCCTTACGAAAGCAAGATCGCCTTCCAGGTCTGGAACCCGAAAAACGAGGTGCTGGTGCACACCGCCAGTGCGCCGTCGTTCACCGCGCCGCCGACGCAACCGGGCTTCAGCGATGTGGTGGACTTGAACGGTCGCCACTGGCGCGCCTTCATGCTCGAAGACCCGCAAAACGGGCTGCGCATCTGGGTTGGCGAGCGCGACGATGTGCGGGCCGATCTGGTCGACCGCATCGTGCGCCATACGCTGTGGCCGAACGTGCTGGGCAGTCTGATCCTCGCGGCGATGGTCTGGCTGGCCATTGGCTGGGGCCTCAAGCCGCTGGCGAACATGGCCGCGACCCTGCGCGCCCGCCACAGCGGCTCGCTGGAACCGTTGCAACTGACGCCCCTGCCCAGTGAACTGGAACCGATGCAGGCGGCGCTCAACCGCATGCTCGCGCAGATCCAGGAAGTGCTTGGCCGTGAACGGCGCTTCATCGCCGATGCCGCTCACGAGATGCGTACGCCGCTGGCGGTGCTGCGGGTGCATGCGCAAAACCTGCTGGAGGCCGGCACCGAACAGGAGCGCCGCGAGTCGTTGCAGTTCCTGATTTCCGGGGTTGATCGCGCCAGTCGCCTGGTCAATCAATTGCTGACCATGGCGCGCCTGGAACCGAAATCCAACCCGCCGCCGCTGCAACGCATCGACCTCAGCGAAACCGTGCGCAACAGCCTGGTGCAACTCACGCCGTGGCTGCTGAGCAAGCATCTCGAACTGGCCTTCGAAGACAGCGCACAAGCGCTGCACGTCATGGCCAGCACCGCCGCCATCGACATCGCCCTGAGCAACCTGATCACCAACGCCGCCAACTTCTCCCCGGAGAACGGGGTGATCACCGTCAAGCTAAGCGAGGCCGATGGCTGGTGCCTTTTGAGCGTCGAAGATCAGGGCCCGGGCATCGACGAGGCCGATCGGGCGCGGTTGTTCGAACGCTTTTACAGTCGTGGCAACGCCAACGGAGCAGGCCTGGGGCTGACCATCGTCAACACCATCGCGTTGCGTCTGGGCGGACGGATTACGTTAGTCAACCGGGCCGAGGGCGGCTTGTGCGCAACGTTGTCAGTGCCGATCAGCTCAGGTGTGCAGCAACGCCGCGGCGGATGAGACGACCAGCAGCACCGCGAGGATCCGGTTCAGCCACTGCAACTGCGCCGGATTGCTCAGCCAGCGCGCTGCACCGCGACCGAGCAACGCCCACAGCGCCAGACACGGCAACGACACCAGAAAGAACGCCAGGCACAACGCGTTCAAGCCCTGCCCTTGTGCGGTAAACACGCTGATCACCGCAATCGCCATCATCCACGACTTGGGGTTGACCCATTGCAACAGCGCGGCGCCAACCAGCCCCAGTTCGGGTTTCTCTTCGCCGGCGGCGGGGTCGATGGCGGTGGCCGGCGCGCTGAAGATCTGCCACGCCAACCAGAGCATCCAGCCCATTCCCAGCGCACTGATCACCGGGCGCACGCCGGGCAGCATCAAGGTGCTGGCACCCGCACCGGCCACCCACACCAGCGACGCAGCACCCGCTCCCGCGCCGAGGATGATCGGCAGGCACGGCCGCCAGCCACGTCGGGCACTGGTGCTGAGCACGATCAGATTGGTCGGCCCCGGAGTAACCGAGGCCACGAAAGCAAAGAGGATGAACGCAAGCATGGCACGGCCCTGTAGAAAGTCAGGGCCTACTCTGACGGCTGCGCAGGGCTGCGGTCTTGAACGTTTGTTCAGCGTCGAGAGGCGCCGATGGCGCGTTGCTGATAGGCGCCCGGCGTGATGCCATAAGCGCGTACGAACCAGCGGCCCAGATGGCTTTGGTCGGCGAATCCGAGGCGACTGGCGACATCCACAGGCTGTATGCCGGCAGCGAGCATCTGCCGGCCCCGGCTGAGGCGCAACTGGATCAGCCACGCGTGCGGCGCGAGCCCATAGGCTGCCTTGAAGGCGCGGGTCAGGCGAAAGCGGTCGGTGCCGCAGACCTCGGCCAGGGTTTGCAGGCTGATGTCCTGTTCGTGAAAGGCCACCAGATAATCGCGCGCCTGACGAGCGATCAAGGGCGCGCGGTTGGCAGCGATCGGTTGCGGTCGGCGATACAGATGAATCGCCAGTCGTTCGAGCAACGCGTCCAACGCCACCTCGCGCACCATGCGCACGTCCTGCTGATGCAGCGCATTGAACGCAAACAAGGTGGCGCGGGCCAGTTCGGGATCATCGTTGAGCACACTGCCGATGCCGGGCAGGCCGCTGCCGTAACTGCCCAGATGCAAGCCGTCCAGCGCTTGCTCCAGCCATGCCGGTTGCAGGTACAGCATGCGATAAGTGAAGCCGTCCGGGCTCGGCGCGTCGCCATCATGGATGTCGCCGGGTTCGAGCATGAAGACTTTGCCCGGGGTACTGTCGTGCCGCGCCCGACGACTGTTGAAGCGCTGCACGCCTTGCTCGGTGAAACCGATCAGGTAGGTCTCATGCCAGTGCGGATCGTAGGCATGCGCATGCCCGGCGAAATGCGCGTGCAGGGTTTCGATGCCGGTTTCCCGGTCGTGGGCAAGGTCGATCCAGTTACTCATGGCTTGAATACGCTAATGGGCTGGCGCCAGTAATCCACAAATGCCCCGGAACGGCTAGAACGTTTGTGCACTGCCCGACCGATGAAGGCGTGTCGCGGCGCTTCAGATCGAGCGCTGATTGACCCGGGCCATCAGTTGCTCGGCGCTTTCCTTGCGTTCGGAATAGCGATCCACCAGAAAATCCTGGCGCTCGCGCAGCAGCACGGTGAACTTCACCAGTTCCTCCATCACATCGACCACGCGATCATAGAACGGCGAAGGTTTCATCCGCCCCGCCTCGTCGAATTCGGTAAAAGCCTTGGGCACCGAAGACTGATTGGGGATGGTGAACATGCGCATCCAGCGCCCCAGCACACGCAGTTGATTGACCACGTTGAACGACTGCGAACCGCCGCAGACCTGCATCACCGCGAGGGTTTTGCCCTGGGTCGGACGCACCGCGCCAAGCTCCAGCGGGATCCAGTCGATCTGCGCCTTGAACACCGCCGACATCGCGCCGTGGCGTTCCGGCGAACACCACACCTGGCCTTCCGACCACAGCACCAGTTCGCGCAGTTCCTGCACTTTGGGATGATCGACCGGAGCATCGTCCGGCAACGGCAAACCGGACGGATTGAAGACACGCGTTTCGGCGCCGAAATGCTCCAGCAAACGTGCGGCCTCCTCCACCAGCAGACGGCTGAAGGAGCGCTCGCGGGTCGAGCCGTAGAGCAGCAGGATGCGCGGTTTGTGTTCGTGCAAAGGTGGCGTGTTGCGGCCTTCGAACAGGCTGTGATCAAGATTGGGCAGGTGCTTTGACATATGTCCTCCGGCTCAAAGGGAGCCGATGCGATCCAGTTCACGCTGAAGCTCAACGCGGCTGAGTGTTTGGAAAGGAAGACCAAGGAAGGTTGCGCAGCGGCGCTCGATGATCGCCAGCGTGGCACGGAACGCCGTGTCCACGGCCACCTCATCACCGGTCACCTCGGAGGGATCCTCCAGCCCCCAATGGCATTTGATTGCCGGGCCGAAGTACACCGGGCAGGTTTCGCCCGCCGCCTTGTCGCAAACGGTGATAACGATGTCCGGCGGGTTGCCTTCAAAGACGTCGTTGCCCTTGCTGTACAAACCGTCGATAGCGATACCGGCCTGTTGCAGCGTCGTCAGGCTGCGCGGCAGCACCTGGCCCTTGGGAAAACTGCCGGCACTCACCGCCTCGAAGCCCTCCCGCGCGAGATGATTGAACATGGCTTCGGAAAGGATGCTGCGGCAACTGTTGGCCGTGCACATGAACAGGACACGCATGGGTAGCTCCCGGGGATAGTTGAAGTTCAGCAGCACGCGGTTTCGCGGGCAGGACGGCCATCCATGTTGTGCAGGCGACAGGCGTTGTCCTTGAGCCAATCGGTGTTGGCCTTGGCCGTGACGTGGAGGACCTGCCGGACCCAGTCCGGCAGGTCCGGGTTGAGCCGGTAATAGACCCATTGGCCCTGACGCCGATCAAGCAACACCCCATTGCTGCGCAATTGCGCGAGGTGGCGGCTGATTTTCGGCTGGCTGTCGTCGAGGGCGCACATCAGCTCGCAAACGCACAGCTCACCCTGCTCGGCAATCAGCAAGGTGGCGCGCACGCGGGTTTCGTCGGCCAGGCTTTTGAACAGTTCGGTGGGAGTGAGCATGGGGCGGACTCGAACATATGGAAAACCGAATATACGGATATCCATATATTATTCAACCGCGAATTTCAGCAACAACGATGAGTCCTGCGAGAGCGTGCGTGGACGCAGAAAGCAAAAAGCCGCTTTCACCGTGAAGTGAAAGCGGCTGAGGCAAAGGCCTCAATAGAGCAACAGGATCAGTGCACGAACAGGGCGATCAGGATAATGATCGGGATTGGCACACCGAGGAAAAACAGTAGTAGAGAGCGCATGGTGATTCTCCTTGTTAACGGACTGGAGGCAGCGTGGTGGTGGCGGTGTAAGTCTCGACTTCAACGTACTCGACTGCATCCCGACGACGGCCGCCGAAGGTGGCTGCCAGGCTTGCGAAGAACGCACCGGCCAACAGCGCAATGAACATCCACAGCGACGTCCAGGCAGCAACTTTGGCAGCGGTGTCAGCCGCCTGTTGGGCTTTGACCTTGGCATCGGCAATGGCTTTTTGAGTACGCGCATAAACCTCGTCGACACGTTTCTCGGCGTCGGCCTGACTCAGGTTGGTCCGCTGTGCGACCAGTTGCGCGAGGTAGGTGCGGTCTTCAGGGCTGAGTTGGCCGTTGGCCAGGCTCTGGGCGAAGATCCGGGTCACCGCACCATGCGCGGCGTCATCGCTGACGGACGCAGGACGGTCATCGCGAAACAGGCTGTCGACGAAGTAACCGTATTGATCGCTGCTGGTGTTTGCTGAAGCGGTACCGGCCGCCTGAGTCGCGGCAGCAGCTGCGCCACCGGCGACACTGGCACCGGCCTGCACACCGCCGCTGATAACACTGCTCACCGAGCCGACGACCAGCACAGCGGTAACCAGCGTCGCCACACACCAGGCGAGGAAGCCATGGGCGGTATCACGGAAATACACTTCATCTCCGTGCATGTTGGCCCACTTAACCCGCAGGCGGCCGGCGATATAGCCACCCAGACCGGAGGCAATAATCTGCGTCGCCGCCAGCCAGACAATCGTGGAAATCCCCAGGCTCTTGGCGCTGACGCCCTCCCCGGCCCAAGGTGAAACGGCAGAGAATCCCAGACCGAAGCCAAGCAGCACCAGAATCATCGACAGTGCTGCAGCCGCCGCCGCGCCCGCGAAGATCGCGCCCCAGGACACGCCTGACACGTTGCTCGACTCTCCTTCGAAGGCCGGATAAAACCCATCAGAGGATCTATTCATTGTTGTAGTGCTCCAGGCATGAAAAATGGTGTTACAACTCGTCAGCAGATGAATTGCAGCGACCGTGCCAGTCGACAACTTTAAATAAATCTATATTTTTCAACGACTTAAAAAGACTGAACTTCTCTATTCATTGCAATTTGCAACAATGCACGCAAAGCAGCGGGTTTTCTGCATTGACGGCAAAACAGCCGGACACCCGAATCTGCGTTTGTGACAGGCTATACATGAAAGTTAATTTAAAGCGCGACGGAAAATACTTGGCAAAATGCTGCCATCCCGTTTGAACCGATCAAGGCCTGCTCTATGACTCGTATTTTGACCATCGAAGACGACGCCGTGACTGCCCGTGAAATCGTTGCCGAACTCAGCAGCCACGGCCTGGAAGTGGATTGGGTCGACAATGGCCGCGAAGGTCTGGACCGTGCCGTCAGCGGTAACTACGACCTGATTACCCTCGACCGCATGTTGCCGGAACTCGATGGCCTGGCCATCGTCACCACCCTGCGTACCATGGGCGTGGCCACGCCGATTCTGATGATCAGCGCGCTCTCCGATGTCGACGAGCGTGTGCGCGGCTTGCGGGCTGGCGGCGATGATTACCTGACCAAGCCGTTCGCCACCGACGAAATGGCCGCGCGCGTGGAAGTGCTGCTGCGCCGCCAGAACAGCGTCGCCACCCAGGCCACCACATTGCAGGTGGCCGACCTCGAACTGGATCTGATCAGCCACGAAGCACGCCGCGCCGAGCAGGTGCTGACGCTGCTGCCGACCGAATACAAGTTGCTGGAATTCCTCATGCGCAACAGCGGCCAGATCCTGTCGCGGATGATGATTTTCGAAGAAGTCTGGGGTTATCACTTCGACCCGGGCACCAACCTGATCGACGTGCACATCGGTCGTCTGCGCAAGAAGATCGACGCGGCGGGCAATGTCCCGCTGATTCGCACGGTACGGGGCTCGGGTTATGTCATTGCCGAACCCGTCTGACGGCTGGCGCTCCTCCAGCAGTCGTCTGCTGGCGCTGTACAGTTCGCTGTTCGTGGCCTGGAGCGCGATCCTCATGGGGGTCATGTACTTCGAAGTCTCCAGCTACCTCGATAACCTTGCCAAGCATTCGCTGATGCAACGTCAGCATCTGTTTTCGCACTTTCGCGGTGAACAACTGGAAGAAGCGCTTGCCGCCAGCATGACCTTCGACATCCGCGGCATCGACGCCTACGGCCTGTTCGACGCCCAGGGCGTATACCTCGGTGGCGCCTTGCAGCAACTGCCCGAAGGCCTGCCGCTGGATGGCAAGATCCACACCCTGGATGACTGCGCCGATTCCGACGACCCGACCCTGCCCGCCGACAGCTGCGACGCGGTGGCGACTCAGACCCGCGATGGCCGCTGGCTGGTGTTGTTGCGCGATAACGGTTCGTTGTTCGCCGTGACGCGGATCATTCTGCATGCCTTGTTCTGGGGTGTGTCACTGACGATCCTGCCGGGGATTGCCGGCTGGCATTTGTTGCGCCGTCGGCCGCTGCGGCGCATCCGCGCGATTCAGGACAGCGCCCAGGCCATTGTCGCCGGCGACCTGACTCACCGTTTGCCGCTGTCCAACCGCCGCGACGAACTGGACATGCTCGCCGCCATCGTCAACGCCATGCTCGATCGCATCGAACGGCTGATGCACGAAGTCAAAGGCGTGTGCGACAACATCGCCCATGACTTGCGCACGCCACTGACGCGCCTGCGCGCGCAGTTGTATCGCATGCAGCAACAGGCCGGCGAAGGTTCGCCAGCAGCGGCGCAACTGGATCTGGTGCTGGCCGAGGCCGATACGCTGATGGCGCGGTTTCGCGGCTTGCTGCGGATTTCCGAACTGGAAGATCGTCAACGGCGCTCAGGATTTGTCGAGCTCGATCCAGTGCAATTGCTGGAAGAATTGCATGAGTTTTACCTGCCATTGGCCGAAGAAGGCGAACTGCTGTTCGTGCTGAACATGCCGGAAACCCTGCCGCCCCTCAATGGCGACCGCGCGTTGTTGTTCGAGGCGCTGGCCAATCTGTTGAGCAACTCGATCAAGTTCACCCCGGCGGGTGGCACGGTGATTTTGCGCGGCGTGAATGACGGCGGGCATACGCGGATCGAAGTCCACGATTCCGGGCCGGGGATTCCCGAAGCCGAGCGTGAGGCGGTGTTCCAGCGTTTCTATCGGGCCGAAGGCGGGCAACCGCAGAGCGGCTTCGGCCTGGGCCTGTCGATTGTCGCGGCGATTGTCAGCCTGCATGGCTTCAATCTTGAGGTGGGCAGCAGTGAGCTGGGCGGTGCGAAGTTGGTGCTGGATTGCCGGCAGAGCTTGATTTCGCAGTCCTGAATTCGCCCGATCTTTCAAACTGATACATCCCCTGTGGGAGCTGACTTGCCAGCGATGGCGGCGGTCCAGTCAATATCTATTCGACTGAAACACCGTCATCGCTGGCAAGCCAGCTCCCACCGTTTTTTATGTTGGATGATCAGGCCGGGGAATTGGCCCGCAGCGCCTCAAGGTCACCCTGATAGAGGCCGTTGAACTCAGGTCGCCATACTGTCGACTACACCGCCATCCACGCGCAAGGCCGCGCCCGTGGTGGCGGAGGAAAACGGCGAGGCGATGTACGTGACCAGATGCGCCACCTCGGCAACGTCGGCCACCCGCTGGATGATCGAGGTCGGCCGCGCCCGGCGGACGAAAGCGTCGGCTTCGTCGCGCAGGTTGCGACCGGACTCGGCCGCGGCGTCCTTGAGCATGTGCTCCACGCCGCCGGTAAAGGTCGGCCCCGGCAGGATCGCATTGACCGTCACGCCAGTGCCGGCCAGACGCTTGGCCAAGCCATGGGATACCGCGAGGTTGGCGCTTTTGGTCACGCCATAGTTGAGCATGTCGGCCGGGGTGGCCACGCCGGATTCCGAAGACAGGAAAATGATCCGCCCCCAACCCTGCTCGACCATCGCCGGCGCGTAATGGCGCGACAGGCGCACGCCGGAAATCACGTTGACCTCATAGAAGCGCGTCCACTCGCTGTCCGGGGTGTCGAAGAAATCCACGGCGTCGAAGATCCCCAGGTTGTTCACCAGAATGTCTGTACGCGGTTCAGCGGCGAAGAGTTTTTCCGCGCCTTCGGCGGTGCCCAGATCCGCCGTCAGACCCCGCAATTGCGCACCCGGCACCTGCTGCCGAATGCTCGCCAGCGCTTGCTCGACCTTGGCCGCTTCACGCCCGATGACCACCACCGTGGCGCCGGCTTCGGCCAGCGACTGGCTGATGCCCAGACCAATGCCACCCGTGCTGCCGCTGACGATGGCCAGTTTTCCACTCAAGTCGATTTTCATGGGTTCACCTCTTCGATAGGCAATACACGGACGAATAGAAGGAATGGATCAGCGTAGACGCGATGTCGGCCGTATGAAGACGTGGCCGACCAAAGACCGGTCGCGAACGATCCGACGCCTTCGCGGGTTGAGCGGCGTTCTACACTGAAAGGGTCAGCTGCTTTTTAGAGAACACCATGAAAATGTCTGCGCAAATGACCGTGGTCGCGGTGCTGGCCACCCTTGCCTATCTGGGGCTGGCGGTGTGGGGCATCGGCGGGCCGGCGGTGTTCTTCTCCCATGGGGCGCTGGTGCTGGTGGCGCTGGCCACGGTATTGATGGTGCTGGCGTCGCTGTTCACCGATGTGAACATGAGCTCGGGCGAGCGCGAGGACCGGGCCAACCGCTGGGTGATTCCGGCGTTCGGCGTCATCGGTCTGCTCAGCGGTTTTCTGCCGGCGTACTGCGATCGCATCGACTTCTGGACCTTCGGCGCTGAAGGCGTGCGCTGGCTCGGCGCGCTGCTGTTTATCGTCGGTGGCGCGCTGCGTCTGTGGCCGGTGTTTGTGCTGGGCCGACGGTTCAGCGGGTTGGTGGCGATTCAGCCGGGGCATCGGTTGGTCACCGACGGCATTTACACGCGCCTGCGCAACCCGAGCTACCTGGGCTTGGTGGTCAATGCCGTGGGCTGGGCGCTGGCGTTTCGTTCCAGTGTCGGGTTGATTCTGGCGGCGCTGACATTGATTCCGTTGATCGCGCGTATCCACTCGGAAGAAGCGTTGCTGCGCGGGCAGTTTGGTGCGGAGTACGAGGCTTATTGCGCACGTAGCTGGCGCTTGTTACCGGGCGTCTACTGACCCTGTAGGAGCTGCCGAAGGCTGCGATCTTTTGACCTTGCTTTTGAAAATCAAAGGCAAAAGATCGCAGCCTGCGGCAGCTCCTACAGGGAATGGGTGATATCAGGTCTTTTGCAGGTGCAGTTGGCCTTGGCTGTTGGCGGTGACGCTCAGCGACTCATAACTGTCGATCGTCGCGTGGCGGGTGTCGAGCGGATGCTGGTGGGTTGTGGTGATGATCATCAGCGCCGCTCCGGCCGCTTCAGCAGCCTGGATGCCGACGGTGGCGTCTTCGAAAATCAGGCAATCGGCGGGATCAAGGCCCAGACGCTGCGCGGCCAGACGATACCCGGCCGGATCAGGCTTGCCGGCCGTTACATCCTCAGCCGTAATCATCACCGCTGGCTCGGCAATCCCCGCCGCCGCCATGCGGCGCAACGCCAGATCCCGAGGCGCCGACGTCACCATGGCCCAACGCTGCGCAGGCAGGCTGTCGAGAAACGCCGCGGCCCCGGGAATCTGCACAATCCCTTCGACATCATCGATTTCCGCCTGCGCGATGAACGCCGCTTGCGCTTCGGCATCAACCCCCGGCAGGTTCAGCCGGCGGATGGTGTCGATGGCGCGGGCGCCATGGATGGTCGGCAGAAACGTTTCGACATCCACGCCGTGGCGCTCGGCCCACGCCGCCCAGACGCGCTCGGCAGCAGCAATGGAATTGAGGACGGTGCCGTCCATGTCGAACAGGAACGCGCCGAACGCGCGATCGAAGACGTTATCGTGAGCAGACAAAAGGTCGCATCCTTTGACAGAACTGGGCGGATTGGCCGGGCAATGTAGCATTTTTGCCCGGCGGTTCGACCCGAAGACTCAGTGCAGACGCGCGGCCTTGGATTTGAACGCGCTGTCGACACAATCGAGCAACTGGCCGATGGCCCAGGGCTTTTTGATGAACGCCACCGGGTGCTTGACCCCGGAAGTCTCCGGCGTTTCATAACCGGACATGACCATCACCGGTTTGTCCGGCCAGCGCTCGCCGACCAGATTGGCCAGCCCCGCGCCGTTGATTTCACCGGGCATGGTGATGTCGGTCAGCAGCAGCGCGACTTCCGGCGCGTGTGCCTCCAGATACAGCTTGGCGGCATCCGCACTGGTTTGCGGCTCGACCTTGAAACCTTCCTCCTGAAGAATTTCGCAGAGAAATTCCAGAATCAACGGGTCGTCCTCAACCACCAGAATCAACCCGCCAGGAAGGTGCGCGCTCGGCGTCGGTGTTGGACTCATGAACTGGCACTCCCTGAATTGCATTAACGACTTAGCGGCTCAAATCCGCTGCTTATCAGGTATGAGCAGCGCGCCCTGCATAAATTCATTTTTGATACAGGTCTTTTCTTAACAGTCGTCAGTGGCCTTGGCTGTCGGGCGTTCGTCAGGCGGTTTTTGTGGTTAAAATGCCGGCCCTTTTGCTTGCCGACCGTGACTGATGAACCCTGAAGCCCTCGCCACCCTCCGCGCCCACTTGTTGCCAGCACTGGCGGCCGCACCGAGCGAAACCCGTCGCCTGTTCCATGGCCGCGGGCGTTGCTGGCCGGGGCTGGAGCAACTGACGGTGGACTGGCTGCAAGGCGTGGTGCTGGTCTCGCTGTTCAAGGAACCGGCACCGGAACAGCTCGAAGCGCTCAAGCACGTGCTGCTCGACCTCAGCACCTCGGCCGAGTGGCAGCAGTCCGGCGCCCACACCCTGCTGCTGCAACATCGCTATTTGCCGCAAAGCACCGCCGAATGGTTGCTGGGGGATGCAATCGACGAGATGAGCATCGTCGAGGGCGGCTTGCAATACCGCGTCGATCTGGGCCGCAAGCAGAACGCCGGGCTGTTTCTCGACATGCGCTACGGGCGCAACTGGGTGCGTGAGCAGGCCGAGGGCAAGCGCGTGCTGAACCTGTTCGCCTACACCTGCGGGTTTTCCGTGGCGGCCATCGAAGGCGGCGCCCGCCACGTGGTCAACCTCGACATGTCCCGCGCGGCCCTGAGCCGTGGTCGCGACAATCACCGCTTGAACGGGCATGACCTGAGCAAGGTGAGTTTTCTTGGTCACGACCTGTTCAAGTCCTGGGGCAAGGTGATCAACAGCGGCCCGTACGACCTGGTGATCATCGACCCGCCATCATTCCAGAAAGGCAGTTTCCTGCTGACCAAGGATTACCAGCGGGTGCTGCGTCGCTTGCCGGAGTTGCTCACGGCAGACGGCACGGTGCTGGCGTGCATGAATGATCCGTCGTTGGGTTCGGACTTTTTGATTGATGGCGTGACTCAAGAGGCGCCGAGTCTGCGCTTTGAGCAGCGGCTGGAGAATCCGCCGGAGTTTCCGGATGTCGATCCCGAGAGCGGCCTGAAGGCGCTGGTGTTCAAACGTTTCGACTGACCTGACACCCCGCCAACACCGCTGATCCCTGTGGGAGCTGGCTTGCCAGCGATGGCGGTGTTTCTGGTAACGAGGATGTCAGCTGTGCCGCCCTCATCGCTGGCAAGCCAGCTCCCACAGGGGTTTGGTGGGTCAGGAAGTGGGTGGACGCAACACCAGCGCAAACAGTTCACCATGCCCGTTCACGTTGAGCTTGTGATAGAGATTGCGCCGATGAACCTTCACCGTCTCCGGCGAAATCCCCATCTGCTGGGCGATGGCCTTGCTGGAAAACCCTTGCAGAATCAGCCGCGCGGTGTCGACTTCGCGCAGGGTCAGACGCGCGTCGAAGCGATCGAGCAGCGTCGCCAGATCCCCCGCCACCGGCTCGGTGCCGGTCCCTTGCGGCGGCAATAGCTGCACGTGACGGCGCATCGCCGCCAGCACCCAGTCGCGCACGCACAACAGACGGCCCTGCTCGACCAGATCGAAAGCCGTCGAGCGCCCCAGCGACAGGCCCAGTACACCGCCGTCGATGTTGATCATGAACTGCAACTCGTCCTCACCGACCACCGAGCGAAAGTAGCTCTGGTAATACTCGCTGTGCAGAAACTGGTCGGGCGCCACCGAGGCCAGGCTGTGCAGGCCGTCGGCGATGCCGGTCGAGGCGGTTTGGTAGAACGGATCGAGCAGGTACATGCCAGCGGTGTAGCTGGCCAGTTCTTCCTGCTCGTCGGCGCGGCCCTTGCTGTCGAAGTCGATCAGCAATTGCGGTGCCTGCCCCGCCTTCATCAGCGCCACCAGCGCGTTGTCCAGCGGCACCAGCAGCCGCAGCGTGTCGACCAGCACGCGCCAGAAAGCGTCCTGGCCGACGGCGGCAAACACCCGCGCCAGACTTTGGTGCACCGGCAACTCCTGCAACAACGCGTCCACGCTCTACCCCTTTTGAGTAACCCATGATGGGAATGGGTCAGGCGTGCCCGCCCCGATAGGCTGAGCACTCCTGTCAATCACCGGCCTGCCGCAGGCCAGGAGTGCCGCATCATGCGTTGTCGTCGTGGCTATATCAACCGGGGCATCAACCTTGGCCTGCTCGCCTGTTTTGGCGTCGCATCCGTCGCCAGTGCCGCCGATGCACCGAGCGTGCACGTCTACAACTGGTACGACTACATCGGCCCCACGACCTTGGCTGACTTCAAGCGCGACAGCGGCATTCAGCCGGTTTACGACACCTTCGACAGCGCCGAAGTGCTCGAAGGCAAACTGCTGACCAGCCGCAGCGGTTACGACGTGGTGGTGGCGAGCAACTTCAGCCTGCCGACGCTGATCAAGGCCGGCGCCCTCGCCCCGCTGCCGCGCGATCAACTGCCGGGCTGGAAGAATCTGGACAGCGATCTGCTGAGCAAACTGGCCAACAACGACCCCGGCAATCAATACGCCGTGCCTTATCTGTGGGGCACCAACGGCATCGGCTACAACGTCGACAAGGTGCGCGCCGCCCTCGGCGACAAGGCGCCGCTGGATTCCTGGGACCTGGTGTTCAAGGAAGAAAACCTCGCCAAGCTCGGCCAGTGCGGGGTGGCGATGCTCGATTCGCCGTCGGAAATGCTCCCGGTGGCCCTGCACTACCTCGGGTTGCCGCCCAACAGCACCAATCCCGAGGACTATCAGAAAGCCGAAGCGCTGCTGCTCAAATTGCGCCCGCACATCGCCTACTTCAACTCGTCGAAATTCATCAGTGACCTGTCCAACGGCAACATCTGCGTGGCCGTCGGTTGGTCCGGGGCGATGCTCGAAGCCAAGACCAACGCCGAGCAGGCCAACAACGGTGTGAAGATCGCCTACAGCCTGCCCAAGGAAGGCGCGCCGGTGTGGTTCGACACGCTGGTGCTGCTCAAGGACGCGCCGAACCGCGCTCAGGGCTTGGCGTTCATCGACTACCTGCTGCGCCCGGAAGTGATCGCGCCGGTCAGTGATCACCTGTCGTACCCCAACGGCAACCGCGCCGCGACCTCGCTGGTGGCCGCAGCCACGCGGGATAACCCGGCGGTGTATCCGTCGGCGGCGGCGATGGCCACGTTGTACACCCTGGAGCCGCTGCCCAAAGCCACCGAACGCGTGCGCACGCGGGTGTGGAGCAAGGTCAAGAACGGTCAGTAACCCCACCTGCAAACCACACAAAACCTGTGGGAGCGTGGCTTGCCCGCGATAACGGTGTGTCAGGCGACACATGCATTGGCTGGACGGACGCCTTCGCGGGCAAGCCACGCTCCCACAGGGTTTTGTGTTCAGCCCCACTCATTCATTTCTGCCTTGTTATAGAGAGACAACCCATGAAACCCCGTGCCCGTGACCTCAACATCCGCATCGGCCAACTGCAACCCGGCCCGCTCAACGCCATCACCGATGTACCCGGCGTGCGCGTCGGCCACAGTAATGTGCGTGGCCGCAGCGACAGCGGACGCGACATCTGCACCGGCGTCACCGTGATCGAACCGCGCCGTGGCTCAAGCAACCAGCAACCGTGTTTTGCCGGGGTGCATGTACTCAATGGCAACGGCGATGCCACCGGTCTTGAGTGGATTCGCGAGGCCGGGCTGCTGACCAGTCCCATCGCCTTCACCAACACCCATAGCCTTGGCGTGGTGCGCGATGCGTTGATTGCGCTGGATCGTCAGCAGCAACCGGACGACGGGCGCCTCTACTGGAACATGCCGGTGGTACTGGAAACCTTTGATGGCTTGCTCAACGACATCAACGGTTTTCACGTCAAGCCCGAGCATGTCGCCGAGGCGCTGAGCTCAGCGCATGACGGCGCAGTAGAAGAAGGCGCCGTTGGTGGCGGCAGCGGCATGATCTGCCATGAATTCAAGGGTGGGATCGGCAGCGCCTCACGGCGTTTGAGCAGCGTTCAGGGCGGCTGGACGGTGGGTGCGATCGTGCAGGCCAACCACGGCATTCGCAGCGAGCTGCGGGTCGACGGTTATCCGGTGGGCCGCTACATGGAGCAGGTGGATTCGCCGTTCCTGCGGGCTTCGCTGCCGCATCCGGGCATGGGTTCGATCGTGGTCTGCCTGGCGACCGACGCACCGCTGCTGCCGCATCAATGCACGCGTCTCGCGCAACGCGCCAGCTTGGGCCTGGCCCGCAGCGGCGGTGGCAACGAAGACCACAGTGGCGACATCTTCATCGCCTTCGCCACCGGCAACGAACAGGTGCCGCCTGCTGCCTACGAGGGCAAAGGCGCGCCGACCTGCGACGGCTTGCGCATGGTCAACAACGACCACATCAGCGAGCTGTTCCTCGCCGCCACCGAAGCGGTCGAAGAAGCGATCATCAACGCCCTGCTCGCCAGCGAGAGTACTGAGGGCAACGGGCATGCGGTGCCGGGGCTGGACGAGGAAACACTGCTTGCCGCACTGGCAAAGGCCGGCTGGCCCGGCGCCCGCTGACCTGTTGGAGCTGCGGCACGCTGCGATCTTTTGACCTTGCTTTCATAAATCAAAAGATCGCAGCGTGCCGCAGCTCCTACAGAGGGAGTCAGCGGTGCTCAACGACCACGTCATCATCCGCTCGGCGCTCTATCAGGATTTCGACACGCGGTACTTGAGTCAGCCCCCGCGCGTTCCCATGATGAAGGTACGCAGGCGCTTCACTCCTGAGCGTCTGTGTAGGGATCGGGTGTTCTGAACCCCAAATCAAGCCCGTTCCCTGTTTCATGCGCAGCTTGAGCCTCATGGGCTCTACTTCTCCCCATCAAAGAGCCTTGAGGCTCTTTTTTTGTCCGCTTTTTGCCGCTGACTCAGTGCAGCGTCAGCCGCTGGCGCACGAATTCTTCAGTGTGCCGCGTGACCTGATCGAGATGCCGGTCACGCTGCTTCTCGGCATCAAGCATCGCGCGCTTGCCGTTCTTCTGCAGCAGGTAGGTGTGGATCTGCTGCACTTCCAGCGAGCGGTAGATCGGTGTGGTGTCGATAAAACCGCGCAGGCCGTTGCTGCGGTAATGCCGGGTGCTCATCAGCACCTGGGTTTCGCGAGCGCCGATCACCTCGAACCCCAGCGCTTCGAAATACGGCACCTTGCCAACACTGCAGGTCAGTTCGGCATGCGGGTAACGGCTGACCATCTCGCCGATCATCGCCCGCGCCACGCCCTGACGCCGATAGCCTTCGCGCACGGCCATGTAGGCAACGCTGCACGCTTCCCAATCGCCCTGCACCGGCAAGTACAAAAGGAAACCGGTGACCTGCTCCGGATCGTCCTCGGCGGTCGCCACCAGCAATTCCACCTCGGTTCCCTTCTCGCCGTTCAGCGCTTCCAGATACAGATGCACCTCATAGCCGACCGCGTACTGATAGACGTTGTACAGCAGATTGCTCGGGCCAAGACCGACCGCGCTGATGTCGGTGAGGTAATCGACCACCAGTTGCAGAATCTGGCTGTTGACGCTTTCGGGGCATGGGGATTTGTAGTGGGTGATACGTGACATGACGGGTGAACTCCGGCGAAAAACCGCGCCATCATACCCTGTCCCGACGCTTGCTCTGTGTAGGAGCTGCCGAAGGCTGCGATCTTTTGGCTTTATAGAAGCAAGATCAAAAGATCGCAGCCTGCGGCAGCTCCTACAGGGAAGCTCGCGGTTGACCTGAAGAAAATTTCATCCTCCGTGAAGCGGATCTTTCGCCGATTTGGCGTCCAATTCTTCAGCTGCGTTCACTTTTTCACGCAGGCCTTGAGGAGTTTTCATGAGCGTGTTGCGTTCACTGTTCAAATGGCGAAAAACCCTGCTGCTGGTGCCGATGACGCTGGCGGCGCTGGCCAGTGCGCCAGCGTTTGCCCAGCAGGTGGTGATCGTCCAGCAAGCCCCACCGCCGATGCGCATGGAAGTGATGCCCGGCGCGCGTCCCGGGTATGTCTGGGATCAGGGCCACTGGCGCTGGGAAGGACGCGGTTACGTGTGGATGCCCGGCCATTGGCAACCGGTGCGTCATGGTGCGCACTGGCGACCGGGGCACTGGCAGGCACGCGGGCCGAACTGGTTCTGGGTTGAAGGGCGCTGGGTGCGCTGATTGGCCGTCGACCTGCACTCTTCTTGTATAAGGAACAATTCATGTCCAGAAGCGCTAAAGCCTTGCTCGTCGCCGCACTGATGGCGATCACCCTGTCCGGTTGCGTCGTCGAACCGGTCCGTCCGCACCGGCCACCGCCGCCAGTGGAAGTGGTGCCGGTGATGCCTGCGCCGGGCTATCACTGGGTCGCCGGTCATTACCGCTGGGGTGGCCATGAATGGCGCTGGGTGCCGGGACACTGGCGCGCCTACTGACCGCAACGGCTGGCGTCACTGCTGTGGCGCCACCACCTTGAAGGAAATGGCAATGTCGTTGGACACGACGGTATCCGCCCACTCCCCCGCTCCGAGCCCGAATTCGCTGCGCTTGAGCACCAGCTCGCCGTCGAAAATGCCGATCGCGCTGTCCGGCTTCAGCTCGACCGGCACCTGCACCTCGCGGGTAATGCCTTTGACGGTAAGCAGACCGGCGACCAGATAGCGGTTGTTCGCCACGCGGGTAAAACGGCTGGATACGAACACCGCCTCGGGAAAGCGCTGGGTATCGAACCACGCCGGTTTCACCAGCTCGGTATTGGCGTCGTCGCTGCCGGCATCGATGCTGGCCAGGTCGATGTGCAACGTAGTGTGGGCGTTGGCGAGGTTGTCGCTGTCGAACTGCAGCGTCGCGTCGAACTTGCCGAAGGTGCCATAGACCTGGTCGCCGAATTGCTTGTAAATGAAGCTGATCTTGCTGGCGGTAGTGTTGACGCGATTGTATTCAGCGGCCTGCGCGCAGGCCATGACGCACAGGCCGGTAAACAGTGCCGCAGCGGTGAATCGGACACGCATGGGATTCTCCGGACAGGGCAAACCTTCGAGGCCTCGATTGACTTAAGCAAACAACCGGCAGTTGTGCCATGTCATCTGTCCGCCGGTGTGGCTCAGGCTCAGACCAGCCGCTCGATCTTCTGATGCTGCCAGACCAGTTTGTAATACAGCGTCTGCAACACCAGCATGCCCAGATACGCCACCGGAAACGCCATCCAAACGCCTTGCAAACCGTACTGCCCGTCCAGCCAGTAAGCCGCCGGCAGCTGCACGCCGACCACGCAGACAATGGCGATTGCCACCGGCACCAGCACCGTGCCACTGGCGCGCATGATGCCGCCGATGATCGCCTGGAAACCAAACACCAGCAGGCTCCACAACATGATGTGCAGCAAGTGCTCAGCCATCGCCCGGGTCGATTCTTCGGTCAGGAACAGTCCCAGCAACCAGTGCGATAACAGGTAACCGAGCACGATCAAGCCACCGGTCAGGCACACGTTGATCAACAGCCCGGTGCGCAGGATCGCGGCCAGGCGCTGCAGTTGCCCGGCACCGATGGCCTGGGCGCCAAGGATCGAGGCAGTGATGGCAATCGACAGCGCCGGAAACTGCACGTAGTTGACGATCTGCGTCACCGCGCCGTAGGCCGCCGTCGCCTGCGAGCCGTGCTGGTTGACCAGCGACAGAATCACCAGCTCCGACAGCGACAACACGATCATCTGCACCCCGGTCGGCAGGCCGATGCGCAGCACTTTGCCCAGAATCGCCCTGTCCAGCCGCAGTGCCGCGAAAAACTCACGGTCCGGCGCCAGCGGATGGTTGTTGCGAATCAACCGCCAGGCCAGCCACGCCATGGCCGACAGGTTGCCAGCCAGACCGGCGAAGGCCGCGCTCTGGATTCCCAACTGGGGCAAACCGAACCAGCCACGAATCAGCGCCGGGGTCAGCGCCAGCCCGACCGAGGTCGATACCATCAGCGCCAACAATGGCGATACGGTGTCGCTGACCCCGCGCAGCAATTGCGTGAACAGCACAAACACCAGCATCGACGGCAGAATCCACATCATCACGTGCGCATACGCCACCGCGTCGTCCAGCACATCCGCCGGCGTCCCCAGCCCCTGCAACGCCTGCCGCGCAAAGACACTGCCCAGCACCGCGGCGAGCAAGCCGATCATCACCCCCAAGAGCAGCGTCGCCCCGGTGATTGCCTTGACCATGTGCGCCTCGCGCGCACCCCACGCCTGACCGATCAACACCCCGGCACCCGCGCCCAGACCGATCACCAGCGCAATGAAAAAAAAGATCACCGGAAACATCCCCGACACCGCTGCCAACGCCTGAGTCCCGAGCATTTGCCCGATGTAAATGCTGTTGACCGTGCCCGACATCGATTGCAGAAAATTGGACAGCACCATCGGCGCGAGGAACAACAGGTAGGTTTGCCAGAGCGGTTTGCGGGTGCCAGGGGTTTGCATTGAGGATCGTCTCGGGGTGGGAGATGCGTTGGATACTACGCTAGATGGCGGATTAAAGCCGGTCGACAGCGCCTCTGCTCAAGGCTTAAATGTCGGCACTATTTTCCGTGGAACGCATCTGCTCATGACCCCGTTGCGAAATGCCCTGACCTGTTCCCTGCTGGTTGTTTTCAGCCACATGGCTGGCGCCGCCGAAGCCACCGCCCCCATCGAATCGTTGCGCCCCTTGCTGGCAACCTTGAATGAACGCCTGAACATCGGCGATCTGGTGGCGCTGACCAAATGGGACAGCGGCAAGCCGATTCAGGACAGCCCGCGCGAAGCCCAGGTCATCGCCAATGCCCGCACTTTGGCGACCGAACACCAGCTCGACCCCGAAGACGTGGCTCAGTTGATCGCCGCGCAGATGGAGGCGAACAAACTGGTGCAGTACGGATTGCTCGCACAATGGCAAGCGGCCGGGGCGGCGCCGGACACCCCGCGACCGGATCTGGCGAAGCAGATTCGTCCGCGTCTGGACGAGTTGCAAACCCGCCTGCTGCGCCAGTACGCCGACTTCGCGCCGCACCGCCGCGAGCCGAATTGCCAGGCGTTGCTGGCCAAGGCTCGGCAGGGTCTGACCCACGACGCACTGCATGATCTGGCCCTGACCCGTGCCACCGGAGAGCTGTGCATTCGGGCGCCGAAGCTTTAAATCAGGGGTTCCGGCATACATCGCTGGCGTCGATAGTCACCATCACGTCAATGAAGTTCTCATAAAAAATCCGCGGCGTAACATCAGCTCCATACCAACCCAATACACCCCGGAGCACACGATCATGAAACGCCAAACCATCCTCGGCATCGCTTTCTCGGTTCTTGCAGTTAACGCTTTTGCAGCAACACCCGCTCACACCCTGGTCGCTGAAGGCGGCTCGGACAAGTTGATTGAAAGCCGTTTGGCTGAAGGTGGTTCTGATCGTTTGCTGGAACGCCGCGTGGCTGAAGGTGGCTCGGATCGTCTGCTGGAGCGCCGTGTGGCTGAAGGTGGCTCGGATCGTCTGCAGGAACGCCGTGTGGCTGAAGGTGGTTCGGATCGTCTGCAGGAACGCCGCGTGGCTGAAGGTGGCTCGGATCGTCTGCAGGAACGCCGTGTGGTTGAAGGTGGTTCGGATCGTCTGATCGAAAGCCGTAACGCCTGAAACATCAGTTCTAAAGCAGTCAAGGAAAGCCCGGCCTGATCAGCCGGGCTTTTTCATTTTGTCGTATGCAGGCGTGGTTCTTTTCAACAATCAGCGTCAGAACGGATCTTGCCCTGTAGAACATGGGCGAAACTTCCGACGGCGCTTATCCGAAGCGACCGACTGGCAGCCCGACGCTTAATGCGCATACCATGCGGCCACAACGTCCAAACAGAATTTGCCTGCCCATGCTCAAAGCCAGTCTGCGAAGCCACCTGACCCTCTGGTTCGCCGGTTTGTCCCTGCTGACCCTGGTGAGCGTCGGCTTCTATGTCGGCCATATCGCCACCGAACAGATGAAACAGGCCAGCGGCAGTGCCCTGCTCAATACCGCGCGTTCGGCGGCGACGCTGCTCGGTGACCAGTTGCGCGAACGCCAGCTGGAGGTTTACCTGCTCAGCCGTGCGCCGCATCTGGAACGTGGCGACCTCGACAACCCGGCGATTCTCAAGTCAATGCAACTGCGCACCCAGGCCCGTGCCGAGTATGCGTGGATGGGCGTGACCGATGCCGAGGGCCATGTGCATCAAGCGGTCAATAATTTGCTGGTCGGGCAATCGGTGCAGCAACGCCCATGGTTTCAGGCGGGTCTGCGGGGCGAGTACACCGGTGACCCGCACGAAGCGGTGTTGCTGGCCAAACTGCTACCGGGAACACCCAACGGCGAACCGCTGCGCTTCATCGATTTCGCCGCCCCGATCCGCAACGCCGACGGCCAGGTGATTGGCGTACTGGGGGCGCACGCGCACTGGAGCTGGGTGACGCGCATCGTCGAGTCGGCAGCGTTCTCGCATAAAAATGCCTCGCCGGATATCGAAGCGCTGATCATTGATCACGATGGCAAGGTGCTGTACCCGGAAGCGCTGATGGGCCAGCAACTGGCGGTGAATGATTCGAAGTCGCCGGGCTGGTCGGTCGGCAACGGTTACCTGACCAGCATGGTCACCGTACCGACGCCTTCGAGTACCGCGCTGTCATGGTCGATTGCCGTGCGCCAGCCACTGGACACCGCGCTGGAACCGGCACGCCTGCTGCTCTATAAATTGCTGCTGCTGGGGGTGGCCGCCGCCGTCGCGTTCGGGCTGGTGGCGTATTACCTGGCGCAGTACCTGAGCCGGCCCATCGAGCAACTCGCGCATTCGGCCAAACAGGTGCAGAACCAGCAGCCAGGCGCACACTTCCCGCTGCAACACCCGGTGCGGGAAATCGCCCAGTTAGGGCAGTCGATTGACGCCATGACCCAGTCGCTGCTGGCCAAGGAACGCGAACTGCAGGAAGCCAACGCCTCCCTGGAAGCCACCGTCGCCCAGCGCACCGCCGCACTCATGCAGGCCAATGCCGAACTGTTGAACCTGGCGACCCACGATGCCCTGACCGGCGTCTACAACCGCCGTCGCTTCGACGAAAAACTCAGCGAGTACAGCCTGCTGTTCCGCCGCACCGGGCGACCGTTTGCCCTGCTGCTGATTGATGCCGACCACTTCAAGCGCATCAACGACACCTACGGCCATGCGATTGGCGACGACGTGCTGCAGCAATTGGCGCAACTCATTCAGGTCAGCGTGCGCGCCACCGATTTCGTCGCCCGTTACGGCGGCGAGGAGTTCGCCGTACTGCTGCCGGAAGTTGCCCAGCCTGATACGCCAGAGGTGGTAGCCGAAAAGATCCGTGTTGCCGTGGCACAGGCGCACTTTCCCAACATCGGACAGGTCACGGTAAGCATTGGCGTCGCGCTGGCCGATCCGGCGGACAACAGTCACACGATGCTGATCAAACGTGCCGATCAGCAGCTGTATCAGGCGAAAGCGGCGGGCCGTAATCAGGTGGCTTGATCAGCGAGGTGTAAGGAGTCGAGTTGTCCTCGCCGAAAAATCAAGGTTTCAAGTCATCGACAAGCTTTTTCATCACCAGATCGGAAACATGGGTGAACGCCGTGCGCAATGCCTCGGGGTCAGTCGCATATTGCTCCGGTGTATAGGCGATGGTGTTGGCGTCGTTGAACACTGAAATGGTTTCGAAGTTACGCCATACCGCAGAGCCATTGCGCTTGATGGACGCATTGGCGCCGATAACCGGGTACAGCACGGTGCTGTAGTTCTTCAGGGAAAGTCCCCACTGCATCACGAGGATTTCCACTTCGGCGTCAGCCTGCTCGCCCTCACCCACGACAGTGAAGACTCGTTCCTGCTGGATGCGTTTGACGAAACTCTGGCGGATCAACTGACTCAGGTCGATACCGTTGGCTTTCATATTGTTCTGGATCGCTCGGGAAATATCGCCAGTCAGCACATCGCCCGTTTTAGTCCCGGCCACGGAGCCTGCCCCGGTCAGTGCTGCTGTACCGGCAGAGGATGCACCGGCCACCATGCCGGTTGCTGCGCCGGCACCCGCGCCCAGGCCTGCGCCCCATGCCTGAGTCATGCTGGTGTACTGGAAATTGTCGACCGCAACAAACACCGGCAACACCTTCAGGGTCTTGATCTGCTGGCGGTCTTCAGTGCTGAGGTTTTTGGTCACGCAACCAGAGAGCAATGCCAGCGCACAAACAATACCGAGAATCTTCTTCATATCAGGCAGGATCCAGAACATGGGTGACAGTCGTATCGCCCGCCACCTGCATTTCTTGAATCCGTATGAGCTGGAGAGTCAGGCTTGCGTGTCTGACCCGGATCAAACGAGCGAACTCAGGTATTGGTTGTCAACTTGGTCCACAACCGCGCAATCGCCGCCGGCCGCTCCTCCACGGTGAACACAACCTCGATGAGCTGGCATTGGGCGTGTTGGTGGTGCCGTTCGGATCACTGCTGAAGACGGGCGGAATTTACGCGTTATGCCTGCAACCGGCGGCGGCTTCGCATGCGACGTGCGCGGTGGTCATGCAGTGGTTTGCCGCGCAGGTCGAGAAAACTCTTCAGTTGGCGAACTGCTGCAGATACGCCAGCAAATTATCGATCTTCTCCTCGTCACTCAGCCCCCAGAAAATCATTCGCGTGCCCGGCACCACACCTTTTGGATCTTTCAGATACGCGGTCAGCGTGTCGCGATCCCAGGTCTTGCCGGAGTTTTTCATCGCCTCGGAATACACGTAATTGGCCGACGTCCCGGCCGGTCGGCCAATGATACCGTTGAGTTGCGGGCCGAAGCCGGGGCGCGCGTCCGGGCCAACTTGATGACAGCCGCCGCACAGACGTGGAAAGATCTTCTCGCCGGCTGCCGGATCGCCTGCGGCGCGGGCGGTTGAGCTGAACAGCACGGCGGTTGCGGCCAGGGCGAGAAGAAATGAAGCGGTGTTTTTCATCAGTCGATCCAGAACGGTGTGATGCAGTCGAGGCAAGGCTAACATTTTGTGGCGAGGGCGCTTGCTCCCGCTGAGTTGCGTAGCGACCCCAATATGGGCCTGCGCTGCAGGCCAGCGGGAGCAAGCGCCCTCGCCACAGGTGTATTTCACAGTCAGTATTTTTACAGATAAGCGCCGATGACCTTTCTGACGGTGATCAATGCCTGGCGCAAGACGTCCATCGGCACCGACCCCAACGCCAGCCGAATCGCATGCGGCACATGCGCCGACACCGCGAACGGCTCGGCAGTCGTCACCGAAATCTGCTCGCGCATCAACTCCACGACAATCTGATCGGCGCGCACATCTTCTGGCAACGGCAGCCACAAGAAGTATGAAGCTGGATGACCGATGCACGTCAGCCCTTGCAGCAACTCGGCGGCGAGCATTTGCCGGGCCTTGGCGTCGTCGCGTTTTTGTTGTTCGAGCAGGGTGACGGTGCCGTCATCGAGCCAGCTGCAAGCCATCGCGGTCATCACCCCGGGAGTGTTCCAGGTGGTGGCGCGAATGATCCGCTCCAGCGCCGGCACCGTGTGCAGCGGCGCGGCAATGAAGCCGACGCGCAGGCCGGTGGCGATATTCTTCGACAGCCCCGACACGTACACCGTGCGTTCCGGTGCCAGATCGACCAGGGTGCGCGGTGGGTTTTCCACCAGAAAAGCGTAGGCCGCGTCTTCGATGATCGTCAGATCATGGCGGCGGGCGAGCGCGACCAACTGCTCGCGCTGTTCGATCGGCGTCACCCAACCCAAGGGATTGTGCAAGGTCGGCATGCTGTAGATCGCCCGCACTGAACGGCTGCGACAGAGCTTGTCGAGCGCCGCCAGATCCGGCCCGTGATCACCGGGCAGAATCGCCACCACTTCCAGATGCAGCGCTTCGGCCAGTACCTTGAAGCCGGAATAGGTCAGCGCATCCGCCGCAATCACATCGCCGGGTTTGAGCAAGGCCATCAGTGTCACGGCCAACCCTTGCTGGGCGCCGTTGACGATCAGCACTTGCCCGGCCTCGACCTGCACCCCGCGAGCCTGCAAATGCTGCGCAATGGAAGCGCGCTCATGCTGGCGTCCAGCGTGGGGTTGATAACGCAGCAAGGCTTCCAGATCACCGGACAGCGCCAGTTGGCGTAACGCCGTGCGCAACAGATCGGCCTGGCCGGGCAGCGACGGATAGTTGAAATTCAAGTCGATCATGCCGACTGCCACGTCTTTCTGGTCGATGCCCTGCCCCGGCGACAACGTGGTTTCGCGGACAAATGTCCCGCGTCCGGTTTCGCCGCTGACCAGTCCCATCGCCTCAAGTTCGGCGTACACCCGCGACGCGGTGACCAGCGCCAACCCCGCACTCGCTGCCAGTTCCCGGTGGGTGGGCAGTCGGGTTCCGGGCGCCAGACGCCCCGCGCGAATGTCTGCGGCGTAGGCGTCAACGAGCGTCTTGTAGCGCGAACGCGGCATGCTGGATGTATCCATGACAATTATTTGATTGTGCTGATTCTCAGCCTCAGCATGGCTCGAAAGCAACCCACCTTTTGAGCGTGACCTGAATGGAACGGACTTCGAACCTGGTTAATCCCGCCCTGGAAAAAACCAGCGGCTGGATCAATGGCTTTATCGGCGTGGTGATCTTCAGCGGATCGCTACCTGCGACGCGTCTGGCGGTGCTGGAATTCGATCCAGTGTTCCTCACCGTCGCGCGCGCAGCCATTGCCGGCGCGTTGGCGCTCATTCTGTTGAGGCTGTTTCACGAACGACGCCCGACACGCGATCAGGGGTGGTCGTTATTGATTGTGGCCTTGGGCGTGGTGCTGGGTTTTCCACTGCTGACGGCATTGGCGCTGCAACATGTGACGTCGGCGCATTCGATCGTGTTTGTAGGATTGCTGCCACTGGCGACGGCGATTTTTGCCGTGCTGCGTGGCGGCGAACGTCCGCGACCGGTGTTCTGGGTATTCTCGATTCTCGGTAGCGCGTTGGTCGTGGGCTTCGCCCTGTCACAGGGGCTGACCGCTTCGCCCACCGGTGATCTGCTGATGCTCGCCGCGATTCTGGCCTGTGGCCTGGGTTATGCCGAAGGCGCGAAGCTGTCCCGCGTCCTCGGCGGCTGGCAGGTTATCTGCTGGGCGCTGGTGTTGTCGCTGCCAGTGATGACGGTGCTCAGCCTGTGGCTGGCGCCCGCCTCGTTCAGCCACATCAGCCTGTCGGCCTGGCTGTGCCTGGCCTATGTGGCGCTGTTCAGCATGCTGATCGGCTTTGTGTTCTGGTATCGCGGCCTGGCCCAGGGCGGAATCGCGGCAGTGGGTCAGTTGCAATTGCTGCAGCCGTTTTTCGGTCTGGCGCTGGCGGCGACGTTACTGCATGAGCAGGTCAGCGTCGGTATGCTGGCGGTGACGCTGGGCGTCATCCTCTGCGTAGCCGGCGCAAAGAAATTCGCCAGATAACCCGACCGCCTCTGTAGGAGCTGCCGCAGGCTGCGATCTTTTGATGTTGATCTTTTAAAAGACAAGATCAAAAGATCGCAGCCTGCGGCAGCTCCTACAGGGGGGATCAGTGCTGTTCGACGCCCGCGCGTTTCAGCAGTTTCTTGCAGCGCTCGGACAGATGAAACACCTGCAACTCCTTCCCGGCCTTGGCGTAACGCTCGCGCAAGGTCTTCAGTGCGGCAATCGCCGAATAGTCAACGAAGCTCAAATGCCGGCAATCCAGCGTCACCCGGGCCGGGTCATTGGCCGGGTCGAACTGGTTGAGGAACGGCGTGGTCGAGGCGAAAAACAGTGTGCCGTGCAGGCGATAAAGTTTGCTGCCGTCGGCTTCCAGATGTTCATCGGCGTACAGCTCGCGGGCCTGCTGCCAGGCGAAATTCAGCGCGGCGATGATGATCCCGCAGAGCACGGCAGTGGCCAGATCGGTGAACACGGTGATGCTGGTCACGGTGATGATCACCAGCACATCGTTGAGCGGCACTTTGTTCAACACCCGCAACGAGGCCCAGGCGAAAGTCTGCTGTGACACCACGAACATCACGCCCACCAGTGCCGCCAGCGGAATACGCTCGATCAGCGGCGACAGAAACAGGATGAACAGCAGAATCAACACCCCCGCGACCACCCCGGACAAACGCCCACGGCCGCCGGAGCTGAGGTTGATCACGGTCTGGCCGATCATCGCGCAACCGCCCATGCCACCGAACGCGCCCGAGACCATATTCGCCGCCCCCAGCGCGACACATTCGCGATCCGGGTAGCCTCGGCTTTCGGTGATTTCGTCAGTGAGGTTGAGGGTCAGCAGGGTTTCCAGCAGACCGACCAGTGCCATCAGAATCGCGTACGGAGCGATGATGCGCAGGGTCTCCAGGCTCCATGGGATATCCGGCAAGGCGAAAGTCGGCAGACCGCCGGCGATGTGCGCCATGTCGCCGAGGGTGCGCGTCGGCAGGCCGAACAGGTAGACCAGCAAGCCCACGCCGAGGATCGCCACCAATGCCGGCGGCACCGCGCGGGTCAGGCGCGGCAGTATGTAGACGATGGCCATGGTCAGCAGCACCAGCCCGGTCATCAGGTACAGCGGCGTGCCGCTGAGCCAGTGTTCACCGTTCTTGAAATGCTCCAGTTGCGCCAGGGCAATGATGATCGCCAAGCCATTGACGAAACCGAGCATCACCGGATGCGGCACCATGCGCACCAGTTTGCCCAGGCGCAACAAGCCGAACGCCATCATGATCAGGCCACCGAGCAGCACGGTCGCCAACAGGTATTGCACGCCGTGCTGCACCACCAGCGCGACGATCACCACCGCCATCGAACCCGCCGCTCCGGAGACCATTCCCGGCCGGCCGCCGAACAATGCGGTCAACGTGCAAATGATAAAGGCGCCGTACAAGCCCATCAGTGGATTGAGATGCGCCACCAGCGCGAACGCAATGCATTCGGGCAACAAGGCAAACGAGGTGGTGAGTCCGGCCAGGACATCGGCGCGCAGACGTTGTGGTTTCATGGCTTACCTGACTGGCGGCCGACGAGCGCGGCCGCTGATGTTCACGAAAATGAGGGGTGCGGATGTTACGGAATAGTTCGGAATCGGGCCAGCGATCGCTGACACCGTTAGCCGTGCGATTTATCCTGACGCGCTTGTGCCTCCTCCGAGTATGACCATGACTGCATGGCTGACCGCCCGCGACGTTTGCCAGCGCTTGCGCGAGGCTGCGCTGGGTGTGCTGATGTTCAACAGATCCGAGAGACCCGGTGATGCCGGACTGGTTGCGGTCGATATCGAAGGCTGGCAGTTGCTGCTGGACTCTGAGGGCGGACGCTTGCACCACTGTGAACAGGCCCGCGCCCCGGATGGCCGCGAGGGGACATTGGCAACGTGGCAGCGTTACGGCACCAATCCAGTCGACCTGCTGAGTACCTGGGAGCTGGCGCAGATCGAGCGGTTGCTGGCGCGGCAGTGTTGAACTCGATCAACCCTGACGCAGATCGAGCGTATAAGTGTAATAACCGGTATCACGCACATAACCCAGCGACTCGTACAAACCCTGCGCCATCAAGTTGTCGGTGGCGGTTTCCAGCACCAGACCCTTGGCGCCAGTCTGCAAGGCAAAGTCGCGGGCCGTGTTCATCAGCAATCGCCCGACACCGTGACCACGGGCTGCGGGCGTGGTGAACAAATCACTGAGCAGCCAGGTGCGGTGAGCGTCGATCGAGGAAAACGTCGGGTATAACTGCACAAAGCCGAGCGCATCGCCCTGTTCATCCTGCGCGAGGAAAATCGCCGATTCTTCGCCAGCCATGCGCTCAGCGATGAAGGCGCGCGATTGCGTCAGGTTCGAAGGTTGCTGATAAAAGCCACGATAGGCGTCGAACAGTTTTGCTACAGCCTCCAAGTGCGTCACCGTAGCGCGCAGTGTGTTGATGGCCATGTTCCCTCCCCCGACTTTTTGATGATCGAATCAGCATAGCGCTCTCGAACGAGTGAGCTGGCCTCATCGCTATATAGTTTTGTATATTGCGAAACCAAATTTGCCAGTATTCGACCATGCCATTCATACACACCGCATTCCCATGAGCGCCATCCGCGTACGCAACGAGCAACTGATCCTCGCCGCCGCCAGCGAAGAATTTGCCGCCAACGGCTTCGACGCCACTCAGACCCGCGACATCGCCGCCCGTGCCGGCGTGCCCAAGGCCAATCTGTATTACTACTTCCAGACCAAAGAAAACCTTTACTCCAAGGTTCTGCTGGGGTTCGTCGAACCGCTGCTGGAAGCCTCGGCGGCGTTACGTGAAAGCGACGATCCAATGATCGGCCTGAGCGCCTACGTCGCCGCGCGCATCCGCATCGCCCGTGAACACCCGGCGATTGCCAGGGTTTTCAGCGGCGAGCTGCTGCTGGGTGGTCGCCAGCTACCGACCGAATGCCGCGACCTGCTGCACGCCGAAGCCCGGCGCAACGTCGACTGCTTGCGCAGCTGGATCGACCGCGGCCTGCTGGCCCGGGTAGACCCGGAACACCTGATGCTGTTCATCTGGTCGGCGACCCGCACCTACACCAACCTGGGTTGGCAAATGGGCTGCATCACCGGGCGCGCAGTGCCGCAGGATGAGGATTATCGGACGGTGGCGGAGACGATTACGCGGATGGTGCTGGAGGGGGTGGTGTCGGAACCGGACGCGAGTGCGCGTGGCTGGTTGTTTGCGACTTGAATGCAGCGGGGCTGTTGGTCAGCCCCGTCGACATTTCGCCAAAACCTCGCCGCAGAGAATCAGGGCATGAAATCCAGCGGCAACGTCTCACCGTTCTCTATTCGCTTGTGCCAGGCAAGCAATGCTTCGGGCACACGTTTTTTCCATTGCGGCGCGTTGGTGTAATAGCGGGCACGCAAATTACGCTGCTCATCGAACACCAATAAAACCAGCCATACCCGAGCGTCCGGCGCGCGCATCAGAATGCCTGCATTGGTGTTGGCCAGCCCACGCAACCAGAACTCATTGACCTGAGCATCCGGCACATCGCGGGAAGCATCAGCCGTCACCATCGTTCCACTGTTTTGCAACAACGTCTGATAATCGCCTTTGAGCAGAGTATGTAATAGCTCGTTTTCCTGCTCAGTCCGCGCCACCCCCAGACTCAGCAAGTCGTAATCAATCGCCACTGGCTGTTCCGATGCCACGTAGCGACCGCCGTAGTAAACCCCCATTCCACCGCCGCAGGTAGGGTCTGCACCATCCTGGTCAATGTCCAACAGACCGTTGAATGCGCTGAACTTCAACGAACAGTCATCTTGGGCATAGTGTGCTTCGCTGCCCACAATGTTGGCGACGCCATCCATATCGCCGGAGTTGGCGCCAGCCACGCCTGAAATATCAAAGGCGATATGAGTGGCATCGATACGCTTGGTTTTAACCTCGACCGACGATGATACGCCCCATGGAATGAGTTGCCAGGTCGCATCCCAATTGAAGGGTTTGGCCATGAGTTCCAGCGCTTTGAGGCGCATCAGGTATTCCCGTCGCAAACAAGCCACATCCGCAGCACATTGATTGCGTTGCTTTAGCCAGCCTCGCTGATCGGCCTTCAAGGCTTTCGAATCCGCAACTTTCGGCAACGTGACACGCCACAGAGAGCTCAGTTTTTCATCAAGGTTGGAGAGGTAGGGATCAGAACAAATGGTTTTTTCAGCCGGGCTGGTGGCGCCGGTGCAATCGAAACTGGTGGCATGCGCGGTAGTGGAAAATACCAGGGATGTCAGCAGCAAGGCGTGGCGGGGTTTGAAAGACAACATCGACAGATTCCATTCTTCGGGGCGCGGGATTATGCCAGTGAAGTGTGGTCAGTACTGCCGTCTTCGCGAGCACGCCCGCTCCCACAGGGATTTTTTGCTGTACATGGAATCTGTGAACACCATCAATCATTGTAGGAGCCAGCCTGCTGGCGATTGGGTGGGTACAGCTTGCATCTTCATTAACAGATCCACCGCCATCGCTGGCAAGCCAGCTCCCGCAATGATCTGTGTTGTTCAAAAACTTTGTGATCCATGCCAAACCCTGTGGGAGCTGGCTTGCCAGCGATGAGGCCAGTAAGAACAACAGAGGTATTTTCGGGCTTCAGAAAATGACCTCGATTGCGGGTTTGACGTCAATGCGTCCGGTAGCCCCCGTCAGGTGCGCCAGATCCTTGTTGTGTTCGGCGATGATGTCTTCGGCGCTCATGTTGCCGTTGTCGAGAGTGGAATGAGCGTCTGCCACGAGGACGACGTCGTAACCCAACTGATGGGCCTGGCGCACGGTGGCGTTGACGCAATAGTCGGTTTGCAGGCCGCAGATGATCAGGCGCTCGAAGTCTTCGCCGGGTAGCAGTTTGCCCAGCTCGGTCTGGTAGAACGAATCCGGGGTGGTTTTGCGTATGCGCAGGTCTTGATCTGCCGTCAGCAGGCCATCGGCGAGTTGCCAGCCTTCGGCTCCATGGGCCAGCGGGCTGTCCTTTTCTTCATGCTGCACCAACACCACCGGCACGCTAGCCTTGCGCGCGCGCGTGCTGAGCTGGTTGATGATGTCGATGACGCGGCGAATGTCGAAGCACTGATATTGGCCCGAGCAGAGAGCCTGTTGGACGTCGATGATCAGCAATGCGCTAGACATGATGGGCCTTCCTTGATCGAACGTTGAAACCGGGGCGGAGCAGCGCCCGCCCCCTTTTTACCCCTGTCAGTAGCCTAGTGACAATCCGGTATTGCGTCGTGGATCGTTGGCACCGTAGAAGCGGTTTTTGCCCACTGGCTTACCGCCCAGCGACGGCGCGCCGACCAGGATCGCGGCGATGTGGTTGGCGTCCTGCGGCCCGGCGAACTTGTGGCCCCAGCTCTCGAGGAGCTTCTTCGTATCCGGGCTGGCCGCGAAGTCTTCGAGGTTGGTTTCCTCAGGCATCCATTGCTGGTGGAAACGCGGCGCGTCAACCGCTTCCTGCAGGCCCATGCCATAGTCGATGACGTTGAGCATGGTCAGCAAGGTCGCAGTGATGATGCGGCTGCCACCCGGCGTACCGACCACCATCACCACTTTGCCGTCCTTGGTGACGATGGTCGGGCTCATCGACGACAGCGGAGTTTTGCCCGGAGCGATGGCATTGGCCTCGCCCTGCACCAGACCGTACATGTTCGGCACGCCGACCTTGGAGGTGAAGTCGTCCATTTCGTCGTTAAGGATCACCCCGGTCTTGCTCGCCATCACCCCGGCGCCGAACCAGTCGTTGAGGGTGTAGGTCACTGACACTGCGTTGCCCCACTTGTCTACGATCGAATAGTGCGTGGTGTTGTTGCCTTCATGGGGCGCGACGCCGGGTTTCAGTTCGGCGGAGATCCCGGCCTTCTGCGGCTGGATAGCGTTGCGTAGCTTGGTCGCGTAGTTCTTGTCCAGCAGATGCTCGATTGGATTCTTCACAAAATCCGGGTCGCCCAGATAGCTGTTGCGATCAACATAGGCATGGCGCATCGCTTCGATCTGGTAGTGCATGCCCTGGGCCGAATGGAAGCCCAGGTCCTTCATCGGATAGCCTTCGAGAATGTTCATGATCTCGCAGATCACCACCCCGCCGGAGCTTGGCGGTGGCGCCGAAACCACGTGGTAGCCGCGGTAATCGCACTCCACCGGGGCCAGTTCGCGGGTCTTGTATTTGTCGAGGTCGGCCTGGGTGATGATGCCCTTGTTGGCCTGACTGGAGGTGACAATGGCGTCGGCCACCCAGCCCTTATAGAAACCGTCAGCGCCTTTTTCCGAAATGGTGCGCAGGGTTTTCGCCAGATCCTTCTGCACCAGTTTCTGCCCGACCTGCATCGGTTCGCCGTTGTGCAGGAAGATCGAGCCGGAATCACGCATGTCCTTCTTGAATACATCGGTGGCGTAGTCCAGCAAATCGACGTCGCCCTGCTCCAGTTCGAAACCGTCTTCCGCCAGTTTGATCGCCGGGGCGATCATGTCCTTGCGCGGCTTGGTCCCGTACTTGCTCAGCGCCAGCTCCATGCCCGACACGGTGCCGGGCACCGCCACGGCGAGGTGACCGCGGGTGCTCAGGTCCGGGACGACGTTGCCGTCCTTGTCCAGGTACATGTTGGCGGTCGCCGCCAGCGGGGCTTTTTCGCGGAAGTCGAGGAAGGTCTTGCGCCCGTCCGCCAGTTGAATGGTCATGAAACCGCCACCGCCGAGGTTGCCTGCCGCGGGATACACCACCGCCAGCGCATAGCCCACAGCGACTGCCGCATCCACCGCGTTACCGCCGCTTTTCAACACCTCGACGCCGACATGGGAGGCCAGATGTTGAGCGGTGACCACCATGCCGTTCTCGGCGGCAACCGGGGCCACGGAAGCGGCGTGGGCCATCAGGCAGCTCAGTGCCAGTGAAGTCGCGATCAGCGTTTTGGCCAAAGGTTCGTACTTCATGAGTCGATCTCTTTTTTGTTTTTGGGTTCTGTGCAGAGCAGAAGGGAACGCTGCAAAAGCACCAAGCAGTATGGTCGCTATTGCGATTTGCGCCTCCCCGATCAGCCAGTATGCTGGACGCCTTCGCCACGCTGATCCGGAGTTCTGCCCATGCCCTACACGTTCATCACCCTGCCCTCACCGGTCGGCGAACTGAAGCTGGTTGCGAACGACGCACGACTGGCGGCCATCCTCTGGGAAAACGACAAACCGGGCCGGGTGCGTCTTGGTCCGATGAGCGCAGCACCGGACAATCCGCTGCTGCAACGAACCGCACAGCAGCTTGAAGAATACTTTGCCGGCAAGCGTGATCGCTTCGACCTGGCGCTGGATTTTGTCGGCACCGATTTTCAGAAAAAGGTCTGGGCAGCGTTGCTGACCATTCCGTTTGGCGAAACCCGAACCTACAGCCAGATCGCCGAGCAGATCGGTCACCCGACAGCCGTGCGTGCGGTCGGAGCGGCGAATGGGCGCAATCCGATTTCGATTGTGGCGCCGTGCCATCGGGTGATTGGCGCGTCGGGGAAGTTGACCGGATTTGCGGGTGGGCTTGAGGCCAAAGAGCGATTGCTGGTGCTGGAGGGTGGTAACTGGTCTGACGTCGGTAGAACAGGCGACCTGTTTTAACCCTGTAAATACCCATCTGTGGCGAGGGAGCTTGCTCCCGCTCCAGTGCGCAGCACTGGCAAAAATCGGTGGCTGCTGCGCAGCCCGGCGGGAGCAAGCTCCCTCGCCACAATGGATTTGCGCTGAGTTCAGAGGTTGAACAGGTTATTCATCGCCGCATACTGCAACAGCATGATGGTTTTGGCGTCGCAGATCTCACCACGGTGGAACGCCGCCAAGGCCTCATCGAAGCGCCACTCCAGCACGTCCAGTTCTTCGGTTTCTTCTTCCAGGCCGCCGCCCTCACTGACCTTCGATTTCGCGTCGTACTCGGCAATGAAAAAGTGCAGTTTCTCGGTCACCGAACCGGGGCTCATGTAAGCCTCGAACACCTTCTTCACGTCGTGCACGCGGTAGCCGGTTTCCTCTTCGGCCTCGTCGCGGATCCGCTGCTCCGGTGCCGCACCTTCCAGCAGACCTGCCGCCACTTCGATCAACAAGCCGTCGTGGCCGTTGACGAATACCGGCAAACGGAATTGGCGTGTCAGCACCACGGTGCGCTGTTCGCGGTTGAACAACAGGATCGCCGCACCATTGCCCCGGTCGTAGACCTCGCGCGTCTGCCGCTGCCAGTCGCCGTTGTTGCGCAGGTAGTCAAAGGTAATCTTCTTCAACAGGTACCAGTCGTGGGACAACACCTGAGTGTCGACGATGTTGACCCGCTCGGCTGTCTTGATCATGACGCCTGATCCTTTGTCATCGGAAAACGCCCATAGTCGATTAATCGCGCCCGCAAAAAAAGCCCGGCAGCGCTACCGGGCTTCTTTACTTGCGATTAACGGGCGATGCGCGACAACGCATCATCCGTTTCCTGCGCCGCTGTTCGAGCGCTGTGAATCAGCGGTCCATAACGCCGGCTGAACTCCCAGTTGTACGGCAGGCGATCCTTGCTGACGCCGTTGTCCCAGTTCACCGACCAGGTCATCAGGCCCTTGATCGGCAGCCCCTTGATCGCCAGACGCTTGAGCGCATTGCCCACGACGGTGCTGTCGATCACATAACCGGTGGCAGCGGCATCGACGTTGGCCGGCAGGCCGATGACGAATTTGTCCGCCGGGATTCTGGTGAAGCCCCGGGTACCGGTCACCAGACTTTCGGTAAGGTAATAGAGGAAGTCCTCTTTCAGCGCATCGTTGTTCTGCGCGATCCACGCGCCATTGCCATTATTGGCTTCCGGCACCCAGACCCCGTCGCCGCCCTGGTTGTAGAACTGCGGTGCGATGAAGTCGTAGTAGCCTTCCAGCGCCTGCAGGTAACCGACGTATTTGCCGTTGGTGGTCAGGTACGGAAACTCCGGGGCCATGCTGATGATGAAATGCTTGCCCTGGCCTGCGTAGTGATCCTTGACCAGCTTCAGCGCGGCCGGTAACACGGTCTTGTTGGCAGCGAAATCAATCGCGCTCTGTTCAAGATCGATGTCCAGCCCGTCAAAGCCATAGGTTTCCACCAGACGGATGATTTCATTGGCTAGGGGCTGTTCCTGACCGGCACGCAATTCGATGTGCGCATCGGCGCCGCCCAGGGAGATCAGTACCGCCCGCCCCTGGCTGTTGAGCACGCCGACCTGGCGCCGGAACTCGGCATCGGAGACGTTGTACGGTTTGAAGGTCGGAATCCCGCTGCCCTTCATGAACGCCACCGCAACCACGTTGTACTCCTTGGGCACCGCCTCCAGAGCGATCTCGGCAAAGCGGCCCTGGCGGTAGCCGTCACTCGGACCGGCTGGCCAGTTGTGCCAGAAACCCATGAGAATTTTCTTGCCGGCGATGCTTGGCATCAGCGAGGCAGCGTCGGCGGCCTGACTGTGCATTAACGAAAAGTCGATATTTGACATGTTCTAATCCTTCAGAACCTGTGGGTTGAGCGTTACGCCGTTATTTGAAGTCGACGTCGAACGCCTGATAGAACGCGTTACCGGTGTTGGCGACGATCCACATCAACACGATGACGTGACGGCCCTTTTTGTTGGCCGGCAATTTCACCGAATGATTGACCTTGGCCTTCAATTCCCCCGGATAGCTGTAATACGGCACCTGAGTGTAGAAGTCTTCGGCGAAAGGCTGCGCTTCGAGTTGTGCACGGGAAATACGCTGTTTCGGATCCCAGCCATCCTTGGTGATCAGCCAGCGATAACCACGGGTGGTGTGTGGCGCGGTGTATTCCCACTTCACTTCCAGCGTCTGGCCCGGGGTGACGCTGAGCAGCGGCCAGTTGAACGGACGGTTGAGCTTTTTGCTCATTTCCTCGTCGGTGAAGTTCACACAGTCACGGGCATCGGTCTTGCCACCGCTGAGAATGTAACCGTCGGCGGGTGGTGTGACGCTATCGCTGTCACTGCCATAGGGCGCAGGAAAAGGTCCTGCCGTCAGCGCCGGGAAGTTCTTGCCGCCTTCCATTTCGTTGACCTGCCAGGCACCGAGCAATCCTTGCTCGATGGCGACCGCACCGCGGCTGGCTGGAGAGGTGACGCGACCGTGTCGCAGTTGGGTTTGAGCTTGTGGTTGATTCATGTTTTTCACTCCGTTGATTTAAGAACTCTCCTGTCCGAGGAGAGGCCTTCAAGCTAACGGAGGTGGTTTTTTTGTCCATCGGCGGTTTTGTCGCAGGCAATCGGCATCTCTAGTGGAAAACGCCGCAAATACTGGATGCATATACAGCCAATTGCGACAACGCCCACCTGACGCATGGCTAAAGGCCTACACGCCGACACAGCAAAAACCCGCATTCATCAATCACTCCAGTTGTGCCTGATATTCCTTTTCGTATTGCCCGGCGAGCTGTTCCTTTTGCTTGTCGTCGAGCAGCTTGCCGGCCATCTGGAAGAATTTCTGCTCTTCCTCCTTGAGATGGTGATGAACCTTGTCGGAAAGTTTTTTAGCGGTGGCCAGCCACGCCGGGCTGGACATCTCGGTCTCATCCAGTTCTTCCATCATCTCGTCCATTTCATGATGTTCCGAGATCGCGTGACGACTGAGATCGACGCCGTTGTCGAACTCCATCAGCGGAATGTAGAAGTGGCGCTCTTCGGCGGTCTCATGAGCCTGCAGTTCGGCCTTGAGCTGTTTGTAGGCTTCGACCCGCTCCGGGGTGTCGCCGCTGGTTTCGACCAGAGCTTTGGCGTAATTGCGCTGACGGTCGTGGCTTTCGCGAAGGGCTTCGAAAATATTCATGGGGGGTCCTCATCAACCGCGTTCGAAATGACGCTGTAGAAGCTAGACCCCGACGCAACAGCGGCGGTTCCAAAGGGATGAGCAAGGACTTGGAAAGCGCCCGCCGGGCAGGATAGGCTGCGTGTTCACCTCACAAGGAAGTTGCGTATGACGTTGCGAATCGAGCTGTCACAGAACCCCACGGAAGAACAGCGCAAGGCAATCCTCGAGCCGTTGATTGCCTACAACGACGCCCAGACCGGGGGCTCCACGTCGGAACCGTTCGCCCTGCTGGTGCGCGATGAACACGACGCGATACTCGGCGGCTTGTATGGCCGGGTGATTTTCCAGTGGATGTACATCGAGTTGCTTTCGGTGCCGGAACAGGGGCGCGGCCAAGGTATTGGCTCGAAACTGATGACCATGGCCGAAGAGCTGGCCAACGAGAAGCGCTGCCTGGGCATCTGGCTGGATACCTTCGATTTTCAGGCGCCGGAGTTTTACAAGAAGTTGGGATTCAGCCAGTTTGGCGAGATCGTCGACTATCCGCCGGGGCATAGCAGGCACTATTTCCAGAAGCGCCTGAAGGGTTGAATTTCAAGAGCCCTTCGCGAGCAGGCTCGCTCCCACAATGGAATGCATTTCAAACAGTGGGAGCAAGCCTGCAGCCGCTCAGCGCAATATCAAAGACAGGTCGCCAACCCCGCCAAACGCCGCTTGGCGACAAAATCATCCTTCTGCACGTAGTAATTGAGCACCGTCCCCGACGCATCGCTGGTCACGTCGACAAACGACTCTGCCGAACGGGTATACACCGTCGAGCCGCCCTTCTTGCCCGGTTGCAGATACGCGCCGGCGTCCACGCCAAACACCGCCTCGTCCTGCCAGGCGAATTGCACGCACTGGGCCACGACTTTCTCTGGCTTGTCCGAGGTCAGAACCTTGTAAGGGGCTTTGGTGCGAGAATCATCCATCACCGAACCCGCGCAGCCCGCCAGCACGGTCGCGGCCAGCGCTACCATCAGAATTCGCATTGCATTCGCTCATTCAGAAAAAAGCGGACTGTATCATCGCAACAGGCAAAATCGTTCTGCTTTACTGCATTTATAGCGCGACACACGCCGGCCGCTCCGGCACCCTAGGGTCATCAGCCTGACAAGGAATACACATGGCGCCCACCGACCAGCGACATGAGCAAGCCCTGAAACTGTTTCTCGACGCACGCCCCGAATTGCGCGAAACCCTCGATCACCTCAACCCGCTGCTGGCCCAGGCCAAGGGCGAAACCCCGGCGCAGTATCGTGAGGAGCGCCTGCACGAAGCCTTCGAGGCTGAGGCGGAGAATCAAGGCCTGTTCGCTTGGGAACTGACCTTGCAGCTCACGGCGCAAACGCCCGAGGAGTACCAGGCTCAGCGCATGGAGGTGCACCGCGAAGTGGCGGAAATGGCCCACATGAGCTGGACCGATTACTGCGATCTGTACGGGTTGGAACCTTAACCGCCGCTCAAGGATATCGTCACCGATGCTGCCCTCCACTTCGACTCACCGCGCCACGTCCGGGCATTTGCATCGGCAGAAATGGCGTGGCCGTATCGGCCTGGCACTGGTGGCCAGTCTGTCCGTGCTGGCAGGCATGACCGATGCTATCGGCTTCATGGCCAGTGGCGATTTCGTGTCCTTTATGAGCGGCAACACCACGCGGCTGGCGGTGGCGATCAGTGACGGCGACCTCGGACTGACGCTGCGCCTGGTCATCCTCGTCGTCACGTTCGTGATCGGTAATGCCTTGGGCATCGTGATCGGTCGCCTCAGTGGTCGGCGCACACTGCCCTTGCTGCTGTGCATCGCCACCCTGCTGTGCTTCGCGGCCGCGTGGCCGTATGACACGCAACTGCCGGCGCTGCTGGCGGCGATCATCGCGATGGGCATGCTTAACGCGGCGGTCGAGGAAGTGAATGGTCTGCCGGTCGGTCTGACTTACGTGACCGGCGCGCTATCGCGCTTCGGCCGTGGACTCGGCCGCTGGATGCTCGGCGAACGCCGTAACGGCTGGCGGGTGCAACTGGTGCCATGGAGCGGGATGTTCATCGGCGCAATTCTCGGCGCGGTACTGGAACATCATTTCGGGCTTCGGGCGCTGTTCGCCAGCGGCTTGCTGGCGGCGGCGCTCGGTGTGCTGTCGCTGAGCATTCCGCGGCGTTGGCAACTGGGCTATATGCCCCGCTGATCGAAACCACATCGGCTCCCACACAAAACACCACGCTTCACTTGGGTTTCGCGGCTGCCTTCATAAAGCTTTATCATGGCCACAGTTTTGCTGATCGAGTCCGTCATGAAGTTCGCCATTGCGCTGTTTTCCGCCGCCCATGCGCCCTCCTCGCGCCGCGCCCTGCTGTTTGCTCAGGCGGCGCTGGCTGGTGGGCATGAGATTGTCCGGTTGTTTTTCTATCAGGACGGCGTCTACAACGCCTCCGACGCGGTGGTCACCCCGCAGGACGAACTGGACCTGCCCAAACAGTGGCGTGCGTTCATCACCGAGCAACAACTGGACGGCGTGGTATGCATCGCCGCCGCCCTGCGTCGTGGCGTACTGAATGACGAAGAGGCCAGGCGTTATCAGCGTGATGCCGTTGCGGTCAGCGCACCGTGGGAGTTGTCCGGCCTCGGCCAGTTGCACGATGCGGTGCAGGACGCTGATCGACTGATCTGTTTCGGAGGTGCGTGAGATGGCCAAATCCCTGTTGATCATCAGCCGCCAGTCGCCATGGTCCGGCCCCGGCGCCCGCGAGGCGCTGGACATCGTGCTGGCCGGCGGCGCGTTCGATCTGCCGATCGGCCTGCTGTTTCTCGATGACGGCGTACTGCAATTGGCCGCCGGACAGAACGCCAAGGCCCTGCAACAGAAAGACCTGAGCGCCAACCTGCAGGCGCTGCCGATGTTCGGCGTTGAAGAACTGTTCTACTGCACCGACAGCGCCAGCGCCCGTGGCCTGAGCACGCTGTCGCTGGACGAAGCGCAGCCGCTCGGCGCCAGCGAAATCAGCGCCCTTATTGACCGTTACGACCAGGTGATCACCCTCTGATGTCGACTTTGCATGTGTTGTCTCATTCCCCGTTCGGCGACGAGCGCCTGAACAGTTGCCTGCGCGTGATCGGCGCTGCCGACGCCCTGCTGTTATCCGGTGACGCGGTGTATGCCCTGCAACCCGGCACCGCGCCATTCACCACGCTGAACGAGCGCCGGGTCAAGCTGTTCGCCCTCGCTGAAGACCTGCAGGCCCGCGCCATCGTTGCTCCCGACTGGGCAGAGGCCATCGATTACCCGGCATTCGTCGAACTGTCGATCCGCCACGACAAGGTCAACAGCTGGCTATGAACTCGATGACTGTCGGCGCCCGCGCCATCGAACTGGACAAGGACGGTTTTCTGGTCGACCTCGACGACTGGTCCCATGACGTCGCCAGCGCCCTTGCCGCTGCCGAGGACATCGAACTGACTGCCGAACACTGGGAAGTCCTCGAACTGCTGCGCAGCTTCTACGCGGAATTTCAGCTGTCGCCGGCCACCCGTCCATTGATCAAATACACCGCACTCAAACTCGGCCCGGACAAAGGCAACAGCCTGCACCTGAACCGACTGTTCAAAGGCACCCCTGCCAAACTCGCCGCGAAACTGGCGGGCCTGCCCAAACCGACGAATTGCCTATGACCGACTTTCCAGCGCTGACCCTCGAAACGCCCGCCGAGCACCCGTTCGCGCAGTTCGTACGGATCCTCGGCAAGGGCAAACGCGGCGCACGCGACCTGACCCGTGAAGAAGCCCGGGAAGCCATGGGCATGGTGCTCGACGACAAAGTCGAAGACACCCAGCTCGGGGCCTTTCTGATGCTGCTACGGCACAAGGAAGAAAGCGCGGAGGAAATGGCCGGTTTCACCGAAGCCTTGCGCGAGCGCCTGTCAGCGCCAACGCTGAATGTCGATCTGGACTGGCCGACCTATGCCGGCAAGAAACGCCATCTGCCGTGGTACCTGCTGGCGGCCAAGTGTCTGGCGCAAAACGGCGTGCGGATTTTCATGCACGGCGGCGGCGCGCATACCGCCGGGCGTCTGTACACCGAACAACTGCTTGGCGAGCTGAACATCCCGCTGTGCCGCACGTGGCAGCAGGTCGGCAACGCGCTGGACAACGGCGGCCTGGCATTCATGCCGCTAATGGACTGGGCGCCGCAGTTGCAGAAGATGATCGACCTGCGCAACACCATGGGCCTGCGCTCGCCGATCCATTCACTGGCACGGATTCTCAACCCGCTGCGCGCCCGTTGTGGCCTGCAAAGTATTTTTCATCCGGGCTATCAAGCGGTGCATCGCGAGGCCAGCGGTCTGCTCGGCGACACGGCGATCGTGGTCAAGGGCGACGGCGGCGAGATCGAGATCAACCCGGATGCCGACAGCCATCTATACGGCACCAAGGGCGGCGAGAGCTGGGATGAAGAATGGCCGCAACTGTCGAGCCAGCGCCACGTCAAACCGGCCTCGCTGGACGTTGAACATCTCAAAGCGGTATGGCGTGGCGACGTGGTCGACAGCTATCCGCAAATGGCCCTGATCTCGACCATGGCCCTGGCCCTGCGTGGCCTCGGTCAAAGCCGCGAGCAAGCCTTTGAAACCGCCGAGCAATACTGGGCCGCGCGCAACAAATCGATTTAACCGATCATAGACGCCCGATCTTTGCGCTTTTTGTTCGAACTCATCGGAATAGACTCGGCTCCAACGCTTATTGGATTCAGGAGTCTTGATCATGGGTTTACTCGTCGATGGCCACTGGCAGGACAAGTGGTATGAAAGCAGCAAGGACGGCGCGTTCCAGCGCGAACAAGCGCAACGTCGCCACTGGGTCACCGCTGACGGCCAGCCCGGGCCGAGCGGTGAAGGCGGTTTCGCCGCCGAAGCCGGGCGCTATCACCTCTATGTATCGCTCGCCTGCCCGTGGGCGCACCGCACGTTGATCCTGCGCAAGCTCAAAGGTCTGGAAAGCCTGATCGACGTGTCCGTGGTCAGCTGGCTGATGCTGGAAAACGGCTGGACCTTCGACAAGGCCTTGGGCTCGACCGGCGACAAACTTGATAATTTCGCTTTCATGCACCAGCGCTACACCGCCGACACCCCGGACTACACCGGGCGCGTCACGGTGCCGGTGCTGTGGGACAAGAAACTCAAGCGCATTGTCAGCAATGAGTCGGCGGAAATCATCCGCATGTTCAACAGCGCCTTCGATGGCCTGACCGGTAACGAAATGGACTTCTACCCGGCACCGCTACGTGGCGAGATCGATGCACTGAACGAGCGGATTTATCCGGCGGTGAACAACGGCGTGTATCGCGCCGGCTTCGCCACCTCGCAACAGGCTTATGAAGAGGCGTTCGACGAGGTGTTTGCCGAGCTGGATCATCTGGAGCGAATACTGGGCGCCAATCGTTACCTGACCGGTGAATACCTGACCGAAGCCGACGTGCGTCTGTTCACCACGATGATTCGCTTCGATGCGGTGTATCACGGGCACTTCAAGTGCAATCTGCGGCGGATTGCCGATTACCCGAACCTGTCGAACTGGCTGCGTGAACTGTATCAGTGGCCGGGGATTGGCGAGACCGTGGATTTTCAGCACATCAAGAATCACTACTACGGCAGCCACAAGACGATTAATCCGACCGGGATTGTGCCGAAGGGACCGGCCCAGGACTTCAGCGTGGCGCATGATCGGGCGCGTTTGGCTGGCAAAGGAGTCTGGCGCAAGGGCTGAGATTTTTATTGTTTTTGAGGGCCCCATCGCTGGCAAGCCAGCTCCCACAGGGATTTTGGTGATGCTGAAGATTGCAGTTTCAACACAAAACCTGTGGGAGCTGGCTTGCCAGCGATGGGGTCACTCGATTTTTAGACCTGCGCCTGAGCCCCTTCGAACCACGCCAGTTTCTCGCGCAACTGCACCACTTCACCCACAATCACCAGCGTCGGCGCATGCACTTCATGCTCTGCCACCAGACGTGGCAGGTCCGCCAGCGTGCCGGTAAAGACCCGCTGATTGACCGTCGTGCCCTGCTGGATCAACGCTGCCGGGGTGTCCGCGCGGCGACCGTGCTTGATCAACTGCTCGCAGATCACCGGCAAGCCCACCAGGCCCATGTAGAACACCAGCGTCTGCGCCGGGGCGACGAGGTCGGCCCACGGCAGATCGGTGGAACCGTCCTTCAGGTGACCGGTGACGAAACGCACCGATTGCGCGTAATCGCGATGGGTCAACGGAATCCCGGCATACGCCGCGCAACCGCTGGCCGCCGTGATCCCCGGCACCACCTGGAACGGAATCCCGTGGGCCGCCAGCTCTTCGATCTCTTCACCGCCGCGACCGAAGATGAACGGGTCACCGCCCTTCAAGCGCACCACCCGCTTTCCAGCCTTGGCCAGGTCCACCAGTTGCTGGTTGATCTGGTCCTGCGGTACCGCATGGTCGGAGCGCCGCTTGCCGACGTAGACACGCTCGGCATCGCGACGGCACAGCTCAAGAATCGCCGGCGCGACCAAGCGGTCGTACAGCACCACGTCAGCTTGCTGCATCAAACGCAAGGCGCGGAAGGTCAGCAGATCCGGATCACCCGGACCGGCGCCCACCAGATACACCTCACCGGTGGTGATGTCCGCCTCGCCATCAATCTTGGCCTGCAACAGACGCTCGGCCTCGGCGCCCTGCCCGGCCAGTTGCCGGTCGGCAATCGGGCCTTGAAACACGTCTTCCCAGAACCCGCGACGCTGCTGCACATCGGGAAACAGGTTTTTCACCTGATTGCGAAAACGTGCGGCAAGACCGGCCAACTGGCCGTAAGTCGAAGGAATCCAGGTTTCGATCTTGGCGCGAATCAGCCGCGCCAGCACTGGCGCATCGCCGCCGCTGGACACCGCGATGATCAGCGGCGAGCGATCGACGATCGCCGGGAAGATCACGCTGCACAACTGCGGCGCGTCAACCACATTGACCGGCACGCAACGCCGATGGGCATCGCTGGAGACTTGGGCGTTGAGCGTTTCATCGTCGGTGGCGGCGATGATCAGGCCGCAGCCGTCCAGATCCGCTTCCACATAACCACGCAACAGGCATTCACCACCGCTGGCAGTGACCAGTTCGCGCAGTTGCGCTTCGATTTCAGGTGCGACCACCCGCAGCAGCGCACCGGCATCGGCCAGCAGGCGGGATTTGCGCAAGGCAATTTCCCCCCCACCGACCACCAACACACGACTGCCGCGCAGGTTGTGAAACAGCGGCAGATATTTCATTTAGCCGATGACCTCAAGGCCACCCATGTACGGTTTCAGTACATCCGGCACGCGGATCGAACCGTCGGCCTGCTGGTAGTTTTCCAGCACGGCAACCAGAGTACGACCGACCGCCAGGCCGGAACCGTTCAGGGTGTGTACCAGTTCAGGCTTGCCGGTTTCCGGGTTACGGAAACGCGCTTGCATACGGCGGGCCTGGAAGTCGCCGCAGTTGGAGCACGACGAAATTTCGCGGTACTTGTCCTGGCTTGGAATCCACACTTCCAGGTCGTAGGTCTTCACGGCGCTGAAGCCCATGTCGCCGGTGCACAGCGCCAGGGTGCGATAAGGCAGACCCAGCAGTTGCAGGACTTTTTCGGCGTTGGCGGTCAGGCCTTCCAGCGCTTCCATCGAGGTCGACGGCTCGACGATCTGGACCATCTCGACTTTGTCGAACTGGTGCTGACGGATCATCCCGCGAGTGTCACGACCCGATGCGCCGGCTTCGCTGCGGAAGCACGGGGTGTGCGCGACGAACTTGATCGGCAGCAGTTTCGAATCGACGATTTCACCGGCCACGATGTTGGTCAGCGACACTTCAGCAGTCGGGATCAGGTACAGATCGGCTTCGCCTTCGCGAGCGATCTTGAACAGGTCTTCTTCGAACTTCGGCAGTTGACCGGTGCCTTGCAGCGCCGGGGCCTGAACCAGATAAGGCGTGTAGGCCTCTTCGTAGCCATGCTCGTTGACGTGCAGGTTGATCATGAACTGTGCCAGGGCGCGATGCAGGCGAGCAATCGGGCCACGCAGCAAGGCGAAACGGGCGCCAGAGAGCTTGGCGGCGGTTTCAAAGTCCAGCCAGCCGAACTTCTCGCCCAGCGCGACGTGGTCCTTGACCTCGAAATCGAACTGGGTCGGCGTGCCCCAGCGACGCACTTCGACGTTGTCGTCTTCATCTTTACCGACCGGTACCGATTCGTGCGGCAGGTTGGGGATACCCAGCAGGATCGAGTCCAGTTCGGTCTGGATCGCGTCCAGCTCGACTTTACCGGCACTCAGCTCGCCCGCCATGCGCTCGACGTCCGCCATCAGCGGCGCGATGTCTTCGCCGCGCTGCTTGGCCTGACCGATGGATTTGGAACGCGCGTTACGCTCAGCCTGCAGTGCTTCGGTGCGGGTCTGGACGGTCTTGCGCTGTTCTTCCAGCGCTTCGATGCGCGCGGTATCCAGGGCAAAGCCACGGGAAGCCAGGCGGTCCGCTACGTCCTGAAGGTTGCTACGTAACAGTTTGGAATCGAGCATGTCGGTTTCTCGTTATCAAAGTTTGGTCAGGGACAGGCCGGCCCACGTCGCGAGCAGCCCGCCGAATACGCTGATCGCCGCATAGCCCAGGGCCAGCGGCACTTGCCCGCTTTCCAGCAGGCGCACCGTATCCAGTGAAAAGGATGAAAAAGTCGTCAGCCCCCCGAGGAAGCCGACCATCAACCCGGCACGCACCTCGATCGGCACCTCCGGGCGTATCAAAAACAGGCCGTACAACACGCCAATCAGCAGACAGCCCACGATATTAACGGCCAGCGTCGCGGTATAGAAGTGCCGCGGCCAATTGGCGTTGACCCAATTAGCGGTGGCGAAGCGCAACAGCGTGCCGGCGATTCCGCCGACGGAGACCGCAACAATCAATGGAAGCACTATTTTCTCCGCTGTCTTGGGCTTAAACGGTCGAGTTGCGCGAGATGGTTGAGCTTCTCGCCGATCTTCAATTCCAGGCCACGGGGCACCGGTTGATAGAACGGAATGGGCTCGAGCTCTTCCGGGAAATAATCTTCGCCGGCAGCATAGGCGTCCGGTTCGTCGTGGGCGTAGCGGTATTCGTCGCCATAGCCCAATTGCTTCATCAGTTTGGTCGGCGCATTGCGCAAGTGCAGCGGCACTTCCAGCGAACCGTATTCGGCAGCGGCGCGCAGTGCAGTCTTGAAACCCATGTACACCGCGTTGCTTTTCGGCGCGCAGGCCAGATAGGTGATGGCCTGAGCCACCGCCAACTCGCCTTCCGGACTGCCGAGGCGCTCCTGCACCTCCCACGCTGCCAGGCACAGACTTAAAGCGCGCGGGTCGGCGTTACCGATGTCTTCGCTGGCCATGCGCACCACGCGTCGCGCCAGGTACAACGGATCGCAACCGCCATCGATCATCCGCGCGAACCAGTACAGCGCGCCATCAGGGTTGGAACCGCGTACCGATTTGTGCAGCGCGGAAATCTGGTCGTAAAACGCTTCGCCGCCCTTGTCGAAGCGCCGTCGGGTGTCGCCGAGCAAGCTTTGCAGCAGCTCGGTGCCCATTTCGCTGTTGTCTTCGGCCAGGTCCGAGGCGTTCTCCAGCAGATTGAGCAGGCGCCGGCCATCGCCATCGGCCGCCGACAACAGCATCTGGAAGCCTTCATCGCTGAGGGTCAGGTTGCGCTTGCCCAGGCCACGCTCTTCAGTGAGCGCGCGGTGCACCAGTTTGCGCAGTGCCGTCTCGTCGAGGCTTTTCAGCACATAGACGCGGGCCCGCGACAACAGCGCGTTGTTCAATTCAAACGAAGGGTTTTCAGTGGTAGCGCCGATAAAAATCAGCGTGCCGTCTTCAACGTAGGGCAGGAAGGCATCCTGCTGCGATTTGTTGAAGCGGTGCACTTCATCGACGAACAGGATCGTGCGCTTGCCGTATTGGCCGGCCTGCTGTTTGGCGATTTCAACGGCCTGACGGATCTCCTTGACCCCGGCAAGCACCGCCGAGACCGTTTCGAAATGCGCGTCCGAGACTTCCGCGAGCAAGCGCGCCAGGGTGGTCTTGCCCACGCCCGGCGGCCCCCAGAAGATCATCGAATGCAGGGCACCCTGCTCCAGCGCCTCACGCAGAGGCTTGCCGCGAGCGAGCACGTGCTCCTGACCGACGTACTCATCCAGATTGGTCGCGCGCAAACGCGCGGCCAGCGGCTGGGCAATCGGTGCACTGCGAAACAGATCCATCACGTAGCGTTGAAACCTCTGATTGTCTTAAGCGTGTTGGAATACCTGTGGCGAGGGAGCTTGCTCCCGCTGGACTGCGTAGCAGTCCCCGCTTTTGATTCAAGAGCGGGGCAGCTTCGCGCCCCAGCGGGAGCAAGCTCCCTCGCCACAAAGGCTCCAAGCCACAAGAACCCGACCCGAGGTCCGGGGGTTTATTCCTGGATAACGTCAGCACCCTTCGGGATGTCGAACTTGAACTTCGACGCCGGCACCGCTTCGTTGGCCTTGACCCCGGTGAACAGGATGTTGGTGCGCTGACCAACGCTGTCGATCAGTTGCATGTCATTGACCAGGCCGTTGCGGAACGACAGACGCAGACTGTCGAACAGGGTGTCCTTGGTCTTCGGCTTGAGGGTGAAGTCGATCACGCCACCCGCCTCTTTGGCACTGATCTCAAAGCTCTGGCTGATCTTCGACACGTCACCGGAGAGCAGCAGCGCCGGGGTCTGGGTCAGGCGCTCGTCGAGCTTCTTGATGGTCGCCTGTTCCAGGTCCGGGTCCCACAGGGTGACCTTCTTGCCGTCGGAAACCATGGTCTGCTCGTTTGGCGCTTCGGTGTGCCAGTAGAACAGGCCCGGACGCTGCAGGACCATATCACCGCGAGTTTCCTGCAACTGGGTGCCGCTACCATCGAGGGTCAGCTGCGAGAAGTTCGCGGTCAGGGTTTTCGATGTTTCCAGCAATTGGGTCAGACGCGCCACATCCTTGTCGTCGGCGTGGGCCGTGAGCGTGGTCAGCGCCAGTACTGGCAACAGCATGCGGATAAGACGCATGGGAGTCCTCTTGAATACTCGTTGGGAGAGCGGCGGCACATCATTGTCCCGCCTCTTGCTTGGCAATCAGTCGCGAACCGGGCCGGGGGCCAGAACTTCACGCGAACCGTTGGTGTTCATTGAGGTCACGACCCCCGCCATTTCCATGGCTTCGATCATTCGCGCAGCGCGGTTGTAACCGATCTTAAGCTTGCGCTGTACCGCAGAAATCGATGCCCGGCGGCTTTCCAGCACGAACTGCACGGCTTCGTCGTACAGCGCGTCGGTCTCGGCATCATCACCGTCGCCACCACCGCTGCTGCCTTCAAAGCCGCTGCCCGCCTCTTCGACACCGTTGAGGATGTCATCGTTGTATTCCGGTGCGCCACGCAGTTTCCACGCTTCCACCACGCGGTGTACTTCATCGTCGGAAACGAACGCGCCGTGTACCCGGATCGGCAGGCTGGTGCCCGGCGGCATGTAGAGCATGTCACCGTGACCGAGCAGTTGCTCGGCGCCGCCCTGATCGATGATGGTCCGCGAGTCGATCTTGCTCGACACCTGGAACGCCATACGCGTCGGAATGTTGGCTTTGATCAGACCGGTGATCACGTCCACAGAAGGACGCTGGGTCGCGAGGATCAAGTGGATACCGGCGGCACGTGCCTTCTGCGCGATACGGGCGATCAGTTCTTCGACCTTCTTGCCGACGATCATCATCATGTCGGCGAATTCGTCGACCACCACAACGATGGTCGGCAGCTTCTGCAGCAATGGCGCTTCGTCGTGAATGCTTTCGCGCTTGTACAGCGGATCGCTCAGCGGCTCACCGGCGTCCTGGGCTTCCTTGACCTTGGCATTGAAGCCGGACAGGTTTCGCACGCCCATCTTCGCCATCAGCTTGTAACGGCGCTCCATCTCGGCAACGCTCCAGCGCAGGGCGTTGGCGGCGTCCTTCATGTCGGTCACTACCGGGCACAGCAGGTGCGGAATGCCTTCGTAGATCGACAGCTCGAGCATTTTCGGGTCGATCATGATCAGTTTGGCGTCATCCGGGCCGGACTTGAACAGGATCGACAGGATCATCGCGTTCACGCCCACCGACTTACCGGAACCGGTGGTACCGGCCACCAGCAGGTGCGGCATTTTCGCCAGGTCGGTGATGACCGGTTTGCCGCCAATGTCGTGGCCCAGGGCCAAGGTGACCGGCGACTTGAAGTTGTCGTACTCGGGGGTCGACAGCACTTCGGAGAAACGCACGATCTGCCGGTCTTCGTTGGGAATTTCGATACCGACCGTGGTCTTGCCCGGAATCACCTCGACCACACGCACGCTCGTCACCGCCAGCGAACGTGCGAGGTCTTTGGCCAGGTTGGCGATACGGCTGACCTTGACGCCAGCGGCAGGCTGAATTTCGTAACGGGTAATCACCGGGCCCGGATGGATCGAATCCACGGTGACTTCGACGCCGAACTCCTTGAGCTTGATCTCCAGCAAGTGGCCGACGGCAGCCAGGGATTCCGGCGAATAATTGAGTTGTTTCTTTTCCGCCGGATCGAGAATCGAGATCGGTGGCAAAGTACCTTCCACGGCGCTGTCGACGAACAACGGCACCTGTTTCTCTTTCTGCACGCGCTTGCTTGGTTCCGGTGCTTTGACCGGGGCCGGGGCGATGACCGGCGGTACCTGCTTCTCGCGGTCAGACATGTGCTTGCTCAAGGCCTGCTCGCGCTCGATCAGACGCTCCTTGACCTTGGCCTGTTCACGCTTGTCGGTAACGGTCGGCGCCACGACGTCGTGGACGCGGTCATCGACCTCACGCAACTGCGCGACCAATTGCTTGCGCTCGGTACGGGCCGACCACCAGCGGTTGATCGCGCCCTGAAACAGTTCGAACAGGTCGAGGGTGATCTTGCCGGTGACGTCCATCACCTTGAACCACGACAGGTCGGTGAACACCGTCAAGCCGAACAGGAACAGCGCGATGAACAGCAGCGTACTGCCCTGGATATTCAGGGCGTTGCGCGCCAGGTCACCGAGACTTTCGCCCAGCGCCCCGCCCGCACCGGCCGGCAGACCGGTGGCGGCATGGAAATGGATATGCGCCAGCGCCGCGCCGGACAGCACCAGAAACACCAGACCGATCAGGCGCCAGGAGAACAGCCAGCCACTCCACTGCCAGGGTTCGTGGCGTTGACGGAAAATTTGATACGCCTTGATCGCCAGCAGCAACGGGAAAATGTACGCGAAATAACCCAGCACCATGAACAGGATGTCAGCGCTGTAGGAACCGGCGGGGCCGCCGAAATTCTGCACGTCGTCGATCTTGCTGTTGTGGCTCCAGCCCGGATCGTCCTTGCCGTAGGTCAGCAAGGCCATCATCAGGAACAGGCACAAGGCACCGATGGCGATCAATGCACCTTCCTTGAGCCGGTAGTGCAATTGCTGGCGCCAGAGCGGAACGACTGTTTTTGGTGCTGCGGTGGATTTCTTCAAAACGCTTCTTTTCCTGCGCCCAAGGCGCGTCCATCTATTGAATGACGATAAAAAACTGCCCAATCCTGGCAGGTAAAAAAGTGAACCGGCGCATCTGAGACTACTTTTAACACTGTGCCGCAGCTTTTATAAACACAGCTATAAACACAGCGCTCTACAAATATTCTGTAACAGCCCGGCATTGTACGGGTTTGCGCGGCTGATGCCATGCTTCAAACCCCTTAGCTGAGCATAGCCAACCGCACAAATCCTGCGGTTCAATTTGAGCATGCATTGTCTTTTGTGACAAAGGCTTATGAGGTGTATTTGATGAACGCAGCGAAGCATTCACGCCTGATCATTCTTGGCTCCGGTCCTGCCGGCTACAGCGCCGCCGTATACGCTGCCCGCGCCAACCTCAAACCGGTGGTCATTACCGGGTTGCAGGCCGGTGGCCAGCTCACCACCACCGTCGAAGTCGACAATTGGCCCGGCGACGTCGAAGGCCTCACCGGCCCGGTACTGATGGAGCGCATGCAGAGACACGCCGAACGCTTTGCCACCGAGATCGTTTACGACCACATCCACACTGCCAAGTTGCAGCAGCGCCCTTTTGAGCTCATCGGCGACAGCGGCACTTATACCTGCGACGCCCTGATCATCGCCACCGGCGCTTCGGCGCAGTATCTGGGACTGCCCTCGGAAGAAGCCTTCGCCGGCAAAGGCGTCTCGGCCTGCGCGACCTGCGATGGCTTTTTCTATCGCAATCAGGTGGTCGCCGTGGTGGGCGGCGGCAACACTGCCGTCGAGGAAGCCCTGTACCTGTCGAACATTGCCAGAGAGGTGCACTTGATCCATCGCCGCGACAAGTTGCGCTCGGAGAAAATTCTCCAGGACAAACTGTTCGAAAAAGCCGCCAACGGTAACGTTCACCTGCACTGGAACCAGAATCTGGACGAAGTGCTGGGCGATGCCTGCGGTGTGACCGGCGCGCGCCTGCGTGACAGCCACACCGGGCAGACCCGCGAACTGGCCCTGGCCGGCGTGTTCATCGCCATCGGCCATAAACCCAACACCGACCTGTTTCAGGGCCAGTTGCCAATGCGCGACGGCTATCTGCTGGTCAAGGGCGGCAGCGACGGCGACGCCACCTCCACCGAGATCCCCGGCGTCTTCGCCGCTGGCGATGTGGCCGACCATGTCTACCGCCAAGCGGTGACCTCGGCCGGTGCCGGTTGCATGGCGGCACTGGACGCGGAGAAGTATCTGGACGACATTCCTGTCATTTAACGGCACACTTTATCGCGGGCCTCGCGCCCGCACCGCCCTCCCCTTCTGCAAGCCTGGACGCCATGCTGACTTGGTTACAACGCAATTCCCTGACTTTCCCGCCCCTGGAAAAGGCCATGCGCGATCCCAATGGATTGCTGGCTGCCGGTGGCGACCTGTCCGCCGATCGCCTGGTGCAGGCCTACCGGCACGGCTGTTTTCCATGGTTTTCCGAGGGCCAGCCAATCCTCTGGTGGTCGCCGGATCCGCGCACCGTTCTGTTTCCCGACGAACTGCATGTCTCGCGCAGCCTCGGCAAGCTGCTGCGCAAGCAACGCTACCAGGTGACCTTCGATCGGGATTTCGCAGCCGTGATTCGCGCCTGCGCCGCGCCTCGGGACTACGCCGATGGCACCTGGATTACCGAAGCGATGCAGAACGCCTACCTCGAACTGCACCGCCGCGGCTTCGCCCACTCGGTCGAGGTCTGGGATCAGGGCCAACTGGTCGGCGGCCTGTATGGCCTGGCGATGGGTCAGCTGTTTTTTGGTGAATCGATGTTCAGCCGCGCCGACAACGCCTCCAAATATGGCTTTGCCACGCTGGTGCAGCATCTGAAAGAAGCGGGATTCGTTCTGATTGATTGCCAGATGCCGACCGATCATCTGCACAGCCTCGGCGCCCGGGCGATCCCCCGCCACGAATTCGCCAACTACCTGGCCCGCCACCTGGATCAATCCAGTCGCGCCACCTGGGTTTGCTGAGCGACTTTTGCGCGCGTGGCTTACACTTAATTCACCAGCTTATCCCGAGGGTTGATCATGACCGAGTTGGCGCGCTTGAAGTTCTATGCCACTCAGCCTCATTCCTGCAGTTATCTGCCCGAGGAGCAGGCGACGACGCTGTTTCTCGACCCGAGTCAGCCCATGGATGTGCACGTCTACGCAGACCTGTCGGAAATGGGCTTTCGCCGCAGCGGCGACCATCTGTATCGGCCCCATTGCCAGAATTGCAATGCGTGCGTGCCTGCACGCATCCCGGTGGCGCAGTTCAACCCCAACCGCCAGCAGAAACGCATTTTCAAACGCAATGCCGATCTGCAGGTGCGCCCGGTGAAACCGCATTTCAGCGAAGAATATTTCGACCTGTACCAGCGGTATATCGAACAGCGACACGCCGACGGCGACATGTACCCGCCAAGCCGCGACCAGTTCTCGACCTTTCTGGTGCGCGACCTGCCCTTCTCGCGCTTCTATGAATTTCGTCTCGACGGACGGCTACTCGCCGTCGCGGTGACCGATCTGCTGCCCAACGGCTTGTCGGCGGTCTATACCTTTTACGAACCTGACGAGGAGCGCCGCAGCCTGGGACGCTTCGCGATCCTGTGGCAAATCGCCGAAAGCCAGCGTCTGGGGCTGGAAGCGGTGTATCTCGGATACTGGATCAAGAACTGCAAAAAGATGAACTACAAGACCCAATATCGCCCCATCGAATTGCTGATCAATCAGCGCTGGGTAATCCTGAACTAATCGCGAACCCTAAACCCCTTGGCTTGCCCCCCCTTTTTCGGGCACAATGCACGCCGCTTTTGCCTGGCGCAGTTGCACCGGGCCATTCATTGGACACCGAGGGCTTTACTGCATGTCGAAAGAAGACAGCTTCGAAATGGAAGGCACTGTCGTCGACACCCTGCCCAACACCATGTTTCGTGTGGAGTTGGAAAATGGGCACGTCGTAACCGCGCATATCTCCGGCAAGATGCGCAAGAACTACATTCGTATTCTTACCGGTGACAAAGTGCGCGTCGAGCTGACGCCCTATGACTTGAGCAAAGGGCGCATTACTTACCGCGCTCGCTAATCAAGTCAATACAAGACGCCCGGTTTATACCGGGCGTTTTTGTTTGTCTGGGATTTGTTGGTTTTGTGTGTATATCCGTTGCTGCGGTAACGGCCTCCTGCGGTTTCGCTCTTACAGCGAGTCACCTTTTCCAAACGCCGAAAAGGTAACCCAAAAGGCTTTGCCCCGGCGTACGGCACTTCGCTTAGGCTCAGTGTTCCCTCGCTACGGTGCCCATCCGGGGGCATCGCCTACGGTTTGCTTCGCTGCACCTCCTCTCGATGTATGCGGCTTCGCCGCATGGCGCTGCGCGCCTCCCCCCGGATGAACACCTCCGCTCGGCCTGCCGAAGGGGCTGAAGATCAAAAGCCACATCAAGAGCAAGAGCCAGATCAAAAGATCGCAGCCTTCGGCAGCTCCTACATGGGATTGGG